>CAYHBB010000014.1:0-97653 GCA_964354795.1 uncultured Planctomycetales bacterium | reverse complement strand
AAGGGGCGCACTTGGCAATTCTTTATGCCAAGGTGCGATAGGGCCGGGTGTTGTCTTGTACTGTTTCTCGCGGGGACGCTTGTGGCGCGTCTGTTTTGTCTGTGTTTCTCAGGAACGCTTGCCGCGGCCCAGCGTGCCGCGGCTGCGCTCGGGCCGGCTGCGTCGCTCTCCCGCATCCGGGCCATGGATAAAGTCGTTTTTTTTAATTTAGGAGCCGGATGCGGGAACCGTGCCCGTTCCTTGCCTCCACGTCCCTCGAAATCACAGCCAAGCCAGCCGCTAGCGATAAATTGCGGTTGAACTGAGTAGTTATTAGTAGTATAATTTTTACATACGATTTAGCTAACTCTAGGACGGAAAACAATGAAGTTTTTGAATAAAAGATGCTTATTAATTAGAAGATGACCCGGGAATAGAAGACCTGGGTTTTTTATTTACAAAGGAGATAATATGAACGAAGCTCAGCAGATAACAGAGAATATAAAGAAATTTAGAGACGAACGCGACTGGATGCAGTTTCATGATCCTAAAAATATGGCTGTTTCAATAATTCTTGAAGCTTCTGAGTTATTAGAGCATTTTCAATGGAAAACCACCGAAGAGGTAGAGAAATATGCAAGACAAAATCACGCGGAAATCAAAGACGAGATAGCAGACATTGCTTTATATCTTTTTGAATTGGCTGATAATCTTGGGATTAACTTAATCAATGCTATGGAAGAAAAACTCAAAAAGAATGAAATGAAATATCCTATTGAGAAAGCAAAGGGAAGGCATACAAAATACAATAAGCTATGAGGCTTTACGAAGGCACAATTAAAGAATTCTCAGGCGATGTAATACATAATCGTATTGCAGATATGCTTAGGGATAATTTTCTTGCTTATTATAGGAGAACGCCTTCAGATTCAGAATATCGTTCTTGGCAACAATCACTTAATTTTCTAAATAATGCGGTTACGTATTCAGAATTATCTGTCAATAAAATAATTGTCGAGTATGAATTACCATATTCTACACGACGTATTGATGTATTGGTGTTTGGAAAGAATAATTCAAATAGAGATTCAGTCGTTTTAATGGAGTTAAAGCAATGGTCAAATGCGCATGTTTATGATTGTGAAAATGAGGGGAATATAATATTAGATTTCTTTGGCAAGAGGGAAGTTGCCCATCCATGCTTGCAGGTTGAAGGATATCATTTTGATTTGCAAGATTTCCTATTGGTTTTTAGTAATGAAGATTCTGTCCAGCTTAATTCTTGTACATATTGCCATAATTATTCTAAGCAAAAAGAAAATATACTTTCTCTTCCAAAATTTCATCGATTTACCAAGACTTTTCCTCTTTTCCTCAAGGAAGATGTTAGAGAACTGGGTCTTTATTTACAGGAAAGATTAAAGAATAGTGATGGGTTAGAAGTATTTAACCGTTTTCTCAATAGCCCTGTTCGTCCTTCCAAAAGACTTTTGGATCACACCGGGGACATGATCCATAAGCAGCAAATATTTACACTTATTGATGATCAAATTGCTGCTTATAACGCTATTATCAATAAAGCTAAGCAATTAAGTAATAAAAAAACAAAATCCATAGTTATCGTTAAAGGTGGCCCGGGGACTGGAAAGTCAGTAATAGCATTAGAAGTTATGGGTGAGCTAATGCGTCAAGGTAAGGTTGTATATCACGCTACTGGATCATCTGCATTTACAAATACATTGAGAAAGATTGTTGGGCGTAGGGCAGCCAATCTCTTCAAATTCTTTTTTAATTTTACTAAACATAAAGAAAATGAAATTGATGTCCTTATCTGTGATGAAGCCCATAGAATTAGGTTGGATAGCAATGATTATGGAGTGCCTAATAACTTCCGTTCTAAAAATCCTCAGGTGGATGATCTTATAAAGCCAGCCAAGCTATCAATATTTTTTATAGATGAGTTTCAGATTGTTCGTCCGAAAGAGATCGGTAGCGTTGAATTGATTAAATGTTCTGCCGCTAAGCTTGGTGTAAAAGATACCGATATTGCGGAATTCGAGCTTCGAACCCAATTCCGTTGTTCGGGTTCAGACGCTTATTTACAGTGGCTAGATAAGATGTTAGAGATTAGGGAGTCTGACATTAATGTTTTTGATGCAAAAATGGAGTTTAAAATCTTTGGTACTCCTCAAGATTTAAAGATATCAATTGATGAGAAAAATAGGCATAAAGAAAATTCAGCAAGAATCGTAGCTGGGTTTTGTTGGAAATGGAGCGATCCAAATCCTGATGGCTCATTAGTAAAAGATGTGCAGATCGGCGATTTCAAAATGCCTTGGGAGAAGAAAAATGAGTTTTGGAAATGGGCTACTTATCCTAGTGGTATGGAGCAAGTTGGCACAGTTTACACAGCTCAAGGTTTTGAATTTGATTATATAGGGGTAATTTTTGGTAATGATCTTGTTTGGCGTAAAGATCAAGGTTGGGTTAGTGTACCGTCAAATTCTTTCGATAAGCAAGTCACCGCGAAGAATCCTAAATTAGTAAATCATTTTAAGCATGTTTACCGAGTTTTAATGTCGCGTGCCCATAGGGGGGTTTATCTGTATTTTATGGATAAAGAAACAGAAATGTTCTTTAAATCCAAAATTGAGAATAAAGATGGCGCTCTGATGTTCACTGATATTATTAAAGAGAGCGTAGGGCAGTCTAATGAGCTAGTTTCAGTGGTACCAGATAATCTGCAGTTTATAGATTATCTTCCCGTATTGTCGCTTGAAGCAGTTGCAACTTCATTCGGCAAAGAAACTCAGGTTGAGCAAGAGCCAATTGGTTGGATTAAGGCGGGCATCCCCAGAGCTTTGAATAAAGATATGTTTGTTGCAAAAGTAATTGGTAAATCAATGGAGCCGAATATCCCTGATGGAAGCTATTGCGTATTCCGTTTTGATAAGGGTGGGACTAGGAATGGGTTAGTTGTAATCGTGGAGTGCCATTTAATTTCTGATCCTGAGACTACAAGGCAGTTTACAATAAAGCGTTATAAAAGCGAGAAGGAATTCTTTCCTGACGGAACATGGGTGCATAAGAAAATAATTCTCTCTCCTGATAACAAAGATTTTAAAGATATTGTCTTAGAAGATGTTCCAGCGATCGAATTCCGAGTTGTAGCAGAATTAATAGCGGTCCTTTAAACTAAAAAGGTAGTTTTAATAGAAAATAATCTATATGAATAGATCATATTATTCAAATTCGATAAAAGACTTCTGCAAGTCTACTTCTGAGGAGATTATTGGTAGACTAGCAATGGATAACGAATTTCCATTAGAACAGTCTCAGCGAGATGCTTGGCTAGAAGAGATTAATATTCTTCGTGAAGTATTATTGTCTTTTAATGGAACAATCTATTTTGAATACTCTATACCCCGGATGGGGCAGAGGATTGATGTGTTGCTTTTGATTGGACCAGTAATTTTTGTGCTCGAATTCAAAATAGGAGAGAGTGAATTCTCTGCATACGCCATAGATCAGGTTTGTGATTATGCTCTAGATCTAAAGAATTTCCATGAATCAAGCCACGATAAATTCATAGCCCCGGTACTTATAGCTACTAAAGCAAATAGACTGCGTCCTATTATTGCTACAACTCCACAAAATGACGGACTTCTTTTCCCAGTTAAATGTAATACTGATTTATTAGCTAAAACAATTAAAGATATTTTAGATTTTGCGGAAGGTGGAGATATTGACCGTGAGCGCTGGGAAAATGGGCGGTATTGCCCTACCCCAAATATTATTGAAGCTGCTATGGCGCTCTATAACGGTCATGCAGTTGGTGATATTTCTCGTAGTGATGCTGGCGCCATCAACCTTCATCAAACATCAGATTTAATCTCTCAGATAATAGAACTTTCAAAGAGAAATTCACACAAATCAATTTGTTTTGTTACTGGAGTTCCAGGCGCAGGTAAAACATTGGTTGGTCTCAATATAGCAACAACGCACATTGATAAAGCAAATGACCTATATAGTGTTTATCTTTCTGGAAACGGTCCACTTGTCGAGATTCTTCGCGAGGCATTAGCTCGGGATAAGGTTCGTAGAGTAAAAGAGCGTGGAGACAAAATTAAAAAAGGCGAGGTTTTGAGCGAAGTTAAGATGTTTATTCAAAATATCCATCATTTTCGCGACGACTGTCTAATCGATACCAAATCACCTCCAATCGAACATGTTGCTTTATTTGATGAAGCGCAAAGAGCTTGGGATCTTAAACAAACATCTAGTTTTATGCGCAGGAAGAAGAATAATTCAAATTTTAATCAGTCTGAACCAGAGTTCCTAATTTCTTGTCTTGATCGTCATCGAGATTGGGCTGTTATTGTTTGTCTGGTTGGTGGGGGACAGGAGATACATACTGGAGAGGCGGGAATTACTGAGTGGATCGCATCACTTAATCGCTCTTTCCCAGGCTGGCATATTTATATTTCTTCTCGACTAATGGATAGTGAATATGGGGCAGGTGAGATATTAAATGAAATTTCTTCGCGCCCCAATGTAGTTTATAAGGATGAATTACATCTTGCGGTGTCGATGCGTTCATTTCGAGCCGAACATGTTTCTTTGCTAGTTAAGCAATTGCTCGATCTCGATATTAATAGTGCTAAAAACACCCTTGGTAAAGTAAGGGACAAATATTCAATAGTAATTACTAGAGATTTAGGAAAAGCTAAACGGTGGTTGAGAGAGAAGGCCCGTGGATCAGAGCGCTATGGAATTATGGTGTCTTCTCAGGCTGAACGGTTAAAACCATATGCTATAGATATTAAATCACCAATTCTTCCTACTCTTTGGTTCTTGAATGGAAAAGAAGATGTAAGGTCTTCTTATTATCTAGAAGATGTTGCAACAGAATTCCATGTTCAGGGTTTAGAACTTGATTGGGCATGTGTAACCTGGGATGCTGATTTCAGATATTCTCAAGGAGGGTGGGAACATAGATCATTCACTGGAGACCGGTGGAATAACATAGTTAAGGTCGAACGGCAGCATTATCATAAGAATGCTTACCGCGTTCTTTTGACCCGTGCGCGTCAGGGGATGGTAATTGTAGTGCCTTCAGGCGATTCGGAAGACCCTACTCGTCATCCTAAGTTCTACGATCCTACTTATGAGTATTTGAAAGAAATTGGCTTTGCAGAGATTTAGAATCAGAATCTTGGTGTGTAAAACAAGAGGAGCTAAGAAATTACCGGAGGAATTGGGGACGTTCCCCGAGGTGCCAGGCTAGGGCATTGTAAGTATTGAGGTAATAAGTTATTGCGATATGCCTTTCAAAATAGAGTGATCCTTTAGGTAGCATCCTGTAAAACTTTAGAAATCGTCCCGTAAAAGCGAGAAGCAAAAGGAGGGGATTATGACGAATTTAATAATCCAAGAGTGGTTAAGAACAGGATCAATCGTTATAAGTTTAATTTCAAGCGCCGTAGTATTATGGATTGGTATACTAAACTATAGATTAAGAGTATTATCAGAAATTAGATCGCAAGATAGTAGCAGAGCCGAAATAGATGTAAAGATTTCTAAATTATTTACAGAACTTATGTGGATTGCTCATGGCCGAGCTGGGAGCGAAATTTCTGAAAAATTTATTGAGGAAATGTTTGAGAAAGAGTTGATTGTTGGGAAAAATGCAGAAGAAGTAAATAAAGAAATAAAGGATACTTGTATATTGAATCTTCCAGTTGGTTTGGCATCTCAAGAAGCGGCAATAATTTCCCTTGGAGTACTTGGGAATCGCTATGAAATTCTTAAAGAATCAGCGAGAATAGCTCTAGAATCGCTGAGAAAGCATTTAGTAGATAGATCAGACCAATCTGATATGGCAATTGAAGTAAGGGAAGTGATTAAACAAGCACAGCTTATTTTGGAGCGATAAAGATAACGCAAATAAATCCGGTAAATAAAGGGGACGATTCTGATTTTTAAAAAAAGTGTCACTTTGGGGAACGATCCCGGTTTGATAAAAAATGGCAATAAAAATTGATGGAAAAGATTTTTCAGGATTTGTAGACCATGACTATGGAAAGTTAATAAATCTATCTGTTGCGGGAAGAATTCAATGGTTTGAGTATCGATATAATAAGATACTATTCAAGCCCATTGAAGGAATTAATCAAATAGTTGGCAGAGAAGAAATTGGAAGCTATCTTGAAAGTGAAAATACTTCTATATATACAATTGTTATGCTTTCAATATGTGCTGGAATTTGTCTTTTGAGTGGTTTTTATACTGGTCAGAAAGATAATGGGAGAACTTTTAGAGAATTAGTAAAAGAATATTTAGACAAAGATAAAGAATATCTTAAATGTTCTTATGAAAGCATAGGTAGTTTTGCAGATTTGCTTTACGATGAATATCGTTGTGGTTTAGCTCATAGCTTAGCTATAAGAAAAGTAGGCTTTGGTTATGGGGATATCTATTTCAGGAAAGAAGAAGGGCTTTATTTCGTGAGTGTTAAAAGGTTATTCGAAGATCTCAAAGATGCTTTTAAAGAGTATATTCAAGATGTAGAGAAAGATAAAAATCATCTCCAGAAGGAATTCATTAAAAGATTTAATTCTGTATTTATTGAAGGTGAAGAATAAAGGCAACGGTTTTGTTTAAAAATGAGCGACGAGCTTGATGATTTTTTTCTTGGGGGCGGGGATGAGATGATGAATAGTGAAGTTTGCCCTGCGTGCGGAGCTTCGATTTATCTCGATCGGCCTATTGAGTGGGTCGATGAGGAAAAAGGAATCTGCATTTGTCCCCACTGCGGTAAAGAAGTAAAAATTAATCCTTAACGCCTTCCGTAACAGTTGTCCCCACCTTAAAAAATCCCAAATATTTTCGTTAGATTTTGTTACCTTTTACGTCTATTAGAGTAGGAGGTGGCAAATATGACAAAGATACGAAGCTTTCTCAAGTTTATGGCACGTAATTTACCTAAAAGTATAATTATGAATGAGTTAAGACAAAATTTTGTGCACTAGGCTAAATTTCATTTTTTAGGTACTTTTGCAGCTGATAGAGTTTTAAATGATCTATACGGCCCTTGTCAGATTTAAAGCCGTAACGTACTTTCTCCATCTGCCGCCAGGTGCGTATAACGTTCTCTGAATTCCCGCTCCTTGGTATTTCCGGATGATCCAAAAAGGTAGTCATATACTTGAAGTAAGAAGTATTCAAAAACTTGATGATATTGGCAAAGTGTTGATTCTTTATCTGCCAGTTTTCTTTTGTAAGCTCATCGCGCTTCTGATATGCTTCGGCCTGGCTCTTTGATAGAAGAAAGATATTCCTTATTTTTTGTTTCAGGATAAGGATATCTTCAATGGTGGTGCCTTTATACCTGAACAACAGGCTTTCTATGATTGCGCGTTCTTTGGCAGACCAGCGCTCCATATTCTTTAGGATGATCCAGCGGGCGAACCAAATATCCAAAGTATTCATGCCTACTCCTTTAAGGATTCTTCTGTATTCGGCCATTGCCCGGTTCAGGTGGTAGTGAATTGTTTTCATCACATGGAAGTAGTCATGCTGGATAATGATGTCTTTGCCGAATACCGTCTTGGCCGCTTTTGGAAAACAGGCCCGCATATCAAAAATGATAGCCCAAGGGTTGATTCCCAGGGCTTTTACCGTCTGGAAATGCTCTTTGACAATGCCGCGGCCCAAACCGTAGGCTTTTTCCAAATAGAGTATCCTTGAGGTCCTGGAGTCTGAATCTATCAGGTCATACCCGGAAGCCCTTTTAGGCTTATATTCATCAATGCAGAGGATACCTGAAAAATTAAGCCGAGCGATTATTTCCTTAAAGCTTAATTTATCTGCGGCCTCATGCTTCCAGCGGTCGATAGTTGCTGTAGAGCCCGTGGTATTAAATGTACGATTCAATCTTGCCGATATTCTTGGACACGTAGAGTTGTCACTAATGATTCCGGTGATCACTTCATCTTTTAATCTCTGGCTTGCCTTCTGGTATTTTTCAAATCCAGGAGTAGGAAGCATAAAATTATTATGCTGACATGCAGGATTCTTGCATTTAGCATAGATTACTCTTACCTTAAGCATAACTGGCTGGCTAAGGTTTATATCCTTAACCAATTTGCAATGCTCGCTTTTCTTTTTAAAAGGTTGTTTCTTGCCACAAAAAGGGCAAGTAACATACCTGGGTATTTTAAACTTGATTAGCCTTATTTTTAACGAATCGGTTATCATGGTAGCCCTCCTTAAAGATTCTTAAGTAGACTACCATGCATATGTCAAAGAGCAAAATTTGCCTCTAAATCTAACTAACTATTGCCATAAACTCGAGAAACTACTGAAATGCTCTCTTGACAATACAACTAAATAGTTGTATACTTTAATTGAGAGCAAACGATATCATGGCTCTTTATGCATGTTTATATTTCAGGACCGAAACCGGGAAGGCTCCGGTCAAAGAATTCATTGATTCTTTGGATGGACGGTCGCAGAGAAAGTTCTTCTTTGTATGCGGGTTATTGGAAGAATTCGGGCATAAGCTTCCTTTTCCGCACGCAAAGTATGTGGATGAGGGGATATTTGAGATGAGGTTTACCGGCATAGAGGGAAATATCAGAGTCCTATATTTCTTCTTTCAGTATGACCAGGTAATTTTTACGAACGGATTTATCAAGAAAACAGGCAAAATCGCAAGAAGAGAATTAAAGATTGCTATTGAGAGAAGAAAAACATTTTTACAGGCTAAAAATTAAAGAGGTGCGATATGAAAACTGAGAGAGTCGAAGAACATTTGCGGGAAAAGTTAAAAGATCCTTATTTTAAGGAGCTCCAGGAGCTGGAAGAGCAAAAGTTGGCTATTGTAAAACCGATCATAGAGTATCGGATAAAGCATAAACTTAATCAGGGAGATCTGGCTAAAATTGCGGGTGTTACCCAGCAGCATATATCCAAGATCGAGAATGGCGAATTTAGCAATATTGCTACCCTGGAAAGAGTTTTGTTGTTTATCGGTTTCACGGTAAAACTCGAAGTCATTCCCCTCCACAAGAGAATCTTGCAAACTCAGCATGCCTGATGGTTGATGAACTTGAGGTGCCAATTTGTCACCTCAAGTTGGGCAAGTATGTTTTCGACTTGCGGCGGGACTATTTAGAGTTATAATGGAGAAAAGGCGCAGTAAAAGTAAAGATCAATCCATAAGAAGAGCACTAAAAGTGACGGTTAGTTTTCTTACTAAGAATCCCGGACGATGAATATCCGCGTTAGCGCTGTAGTCGCATTGTTGTTGCTTCCGATAATTATGGGAGGCAGGATGAAGGAGCCCGCAAAAGAAATGGTTAAGATATTCAACGCCTCGACCGGAAAAGTCGAGGAGGTTGAGAAGATCAATAAGACTGAAGAGGAGTGGAAAAAGATCCTCACTCCCGAACAATACCGGATCATGCGGCTTAAGGGCACGGAAGCCGCCTTTAGCGTCCAGTGCCCGCTTCCTCCTAAAGGAGGAAAGGGGATTTATCAATGCGCAGGCTGCGGCACGGACCTGTTCAGATATGATGAAAAATTTGAATCCGGAACCGGATGGCCCAGCTTTTGGCAGCCGGTTTCTGAGCTGAATATAAAGCTTTTGCCCGATAATAGTATGGGCATGCATCGGGTGGAGGCAGAGTGCAGCCGCTGCGGGGCTCACCTGGGGCATGTTTTTGACGACGGCCCGCCGCCTACGGGCAAAAGATACTGTATCAATGCCCTGGCACTAAGATTTGCAGTCAAAGAAAAACCAAAATACGAAAAAGCGACTTTTGCCGCGGGATGTTTCTGGGGAGTGGAAGCGGCGTTTAGCGAGCTTATCGGCAAAGGAGTGATCTCGGTGACCAGCGGCTATACCGGAGGAGATTTTCCGGATCCTACCTATAAAGACGTCTGTTCCGGTAAAACCGGGCATGCCGAGGCAGTCGAGATCGTCTTTGACCCGAAGGTAGTATCATATGATAAACTGCTTGATGTCTTCTGGAGCATACACGACCCGACTACGCCTGACAGGCAAGGCCCAGACAGGGGCTCGCAATACCGTTCAGCCGTATTCTTCCATACGCCCGAAGAAGAAAAGCTGGCGAAAGAGTCCAAAGAAAGATTGGATAGATCAAAGAAATATAAAGATAAGATCGTCACCGAGATAGTCCGGGCAGGAGAGTTTTATCCGGCAGAGGAATATCACCAGCAGTATTACAAGAAAAAAGGGATAAAGCCGGCCTGCCGCATAAAATAAAAGGGACGGTTCTGATTTTACAGATTAAGCCGCGCGTGATTGCGCGGCTTTTCCATCGGCTGGATTGAAATAACCGTTGTTTAGGCTGACAGCTATGTTAAAATTAAATAGAGCATAAATGATGTCATTAACCTTTTGAAAAGGAGAACGCATGGAAACGACCTATAGCTCTTTTATCAAAGGCCACAATTTTAAGATCTTTATCTGCATGGCGATTTTGACATTTATCCTGGGCACCTTGGGGACAGCGCTGTCGTATTTCTTTCACTGGGGCCTGACCGGGACAGGGGTATTCCTGCTATTGTCTGCGGTTATTAATTTTATGGCGTATTTTTTTTCGCACCGCCTGGTGGTCAAGATGTCGGGCGCAAGACTACTTAAGCGCGAGCAGGCTCCCGAGCTCTTTGCCATGATCGAGAAGCTTTGCGGCAAAAGCAATCTTCCTATGCCGCAGCTTTACCTTATTAATAACGATTCCATGAACGCTTTTGCGACCGGAAGGGATAAGAAGCATTCGGTGGTAGCGGTTACCCGGGGGCTTCTGGAAAAACTTTCTCCCGATGAGGTGGAAGGGGTCGTGGCTCATGAGCTGACTCATATTGACAACGGTGATATGCGCCTGATGACCATCATTACCATGGTGGCCGGGTTTATCAGCATATTGGCGGATATGTACTGGTACAGTATGCGCGTTAGCAACGCTGATAACAAGGACCGTTCCGGGGCCCTTGCGATAGCCGGATTCGTCCTTGCGCTTCTTGCTCCGATATCGGCTATGTTTATCCAGTTGGCGATTTCTCGCAGGAGGGAATTTATAGCGGATGCCGGTTCTGCGCAGAGGACCCATAAGCCGGGCGCGTTAGCGTCCGCGCTTGATAAGATCCGCAGGGATTTGAGGCCGCTGCCTTCGGCAGGAGTGACTACGGCGCACCTGTATTTCTCAAATCCCGCCCAATCAACAGACCTCTTGGAAAGGCTGTTTTCGACTCATCCGCCTGTTGAAGAGAGGATCAGGAATCTTGAGACTATGAAAGGAGCCGGCTATGGCAGATAAGGGCAGGGAAAACGAAAATTTTCAGATAAAGATCGGAGAAAAGGCCGAAGAAAAAGTGCAATGCGGCCAGTGTCAGTTGGAGCTTGCCGCGGCCAAGGCGTATACGTATAAAGGCAAGAAAGGGCAGACCGTTTATCTTTGCGAGAAATGCCGAGCAATCGCGGAACAGAAGTTCAGGGAGGAGACCGAAAATCCTAATCTGGTAATGGGGGCGATATCGGGAGCGGTAGCCGCCTTGGTGGCTGGGGTGCTGTGGTCTGTTTTTGCGGTGTTGACCGGTTATCAGATCGGATACGTCGCGATAGGCGTGGGATTTCTTATCGGGTACGCGGTGATCTGGGGGTCCGGAAAGAAGAGGGGGGCGCCTTTGCAGCTTATAAGCGCCGGGATAACGGTGGTTACCTTGTTTGTCTCCCAGTATTTTCTTGTGCTTTATTATGCGCGTAAATACGTGATCGATCATGCGGCGGAATTTCCCGGTTATCAAGGGCAATGGTTCTTTGTTTCTCCTTTTAACCCTGATGTCCTTAAGTCAATGTTCTCTCCCATGGGACTTTTGGTCTGGGGTATCGGTATATTTTTTTCCTACTCATTGCCCAAGGCCCGCTCCATCTGAAGAAAATTTAAATCAAGGGGCGGTTCTGATTTCGTATTCAAATAAAAGGGGAAGCAGATGAAGAAAATAGTTCTGATAGGACTTATTCTCTGGGGGCTTTTTATTTTTTATAAAAAAATCATGGCCCCTACAATGGAGCCGTTTTTTAAAAAGAATAGCGGTAATATAGACCTTTTGCAGCTAAAGGTGAATGACCAATCGCAGCTAAAATGACAATCTCAAATATAAAAGGGAACAGGATATGAACTTAATCGATTCCGGATTTCAAAATTCAAATCTTTTTCAGCATATGCCGCTGTTTGATGAGGTCTCTTATGTCGGTAAGGATGAGGATAAGGTCCGTCAATATAAAGCCATCCGCGAGGGGCAGTCCTGCGATATTCTGGCATTGAATTTTATCCGTCAGGACGAGTTGATTCTTTGGGACGCGGTAGAGGATTTTGTAAAGCGTAGCACCATAAATGCCGTTTCCAGCGTGCGGGGAGCCTTTATTTTTGATCTCCTGACCATTGATATACACAAGGAAATCAAGAGCTTCAAGCATTCTGAGTTTACTGCGGTCATTATTAATACGGCCGCTAAATTAGCTGCCGGGCAGATGAAGATGATCAAGTATTCTTCTGCCTATGCGCTTATTCATAAAACTTTAGACGTTGATTGGGGAAAGATCACCTTTAAGACCGCGGTAAATGTTTACAAAGACAAACCGGATTATTTAGACCTGCTTATTAAGCAGCTTTTGGGAGATTATGTATATGCGCATGATCCGCTGATCCTTTTATTGAACGATCTTAGTCAGAATCCCGTGTTTGATCCTAAAAACGAATTACAACAATCGCGGTTAAAGGCGGTTATAGCCAAGCTAATCCCTGACTCGATCGAATTTATTCCGGAAGTTTATATTCAAGATAAGAATGGAGCAAGGGAACTTCTTTCCGGGTCTAAACTATAGTTTTTTTGAGGCTGTAAATAAAGGAGTGGGGAAGGTCAGTTATATGCAAATAAACGCGATTAAAATACTGCGAAGCAAAAAAAGAAGGCGCACTGTAAGCGCGCGCATGATCAAGGATATTCTTGTGGTCAGAGCTCCGGAGAATATCCCGGAGAGCCGTTTAGAGAAGGTTGTCGCTGAGCTTAAAGCAAGAATTGAGCGAAAGCATTTAAAAGAAGAGTTAAACATACACCAGTATCTGTTAACTAGGGCCAAGGAGTTTAACCTGCAGTATTTTGAGAATAAGCTTAAGATCAATTCCATTGAATACGTGACTGACCAGAACTCTAAGTTTGGTTGTTGCAATTACCGCACCGGATGCATCCGTATTTCCCACCGCATCAGCGCTATGCCGCAGTGGGTAAGGGATTATGTAGTCATTCATGAGCTGGCGCACCTGGCAGTGCCCGATCACAGCAAGGCATTCTGGGATATAGTTAACCGTTATAAGCTAGCCGAGAGGGCAAGAGGGTATCTTATTGCCGCAGGCAGCGAAATGGAATAATTTGGATGAGGCAGAAATGAAGCTTATATCAATTTTACTTTCTCTGATTGGCATAGTTGTCGGGCTGCGTATATTTTTTAATCCTTCCCGGGCCATTGAAATTCAGAGAAAGTTTTATGAGAAAATAAATTGGCGTATTGAGCCGGTATCTATGTCTAAAGAGATCCTTAATACAAAAATAATGGGTCTATTCTTGTTTGCTGTATCTGTGATAACGCTGGTATTTATCCTGGTGAGACATTGAAAGGAGCCGGTTAAATGGAGATAAAAGTACAAAAACTTGGGCAGGATGAGCTTAATAAGATGGGCGTCTTCACATGGCCTATCTGGACAAAAGAGGTATCGCGGTTTGACTGGCATTATGACTCTGTGGAGGAATGTTATTTGCTGGAAGGTGAAGTCGAGGTCGAGCCTAAGGATGGAAAGAAGGTAAGCTTCGGTAAGGGGGATTTTGTGATTTTTCCAAAAGGCCTTTCCTGCGTTTGGGACATAAAAAAACCTGTGCGCAAACATTATAATTTCCAATAAAAACGAAGATCTTAAGGAATCCTAGGGCAACCTTAATGTCCTTGACAGTGATAGGACATATGGTATAGTTTATATAGGAGGAGACATAGGACATATGTCCTATGTCATTTAGCAGATGAAGTATCTTCCATTACGCGACAAAGAGAAGCTGCGGCGCATCATCGAGGAGACGGGCGTGTCGCGCTCGGAGCTTGCCCGCAGGCTGGAGGTAAGCTATAAGACAGTATATCGCTGGCTGGAGAAGGGGATTTCCCCGCATCCCGCGCAGTCGCGGGATATCGATCAGCTGTTCAAGGAATATGTGGACATGCGGGAGGAGGTAAACGGCCTGAGGAAAGGCCTCAAAAATCCGCTAAATATCTTAAAGACAAATAAAGCGATAAGAGAAAAATTTCTGCTTGAGACGACTTTCAATTCAAATGCTATCGAGGGAAGCCGTATGACTAGGAAAGAAACCGAGATGGCATTTGAGGGCAAGAAAATAAAAGGAAGAGAGCTATTTGAGGTGCTGGAGGCAGTGAACCATAAAAATGCCCTTGAGTTTCTGTTGAATGAAGTACGGCCGGGTTTTAAGGTCGAAGAGCGCTATATTTTGAAACTGCATGAGATCGTCATGTATAACTTTAACGATAAGCTTCCCGGGAAATACAGGACAGGCTTTGTGAATCTGACGGATACGCAAGTGCCGCTTCCTTCGGCCCATGAGGTCCCGCTAAAAATGGGGAAGATTATCAAGGGCATCAATCGTTATGGAACGGACCCTGTCGGAAAGATTGCCCGGGATCACTATGATTTTGAGGCGATCCATCCTTTTTTTGACGGAAACGGCAGGGTAGGCAGGCTGATTATGATCACTCAGCTTCTGAGCAAGGGCTTTCCACCGGCCATTATCCAAATCGAAGACCGCTATAAATATTATATGGCATTGGGTAAGGCGGATTCGGGAGATTTCCGTAATATTGTACAGATGGTTTGTGACAGTGTTTTAAAGGGGTTCCGGCTTTTAACTGAAGAATAAGTGAGGATGGGTAATAAGATGATAACGTGTTTTCAGTGCGGTAAATGTTGTGAAGACGGAGTTTATGTAGAAAAAGAGGAAGGTAAAAAGTTAGAGCGATCCTTGGACATTAAGCTATTCAAGCGAAAAGATCATTATCCTTTTGCAAAACAATTCCCATATGATACAAGTGATGGTATTAAAAAGTGCATGTTCCTTGGGGAGAATGGTAAATGTAAAGCGTATAATAATAGGCCAAGGTTATGTAGAGAGTTTCCGCTTGAGAATGGTAAGCTGGTTTACTTCTCTAAATACTGCGAGGGTATGAAACTATGGGAATTATCGACGCAACCACGGAGAAGATGAAAATGAAGATAGTTTATCTATTGAGCGCTGCCGTTATCATCACTATTGCTGCTGCCGAAGCCCTTTTAGCCGCTCCAAAGCCGGACCCCGTGATACTCAAGAATGAGGTGATCCTTCAAAAGGGGCCGGGTGAATATATGGAGGTCCGCCACATAGTGCTTAAAGGGTCCAATGAGGAGATCGGCAGGGCGCTGGCTGACATCGCGCAAAAAGATTACAAGGCTTCGCTGGTGAAATACGCCAGTCCTATCTACGCTAAGGCCCGGCTTGAATACATGAAGAGGAATTATCCCATCCTGCTGGAACGCATGAAAGGTGTAGCGCGCTCCTACGGCCTCTCTTTAGAGGATACCGATCTCGATACGAGCAGTTTATATTATTGCATGCCCGCGCCGAAATGCTCGGCGGCTTTTTTTCCCGCGCGGATATCCGCCAACAAACATAACTTTTACGTTTTAAACAGGGATTACTACCTGGCGAGCATGTCCGAGATCATGGACGCCAAGCGCCTGCCGGGCGAGGGGGATTTTTTATCGCGTATGTTTGTGATAGAAATGTATCCGGATAAAGGATACCCCTCTATTGCGATCGGTGCACTGGATCTGCTCAATATGCATGTTGACGCGGTCAACTCAAAAGGGTTAAGCGTTGCGATGCTGGAAGACGACACGTACGGGATGGAGCGTATAATGAAGGATCTGTCCCGGCAGTCCGGACTGAATATGAGTCAGGCCATCCGGCTTATCGTGGATACCTGCGCGACGGTGGAGGAGGCAAAAGAAGCTATTTTAAACAACAAGATATCTGTGACACTCTTGCCCACGCACTTTATGGTCATGGACAGTTCCGGCAGGTCGTTCATTTACGAACGGTTTTCTAAGGATTTCAGTGATCGTTTTCTGGATAATGATGGCTTACCTCAGCTGATAACTAACCACTCTGTTTGCGATTATCCGACGGTTGACAAATTTCCCAAAGCGCCTGAGGACGAGTATGATACTTTTAACCGCTACCGCAGGCTGGATGAATATGTGCGGGGCCACGTCGGTAAATATTCCATTGAGGACGGTAAACACGCTATGAGCCTGGTGTATGGCTGTGTCAACGAAGCGACTGAAGGGGGGTATCACGCCCTGCCGCTAAGGACGCTTTATACCGCGGTAGTCGATATTGATGAACGCGCAATATCGGTAAAGTTTTATCTGCGGGATGGGAAAATCGATTCGGCGACCGGCGTCCCGGAGCTCGTCTTCTCAAAACCGTTCGAATTTAAATTGAAGGAATAAGGGGACGTTCTGGAAAAGGAGCGAATGAGATGGATCCTTTAGAAATCCTTAAAACAAGAAGAAGTGTCAGGCAATATTTAGACGAGCAGATATCAAAAGATGTTTTGGAAAAGATTGTTGATGCGGCCAGGTTTTCCCCCACCGCTAGGAATGTCCAGCCGTGGGAGTTTATTGTAATTACCCAGGCGCTTACCTTAAAAGAACTAGGTGATTTAGCGGAGAACGCAAGGTTCCTGGCCCAGGCAAAAGCCTGTATCGCGGTATTCTGCGCCGATACAAAATATTATCTGGAAGACGGATGCGCCGCTACCTGCAACATCTTGCTTGCCGCGACTTCCTTAGGCATCGGTTCCTGCTGGGTTGCCGGAGACAAGAAACCATACTGCGCTGAAGTAGCTGAATTATTAAATGTACCTGCCGCATATAGATTAGTGAGCCTGGTTGCTTTAGGCTACCCTAAGTCCAAAGAAAGTTTCCATGTCGCGCAGAAGAGAGGCTTGAAAGAAGTGATCCATTGGGAGAAATTGAAAAATGGAAAAAGAGAATAAGGCAACAGATAAAATTATACTTATAGCACTTGTATTTGTAGGACTGATCCTGGCATTACATATTTTTTTGGTTAGGATGTATCAAGGCCTAATGCGCCTTGACTATTATAATGCTTCCTGCGTATCCGGTATCACTATCCTTGTTTTCTTCTATGCCGCCATAAAGTTCAGCAAACCGCTGGAGCGTCAAATCGTTAATTTTGTCTATTTTAAAGATAAGCGGCATTATAAAACGCTATTGGATGAGGCGATCCGCGATGGCCTGACCGGTTTGTTTGGCCATAAATATTTTATGCAAAAGCTCGAAGAAGAGATAGAACGTTCTAAAAAGAATTTAAGTCCGCTTTCGCTTTTGATGATAGATATCGATTATTTTAAGAAATTTAACGATACTTTTGGTCACCTCGAGGGCGATATGATTTTGACGGGGCTTGCGGATGTATTCAAGCGTGTTCCTAGAGAAGTCGATCTGGCTGCTCGCTATGGAGGAGAAGAGTTTGTTATTCTGCTTCCGGATACGCGTAAAGAAAACGCAAAAGTTCTGGCTGAGAAATTGCTCAGTCACGCAAAGAAGGTCAATCCCAGTAAGGGCGTGGTCACCATAAGTATCGGCATTGGGTGTTTTGACGGCAACAGCAAAGATTTTGTTAAAGAAGATCTGATCAGGATTTCAGACGCCGCGCTTTATCGGGCCAAAGCAGCTGGTAGGGATCGTGTGGAGATCCATAAGGGGGAATGAGGGGGATGCGTGCGAAGAATAATTAGCTTTATCGTATTGGTAATTTCTTTTACGGTAATTCTTTGTCATGCCTGCGAGCCTGAGCTCAAGGTGCTCAAGATCGAGCACGGAAGCGCGCAATCCCTGTTTGAGGTGGCGGACAGCTTAAAAAGCGAGCAAGGCAAGGTAAGTTTTGATCAGAACTCTAACAGCCTGATCGTGTTTGATTGTCCGGAGAATATCGAGCGCATTGCCCAGGTGATCAAGGGCATAGATATCCGGGAGAAACAGGTAGAGATCAAAGTTCTGGTCATAGAGGCTAGCGAAAAATTCTTGCGGGATATCGGCGTCAGTTACAACCAGGTCATCATCCCTCAGGGAAAGTTTATGGCGATAGTGGAGCTGATCAAGGAAAGCAAAGAGGCCAGCACCCGCACCAGCATGATGGTGCGGACTTTGAGCAATCGTCCGGCAGCGTTGCAGGTCACTACTGACGAGGTGATCGGTACCGAATTCGTAATATTCAGCAATGGCACGGAGATCATAACACCCGTAAGAGAGCCGATAGGCAGTATGTTAGAAGTTTTGCCCACCGTAAATAATGACGGCTCGATCAATGTGGTCTTAAGGCCAACGGTTAGCAGTATGGAAAAACCCGGCACTCCTTCTGAGAGGTCGATAATAACTCAGGTAATGCTTAATGACGGAGATACTGTCGCTATAGGGGGAGCCCAGGTCCAGAAGGGGCGCTCCAAGAAGGGGCTTTTGTCAGGAAAATCCAGCGGGGAGAATAAGAAAGTGGAGATGTTTCTGACCGCTAAAATTGTTGATTAAAGGTAGCCGGAGATCTGGGAATCTTCTTAAAATCCTCGTACTCGTAAATAAAATATGATTATCAAAGATTTGATTTTAGTTGACGAATTAACCGGGCATTATAACCGCAGGGGTTTTCGCGAGAGTATCGGACAGATACTCTCGCTTTCCCATAGCGCCGCCAGCCCTTTTTATCTTATCCTTACCGATTTAGACCATTTTAAAGATATTAATGACACCTACGGCCATTTAAGCGGAGACTTCGTGCTTAAGGAATTCGCGGTGATTTTGGAGCGCGGATTGCAGAATACCGAAGCGGTAATTGCCCGCTACGGCGGCGATGAATTTGTGGTGATCCTAAAAAACTGCGACAGGCAAAATGTGGGCGTCATATGGGACAAGATACGACAGGATGTCGCTAATTATGAATTCATCCTCCCTGGTTCCAGGCAGAGCCTAAGCCTGACCATGAGTATAGGGATCGTGGAATTCCCTCATGACGGGTTAACCCAGGAAGAACTGTTAGGAAAAGCCGATGAAGCCCTGTATTCATCAAAGAGGCTCGGTAAAAACAAGCTCACCTTTGCCAACGAGATCCTTGCCCAGACCAGGGAAGAAAAAAGGATCCAAAAGAATATTGCTGAGGCGCCATTTGTCGACCGAGCAAACGAATTAGCACAGATCCAGAAGTTTCTTTTTGGAGGGAAAAGCTATAAGCTTATTATCATAAATGGAGTGGTGGGCTGCGGCAAAAGCCGCATGCTCCAGGAGATATCCATCCGGGCAAAGGTGAAGGACTTAAAAACATTCCTTCTTGTCTGCGGCGAACAGCAGAAAGAAAAACCTTACAGCCTGTTGGAAGATATCATATGCAGCCTTGCATACGAGCATGTCGAAATATGCCAAAAGGCGGTATCGGAACTTTCGCCGAAATTAAAAACCGCGCTCTCCGCGTTGCCGAAATTAAAAAGATTATTTGTGCCTCATCTTCACGTGAACCATTGGGATGCCGAGGTGAGGCTCAATCTATTCCACGGGCTTGCGGACCTTTGCGAAAGCATATTCACCCAGATAAATCCGCTTATTATCGTGGACAATCTTGATTGGATCGATACCGCAAGCTCAGAAATATTTAGTTTCATAATCCTGTCTAAAAAACAGACTCCTTTTGTCCTATTAGGAAGCACCAGCCACCCGTCTTCAAAAACGCACGATAGCGATTCAGCTCTTGATTCGCTGCTGTCGGAGATCTCGGAGTTTGAGATCGTGCCCCACATAACCCTGCCGTTTTTTGACCAGGCAGAGACCAGAGAAGTCATAAAGGGAATTTTTAGCGGCCATGATATCCCTGAAAGATTCACCAGCGAACTCTTCGGCGCTACCGAAGGCAGCCCCCTTTTCATTGTCGAGTTAATACAATACCTTTGGGACAGGAAAAACATTTATCTACAATATCCTCATTGGGTATTCCAAATTGACACAGGCCGGCTTCCAAGAGACTTAAGGGAGCTGCTTATCAGCAAGTTGCAAAACCTAGGGGCCGAAGAAAAAGAATTGCTTTTGGCTGTTTCCGGCATAGGGAGTAACCTTAAGTTTGATTTTCTTTCTAAGCTTAAAAAAATAAACCACGGGCACCTGCAGGATATCCTTTCCCGCGTCTCAGAAAAAAATATCCTAAAGCTCGGAGAAAATCAGGCCGAAGACGAGGTTTTCTTCAATAACGATTCCCTGCGTTCGGTTCTTTATGAGAGCATCGATACCGAGCAGAAAAAAAAGATCCACCTTGATATCGCTACCACCCTTGAGCATGAATTCAAGAATAATACCGAAGAGATAAGCTCGGAGCTAGCCTTCCATTTCAACAAGGCAAATCTTGAAGCTAAGACAAAAAACTATGCCCATCAGGCGGTCGTCTATATCGAAAACCTTTTTTCAAGCGTGGAGGCGGAAAAGGTCATCGAAAATGCCATTAACGACCGGGAAGAGAAGGAGCGCCATGAGCCGATAAAAAAAGAGACCTGGCCGCTGATAATGGAGATCATCAGCTCTTTTAATTCAGCGATAAAAAGTATGCAGATGTACCAGATGCCTAATGAGATCACCACTAAGATGGTCTATAGTTTGGCCAGATGCTTTAAAGAATTTTTTACGGCCCACCATATACTTACCTTTAGCTGTCCATCCGGAGATATCAAGCTTTTGATAAACGGGCAGGAACTCCATCGGTCATTCCAGTCGGAAGATATACTTACAAAGACTATCCTTGCCATTATGAGCATGGCTAATATCGGAAGCATTACTTTTCATCGTACTGTCTTGGCTGATGAGATCAAGGCATTTATCGGCCTTCTTTCTAATCCCAAACTATCGATGGAAAAAAAGGAACAATGGAAAAAGATCCTCCTTGATCATAAGATCAACGCCATAAATATCGATGAGGTGCTCTACAAAAAAGTCTATTCCGAAGAAGAAAAGAGGCAGCTGCATAAGGAATTCATCAAGGAATTCATGATAAAAAGAGCTATCGGAGAGGCTATTCCCCTGCCGAAGGAAGGTGGCGCTAAGGTTGGTGACGAGAAAGAAGAGACCAAGGTCATCAAAAAATTAAAGGTTTTCGATGAAGCGGAAACAGATCTTTTTGCCAAATCGATCTCCCATTTCTCGCCGGACGTGCTGGTGGAGGTAATTACTGATGAATACCGCCGCCATATAACAGCGATCTTGGATATTAGGGAAATGGTCAAGGTATGCCTGAAAGATTCCCAACAAAAAGAAACAATCGCCGTAAAATTGAAAGATGCCCTGATAAATTTGGGGATGTCGGATGTCTGCTTTACGTGGCTTATCGATTCCCATGATTTTCTGCGCTATCCTGTGATCAAGAGAGCCAACACATACCTGAACGCTGATCCCCGGACCATTCTGGCTATGGGGGTCATAGAAAATCTTAAACCCACCCTTAATGAACTTTTTGTAATAAATGAAAGCGCTCTTGCAGAGCAGATTTTGGATAAATATCTTTTGAATTTACAAAGCAGCGAGCTGGAAGCAAAGATATATACGGCCGTTACCTTGTCGGAGATCATAAAGATCATTCCCGCGCACCTTGCGGATTTTTACATGAAAAGAATCACTGCTCTTTTTCTTCAGGCGCTCCATGTTGAAAATGATCAGCAAGCTTATGAATCGCTTGCAATGGATGCGGGGGCAATTATTTCTCGCTTACAGGAACTCAGCAATTATTGGGATATCTATAGGGTCATCTCTACGCTAAAAGAAGACCTTAACGCTTCGGGAGGGTTTATCTGGAGGAGGCAACCGGCTAAAGAAGCCCTGAAAGGCATAGACATATTTTCTCTATGCGCTCAACTAGCAAGTATTCTTGATGAAGTCGCCTTTGATGCCAGCAAGAATGCTTTAGTCATCTCCCTCTTTAAAAAGATGATGCCGGAAGGGATCCTTTATTTTATTGAGACATTGGAAACAAGGCAATCGAGCTCGCTGCTTTTCGAATGGTACCTGCAGAACCTGGAATTGCTGGATATACTTAAGGAATTTAAAACCGAAACCGCGCCTTTCATAGAAATGCTTATTGATTCAGGGGCACAGAAGAGGGTATTGCTTGCCTTGGATATAATGAAAAGGATAAAAGATGAACAGCAGCTTCCTCTTTATGAAAAAGCTATTCAAAACAATGACCGGGAGATCAAAAGAAGTTATTTTCAATCGCTTATCCAGATGAATACAGAAAGCGCTTTTTCAATGCTAAAAAGATTGTTTCCCGGACAGGATCCCGAGACACAGCGGGATATTGTCATAGATATGGGGGTGTATGGGAATAGAAAAGAGATGAGTGAGTTTTTGACAAGCCTGCTTGACCAGAAAATTTATGGGCTAGCCCGAAAAGAAATACTTCTCTACATTGAGAAAATCAATACTTGCCTATCGCATAAAGGGAAGTAGGAGGAGAGATAAAGTGATGAAAAAAACGATTCCTATTATTATTGCGGCGGTACTGTTGACAGTAACGGCATTTGCGCAAGAAGCAAAGACTATCCAGCTACCCAAGCCGGATATGAGCGGGGGGAAGCCTTTGATGCAGGCATTGAAGGATAGAAAATCTTCCCGGGAATTTAGCGGTAAGCCTTTGCCTATACAGGTGCTTTCGGATCTACTGTGGGCAGCAGCGGGAGTGAACAGGCCGGAATCAAAACAAAGGACTTCCCCTACTGCGCATAACTGCCAGGAGATAGATATCTATGTGGCTATGGAGTCAGGGTTGTATTTGTATGACGCGTTTAAAAACATTCTTGAGCCGGTCATTGCCAAAGATATCCGTGCTGTAACAGGTAAACAGGATTTTGTGGCGAAGGCTCCGGTAAACCTCATATACGTGGCAGATTCCCTTCGCGCGAAAGATTCTGGCGATCAGTTCGAGTTTTATTCGGCAGCAGACACAGGATATATCAGTGAAAATGTGTATTTATACTGCGCTTCTGCTGGCTTGGCCACAGTAGTGCGGGGGTGGTTTGATGAGAAGGTACTTGGTGCAGAGATGAACCTTAAGCCTACGCAGAAAATCATACTTACGCAGACAGTGGGATATCCATGACCGTGATTTTGTACGTTAAAAGCCTGTTTTTAAAGCTACTCAATTTTTTGCTGGGCAAGACGGTGTTTTTTATCACTATCCTGGCCTGGTTTTTGATCATTACCGGAGCGTTTTTTCTGTGGAAGCCGGAGCGGGCGCGTAGGAAACTTACTGGCATGGGTTTTGGGCCTGCTAAGTTTATGCTGCTTCTGGCGGTGATCTACATTGTCGGGATCCTGACTGGCTTGGCTGGGAAATTGAGCGGTATTTTGGCTATTGTTTTGATGTTAGTGATTATTTTTGGTTCTATCAAGGCTTACTTAGTATTTAAGAAAAAGCTGTATAATAAGTTTGTTGAGTGGTTCGCCAAGGTGCCTATAAAACACCTGAAGATCTTTGCCGTGATTCAGATCGTGATTGGTTGCCTTGTCCTTATTTTAAAAAGGCGGATTTGGTTTTAGGGATCAACTCTAGAAGGAGGGTAAGATGAAAAAAGTTGTGAAGATGGTGCTATTGCTGGTTGTATTTTCGTTTCTGTTGTATGTGCCTGTTTTCGCTGATTCTGTCCCTGATGGGCCAGGGAACTATGTCAATGGAGTATGGGTAAAGGTAGAGCTTCCGGACAGCAATTCTCCATGGGAGTGGGTTCCTGGACACTGGAGCAATAATAGTAAATGGATATCCGGCCACTGGAAGCAGGTGGAGTGCTCTTCTGTTGAGGCAGTGGAGTGGGTACCTGCTCACTGGGGCGCGAATGAGAAATGGGTTCACGGATACTGGAAGAATGTAAGGGTAGTGGAGGGAAAGACCTGGGTCTCTGGACATTGGAGAAATGGTAAGTGGATTCCCAGCCATTGGAAAGGTGGAGAAATCAAAGAAAGCAAGTCGCGAGTCTGGATTTCCGGGCATCGTAATGCCTCCGGAAAATGGGTCCCCGCACATTGGGAAGTAAGGTAAATACGCATTTAAGATGGTTAGTATTGATAAAGAAAAGTCATTGTATGAACTGATGTCGCGGCTCGGGGTGCGGGAAGAGGATATAGAAGAAAAGTTTATCCGCTCTCAGGGCCCGGGCGGTATGAACGTGAACAAGGTCTCGACCTGCGTGTATTTGCACCATCTGCCCACCGGCATAGAGGTAAAATGTCAGCAGGAACGCTCGCAGGCGCAGAACCGCTTTTTGGCCAGGCGGATTTTGTTGAGCAAGATCGAATCTAGTATCCTGGGCAGGCTTTCCGCGGAAAGAAAGCGTATCGAGAAGATCCGCCGGCAGAAGCGTAAGAGATCCCGCCGGGCCAAGCTGAAGATCTTAGAGGCAAAGCGCCGGCATTCACAGAAAAAATCTCTTAGGGCCAGAGTGCAGCCGGGAGAGGTTTGAAAATTAGAACCGTCCCCTTTATTTTCCTTGACTGACAGGGCTTAGCTGAATACAATAGGACAAACATTAAAATCAGTTACAAAGGTTAGGGCTCGATGCTTTTAGCGGTAAAACCACACCAGAAATCTTTTAGGCAACTCTCGAGAATTTAGAGGGTTGCTTATTTTTTTACAGGGAGGTCACTCATGCCGAAACGTACAGACATCAAAAAAGTAATAATCATCGGCTCAGGCCCCATCATCATAGGGCAGGCCTGTGAATTCGATTATTCCGGTACCCAGGCTTGTAAGGCGCTGCGTGAGGAGGGGTATGAGATCGTGTTGGTGAATTCCAATCCCGCGACCATTATGACCGATCCAGGTATGGCGGATAACACCTATATTGAGCCGCTTACCGTTGAGAGCCTGACTAAGATAATCGAGAAAGAGCGGCCGGATGCGCTACTGCCTAATTTGGGCGGCCAGACCGGATTGAACCTGTCTTCTGCTTTGCATAAGACGGGAGTGTTGGATAAATTCGGGGTCAAGATCATCGGCGTAAAAGCTGATGCCATTGAAAGAGGAGAAGACCGCGAGGCGTTCAAGGATACCATGAAAAAACTGGGTATCCCTGTGCCGCGCTCGCAGACCTGCAATACTTTAGAGGAGGCCCAGAAGGCGGCGCAGGAACTGGGCTATCCGGTGGTCATCCGTCCGGCTTATACGATGGGCGGGACCGGTGGAGGTATCGCCTATAATAACGAAGATTTCTCTACTCTTGTCAACCGCGGGCTCAACGCCAGCATTATACATCAGGTGCTGATCGAAGAAGCGGTCATCGGCTGGGAGGAGTTGGAGCTTGAGGTGGTGCGCGACGAGAAGAACCAGAAGATCACCGTCTGTTTTATCGAGAATATCGACGCCATGGGCGTGCATACCGGAGACAGTTTTTGCGTTGCTCCCATGCTTACCGTGCCTCAGGAGTTGCAGAAAAGACTGCAGGATTATTCCTACAAGGTCGTGGATGCTATCGGTGTGGTGGGGGGGACAAATATTCAGTTCGCGCATAATCTTAAGGATGACCGCGTGGTGGCTATAGAAATAAATCCCCGCACTTCGCGCTCTTCGGCTTTGGCTTCCAAGGCCACGGGTTTTCCCATTGCTCGCGTCTCCACGAAATTAGCCGCGGGCCTTACCCTCGATGAAATGCCTTACTGGAGAAAAGGGACCTTAGAGAAATACGAGCCGTGGGGTGAGTATGTAGTGATCAAATTCGCGCGCTGGGCCTTTGAGAAATTCCGCCAGGCAAAAGATGTCCTGGGCACGCAGATGAAGGCAGTGGGTGAGGTGATGAGCATTTCCAAGTCATTCAAGGAAGCGTTCCAGAAATCTATCCGCTCGCTTGAGACCGGAAGATATGGTTTGGGGTTTGCCAAAGATTTCAACAGTCTGTCTTTGGAAGAGCTGAAGTCTCGGCTGGTAAATCCATCCAGCGAGCGCGTGTTCCTGATGTATGAAGCGCTGCGCAAGGGCGCTAGCGTAGAGGAGCTTTACAGTCTTACCTTTATCGGTAAGTGGTTTATCAAAGAAATGAAAGAGATGGTGGAGTTTGAACAGGATATGCTGGCCACCGGGTGGCAGGGGCTGTCGGATGCGAGTTTGCGTAAAGCCAAGGAGTGGGGCTTCAGCGACAGATATTTGTCCAAGATATTTAAGGTAAAAGAGGCGGATGTGCGCGGCCGAAGGAAGAAGCTGATGGGCAACGCTCGTTTTGAACCTGTGCCGGTCAGCGGCGTGAAAGATGCCGCGTATTATTATTCCACTTATACTTCGGGTGAGGACCTGGTCCCGGTTTCCGGTAATAAGAAAATATTGATCTTGGGCGGCGGGCCGAATCGTATCGGACAAGGTATTGAGTTTGATTATACCTGTGTGCATGCGGCTTTTGCCCTGCGTGATGCGGGGTTGGAAACCATCATGATCAACTGTAACCCTGAGACAGTCTCGACTGATTACGATACGTCAAATAAGCTTTATTTTGAGCCATTGACGGTTGAGGATGTCCTAACGATATGGGAAAAGGAAAAGCCGATTGGGGCGATCGTGCAGTTCGGCGGCCAGACGCCTTTGAATATCGCCGCGGAGCTTGAGAAAAACGGAGTGAAGATCATCGGCACAAGCACTAAATCAATCGCTTTTGCTGAGGACCGCGAGTTGTTCAGGCAGAAGATGATAGCGTTGGGCATCCGACAGACCGAAGGAGGCACGGCGGGCTCCCTGGATGAGGCGATTGCTATTGCCGGTAGAATTGGCTATCCGGCGATGGTCAGGCCTTCGTTTGTTTTGGGCGGCCGCGGTATGGAAGTGATTTACGATGAGAAGATGCTCACCAAATACGCCAAAGAGGCGATACAGGTCTCACCCGAGTATCCTATGCTGATCGACCGTTTCCTGGATAATGCTATTGAATGCGAGGTGGATGCGCTTTGCGACGGCAAAGATACGTTTGTGGCCGCGGTGATGGAGCATATTGAGCACGCGGGGATCCACTCCGGGGATTCTGCCTGTACTATTCCTTCGCGCAGCATCAAGCAAGAGCACTTAAAGACCATTGACGAGTGGACGAAAAAAATCGCGGTGGAGTTAAAAGTGGTGGGCCTGATCAATATTCAATACGCCATTTGCGATGATCAGGTTTATATACTGGAAGCCAATCCGCGCGCTTCCCGCACTGTGCCGCTGGTGGCGAAAACCATGGGTATCCCGCTGGCGCGCATTGCCACTCAACTTATACTGGGCAAAAAGATCAGCGACTTTACGGAGCTGATTTCGCGTAAGATCCCATATGTCACGGTTAAAGAAGCGGTGTTTCCTTTCAACATGTTCCCGGAAGTCGATCCGATTTTGGGCCCCGAGATGCGGGCAACCGGAGAGGTGATGGGCATAGGCGAGGATTTCGGGGTGGCGTTTTATAAGGCTCAAGAGTCAGTGGGCACCAAACTTCCCCTTGAGGGAAATGTTTTGATCACGGTAGCGGATAAGGACAAGCAGAATCTTTTCCCGATAGCCTCAAAGTTAGTGCAATTGGGATTTAAGATCTTTACTACGGAAAACACTCATCGATACCTTAAGGAAAAGGGAGTGGATTCCACTCTGGTCAAGAAGTTGCACGAGGGCAGGCCGAATATCTCCGATACCATAAAGAATAAGGAGATCAACCTGATCATTAATACTCCTATCGGCAGGATGAGCGTCCATGACGACAGCTATATCCGCATGCTTGCTATCCAGCATAAGATCCCCTACGTGACTACTATGGCCGCGGCCCGGGCAACGGTGGACGGGATCGATTCAGTGAAGAAAAAGCATGATTTGCCCAAATCGCTGCAGGAATATCACAAGATGCTAGAAGTTAAAGATTCGCGTAAGATTCCCGCTTAATAAAGATGCCAAGAACTAAGATAATCTGTACCTTGGGCCCTGCGTCAGACAGGGCAGGCGTATTGCTTGAGATGATGCGACGCGGTATGGATGTGGTAAGATTGAATTTCTCACACGGAAGCTTTAAAGAGCACCATGAGAAGATAAATATTGTGAGGGGGTTAAATAAGAAATATCGGCGGCACATAAGGATATTGGGAGACTTGGAAGGCTACCGTATTAGGATAGGCAGGCTTGAAAATGGCAAGCCTATTGAGGTCAGGAAAAGGCAGGCGCTCTGGCTCACTCAGAAAAATATCTTAGGAGAAGGAAGCGTCATTCCTTTTGATTACGCAGGTTCGCTGGCATTGATCAAAAAAGGCCAGCATATTTATATTGATGACGGGAATATCGCTCTTATCGTGGAAGGGCGCGAAAAGAAAGGTTTAAAGGCCAGGGTAGTGGTTGGGGGCGTGATCAAGGAGCGTAAGGGCATCAATATGCCGGGGGTAAATTTTAGCTTTAAAGGGCTGACGACAAAAGACAAGGAAGGCCTTGATTTCTGCATGGAGCGGAAAATCGATTATATCGCTCAGTCTTTCGTGAGGAATAAAGATGATATTCAGGCCATCAAAAAATACTTCAGTGATTCTGTGTATAAACCTAAGATAATCGCTAAGATTGAAAATAGGGATGGTATAAGAAATATCGATGAGATAATCAGGGTCTGCGATGGGATCATGGTCGCAAGGGGTGATATGGGAGTCTCCCTGCCTATATACGAGGTGCCTTTGATACAGAAGTCGATAATCAGAAAGTGCAACCGGGCGAAGAAGTTCGTGATCACCGCCACTCAGATGTTGGAGAGCATGACTGAGAATCTCAGGCCTACCAGAGCAGAGGTTTCAGATGTGGCCAATGCCATTATTGACGGGTCGGATTATGTGATGCTTTCAGCTGAGACCGCGGTAGGCGCGCATCCTGCGCAGTGCGTGGATATGATGAATAAGATAATTAAGTTTACAGAGCAATACACCTGGCCTTAGCCCCTTCCTTAAAAGGTATAGGAAGGGCTACCCCTGTGGGGTTATAGGATAGGCCAGTGTTCCGTTCTAAAAAGAACGCACCCAGCATACCTTTAAGCTGGGGTGCAGCTTTTTACTGAAAGGGGGCAATATGAAGGCAAAAGCTCTTGTTTTAATCGTGCTCGGTATTCTGGGGGCGATATTTGTTTGTACTTTTGATATTATCTTCGGGAAGCCGGTAAACGACATCACGGGACCAAAATCCATTGCAGCGTTGGTATTTTGCGGTATCCTGATAATTATCGGGGTACGCCTGTTATTGAAGAAGGGAAAAAAGAATGCCTAACTTTTCGTTTGATGTAGTTTCCGAGGTTGACCTGCAGGAGATGGATAACGCGGTGAACCAGGCGAATAAGGAGCTGGCCCAGAGATATGATTTCAAGAACAGTAAATCCTCGATCGCCTATGACCGTACGGAAAAGCTGGTCACCCTGATCGCCGATGACGATTTTAAACTGCGCGCCCTTACCGATATGTTGGTCGGCCGCATGGCTAAGCGCGGTATATCCGTTAAGTCCCTTAAATTCAATGATCCGGAAAAGGCCTTTGAAGGGTATCTGCGTCAGAAAGTCGAGATTTGCATGGGTATTGACAAGGAAAACGCTAAAAAGCTCACTGGTATTATAAAGGAGCTGGGCCTGAAAGCGCAGGCTCAGATCGAGGGAGAAAAGATCAAGGTCTCCTCCGCGAAAAAGGATGATCTGCAGGCAGTGATTGCGCATCTAAGGACCCTGGAGTTTCCTATACCGCTTAGTTTCTGCAATTACCGCTAGAGTGTTGAGAATTTTATTAAGCTCGATATGCCTTGAGACCGGCACAGATATACAGCTGGCACTCTATTATCTCAAAGGTTTTCTTTTAAAGCAGTCATTCCCACATCGCCCCGCCCTAAAAGTACAAATCAAAGTCTTCAACGAAAATCAAAGCATCCCTGACATCGTTAAACAGATTTTAAGCTGTAATCCGGACCTGGTAGGATTTTCCTGCTATCTTTGGAATATCCGTAAGACTCTGCAGGCCTGCCGTCAGTTAAAACGCCAGGACGATTCGATAAGGATAGTTTTGGGAGGGCCGGAAGCGAGCCCCCGCGCGGAAGAGTTACTTAAGAAAAACAAATTTATCGATGTAGTGGTAAGGGGAGAGGGAGAAGTTGCTTTTGCGCAATTGGCTAATAGCTTGACTGCCGAAAACCCGGACTTGTCCCCGGTTAAGGGGATATCTTTTCGCCGGGGAAAATGCGTGATCAGCAATTCCGACAGGCCGCACTTGGCGGATATCTCCGTTATTCCTTCGCCGTATCTAACGGGCTTAGTAAATCTTAAAGACAAAAATATCGTGGATGTGCCTTTGGAAACCACGCGCGGGTGTTCTTTCAGCTGCGACTACTGTTATTATCATAAGGAGTTTCTGGGTTTAAGATTTATGCCGCTTTCCCGGGTCCAGAAAGAGTTTAAGATGATCCTTTCCCGCAAGCCGCGCGAGGTCTATCTGATGGACGCTACATTTAATTCCTGTTCCAAAAGGGCTAAACGGATCCTGAAGCTGTTTATCAGGCATAACCAGGGCACCAATCTTCATGTGGAGCTGAGGGCGGAGCTGGTGGATTCAGAGATGGCCAGGCTTTTATATCGGGCAAACGCCTACAATATAGAGATCGGCATTCAAAGCACGAATCCCAGGACTTTAAAAGCTGTCAACCGGCCGCTGAATATTAATAAGTTTGTTCAGGGCATTCAGCTGCTGAATAAATACAAGCTTTTTTATGAGATCCAGCTCATCGATGCCCTGCCTTTTCAGAGTTTTAGCGGCCTGAAGAAATCTTTGGATTGGCTTTACGATTTACATCCGGCGAAGGTGAGTATTTTTCGTTTGAATTTGCTGCCGGGGACAGTTTTACGCCAGCGCGCTGCTAGATTCGGCATTAAGTATCATCCTCAAGCGCCTTATCGGGCGATTAAGAGTAGCGTTATGTCTGAGGCGGATCTAAAAAGAGTAGGAAAGATTCAGTTTGCCATGGAGAGGCTTTACGACAGCCAGGTGTTTGGAAATACGCTTTACGCGTTGCGGGATAAGGCGGGGGTAAAGATCTCGCAGATCTTCGAGGATTGGTTAGTTTGGGAAGCCAGGCAGAAAATCCGTGGCCCGAAATACCTTGATGAGCTTAACAAAAGGTCCCCAGAGTTTCTAAAATACTTTTGCCACAGTCACGGCAAAGCAGATCTCTATCATCGGCTCCTGCCGCAGCTTTTAAAAGACCTTCCCGGCTATTGATCAATTGTTATTTTTTGGATTTACCCTGATTGGCAACTGAAGCGATAGCGCTGTTTAATTTCTCAGGGTCGGCAAGATAATAGTGTTTTATGGGTTTAAGATTCTGATCCAGCTCATAAACCAGCGGAATGCCGGTTGGAATATTCAGTCCTACGATCTCCTCATCGGAAACATTATCCAGGTATTTTACCAGTGCCCGAAGGCTGTTGCCGTGAGCGGCGATTAATACCTTTTTACCGGATTTGATGGAAGGCGCGATAGTCTCATGCCAGTAAGGAAGAAATCTGGCTACTGTGTCTTTGAGGCATTCTGTAAGCGGTACATCTTTGGGAGCAAGATCCCTGTAACGCGGATCATTGCCCGGCCAGCGGGAGTCAGTTTTCTCTAAGGGCGGAGGTGGGGTATCGTAACTTCTGCGCCATACCAGTACCTGTTCCTCGCTGAATTTCTGGGCGGTTTCGGATTTGTTCAAGCCCTGCAAAGCGCCGTAATGCCGCTCATTCAGGCGCCAGGAATTATATACTGGTATCCACATTTGGTCCATTTTGTCCAGGGTGATCCAAAGGGTGCGGATAGCTCTTTTTAATACCGAAGTGTAAGCGATGTCAAAGACAAAGCCTTCTTTTTTCAAGGCTTCTCCGCCTTCAGAGGCTTCCTGTAGGCCTTTTTCCGATAAGTCCACATCCGTCCAGCCGGTGAACCGGTTTTCTTTATTCCAGGTGCTTTCTCCGTGCCTTAAGAGTACCAACTTGATATTTCCCATAATTTCTCCTTGTAAGTTTTCGCTAAATCAGGATAACATTATATATCCAATACTATATTAGTAAATAGAAAATTTCCCTCTGATTTCGCTTGGGGATTTAGGTATTTAGAGGTATAATTCTTTATATGGAAATCACTGTTTTGATCATTGGAATTGTCGCGGGAGCGGTTATCGGATTTATCGCGGGGTACTTCTTTGCCAAGGCAAAGCAGGCCCAGCCTGTTGACATATCTTCAATAACTAATCTTGGGATGCAGTTAGCGGAGTTTAAGGCCAAGTTCTCTGAGATGGAGAATTCTAGGTCTGCTTTTGAGAAGGAAAGGGAGCTTAGGATCAAAGAGTGGATGGAGAGTAATAACCGGATATTTAAGGAAATAACCGAGAAAAACGAGATTTCTGCCGGTGAGAAGGAAAAGCGCATTCAGGAGCTGATGAGTACCACCAGAAAGTTCTTTGATGAGCAGAAGGGCTCTACTGAGAAATTCCTGCAGGAGCAGGGCAGGGGCCAGCAGGAAGTTGAGCGGCAGAGAAACGCGCAACTTGACGATATGAGGGCCCTGATCCAGAATTTTACCCGCACGGTTTCCGGAACCAAGACGCGCGGCATGGTGGGTGAAGAGATCCTGCGGGATGTTTTGCATAATTCTATTCAGGCAGGCGTAGTAGTCACTAATCTTCGGACTGATAACGGAGAAGTGGAGTTTGCCTGGAAGCTGGATGCCAATAAGTATATCCCCATTGATGCCAAGCTTCCGGATGTATTTGAGCTGGTGGAAAAATATAACGCCGCTTTAGACCTTGATCAGCAGAAGGCTTACAAAAAAGAAATAGTTGAAAAGATCAAAAAAGAGATCAAGAGTGTGCAGAAGTACCAGAATCTCAGCAACACCATAGATAACTGTATGCTGGTGGCGCCGCCCGCGGCAGTAGAGATCGCTCCTGAGATCATCAGTATAGGTAATGAATCCAATGTGTTTGTCTGCACTTATAAGGATGTTTTTCCGATAGCCCATGTTTTGCAGGAGCAGTACGCCCGCCTAAAAGAAGAGGGGGATGTCGGCAAGTATAAGCTTTTGATAAAGTCGCTATTTCAGATACTTGAGAAAATTAACTCTAAGGCCGATACCATCAGGACCGCGATAACCCAGATCACCAATGCCACTGATTCCATAAAAGAGGAAGTAGCAAAGGCCAGGATTCAGCAGGAGTGATTTCGCTATGATCAGAAGAGCAGTATTTATTTGTGTTGTTATGATTTTGATAGTTGGGTCAAAAGTTCTTGCCGCGGAATCAGTTAATGTTTCTGGAGTGGGTCTTCCTCTTATCGATGGGGCGGTGCATTCCGGGGATATGGGGATAGATAACGCGAGCGTAGAGACCTTTGCTATTAGTAAACCTTTGGCTGAAGTTGTGGCGTTTTATTCGGCATATTTTAAGAATAACGGATTTTTGATCATCGGCGGAGAAGATTCTTCCGGATTTAACGCTTCAGTAAAGAAAGATAGTTCGATGTTCACAGTCAAGATATTCGCCGAAAAAGGAAAGACTATTCTGCAGCTTGTATGGTAAAGCCGCTTAGGGGCATCACACTTCTTATTTTTCTTCTGGTTTTATCCGGGTGCGCCACCCTGTATAATCCTGCCACCGGAAGAAAGGAAATGATCTTTCTTAACAGCCAGACAGAAGTTTCTATCGGCGAAAGCGTCATCCCAGAATTCTTAAGCAAGCATCCTCTTTCCAATGACCCGGTTTTAAATGAACGGCTGCGTGGAGTTGGTGGCAGGTTGGCTAATGCCTCTGACCGTCAGGATATCCTTTACAAATTTTACGTGCTGAAGGATTTAGAGCTTAATGCTATGACCTTGCCCGGAGGCCTTGTTTACGTTAATCAGGGGCTGATGAAGATCCTTAACGACGATGAGTTGGCTTATGTCGTGGGGCATGAGGTGGGACATGTGGCTGCCCGGCATATCGCCAAGAAATTGCAGGCGAATATGGCTTATCAGTTGTTGTTGGGCGTTGCTTTTGCCAGCTTTGGGGATAGCTCCGGGGGCAGCGCTTCCAATGTAGCGCAGGGAGTGGATGCGGTTTATAATCTCGTCTCACTTAGTTATAGCCGTAAAGACGAGTATGAGGCAGACCGTCTGGGCGCCAAATATTCTTTCAAATCAGGATTTAATCCTTGGAGTTCGCTTACCGCGCTTGAGAAGATCAAGACAGAAGAGGGGCCTAACTGGAAAGTGATGGGGTATTTCAGGACCCATCCGTATGTTGAAGACCGCGTTGCGGCGTTAAAAGTTGTGATTCCGGAGGTTGAGAAGGGAGTGATCAAATAAAACATGAATAAAATTAGATTGTTGTTGATCGGCGTCTTAGTGAGTGGTTTATTTATGACTAGCGCATTTGCTAGACAGGCGCCGTTGACATTCAGGAACACCGGAGAATTGCAGAAAGATATAGATAGCGGCAAGACCGTGATGTTCATCTTTCCTCATCCGGATGACGAGGCCTGGGTTGCCGGGGCCCTTGTTTTGGTCGCGGGGGATAAGAGCACCTTCTGTTATGTGTGCTGTCTGGGTTCGGTGGCAAATGTCAGGGCGGAGAATATCGACGTTCCCTCAAGGCTTCAGGCTATCCGCTGGCTGACCAAGACGTATCTGCGCGATTACATCTTTCTGGATAACAACTTCACCTCTATTACCCCGAAAATGCTTATGGCCATTAGGCCTAAGCTTATCGAGACCATAGAGGACAAAAAACCGGATATTATCGTCACATTTTCTCCTGCCGGTTATGATGGTAACCACAACCACAAGATGGTCTCAAAGCTGGTGGGCGAGGCGTATTACTCTTTGAGCTACAAGCCAAAGTTTTATTACGTGATCAATATTGACCAGGAGCTGCAGATGAAAGTCCGCGAATACCGCAAGTATCCGCCTACGGATATAATCGAGCTGGATGTGTTCTCTGAGAAGATGGGCAAGGCTCTCTGGGACGCCAAGCTTGAGATCTGGCGCCGTTATAGCGATTCCAGCCCTGTTCTCATGGGCATTACTGCCCGCACCAAGCGCCTGGAAAACAACGACCATAAAGAGTACTTCATGAAAGTGCATTAAGGGCCACGATCACCGTAACGCAGTAAAACAAGGAGGCAGCAGATGATATTAATCGGCATAGGAATTCTAGTGGTTGTGCTGGTGCTTATGTACCTGGCGCTCTACAACACCATGATCTCAAAGAAGAATCAGGTCACTAATGTATTCGCGACTATCGATGCTCTTTTGAAAAAGCGTTTTGATCTGATCCCTAACCTGATTTCAGCCTGCCAAACCTACATGAAATATGAATCAGGCACGCTTACTCAGATCACCGAGCTGCGTACTAAGGCTATTTCCGGAAAGCTTTCTGATGACGAAAAGGTTGGCTTGGAGAACCAGATGACCAAGCTTTTAGGTGGAATAAAGATCGCTTTTGAGAACTACCCTGACCTTAAGGCCAGCCAAAACTTTTTGCAATTGCAGGCTGCACTCAATGAAATTGAAGAGCAGATCTCCGCTGCCCGGCGCGCCTATAACGCCTCGGTCACTGATTATAATAACGCTGTCGAGATGTTTCCCACCAACATGATCGCTTCTTCCATGGGGCTTGCCCAGAAAAAAGTCTTTGAGGTGCCCGAGGAAGAGCGCAAAAATGTAAACGTGGGAGAGCTGTTTAAGAAATAATGATGAAGTCAGCCGAAGAATTCCATAAATTCTTTGAGGCTTCCCTTCAGGGCCCGCTTGCCGAGCTTGAGCAGAAAAGAAAGCTGATAGTTTTCAATGTCTGGATGTCTTTGCTGGTCACTCTTGCGGTATTAAGTTTTCTTTCCATATTTATCGGCCCCGCCGCGCTGTTAATCTTTCCAATTGCCGCACTGATCGTTTTTTTAATCGTCCGATTCGGCTGCACCAAAGATTACGTCCAGGAGTTTAAGGATAAAGTCATCCGTTCTATAGTGGTTTTTATCGACCCCAACCTTAATTATCGAAGCGACGGCTTTATCCCGATGGATATTTTCATGAGCAGTGAAATATTCAAGATGCATCCTGATCGCTACAGCGGGGATGATTTTATATCCGGCATCGTGGGCAAGACTCAAGTCGCGTTTTCAGAACTTCACGCCGAATATAAAACCGAGACCACAGACAAAGACGGCCACAGGCAGACCCATTGGAATACCATATTTAAGGGGTTGTTCGTGATCGCGGATTTCAATAAGAATTTTGACGGGAAAACCGTGGTCCTGCCTGATACCGCAGAACGGCTATTCGGCAATTTCGGAAAGATGCTGCAATCCTGGAACCTGATGCGCGGGCAGTTGATACAGCTGGAGGACCCGGAGTTCGAGAAGCTGTTCGCGGTTTACGGCGATAATCAGGTAGAGGCGCGGTATATCCTCTCTACCAGCCTGATGAAAAGGATCGTGGATTTTAAGAACAAAAGCGGCAAGCAGATATACTTGTCTTTTGTGGGTTCAAGGATTTACGTAGCCATATCGTATCCTAAGAACTTGTTTGAGCCGCGCGTTTTTAAGACGCTTTTGGATATCCGTCCTGCCCAGGAATATTTCAATGACCTAGAGCTGGCTCTCGGGGTAGTCGATGACCTTAATCTTAATACGAGGATTTGGAGTAAGCAATAGATTGGGGTCGAAAATATATTTCTCTGTATGAATTTGTGGTATAATATACCAACCAAAAATTAAAGGGAGGTAAAAATGAAAATCACAAAAATTGCTTCTTTCGCTTCGATTATTATTTTTCTTATCTGTGTTTATTCATTTCTTTTAGGAAATGGAGTGTTTGAGGGTAAGTTTGAGAATGAGCCTATCCCCTGGTATTTTCTGGCCAAGGGTTTATTTTGCGGCATAGCGCTATATCTGTTGGCTATCATCGCTGAGAAGTTGACTGATAAGAAATAAAACATAATGCATATTTTTGAAAAATTGCCTTCCCGCCTGGAGATGATCCCACAGTTTGTCCTGGAGGTAATAGAAAAATTAGAAAAATCCGGGCTTTCAAAGGAAGAGCTGTTTGACATTAAACTGTGCCTTGACGAAGCGCTGATTAACGCCATCAAGCACGGCAATAAATTCAGCCTGGAGCACCATATAGAGGTAGAGGCTGAGATAACCGGCGACAGTTTGATCATCCAGGTAAGGGACCGGGGCCAGGGATATGATTATACCAAGATACCTAACCCTACCGAGAAGAGCAACTTGGAGAAGAATCATGGCCGGGGGGTATTTTTGATCAAAACGCTGATGGATAAAGTTGAACATTCCGATTGTGGCCGCACCATAAAGATGGTTAAATTCCTAAAAAACGGGGGTAAAAAGTGAAGATCAGAGAAGAGCGGATCGGTGGCGCGGTAGTCTGTTTTCTGGAAGGCGAGGTCAATATAAATAATTCTCCTGAGTTGCGTAAAGCTTTTGATGGGATCATTGCTAAGAACGAGAAGAAACTGGCGGTGAACTTTTCAGGAGTCACCTATATCGACAGCTCCGGCCTGGCTACGCTGATAGAGATGTTTCAGCGCCTGAAAAAGATCGGCGGGCGCTTGCGTTTTTGCAGCATGGAGCAGAAAATCAAGAACGTATTTGAGATCACTAAGTTGCACAAGCTATTTGAGATATTCGATACGCAGGAGAACGCGTTAAAGGATTTTTGATGATCAACTCGCTGGGAAAATTCGTCATAGATTATATGAAGTGGGTAAAGGGCGTGATCATCCTTTTCATGGACATCCTTTACTGGACCTTTATCGGCCCGTTTAAGGGAAAGGCCGCGCACCGTGAGGCAATCTTCTACCAGATGAGTTTTGTGGGCGTGCGCTCCATCATCATCGTTTTCTTTGTAGATATATTCACCGGTATCGTTATCGCCATGCAGACCGCGTATCAATTTGAGAAGATGGGCGCGGGCATTTACGTGGCAGCGCTTGTTGCCATCGCCTTGTGCCGTGAGCTCAGCCCGGTCTTGACCGCGTTGGTGGTGGCCGGCCGCGTGGGCTCGGCGATCGCCGCGGAGCTGGGCACCATGAAAGTCAGCGAGCAGATCGAAGCACTCGACACCATGGCCATCAACCCGGTGAGGTTCCTGGCTGTCCCCAGGTTCCTTGCTTTATTGCTGATGTTGCCGTGTCTAACAATTCTCGGAGATATCGCAGGCATCATCGGAGGATACATAGTCGGAAACGGCACCCTGCATATCAATACCGATCTGTATTTCCAGACCACATTCAAATATCTTAAGTGTAAAGATATCTATACGGGTTTGATCAAGTCAGGGGTGTTCGCGGTGATCATCGCGCTTATCGGCTGTTTCGAGGGCCTCAATACCCGCGGCGGAGCAGAGGGCGTGGGAAGGGCGACCACCCGAAGCGTGGTCATCAGTTTTATCCTGATAATCCTGGCCGATTGTATTTTAACCGCGTTTTTCTATTTCTCAAAAGTATGAGCGAAGCCATTAAAATCGATCCTATTATATCTTTGCGCAACGTTTCCAAGTCCTTCCAGGGGAATAAGATCATTGATAACGTCAACCTGGATATTTATTCCGGAGAGACATTTGTCATTATGGGCTGTTCCGGCTCGGGCAAGAGCACGCTGCTACGCCTGATGACCGGCGCTTTGCGTCCGGAAGAGGGCAGCGTCCTGATCAAGGGCAAGGATATCGCAAGCATTTCCGAGGCCCAGCTGGATGAGGTAAAGAAAGGTTTTGGCATGACCTTCCAGTATTCAGCGCTTCTGGATTCGCTTTCCGTAGAAGATAACGTTGCCCTTCCCATCAAAGAGCACACTAAATTAGCCGATGAGATCATCGATATCATTATTAAGATGAAGCTTTCTCTGGTGGGTTTACGCGGATACGAGAAGTATTTTCCTTCACAGATATCAGGCGGTATGAGAAAGCGTGTCGGCCTGGCGCGTGCCATTGCATTGGACCCTGATATAGTATTTTACGATGAGCCGACTTCGGGGCTTGATCCGGTAGTAGGCGGCGTGATCGACCATCTGATCAAAGACTTGAGCGTCAAGCTTTGCATCACTTCTGTGGTGGTGACTCACGATATGCAAAGCGTATTCGCCATTAGCGACAGGATCGCCATGGTGCATAAGGGCAAGATCGTCGAGGTGGGCACACCGGATGAGATCCGTAATTCTAAGAATCTTTACATTCAGCAGTTCATCAACGGCAAGCCGGAAGGCCCGATAGATTTCTTTAAAGAAGATATAGGCATTATTCAGGCCCTTGGGCTATAATATTTGCCCCGGATTGGAAAAGCGAGGAATTGAGAAAGGATCAATATGAAAAAGATGAATTTCAATAATGAGTTTAAAGTGGGGTTGTTTGTGGTATTGTGCCTGCTTGGCCTTGGGTATCTGATATTTTCAAGCAATAAGTCCAACATGAAAAAAGGCGGCTATAATATCTATGTTGTATTTAATGATATCGCCGGACTTGAGGAAAAGGCTCCGGTGATGCTTAACGGTCTTGAAGTGGGCAAAGTCGACGACATTGATATCCTTTATGACGACGCCGGCACCGCTATCACCCTTAAGCTGTGGTTGGATGATAAAGCTAAGGTGCGTGAGGACGGGATAGCTTCCATTAAGACTCTTGGCTTAATGGGTGAGAAATTCATCCAGATATCCTCTGTTGGCAATAAGGAATTTTTAAAGCCCGGCGCGACATTGAAGGGCAAGCCTTACATGGATATTGACGCGCTTTTGGAGCAGGCTCAGATCATGACCAGGGATATCTCGACTCAGGTGAATAAACTGGTGATCAACTTAAATAGCACTGTTGAGGATAATAAGGGCAGCGTGTCTCAGATAGTTAAGAATCTTGAGGCCACCTCAAAGAATTTCGAAGAATTCAGTGACGATATAAAGCGGCATCCATGGAAGGTCCTGATCAAGACCAAGGAAAAGCCGCCGGCGAAGAAATAATAGGTTGATTCCTCCGCCTTCGCGGAGTAATTAGGGAGGTCTACGATGAAGAAATATTTTCTAATTTTAATTTTAGCTTTATTATTACTTTTTCCAGTATGTGTCTTTGCTCAGACAGCTAAGATCATTGACTTTAAGGGTGAAGTCATGGTGAAGAAGAACGCTGTTAGCGACTGGCAGGACGCCAAAAAGAATCTCACCCTGGATAAGGCTGCGCAAGTCCAGACTAAAGCTGGCGCGGAATGTACTCTGGCATTTGACGAGGATCTTAAAAATATCGTGACGGTGAAGGAAAATTCTCAGATACGTATTGATAGCCTTAAGCCGGGAATAGTAAATCTTGCGCAGGGCAGAGTTTTTACTCTTATCAAAAACTTAAAACAGGTGGAGAAGTTCCAGATCAAGACTCCGACAGCGGTTGCCGGAGCGCGGGCCACGGGATGGGAGACGGGCAATAATAACGGAGATTCTTCGGTTTCTTGTTTTGAGGATACGGTGTATGTGCAGGGCCTGGATGCTAACGGAAATATTACCGATGAAGAGGACCTGGACAGCGGGTTTGGCCTGGAGGTAGGTGCCGGAGGAAGACTTGGTGATACTTTTGAGCTTGGCGATGATGCTCGCGCCGAGTGGAATGATTTTACGAATAATGTCGGAGATCTCGGAGGGGATGTAGTGGATCAAGGGGATGGTGCCGGCGAGCGCGGGGCTTTGCAGGATCTGCGCGATGAGGGAAGAGAGAATTATCGCGAAGAGATCGCTCAGGAGCAGCGTGAGGAAAATCAGGAAACCAGAGAGGAAACCACCCAAGAGTCAGTCGGCGGCACGGAGACTGAAGGTTATTCTGTCACCAAATTACCATAAGGAGGATTAAAGTTGCGCGAGAATATCATTAAATCTTTAAGCTTTTTTCTGATAATTTCTTTTCTTTTTGCTGGCAGCGCCTTTGCCCAGTCTCAGCTAAAGGATGCAGTAGAGGAAAAAACCCTCTTAGAATCAAAAAAACTGTATAAGCCACAGCCTGGCTTTAAAATCTACGCTACTGCCGCTACATTCGGCGGCTATGACAGCAACGTCAAGCTCACCAGCAATAGAAAAGGCGATACCTTTGAGGAGATGATGTTTTCCTTAAGCGTTGCCAAGCCGATGGGCGACGGCTTTAAGTTTACTTTTGATTACGACCTGGACGCCCTCAATTACAACCGTATTACCGACGCCTCCAATATTCTGAATCATTTCCGCCTTGGGCCAACCAAGAAGTTTGGTAAATTCACTCTCGGCACCGGCTACGACCTGGGTATTTTCTATTACCCGAAAAACGAAGACAGCACATTTCTCTTCCATAAAGGCTACATCTTCCTGACGCAGGACATAAGCAAGCGTACCTATCATCGCCTGCAGTTTTATTACGGATACAAGGATTTTACTGATGGTTTGGCCATGGGGGATACTCTCGGCAGCCTTCAGGATAAGACCCGCGCTGACCGCAGGTTTGACGTAGAGTATAAGATCTCAAGCCAACTGACCAAGAAATTAAAGCTTTCCTCAAGATCCAGTTTCGCTATCAATAACTCAAATGCCAAGTATCAGGATTTTTATGATTATAAATCCTATACCCAGACCGCGCGCGCGGAATATAAGCTACTCAAAAATACTTTATTCTTCACTGACTTCTCCTATATGAGAAAGCTCTATACTACCCGCCTGATCACCAACGGTGATTATAAGGAAGTTGACGGTTTATACTCGGGTAATATTGGTATTACTCAGAAGTTGAATAAGCATAATCTTCTGACTGTCTATTACACCTACCGGCAAAACGCCTCTAATGATCTTTTCGAGCTGTATTCAGAAAGTATGGTCAACTGCGGTTGGCAGTATATTTTCTAACCGATGAAATTCCTAGAAAACATTCCTTTAAAGATCTGGGTCATCAGCGCTTCAGTGCTGATGATTTTCTTTTTTTCATGGGTCAGGGTCTTTGACAATTACGAGTCCATATCTTATGACCTGCGCCTAAAGCTTAGGCCGGCTTTTAAGGCCAGCCCCGATATCGTAATTGTCGAGATCTCTGACGATACTCTTAAGAGCTTAGGGGAGTGGCCGATATCGCGCGATTTTCACGCCAGCCTTATTGACGTTTTAAAAGAAAAAGGCGTGAAAATGATTGTTCTTGACCTGCTTTTCAGCGAGCCTGCCGTTTATGACGATGCTCTTGTAAAATCCATTAAAGATGCCGGGAATGTGTACATGGCGGTGGCGCTTGAAAATCCGCAAGGCAGAAGTTTTCCTTTAAAGAGTAGCGCGGTCATCGCGGACTTGCGCGATATCTTTAAGGGATCCTGCGCGGGAGTGGGTTATATTAACGCGGATGTCGATCCCGACGGCAAGGCTCGCAAGATACCGCTTTTCATAAAATGCGAAGACAGGCTTTATCCGCAGCTTGCGCTTAAGGTGGCCGGGGATCGGCTGGGCCTTGACTTGAATAGCGCGGTCTATAAAAGAGGCAGGATCATTATCGGCGGAAATTATTCCCTTCCGGCGTTGCCGGATGGCTCCTTTATGGTCAATTATCCCGGCACATGGAGAGAATCTTTTAAGCATCTTTCGTATATTGGGATTCTTAAGGCTTATACTGACGAGAAGCAGGGTATCAAGCCGCAGCTTGATTTATCTATCCTTAAAGATAAAGTTTGTTTTATCGGCCTTACCGCTACAGGCACTTTCGATATCCGGCCCACCCCGCTGGAGAATCTCTATCCCATGATTGGGCTGCAGGCAAGCGTTTTAAACAGCTTTTTGACCGGAAGGTTTATCACGCCTGCGGGATTATTGCTGAATACGCTTATCAATCTGTTGATTTTTGCATTAAGCCTCTTTATTTGCCTGCGTTTCACGCCCTTAAGAGCTTTTGGCTCAAGCATTATCTTAGGCAGCGCCTATTTTATTTTTGCAGTCGCTGTTTTTGTGTTTTTCGGCTTCTGGGTAGACCTGTTCTTGCCACTTTTTATCACCGCGCTTACCTACATCGGTTCGACTTTTTACCGCTTTTTTAACGAAACCAAGAAGCGCCAGCTTTTGGAGAAAGAGCTGGATATCGCGCGGGCTATTCAGAAGAGCTTCCTTCCTAAGGATGTAAAAGAGGTTTCCGGAATATCCGTGTCCAGTTTTATGCAGCCGGCGAAATTCGTTGCCGGAGACCTGTACGATATCCTGTCGCTTAAAGATAACAAGTTGGGGGTGCTTATCGGAGACGTTTCGGGCAAAGGTGTGCCGGCGTCATTGATCATGGCCCAGAGCATTTCGCTATTTCGAGTATTCGCCATTCAGTATGATTTCGCGCATGAAGTGCTGGAGCGTCTGAATAAAGAATTATGCGGGAAGTTCGAGGGAAGGTTCGTCACCTGTCTTTATATGATCATCGACCCGCAGGCAGGTAAGGTGCAGGTCTCCTCGGCCGGACATTCTCCGGTTCTGGTTTACCGTAAGGGCGGCAACGCAGTTTTGGAGATTGAGCTGGGTGCCGGGATGCCTTTGGGGGTAATGGATGAAACGGAATATGTTGACGCTTCATTTGATTTAAGTCCCAACGACAAGGTAATGGTTTATACAGATGGCCTTTCCGAGGCGCGCAACCGTCAGGCCCAGGAGTTTGGATCTGAGAACGTAAAAAGAATAATTTTCGAGCACGGAAACGCTACTTCTGATAGAATATTGGGAATGACAAAGGAAGAGCTCGGCCGTTTTGCAGCCGGCGCGCCGCAGCATGACGATATCACTATTATCGTGTTGGCGAACCTAAGGAAAAGTTAAGCGATGGAAAAGAAGGACCCGCGCGTATTTGAAAAGAAGGCTTACGATTTATTAGTCGAGACAAAATACGAGGATGCCTTTCACGCTTTCCGCGAGGCAGGTGATCTTTACAGCGCGGCAGGCAGTCATAAAGAGTCGTCGTTATGCTTCTCTTCCGCGGCAAGCTGTTGGGCGCTGAGGCAGGGGGAGAAGGCGCTCCAGAACGCGGCTATCTCCTACGAATCGGCGGCATCCGAGGCGGAGAAAGCGGGGGACTATGAGTATGCCGCATTGCTCTACAGGTATGCCGCGATCAATTATGAAAAAGATATGGAGTTTATGAAATATTCGGATTGTTTTTACGCTTCCAAGGAGTCGCAGCGCAGGTACCTGATGTTTAGTATTTTTAATCCTAAGAGGATCCATAATATCAGCACAGGCAAGGGTCAGAAGTGGACGCATGAGATATTAAAGCGAACATATCACTGGCTGGGCCTTACTTTTGCCGCGATGCTCTGGGGTTACGGAGAGCGGCCGCTGAGGACGTTTTTATTCGCCATCTTGATAATCTTTGCAATGGCGTTTTTGTATACGTTTGGCAGGCTTGAGGCTGATAATGAGGTGTTCCGGCCCAACATTTTCAGCGCGATGTATTTCAGCGCTATAACTTTTACAACTGTAGGTTATGGGGATATCAACCCAATAGGCCTTACCAGGGCTCTTGCCATGATTGAGGCGTTTTGCGGAGTTTTTATTACCCCGCTATTCATTGTCGGCATGTCCCGTAAGTATCTAAGGGTATAGCCCAGAAAGGGCAGACTTTTTATCCTATAAAAAAGGTCTAGCCCAGAAAGGTCTAGTCGGCCTAAAAAGAATTATAAAGATTTTATTTGACTAAGGTATTAATTGTGTTATACTTTACCACCTATTGTTCTAGACAGGCTGATCAGAGGGGCAAAGAATGTCTGGTGAGCTTTATTTATAAGGTAGGAATGTAAAAATGAATAAGACATACGTTGCTAAAAAAGGTGATATCAAGAGAGAGTGGTTCATAATTGACGCTAAGGATAAGATTCTGGGCAGAGTTGCAGCTAAAGTAGCAGTAATCTTGCGCGGAAAGCATAAGCCGATATTCAGCCCGCATCTTGATACCGGAGACGGCGTAGTGATCATAAACGCCGCCAAGATCAAGGTCACCGGCCGAAAGATGTCCCAAAAGGTTTATCGCCGCTATTCGGGTTATCCGGGCGGCTTGCGTGAAGTCACTCTGGAAACGCTTTTAGCCAAGAAGCCGGCGACAGTGATGAGGTTGGCAATCAGGCGCATGCTTCCCGGCGGGCCGCTGGGCAGGCAGTTACTGAAAAAATTGAAAATCTACGCGGATGATAAGCACCAGCAGGTGGCGCAGAATCCGGTAGTTCTGGAGGTCAAGCCCTAAAGGGCTGGCCTTTCTATCCTATAAAGAAAGGGCCAAATAATTTATGGAACAGGCAACAAAATTCTCGGCAATCGGAAGACGTAAGGAATCAGTGGCGCGGGTGCAGCTTTTGCACGGCAAAGGCACTATCACGGTCAATTCTTTGCCGTACAACAAATATTTCCTGAGGGAAACTGACAGGATCATTGTCACGCAGCCTTTGGTATTGACCAATACCACGGCTAAGTTTGATGTGATAGCTAATCTTAACGGTGGTGGCCTTACCGGCCAGGCCGGGGCAATTCGTTTGGGGATATCCCGCGCATTGGTCATGGCTGATTCTGAGCTAAAGGATATGCTGCGTAAGAATGGCTATTTGACCCGCGACCCGCGCGCAAAAGAGCGCAAAAAGTACGGGCAGAAAGGCGCTCGCAAACGCTTCCAGTGGACGAAACGTTAAAGGAGAATTAAAGACGTAGCGTCAGAAAAAGTAGATTACAACAAAAACTCCGCTGGAAAGCGGGGTTTTTTATTTGGACGGTTCTATAAAAAGCTGGGGCGACTCTAGGGTTTAGCGGGTCCTGTCTTGGCTTGTCCTGCGCGCGGCTTATGGCCGTGCTCGGATCAAGCCAAGCCACCCGCTAAACCTACCATTTATCAGCAAGCTTGTTGTTAGCGGCTGACTTGGCCTGATTTCGAGCGGGGCGTCCGAGGAACCGAGCGGGCATGGATCACCCGCTATCACTTGCAGGTGAGAGCGAGGTCCGCAGGCCGAGCGAAGTTTTGCCTCGCAGGGGCAAAACGAGCGCCCCCGCGAGAAACAGGACAAGGCAGGCGATAACCCTAGTCAGCGAGAAACAAGACAAGCCAACCCGCCATGAGTGTTTAGCGAGACGCTGTGTAGTAATATTTAGTTGGTATTATCGACGAGAAAATACTTGACTACCGACGGATTTTACACTATTATGGACGATATGTATTTAACCCCTCGCCTAGGCGCTTGTCAATTTCTTCGAAATTGACTGCGCAGGCTTCGGGGTAATTTTCCGGCAGTAAAATGCAGGAAAATTTAAGGAGCAAAATATGACAATAAATGTAGGGATAATCGGGGCGACGGGGCATACAGGAGAAGAACTGATAGTCGTTCTTCTTAAGCATCCTGATGTGCGCATCTCTAGGCTTTATAACACAAGTGATGAGCCCCAGAAGATCTCAGATGTTTTTCCTCAATTCAAAGGAAGGTGTGAGCTTACCTGCACAAAGCCGGATATGAAGGATATCGCAAATCATTGCGACCTCGTATTCCTGGCCTTGCCGCATACTGTTTCCATGAATTTCGCGCCCAAGATCCTCAAGCTTGGCAAGAAAGTCATTGACCTGAGCGCTGATTACCGGCTGAAGAACATAAAAGTATTCGAGAAGTTTTATCATGCTAAACATAAAGACGCGGCTAATCTTAGGAATGCGGTTTACGGTTTGCCGGAGCTTTACAGGGTGAATATCAAGAAAGCGAAGCTTGTGGCCAATCCGGGGTGTTACCCGACTTCAGCGATTTTGGCGCTTGCGCCGCTCGTCGCCCTTGGTTTGATCGATAAGGAATCGATCATTATCGACGCTAAGTCCGGCGTGTCTGGCGCGGGAAAGAAACTTGAGAAGGGGCTGATGTTCTTAGAGGTGAATGAGGATTTCAGGGCGTATAAAGTAAATGCCCATCAGCACATGCCCGAGATAAACTCTATTCTTACCAGGCTTGCCGGTAAAAGTGTCAGTGTTACTTTTGTGCCGCATATTTTGCCCCTGCAAAAAGGCCTCCTGAGCACTATTTATGTCAGGAAAACAGGCAGGACGCAGAATTTGACTAATCTTTATAAAAGATTCTACAAGTTAGAGCCATTCGTTCGGATAAAGAGTGAGGGGGAGTTTCCCAGGCTCAAGGATGTTGTGGGCACGAATTTCTGCGATATCGGGATCAAGGAAGACGCGAAGAGCGTGATAGTGATCTCTGCGATCGACAACTTACTGAAAGGCGCGTCGGGACAGGCTGTACAGAATATGAACATCATGTACAAGTTCCCTGAGACCACAGCGTTGCTGTAAATGAAGGTATTTATTAAAGCTCTGCTTCCCAAGAGGTTCAAGGCAAACGGAATCGCCTGCGGCCTGAAGAAATCCGGCAAGCCCGACCTGGCGTTGTTTTATTCCGAGATCCCTGCCAAAGCCTCCTGCAAGTTTACTACTAATACTGTTCAGGCTTCGCCCCTTAAGATAAGCAAGCAGCACCTTGCCAAAAGCAAAGTGTTTCAGGCGGTGATCGCAAACTCCGGGAACGCTAATTGCTTTACCGGGGCTGCCGGGCTAAAGGACGCAATGGACACCACGAAAGCTGTTTCCAAGGCTCTAGGGATAAAAAAAGAGCGGGTATTGATCAACTCTACCGGCGTTATCGGCAAGAGACTCCAGGTTTCAAAGATCATTGACGGTATCCCGCAGCTAGTCAGCGGGCTTTCCCAGCGGGGGATAGACAGGGCAAAAAAGGCGATCATGACCACCGACCTTTTTGCCAAGGAAATCTCTGTTAAGCTTTCCCTCGGCGGTAAAGTTGTGACTGTCTGTGGCGTGGCAAAGGGCGCGGGAATGATCGCGCCGAATATGGCCACGATGTTCGCTTTTATATTTACCGATGCGAATATTTCGCAGGCCGCTTTAGATAAGGCTTTGGATTTATGCGTGTCGGTGAGTTTTAACTGCATCACGGTGGATGGTTGCATGAGTACTAACGATAGCGTGATGATCCTGGCGAACGGCTCAAGTGAAAATAAATTGATCAATAGCGGTAAAGATCTTGTCGGTTTTACCAAGGCGCTTAATATCGTCTGCCTTGAGCTGGCTAAGATGATCGTCAGGGATGGCGAGGGAACTACTAAATTTATTCAGATCACTGTGAATAAGGCAAAGAGCGCGGCCCAGGCTAAGACAGCTGCTTTGGCCATAGCTAACTCCAACCTTTTCAAGACCGCTATTTACGGAGAGAATCCGAATTTCGGCAGGATCGTCGCGGCAGTAGGAGCAAGTAGAGTGGATATGAAGGAAGATTTGTTCAGGATAAAAGTAAGCCCCCTTAAGAAAAGGGACATTTTTGTAGAGGTATTCTTAAATACGGGCAGCGCTAAAGCGACCGTATACACGTCGGATCTGACTCCGGAGTATATAAAGATCAACGCGGAGTATAATTAGAGAGGAAAAGATGGAAGAAGCGATCAAGAAGGCGGAAGTTTTAATCGAGGCGTTACCTTATATAAAGAAATTCCATAAGAAGGTCGTTGTGATCAAGTATGGCGGTAGTATTTTGGGTGATGAGAAGATCCGCCGGAGTGTTCTCGAAGACATAGTTTTTCTTAATTTCATGGGCTTAGAGCCGGTGTTGGTCCACGGCGGCGGGCCAAACATAAGCGACCGCATGCGTCAGAGCGGCAAGAAAACGGATTTTGTGGACGGGATGCGCGTTACTGACGAGGAGACACTGGTGGTGGTCGAGGAGGAGCTTAAGAGCCTCAATGATCTGATCGTTAAAGAATTAAATGAGCTGGGGGCAAAGGCTGTGGGATTAAATGGCAAGGAGCATCAGCTGGTGCAGGCTGATAAGAAGAAGGGCAAGGTGGACCTTGGGCTGGTAGGGCAGATTTCCGGCATCAATCCTGAGCCTATTCTAAATGAGCTTAAGAGCGACAGGATCCCCGTCGTGCTTCCCATGGGTGTAGGTAAGGACAAGTTGACCTATAACGTCAATGCGGATGAGGCAGCTTCGCATATTGCCGTGGCATTAAAGGCGGAGAAATTTGTTTTGTTGACCAATGTAAAAGGGATCATGCGTAATCCCGATGATCCGAATTCATTTCTTTCCACGCTGACTACCAAAGAAGCAAACGGACTGATGGAGAATAAGGTAGTGCAGCAGGGGATGATCCCCAAGGTCAAGGCTTGTATTGACGCGCTTGAGGGGGGGGTAGGCAAGACGCACGTGGTAGACGCTCGCACGCCGCACGGATTATTGCTTGAAATATTCACCAACCAGGGCGTGGGTACGGAAATAGTTAAGTAACTGGTAACTAGTGATTGGTAATTTATTTGAGATGACTAAAGAAGAAATACTGGAGTCTTATAGCGAAAATATAATGCCTACTTACACCAAGGTGCCTCTGGTGTTTGTCAAGGGTAAGGGCTCAAAGCTTTGGGATATTCATAGCAAAGCTTACCTTGATTTCTTCCCTGGCTGGGGAGTGGGTAATCTCGGCCATTGCCATCCGAAAGTGATGCAGGCAGTCAGGGATCAGGTTGACAAACTTATATTCATCCCGAATAACTATTATCAGATCCCCCAGGCGAAGCTTGCCCGGGAAATGGTTTACTGGACATATCCTGCTAAAGTCTTCTTTTGTAACTCCGGGGCCGAAGCTAATGAGGGCGCGATCAAATTATCCCGGAAGTTCGGGCAGGGAAGATTTGAGATAATCACTTTTGATAATTCCTTTCACGGCAGGACTTTGGCTACGCTGACCGCGACAGGCCAGAAGAAATATCAGGAGGGGTTCGCGCCTTTGGTTGAAGGGTTCAAGACGGTGAAATTCAATGACATTTTGGCGGTTAAGGCCGCCATTAACGATAAGACAGTGGCGATAATGCTGGAATTGATCCAGGGGGAGGGCGGGATCAATGTCGCGGATAAGAGCTTTGTGCAGGAGCTAAGGTCGATCTGCGATGAGAGGAAGATGCTCTTGATCGTTGATGAGGTGCAGACCGGAATAGGCAGGACAGGAAAGCTTTTTTGCTATCAGCACTACGGGATCATTCCGGATATTATGACTTTGGCTAAGGCATTGGGCGGCGGATTGCCGATAGGCATGATGGTGGTCAAAAAAGAGATAGCCGACACCTTGCAGCCGGGTACACACGCTTCTACTTTCGGCGGAGGGCTGGTTATCTCTCGGGCAGCGCTTGCTGTGCTGGTGGCTATTCAGAAAGAAAAACTCTTGGCTAACGCCACTAAGATGGGCGAGTATTTATTTGCCAAGCTAAATGGCCTAAAAAATAAATTCAGCGTGATCAAAGAAGTGAGGGGCCTGGGCCTGATGATCGGTGTGGAATTGAATATGCCGGGAAAAATGATTGTTGAGAAGTGTGTGGAGAAGGGCCTTTTGATCAATTGCACCCATGATACGGTCTTAAGGCTGATGCCGGCGCTGAATATCACTAAGAAAGATATCGATAAGGCGATAAATTTACTGGATGAGGTATTAAAGGACATATGAAAAAAGACTTAGTGACTATCAAAGACTTAAGTTCCAAGGAAATCGAAGATATTTTCAGCCTGACTGATAAGCTTAAAGATAATAAGGCCAAGTTCAGCAAGGTGTTGGCCGGAAAGACATTGGCTTTGATCTTTCAGAAGCCTTCCAACAGGACGCGGGTGTCTTTTTCTGTCGGCATGTATCAGCTGGGAGGTAATTCCATATACCTGGCTCCTAATGAGATCAACCTGGGAGTGAGGGAGACAGTCGAGGATGTGGCTAAGACTCTTTCGCGTTATGTCGATGGAATAGTCTTAAGGACTTTTGAGCATAAAAATGTGGTGGAGCTGGCTAAATTCGCCACTGTCCCGGTGATAAACGGATTGTCGGATTTTTCGCATCCCTGCCAGGCCCTGGCAGATGTTTATACCGTAAAGGAAAAGTTTAAGAAATTGAAAGGCATAACTCTGGCCTACGTTGGCGACGGCAACAATGTCTGTAATTCATTATTGTTTGCCTGCGCTAAGGCGGGCATGAATATGCATGTGGGTTGTCCTAAAGGATATGAGCCGGATAGCGGCGTGTTGAGCGACGCCAAGGCTATTGCCGCAAAATTTGGCGTCAAGGTCGAACTTTTTAACGATCCTTTGCAGGCGGTGAAAGATGCCGATATCTTGTATACCGATGTCTGGGCCAGTATGGGCCAGGAACAAGAAGCAAAGGAGAGGAAGGAAATATTCAAGGATTATCAGGTTAACAGTACTTTGATGAAGCTGGCCAAGAAAAACTGTCTGATCATGCATTGCCTGCCCGCGCACAGGGGTGAAGAGATATCCGATGAGGCTATGGACAGCCCTAATTCGGTGGTCTTTGATGAGGCGGAGAACAGGATGCATGTGCAAAAAGCGATACTGATAAAATTATTGGGAGCGGAATAATGAAAAAAGTAGTTTTAGCATATTCGGGTGGGCTGGATACTTCCTGCATCGTGAAGTGGCTTAGAGAGCGGGGCTATGAGGTGATTTGTTTTTGCGCTGACCTTGGGCAGGGATTGGGAAGCGGTGAGGACCTGGCGGCAATTGAACGCAGAGCCCTGGCTGCGGGCGCCTCTAAAGTATACATCAGGAACCTGCAGGATGAGTTTGTAGAGGATTTTATTGTCCCGGCTATCAAGGCCAACGCCATATATGAAGGTAAGTATTTATTAGCCACCGCGCTGGGCAGGCCGTTGATCGCTAAATACCTAGTGCAAATCGCGCATAAGGAAAAAGCCGATGCTGTGGCCCATGGCTGCACAGGAAAAGGCAATGATCAGGTAAGGTTGGAAGTTACTGCAGGGATCCTGGATTCTAAGCTTGATATCCTTGCTCCGGTTAGGGAGTGGGAATTTAAATCCAGGGAAGAAGAGATTGAGTACGCCAGGAGGCATAAGATCCCCATTGATGTGACTAAGAAAAAGCCTTACAGTATTGACAGGAATATTTGGGGCATCAGCATTGAGGCGGGAATTCTGGAAGACCTCGAGCAGGAGCCGCCGGAAGACGCGTATATGATCACTAATGGCCCGGCCAAGCAGCCTGGGACCGCAAAGTATATCGAGATTTATTTTGAGAAGGGTATACCTAAGAAAATCGACGGCAAGCCTATGAAGCTAAAGAGCCTCATCAGCTATCTTAATAAAGTCGGCGGCCAGCATGGCGTGGGCAGGGTGGATCTGGTCGAGAACAGGCTGGTAGGGATAAAATCCCGGGAAATATATGAAGCGCCAGGCGCGACTATCATTTACAACGCGCATAAGGAGCTGGAGAGCGTGGTGCTGGACAGAGAGCTCATGCACTTTAAGGATATAGTATCTTTAAAATATTCCGACCTGATCTATAACGGGCTCTGGTATTCGGATCTCAAGAAAGCGCTGGATGGATTTGTAAATTCTACGCAGCAGTATGTCACTGGGAGCGTTAAGCTCAAATTATTCAAGGGGAGCTGTGTGGCTGTGGCTAGGAAATCGGCGAATTCTCTGTATAAAAAAGAGCTTAGCACTTACGGTAAGGAAGATAAGTTTAACCAGAAGCTAGCGGAAGGGTTTATTAGGATCTGGGGAATGCCTTATAAAAGATAGTGCACCCGGCCTTATAGGAAAGGCCGGTGTGCGCTTCTGCGCAAGGAGTAAATAATGGCAAAGAAATTGTGGGGATCAAGGTTTTCGAAAAAGACTAACGCGATGGTGGATAAATTCACCTCAAGCATTTCTTATGATCAAAGACTGGCGAAGTATGATGTTTTAGGCAGCATAGCCCATGCCACGATGCTGGGAAAAAAGAAGATCATTCCGTCGGCTGATGCGGCGAAAATTGTCAGGGGGCTGAGATTTATCCTTAAAGATGTGACAACCGGTAAATTTAAGTTTGATCCTACTGCTGAGGATATTCATTCTAATATTCAGGACCTGCTTCTTAAGAAAGTTGGCAGAGCCGCACTTAAGCTGCATACTGCTCGCTCCAGGAACGACCAGATCGCTTTGGATATAAAGATGTATTTAAAGGAAGAGGCTAAGGAATTAGTTGAGTTTATATCTTTGCTGCAGAAATCTATTCTTAGGTTTGCCAAGTCTAACGCCAAGGTGATCATCCCAAGCTACACGCATTTGCAGGTTGCGCAGTGCGTTTTACTGGCGCACCATCTGCTGGCATATGTGGAAGCTTTGGAGAGGGATAAGGAAAGGATACAGGACGCGGCTAAAAGGATAGATATTATGCCGCTGGGGGCATGTGCCCTTTCCGGAACAGGGTTACCTATTGACCGGACGTTTGTTGCTAAGCAATTGGGATTTTCTAAGGTGACAGAGAATAGTATTGACAGCGTCAGCGACAGGGATTATATCATCGAGATCCTGGCGGACCTGGCGATACTGTCCGTGCACTTATCCAGGATGGCCGAGGACCTGATACTTTGGTCGACTAAGGAGTTCTCTTTTATCGATATTGATTTTTCGTTTTGTACCGGCTCAAGCATCATGCCGCATAAGAAAAATCCCGACGTCCTGGAATTGATCAGGGGCTCGGTGGGTAAGATAAATGGAGAACTCTCAAGTGTGCTGATCCTGATGAAAGGCCTGCCGTTGTCTTACAATCGGGATATGCAGCTGGATAAGCCGCCGGTATTTAACGCCATCGATACAGCCAAGAATATCCTCGAGATATTTGAGGCGCTGTTTGAGAATATCGTTATCGAGAAAGAGGCGGTTGCCGCGAAATTGACGGATGAGTCGATGTTCTCGGTGGATATTGTAGAATACCTGATCAAAAAGGGCGTGTCCTATAGGGGGGCCCATGATATTGTCGGCAGGCTTGTCCGGGGTTGTCTGGACAAGGGCAAGAAGATCTCCGCCTTAAGCCCACAGGAGCTAAAAAGATATTCTTCCGAGCTTGGTAGCGATGTTAAGAAGATATTGAGCGCTGGGGAATCTTTAAATTTAAAGAAATCTTACGGCAGCACAAATCCCAAACTTGTAGCGGTACAGCTTATTAAATGGAGTAAGAAACTGCATGCATGAATTTAAGTATAAAAGCGATCGGCTGTTTTGCGAGCAGGTAAGTGTTCAGGCTTTGGCGGAGAAATACGGTACGCCGCTGTATGTTTATAGTTACGGGACTTTAATCGATCATTTCCTGAAGCTCAAGCACGCATTTCGAAAGATACGGCCGCTTATCTGCTACTCAGTCAAGGCCAATTCCAATCTGGCATTGCTGAAAGCTTTGGTGGATAAGGGCGCTGGCCTGGATATCGTATCGGGTGGTGAATTATTCCGGGCTCTCAAAGTCGGGTGCCCAGCAAAAAGAATAGTTTATGCTTCTGTCGGCAAGACTGACGGAGAAATAGAAGAGGCGATACGCAGGGGCATATTGTTCTTTAACGTGGAATCCGTCCCGGAGTTGGAGAACATCAACCGTATTGCTAAAAGGCTCAATAAAGTCACTAATGTAGCTATCCGTATCAATCCGGATGTCGAACCTAAGACCCATAAATATATCACCACGGGTAAGCTGACCAATAAATTCGGTATTGACTTAAAAAGCGCCCGCCAGATACTGCTTTTGCGTAAAGCTCTGGATTATGTCAGGATCTCTGGACTGCATATTCATATTGGCTCGCAGATAACCGAAAGTGACCCTTATGTGGCGGCTATAAGAAAAATGGTCGTGTTTATCAAACTTTTAGATAAAAGCGGTGTGGTCATCAAGTATTTGAACATCGGCGGAGGTTTGGGGATAATCTATAACAAGGAGACTCCTCAGACTGCCGAGAAATATGCCGGGAAAGTACTTCCTTTGCTAAAGAAGACCGGGCTTAAAGTGATCATGGAGCCGGGTAGGTTCATTGTGGGCAATGCCGGGATACTGGTTGCGAAAGTATTGTATATCAAATCGACGCCGAAGAAGAGGTTTGTGATCGTTGATGGTGGGATGAATGATTTGATCCGTCCGGCTCTATATGAGGCGTATCATAATATTGTGCCGCTTAAGGCAAGCGCCAGGCCATTAGAGAAAGTGGATGTGGTAGGGCCCATTTGCGAGAGTGGTGATTTCTTCGCTAAAGAAAGAAAGTTGCCTAAGCTTAAAGAGGGGGAATATATCGCGGTGATGAGCGCGGGGGCGTATGGTTTTAGCATGTCCAGCAACTATAATTCCCGTAGACGTGCCCAGGAAGTGATGGTGGATAAAGATAGAGTTTATGTGATCAGGAAACGAGAGACTTTTGATGACCTTATTCGTAATGAGGTGATCCCCGTGTTTAAATTCGGATTCTAGCATGAGAAAATTACGTTTTACCAAAATGGTGGCATCGGGCAATGACTTTGTAGTAATAGATGGGTGTCAAAGTGTCAAGGTGTCAGGGTATCAAAGTCTTGCCAGGAGTATGTGCGATAGGAAGTTCGGCGTCGGAGCAGATGGTCTGTTGGTGATCGGGAAGTCCCAGAAATCCGACATACGTATGAGTATATTCAATGCCGATGGGTCAGAGGCAGAGATGTGCGGAAACGGCGCGCGGTGCGCCGCGCTATATACAGGTAAGAAGAATGTGCGCCTTGAAACTTTGGCCGGGATTATTGAGGCAATAGTCAGCAGAGATTCAGTAAAAATAAAACTTACCGATCCGCATAGCCTTAAATTAGATTTGCCGGTCAAAGTAGGCAGCAGGTCTTTATGGGTTAATTTTATTAATACCGGCGTGCCGCACGCGGTCATTTTTGTAGACGGCTTAGAGAATATCGATGTGCATAGTCTTGGCCGGCATATCCGGAATCACAAGGAGTTTTCCCCAAAAGGCACGAACGTGAATTTTATTGAAGTGCTGGATAATGACTCTATCGCGATAAGGACTTACGAAAGAGGGGTAGAGGCTGAGACGCTTGCCTGTGGCACTGGCAGCACTGCTTCGGCGCTTGTTTTTGCTTTGAGGGCGGGGATCAATAAATATGTATTTGTTCATACCAGAAGCGGCGAGGTATTGAAGGTGTATTTTAATAGAACAGACAATAAATTCAGCGATGTGTGGCTGGAGGGGAAAGCAAGTATAGTTTATGAAGGGAAATATAGACCCCTTGCCTAAGCGCCCCCAAAAATCTCTTCGATATTTTTGGGGCAGGCTGCGGGGTTAATTCGCAGACGGCCTAGTCATTTTATCCATGGCCTATAATTTACGTTGCTCCTTCGGAGCTTCCGTAAATTATCTGCTCATTAAAGGAGCTTATAATGTTTAAAGGTTCTATTACCGCAATTGTCACGCCTTTTAAAAACGGCCAGGTTGATGAAAGGAAATTCAGGGAGCTGATCGAGTTCCAGATCAAGCACGGCACATCCGGGATTGTCCCCTGCGGCACAACCGGGGAATCCGCTACCTTGAATTTTGAAGAGCATGACTGCGTGATCGAGATCGCTATCGAACAGGTTAAAAAGAGAGTGCCGGTGATTGCTGGCACAGGGTCCAATTCCACCGAGGAAGCGATCATGCTTACAAAGCACGCGGCCAAGGCCGGAGCAGATGCTTCTTTGCAGGTCTCTCCTTATTACAATCGCCCCACGCAAAAAGGCCTATATTTGCATTTTAAGGCCATAGCGGATGCCGTGGATATACCGATCATTCTATACAATATCGCCTCGCGCACCGGAGTGAATATTGAGCCGGAGACTATCGCCCAGTTAGCTAAGGACTGCAAAAATATAGTGGCGGTCAAAGAGGCTTCGGGAAGCCTGGATCAGATGTCGCGGGTGAAGACGCTGTGCCCGGATAGCTTTGAGTTGATTTCCGGAGATGATAGCCTGACTTTGCCGGTATTAAGCATCGGTGGGACAGGGATCATCTCTGTAGTGTCGAACATCATTCCTAAAGATATGGCTGATATGGTGGCGGCTTTTGAAAAAGGCGACATTAAGAAGGCCCAAAGCCTGCATTACAAAATGCTGCCTTTGATCAAGGCGATATTTATCGAGACAAACCCGATCCCCGTAAAAACCGCTATGGGGTTGATGGGGCTGTGCGAGCCGGATCTGCGTTTGCCGATGTGTCCGATGTCGCCGGATAATTTAGAGAAGCTGAAGAAAGAGCTTAAGGATTACGGATTAATATAGGGGTGAGGGTTGGTTGTGAGTACACATACCCCATCCACACGACCTATACTTATTGAAGATTTCGGAGGGAAAATGATTAAACTAGGTATAGCGGGAGCCTGCGGAAGGATGGGCAGGCGTATATTTGAACTGGCGCAGCAGGATAAGGATTTTGACATCACTCTTGCCCTTGAGAAGAAAGGCACTCCCCTGATCGGAAAAGATATGGGCAGGATCAAAGTCTCATCCAGTCCGGACGGATTGTTTCTTACGGATGTGCTTATTGATTTTACTCTTCCTGAGGCGGTGGAAGAGCACCTGGATTATGTGGCTAAATATAGGAAAGCGCTGGTTTTGGGCACTACCGGATTGACTGATGCGCAGCTTAAGAAGGTGGAAGAGGTTTCCGGTGTTGTGCCGGTGGTTTTTTCGCCCAACATGTCTATCGGCGTGAATGCCCTGTTTTTAATTTTACCGGAATTAGCCAGGAAGCTCGGCCCCGACTACAATATTGAGATAGTCGAGGCGCATCATAAAGCCAAGAAAGACGCGCCTTCTGGAACAGCCAAGAAGTTAAAAGAGGTTCTAACCAATGCGACGGGCAAAGAGATACCTACACATGCCATTCGCTTAGGTGACATTGTAGGCGACCATACGGTGATATTCTGCGGTAATTCCGAGCGCATTGAGATCAAGCATCAGGCGCATTCCCGCGATTTATTTGCCGTCGGCGCGCTGAAAGCCGCGAAATGGGTTTTCAATAAACCGGCAGGGTTTTATTCGATGCAGGACGTTTTAAGTAGGGACACCCTTTAATCCAATCGGAAAGGTGTCCCTAACAAGGGGACACCTTTAGCTTTGATTTCAAGGGTGTCCCTAAAAGAATTGTGCTGAAATAACGGAGAAAGATAATGTTCAAACTTTCAAAGAAGCTCAACGCTTTACCGCTTTATTTATTTTTAGAGATCGATAAGGCAAAAAGAAAAGCCCGCGCCGAGGGTCGGGATATCATTGATTTAGGCATAGGAGACCCGGATCAGCCTACTCCTAGATATATTATTGAGGCGTTGTATCAGGCCGCACAAGATCCGGTGAATCACCGTTACGCGCTTGATCAGGGGATGCCGGCATTGCGCCGCGCCATTGGAGGTTGGTATAAGAGGAGATTTGATGTCGATCTTAATCCGGATTCGGAGATCCTTCCTCTGATCGGCTCCAAAGAAGGCATTGCCCATTTTCCCCTGGCTTTTATCAATGAAGGTGATTATTCGTTGGTGCCCGATCCCTGTTACCCGCCGTATAAGGGCGGCACGATTCTGGCCGGAGGCAAGCCTTATCTTATGCCTTTACTAGAGTCAAACGGATTTCTGCCGGATCTGAAAAGAATCCCCTTAAGCGTGCGCAGAAAATCAAAGATCATCTACATAAATTATCCCAATAATCCCACCTCAGCCACAGCCGAGAAGTATTTTTATGAAGAGGTGGTGGAATTTGCCCGTAAGAATAAATTGATCGTGATCTCCGATATTGCGTATTCCGAGATGGCCTATGACGGCTATAAGCCGATGAGTATACTGGAGGTTGACGGAGCAAGGGATGTAGCAATAGAGTTTCATTCTCTGTCTAAGACTTACAATATGACCGGCTGGCGCGTGGGTTGGGCCTGCGGAAACGAGCAGGCAGTATCTGCCCTGGCCAAGGTCAAGAGCAATGTTGATTCCGGAATATTCTCAGCCATACAGGTGGCTGCTGTGGCTTCCCTTGAGGGACCGCAGGATCATATCAGCTCAATGTGCGCAATGTATCAGGAGCGTAGGGATGTCTTGATGTCGGGATTGCGCTCGCTTGGCTGGAAGGCTCAAGTCCCCAAAGCTACATTTTATGCCTGGATTAAAATACCTAATAAAGCCTCATCTATAGCGTTCTGCGCTTCGCTACTGGAGAAAGCAAACCTTATCGCCACTCCCGGAGTCGGTTTCGGAAAAAGCGGGGAAGGGTATATCCGCATGGCGCTTACCGTGCCTAAAGAGCGGATACATGAGGCGATTAAAAGGCTTAAGAAAGTAGCATGATGGCGGTTTGTTATTTAGGAATAGGCTCGAATCTCGGCAACAAGAAATTAAATATCAGGACAGCCTTGAAAAAGATCGAAGAGTTGAAGGACACTAAAGTATTAAAGGTATCGAAGATCATTGAAACCAAACCTGTCGGCGGCCCCTGCGGGCAGCCGAATTATCTCAATGCCTGCCTTAAAATCGACACCAGATTCACTCCCCACACACTTCTTAAGAAACTGCAAGATATTGAAATTCAGCTTGGCCGGCCCAGGAAGCATCTCCGTTTTGGGCCGCGCACAATAGATCTGGATATTCTGTTCTTTGGGGATTCAGTGGTCGATACAAAGAAGCTGATCATTCCGCACCCAAGAGTTTTTGAACGGCAATTTGTTCTGAAGCCCTTGAGGGAGATTCTTTGATAATTATCCGCGGTATAAAGCAGATGTCTGATTATTCGCGTAAGGCGCGGATCAGGGGAAGGCGCATAGGTTTTGTGCCGACGATGGGAGCTTTACATGAAGGCCATCTAAGCCTTATCCGTCGTGCGCGTAGAGATAATCATCTGGTGGCGGTGAGTATCTTTGTCAATCCAGCGCAGTTTGGGCCGAAAGAGGATTTTCACAAATACCCGCGGACATTTAGCCGTGATGCAAGGCTATGTAAGAATAGCGGGGTGGACGTCATATTTTATCCCAGCGCAGCTCAAATGTATCCTGAAGGCTACCGTACGTATGTTTCAGTAGAGCAATTAAGCGATTGCCTGTGCGGAAAATCCCGTCCCGGGCATTTTAAGGGCGTGGCAACCATAGTGGCTAAGCTTTTTAACATCGTGCAGCCGGATACGGCTTACTTTGGGGCAAAGGATGCCCAGCAGTCAGTGATCATTAGGAAGATGATCCAAGATTTAAATATCCCGGTTGAAATCAGGGTAGTGCCTACGGCGCGCGAGGGAAGCGGCCTGGCTTTAAGCTCGCGTAATGTTTATTTGAGCGTAAATGAAACCAAGGATGCGCTGATTTTATCGCGGGCATTAAGTTTCGCCGAGTATCTGATCAAAAACGGGCTCAAAGACGCGGAGAGAGTGATAAGCGCCATGAAGCAGCTTATCCGTAAGAAGCGGTCGGCGAAGATCGATTATATCTCGATTGTCGATGTCTCAACGCTTAATCCTCTTAAGAAGATTTGTGGAGAGTGTCTGATCGTCTTAGCCGTGCGTATCGGTAGGACTCGGCTTATCGATAACGTCGTGGTTAAGGTTCCTTTGGGGAAAGAAAACAGATGAAGAAATTGAAGATCGGGATTGTAGGGTGCGGCGCTATCGGTTGCTCGCTTGCCAAAGTAGTGGCAAGGGATTTAAAGTCTGAGGCGGCACTTTGCGCTCTTTATGATATAGACGAGAACAAGGCGCGTAAATTGTCGGAGGCTACGGTTAAAAATATATCCTGCGGGTTTGACGCGCTGATCAGGAAGTCGGATCTAGTCATTGAAGCGGCATCGGCAAAGTGTTCCTGGATGGTGGCAAGGAAAGCTTTGGAGAAGGGGCGCGATGTGATGATCATGAGCGTCGGTGGCGTGCTTGATCACGCCAGAGAACTTTCGCGCCTGGCATCAAAGCATAATGCCAGAGTTTATATTCCAAGCGGTGCCATATCCGGGGTGGATGCTTTAAAAGCTTCCGGGGTAGGCAAGATTAGTAAAGTTATGATCACTACGCGTAAGCATCCGCTTTCTTTTCAGGGCGTGGAATATCTTAAAGTTAAGGGCCTGCGGCCGGAAAAAATCCGCAAAGATACGGTTTTATTCTCGGGGCCGGCAAAGGACGCGGTGAAATATTTCCCCCAGAATATCAATGTGGCGGCAGTTTTGAGCCTGGCCGGGATAGGTAGCCTTAAGACGCAGGTGCGTATCATTGCGTCGCCGTCAGTTAAAAGAAATATCCATGAGATAGAGATCGTATCAGACGCGGGAAGAGTCTTTACGCGCACGGAAAATGTTTTGCATCCGGATAACCCCAAGACCAGTTATTTGGCGGTGTTATCCGCGATCGCGACGCTTAAAGCAATAGTAAGGCCGGTAAGTATCGGCACGTAGTTAAGAAAATTTTCAAAGGAGGGAGGTGATTCGGACAATGGCACATAAAGAAATGAAGGTTGGCGTCAAGAGAGAAAAAGGATACCTTTACTTCATCGACAAGCAGGGTGATGTTTCCTGCGCCAAGATGGCACGTGGCACGAAGAAGGGCGGTATGCGTAAAAAGGTGGCCAAATGCGGTATCAAGCGCAAAGAAGGTTACCTGTATTTCTTGGACAAGCAGGGGGATGTTTCCTGCGCCAAGATGAAAAGAGGCGGTAAGAAGAAAAAAAAATAAATGAGGCCCATCCGCCAAAGTTCTTTGGCGGATGATGGCTGAATTTAAAAATATGGCCCCTGTAAAATGCCTTTATCTTAAATTTACAGGGGCCTTATTTTTGGTATAATAACAATATGCTTGAAGGAAAAAAGGTCATAGTCGTATTGCCGGCATATAACGCCGAGAAGACGCTGGAAGAAACCTATCGCGATATACCGAAAGGCGTGGTCGATGAGGTGCTTCTTGTGGATGACGCAAGCCGCGACCGCACCGTAGATGTCGCCCGCCGGCTGAATCTTAAATTTTTTGTCCACCCGCAAAATTTGGGATACGGTGCTAACCAGAAGACCTGCTATCGCCAGGCGCTTAAGGCCCAAGCGGATATTGTGGTGATGCTGCATCCGGATTACCAGTATCCTCCTAGGCTCATCACCGCCATGGTCGGGCTTATCGCTTCCGGGATGTTCGATGTAGTGCTTGGCTCAAGAATATTGGGAGGCATGGCGCTACGCGGCGGTATGCCAGGCTATAAATATGTCGCCAACAGGCTGCTTACTTTCTTTGAGAATATATTCCTAAGGCAGAAGATATCCGAGTATCATACCGGCTACCGCGCGTTTTCCCGGGAGGTGCTTTTGGATCTTGCTCTTGCCGAGAACTCCGATGATTTCGTTTTTGATAATCAGATGCTGGTGCAGGCTATTTATCGAAAGTTCCGCATAGGAGAGATCACCGCGCCTTCGCGTTATACCAGCGCCTCATCTTCAATTTCCTTCTTACGCAGTATTACCTATGGTTTTGGCGTCATAGGCACAACTTTGCAATTCCTGCTGCAGAAGTCAGGTATTATGAAATTCAGAATATTCGACCCCGATGGCAAAAAGCTTATTTGTTGACAGATCATTAAGAATAAGCGTGTTGCTGCTGTTATTGATCATTTCCGCGGCAGTAAGCGTTATCTCCATGAGTCTGTCGCGAATTGAATTTGCCTCAGGCGCAGATGAGGGCTATTACCTGAAGTATGCCGACGCGATAGGGGAAAAAGGGATATCGGGATTTCCAGAGCTATGCCGGGAATATCTCACCGCACCTCACAACTGGGTTTTTCCTAATCCGCTGCGCGCGGGCTTTATTATTTTATCCGGCCTATGGCTTAAGGCCTTTGGGTGCGGTTTTGCCGGGCTGGCCAATTTGTCCCTTTTCTCTTACTGTCTTTTCCTGATAGTTTCTTTTTATTTCTGCAGGAAATATTTTGGCAATATTTTCGCGTTATTATTATCCATACTCCTGGCGTCCTCGCCGCTTATGATGGCAGTGTCCCGACGCGCGTTGATGGACTCCACCGCTAATTTATTTTCTCTCTTGTCGCTGTGGCTTTTCTTTGATTATATAAGTAAACGGACTAATCCCAAGCTGCTGCTTTTTGCCTCAGCTTTTGCCTGCGCAATACTGATCAAAGAGACTAGCGTGCTTCTATCCTTCATTTTTATCTCTTGGCTTTTGTGCGCAAGGTTTATCTATAAGAAAGAAGTGCGGGTCATGGATTTTCTCTGGGCGTCGGTCATTCCTTTTTGCGCGGTAGGTATTGTCTATGCAGTCCTTGGAATATTGCCGTATCTGCCGCGTTTGATCCAGATCATCATCAGTTCTCCCCCGACAAACCCTTACGCTATTCTTTACGGATCAGGCCCATGGTTTCGTTATATCATCGATTATCTCTTAATATCGCCTTTTGTATTGATACTGGCCTTAGGTTTTATTTTTTATTATTTGGTGAGCCGGGAGCGGGAAAAAAGCGAAGCAGTGGCCTATTTCCTCCTTGTTTTTGTATCGCTGTTATTTCTTTTTGAGTTCTTTACTAAAAATGTCCGCTATGTGATGATTTTGGATTATCCGCTGAGGTTATTCGCTTTATTTATGCTTATTAAAATAACTCAAAGATATTCTTCGGCCAAAAACGCGGTCTTTCTGATATCCCTGGTGTTAGTTTTTGCGGTTTTTGATTGTTTGAATTTTTACGCCCTTTTTGTAAAAGAGGGTATCTATGACCCGGTAAGTTTTTGGCTGCTAAAAGCGCAACAACTCATCCCCTGATGTCTAATCCGAACACAAAGAAGTTTATTTATTGGTCCTTGGATTATATCCTCTTTCCATTATTTATAATCCTTTTAGCGTATCATCCTTATTACAAGCATGGTCTTTTCTTGAGTTGGGACGAGGGGAGTCCGCTTGCCTGGGTAAATGCTATCCAGTTTCATCAGGTGCCGCTTAAGGATTTTTTTGTCACTTTCGGGCCGGCATTCCCCTACATAACGGCGCTTGCCTTAAAGATATTCGGCAATACGGTGGCGGGACTGCGCAGTTTCATGTTCTTTGGTTCTTTAGCCAGTCTGGTCGCGGCATATTTTCTTGGTCGCCAGCTGATTAAAAGCAGGATACTGCTGGCGTTCTTTTGCTGGTTTATCGCTTCTGCCTGCGTGATACCTTTTTGGATGAGCAAGTGGGGAGGCGTGCGTTGTTTGGCGATGGTCGCCCCGGCTTTATTTCTGTTTCGCGCGCTTAAATCTGGGGGGATTCCAGCGTTTATCTGGTTCGGCGTGTCCTCAGGTATATGTTTTCTTATCACTCAGGAGGCCGGTGTAATCGCCATAGTCATGTTTATGGCGTATATATGGCAAGCTCAAGGAAAGAGGCCTAGTGATATAGCGGCATTTTTTCTGCCGTTTTTATCAATAGTAGGAGCTTTTTATTTGTATCTTATTTTGCGCGGTGCCTCCATGGAGATGGTATTGCTGAATACGCTAAAGAGCCCGCTTGCTTTCTTTAGCTATTACAATAATCCTTCTAGGATAGCTTTGCTGCCTTTTTTGCGGCCGTTTCATGTGTCAGTAGACGCCTGGCTTGCCTGTCTGCAATCGGCAAGCTTTGATTTCGTTTTCTCGGCTCTACTATATGCTGTGAGCGTGGTATATCTTTTTATAAATAGAAAAAAGCAGGAGGCCGGATTCCTTTTGATGATGGTTTTCGGGATAGCCATGTTTATGATCGGGATGCGCGGCTTTACCGGGCCGGTAGTTTCCGGGCCGCAGTTTCGCTGGGCATTGCTTGGTACCGGGTTGACAGGATTTTATTTTGTCCAGAAATTGATCTTTCCCGTCAAGAAGAAGGGGGAAGGGGCGCGTGCCTTAGCCTTAAAGTCATTCTGCCTATTACTGCTTTTTCTCGGGCTTATTTTCTCAAAGCTCACGCCGGATTACATGTTTTATATGAGTGAAAGATACAAAGATATCGGATTTCCTGCAGTATTGGGCCCGGGGCTTGAGCGGCTGGGGGATGCCAGGTTGCCGCAGGAACAGGCTGAGATCATTTCTAAAGCTACTCAGTGGATACAGGCTAATACCGGCAAGGATGAGCCGATTTACGTTTTTCCCCATGAGCCGCAGTATTATTTTCTGGCTAAGAGGCGCTGTGCTGATATTTTCACCAACGCTATTGATTCCGGGATCTCAGATAAATTGCAGAAAGAGACAGTAGCGCGCCTTACCAAAAGTGGATTAAGATATGCTATAATGGTCCAAGATAGCTATTGTGTAATGGGCAACCGCCAGATACCTAATGAAGAGCGCATTCCTTTAGTCTATGATTATTTTAGCGGGAATTTCTCTCAAGCCGCTGCTTTTGGTAAAACCTTAGTCTTAAAGAGAAAGTAATCCATGGAACAAAAAGAATCAATCATTATTCGCGGGGCAAGGGAGCATAATCTTAAGAATATCAGCCTCGAGCTTCCGCGCAATTCGCTTATTGTATTCACCGGATTGTCTGGCTCGGGCAAGTCCAGCCTTGCCTTCGATACTATTTACGCCGAAGGCCAGCGCAGGTTTGTGGAGAGCCTTTCGAGCTATGCCCGCCAATTTTTAGAGCAGCTGCAGAAGCCGGATATCGAGTATATTTCCGGGCTTTCTCCCACCATCGCTATCGAGCAAAGGAGTGCCGGCGGCAATCCCCGTTCGACCGTCGCCACCCAGACCGAGATCTACGATTACCTGAGGTTGCTTTTTGCCCGTATCGGAAAGATCCATTGCTACCAGTGCGGCCATTCTATTGAGCGCCAGAGCTCTCAGGAGATCATCGCAAAGATCATGTCCCTTCCCGCGGGAAGCGATATCCAGATACTGGCTCCTCTGGTGCGCGGCAGAAAAGGCGAGTACCGGGATATATCTTCCCAGATCCAGAAATCAGGTTTTATCCGCGCCAGGGTGGACGGCAAAGTCTATGAGCTGCCTGTTAAACTTAAGCTGGCCAAATATAAAGCCCATAATATTGAGGTGGTGGTGGATAGGCTTACCATTAAGCCCAGTATTAAAAGTCGGCTTACGGATTCCGTGGAGACCTCACTTAAGGTGGGTGGGGGAATAGTCCTGGTAACCAGCACTGCTGTGAAATCCGAGCAAGTATTCAGCGAGCAGTACGCCTGCACAAAGTGCGGGATAAATTACGCGGAGGTGGAGCCGCGGATATTTTCTTTCAACTCTCCTTACGGCGCTTGTTTGGAATGTAACGGCTTGGGGATGAAGCTGGAATTTGATCCGGACTTAGTGATCCCGGATAAGACGAAATCCATTAACGACGGCGCGCTTGCCCCGTGGAAAAGAGGAGGAAGAGGGTATATCCTGTATTATCGCTGGCTGATACGCGAGTCGTCCTGTGCTCTGAAGTTTGACTTAGACACTCCGTTTAAGCAGTTGAGTAAGGAATCGCAGAAAGCCATACTTTACGGAAGCGATGTGCACGTCAACGGAAAGCCTTTTGAAGGGGTGATCCCGCATCTGGAAAGATTATTCCGTGATACTGACAGCGATTATCTGAAAGAAGAGATCTCTCGTTTCATGTCTAGCCTGCCGTGTCCAGCCTGCAAAGGCGCGCGCCTTAAAAAAGAAAGCCTGGCGGTCAAGATCAACGGCAAAAATATCTGGGAATCCACCCAGATGTCGATAAAGGCAGCCCAGCAGTTTTTCGACAGCCTAGAGCTTAATGACAAAGAAAAGGTTATCGCGCATCAGGTTTTAAAAGAGATCAAGCAGAAGCTGAAGTTTTGCATCGATGTGGGCCTGGATTATCTTACGCTGGATAGAAAAAGTGCCACGCTTTCCGGCGGAGAGGCCCAGAGGATCCGTCTGGCTACCCAGGTAGGCTCAGGCCTGGTTGGGGTATTATATGTTTTGGATGAACCCAGTATCGGCCTGCATCAGCGGGACAACGATAAGCTGCTGGCTACTCTTAAAGCTTTAAGAGACCTGGGAAATACTTTGATTGTAGTAGAGCATGACGAGGCAACCATCCGAAATGCGGATTATATCGTGGATCTCGGCCCCGGAGCAGGCAGGCACGGAGGTGAAGTGGTTTTCTCCGGCACAAAAGATGAGCTGCTTAAAGATTCCCGCTCTCTTACCGCCAAGTATTTAAGGAGAGAGCTTAAAATCGATGTGCCGGCCAGGCGCCGCCAGCCGCAGGAGAAAAGGTTTTTGGAAATAAAGGGCGCGCGCGAGCATAACCTGAAAAATATCGATGTAAAGTTTCCTCTGGGCAATTTCATCTGTATTACCGGCGTATCCGGATCTGGCAAATCTACGCTGATCGATGAAATCCTATACCGCTCACTCGCCCAGAAACTTTATAAATCAAAAGAAAAACCCGGCCTGCATAAAAATATCGAGGGAATCGAATTTATCGATAAAGTAATTGTGGTGGATCAGTCTCCCATCGGCAGGACTCCGCGCTCCAACCCCGCGACCTATACCGGGGTGTTTAACCATATCCGGGATTTCTACAGCAAGCTTCCGGAATCGAAGATGCGCGGGTATAAGCCGGGCAGGTTTTCTTTCAATGTCAAAGGCGGCAGGTGCGAAGCCTGCCGGGGAGACGGGATCAAAAAGATCGAGATGCATTTTCTTCCCGATGTCTACGTGAAATGCGAAGTCTGCGGCGGCCTGCGCTTTAATGAGGCTACTTTGGACGTGAAATATAAAGGTAAATCCATTGCCCAGGTGCTGGAGATGACGGTTGAGGAAGCGCTGGAGCTTTTTGCCAATATCCCCCAGATCAAAAATACTCTTACCTATTGTCTTGATGTTGGCCTGGGCTATATACAGCTTGGGCAATTTGCCACTACTTTGTCCGGAGGAGAGGCCCAGCGTATCAAGTTATCTTCGGAATTAAGCAAGCGTTCTACCGGCAAGACCCTGTATATCCTTGATGAGCCGACTACGGGATTGCATTTTGCCGATGTGGCCAAGCTTCTCGCGGTTTTGCAGAGGCTGGTGGATAAGGGAAATACGGTTATCGTCATTGAGCATAATCTGGAAGTGATAAAGTGCGCTGACTATATCGTTGATCTCGGGCCTGAGGGAGGGGATAAGGGTGGTAAGGTGGTGGCTGCCTGCGCTCCTGAGCAGCTGGTGAAGGTCCTCGCTTCCTATACGGGTACATCCTTGAGAAAGGTATTGAATAGCAAATAAAGTAGTGCTATATTGCTAAGAAATGAAGAAGAGCTTCGTAGTAATTATTCTCTGCAGTTTAATCCTTGCCTTCAGTAATTCTCGCGTATTCTGCGCTGAAAGCCAAGCCGACAGTCAAAAGGAAGAAGAGGCCATTTTTGTGGCGAAAAAAGCTTTTGACGACGGGTTCTATGATGTATCGCTCGGCCTGCTTGAGCGTTTCCAAAAGAGCTATCCTGATTCTCCTGAAGCGGCAGAAGCCAGCCTGCTTATCGGACAGTGCTATTTTCAGCAGAACCGCTTTCTGGATGCCCTGAATAAATTTGAGAGCCTTTTGAGCCTTCCTCAAGCCGCGGATCTTAAAGACGCCGTATATTATTGGATCGCGGAGGTGCAGTTCAGGGGGAATAATTTTGACCGCGCTGCCCAGTATTACAAGGCAATTATCAACGAGTTTCCTAAATCTTCCTATGTCCCGGCGGCGTATTATTCTTTGGGCTGGTCGTTATTCCAGGATAACAAGTTTTCTGAAGCTCTCAAGTATTTTAAGATCGCGGAAGAAAAGTATCCTAAAGGTCTCCAGATGCAGGATGTGCCTTTTAAAATCATTCAGTGTCTGTATAATTTAAAGGATTATGACCGGCTGAAGGAGCGCTTAAGAGCTGACCTTAAGCTTTACGCAAAAGATCCGGAAAAGCTTGCCTACCTGTATTTTTATCTTGCCGAATCGGAATACGATCTGAATAATTTTAATGAGGCGTTGGATGCTTATATCAAGGTGATCCAGTCCAGCCGCGATGAGGCTTTGCAGGCTTTGTCCATGCTGGGGAAAGCCTGGTCGCTCCTTAAGCTTAAGCGTTACACCGAGGCTCAAAACGCGTTCCTTGAGGTAAAAGAGGCGGCTCTGGATAAACGCAGCGCCGATATCCTGATTTTAGGCAAGGCGGTCCTGATGTCTGAGACCAACCGCCTGAATGAGGCAAAGGCTCTTTATGATAAATTATCCCAGACAGCTCAGGACCCGCTGGTGTCTATGGAGGCGTACCTGGGAAAGGCTGAGGTCTTATACGGCCTTGCCGAGTATGATGCGTCTCTTAAAGTCTATCAAGAGGCGATCTCTAAATTGGGCGCGGGGTCAGTGCCGGGAGAAGTGGCGGATAAGCTGCATTATAATCTGGCTTGGGTGTATCTGAAGCAGGGGGAGTTCAAGGGCGCGATCCAGGAGTTCAAGAAGATCGTCAGGGATAGCGACGACAAGATCATCAAGGTCAGCGCGCTCTGCCAGATAGGCGACGCCTATCAGGACTCAGGAGATTACCTGCGGGCACAGGAGACCTACGACACTATATTAAAGGATTATCCGGACAGCTTCTATAGCGATTACGTGCAGTATCAGGCTGGCCTGGCCTTGCTTAGGAATTCAAATTACGACGGAGCGATCCTGGCGTTTCAGGCGCTAAAAAAGAATTATGCGCAGTCAAAGCTGATCGATGACGCCGCTTACGCATTGGGCTCGGCGTATTTTCAGAAGCAGGATTACAAATCCAGCCGCGAGGAGTTTGTTAAGTTCCAGAACGAATTTAAGTCCAGCAGTATGGCCTCTCAGGCGCTGTATCTTCTGGGCGCAAGCCTGTATAACCTGGGTAGGTTCCAGGAGGCAATCGACGTCTTTAAGGACATCATCAAATCTTACCCGCAGAACCCTGAGCTTACTCAGAAAGCCGAATACGAGATCGCGGACTGTTATTCTCAGATGGGTAATGAAAACGAAGCGATTACCCGCTTTAAGATCCTGCGTTCTAAATATCCTGACTCAAGCCTTACCGCGGAGATCATGTGGTGGCTGGGAGAGTATTATTACCGTCAGGGGGATCTGCAGCTGGCGCGCAAATATTTCTCAACGCTCATCCATGATTTCTCCAAAAGCAGCCTGGTACCGGACGCCTATTATGCTTTAGGCTCCTGCTATGAAGAGGAGAGTAGGCATGATGAGGCGTTAGAGAATTTCAAGCGCATCATCGAGCTGACTAAGTCTGACCTCACCGGGCAGGCAGTGGTGGCAATCGCGGATATTTATGTAAAGCGGGATTTGCATGAGATGGCCATAAAGACCTATTCTGATATTATCCGGGCATTTCCGAATCTCACGCACTTGATCTATCCTAAGCTGGCAGATGTGTATTACAAAATGAACAAGTATGACGATGCTCTGGAATTTTATCGTAAGAGCCTGGATGCGGTCCCGGTGCGGGAGATGGCTGGCATACAGCTGAAGATCGCGGAAGTCCGCGAGGCGCAGGGCAAGGCTGATGAGGCGGTGGGGGAATATCTTAAGGTCACCTATGTATACCCTGAGGATACCGTGCTGGTGGTCAAGGCGCTTTTACGCGTGGCAGCGATCTACGAGGATAGGGATAAATTCAAAGAGGCGCTGAATATTTACGCAAAAGTGGTCTCCATGAATGTGGAGGAAGGGAAATTCGCCCAGGAGCAGATAGACCGCATTGGCTCCAAGACAAAATAGGAGATAATGAATATGGGTTTAGATAAGATATCTTTGGTCAAGTTGTTTTTATCCGGCGGTCCGGTGATGTGGCCGATCCTGCTGTGCTCTGTACTGGCTCTGGCGGTGGTGATCGAGAAATTTCTGTACCTCAATAAGGCAAAGATCAATACCGAGGAGTTTCTAAGCAGTTTGATGGAGAAGATGAAACGCCACGAGACAAAAGAGGCGCTAGAGATATGCGACAATACCAATAGCCCTATCGCCAATATTCTCAAAGCCGGGATATTGAAATACGACCGGCCGCGGGCCCAGATAATCGAAGCCATAGAAGACGCTTCTTTGTATGAGATACCGCGTATAGAAAAAAGTCTTCCTGTACTTATGACCATAGCGCATATTTCTCCGCTCTTAGGTTTGCTTGGGACAGTCATAGGCCTGGCCAGGTGTTTTCAGGCTATTCAGGCAAAGGCTCAAGGCTTATACCCGGTGCTTTGCGCTGATATGGCAGGAGGGATCTGGGAAGCGTTGCTGGTGACTATTGCCGGGCTTTTGGTAGCCATACCTGTGTACATAGCCTACAATTATCTGGTGAGCCGTATAAATCGCTATATTCTGGAGATGGAGCGCGCATCGACAGAGCTGGTTAATTTTTTAACGGAGTAACCGCGGGATGAAATTTAAAGGCAGGATGGAATTTGAGCACGGGCTTAAGTCAATGGATATCGCGCCGCTCGTCAACGTGGCATTCCTGTTGTTGATATTCGTGATGCTTGGCTCAGGGTTTGTCTCTCAGCCGGCGGTGCCGGTGAACCTGCCGCGCGCGGTGACCAGCGAGGCGGTGAGCCGGGAAAATATCGAAGTGCTGGTCAGCTCCGAGAATGTGGCTTCTTTAAACGGGCGGGTAGTATCTGATGACGAGCTTGAGGCGGCATTCAAGCAGATCTCTAGGGGCAGGGCCGCAATATTGATCAAGGCCGATCGCAGCAGCTCTTTAGGAAGAGCGGCCAAGATCTGGGATATGGCCCGCTCAGCAGGCATTACGCGGGTGTTTATCGCGACCAACCAGGAGTAGGATGCTGAATCTTGCGCTTTCCAGAAAAAGCTTAGTATATTCCGCGGTCGGGCACCTTGCGGTTTTAAGCCTTGTGGCCGTATCCTTTGGGCAAAAACTTCCTGGCGCTGAAAGTTACGGCCGCGTTTCTTTCTGGAGCGATATTCCGATGTCCGCGCGTTACAAGCTCAGCAGCAATTCCCTTAATAATATAAAAGTCATCGGCGATTTTTTCAGACGGCCTCAAGGATTAACGGCTACCCCTAGAGCCAAGAGTGAGGCTGTCGCCGTCTCCCCAGGCTACATAAAGCCTTCCCTGGAATACGGGCGCGGTTTCTCTAAGAGCGTTTACGTTCAAAAGTCCGCACCCGGGCGCTTTGTGCGTAAGGGTAGTGAACCCAATATCGTATTTCATCCTATACTTCCTTACGGGTTCACGCTTTATTTTAAGGACAGGCACGTGGCGCACGTAGAGGTCATGTTCAAGATCATTCCCACGCATACGGGTAACGCCATCGCCATAAAGCGCAAGATCTCATCGGGCAACCCCGAGGTAGACCTTTTGACCATGCGCTACATGAGTCATTACCTGTTCATCCAGCAGAACCGTTTCTCTCCTAACAGCTGGCATACGGTCAAGATCGACCTGTCGGAGAAGAAGTGATCACCTTAGATTTCTCTAGCTCAATAGCTATATATATAGTATTTATAGTATTTACCTTAATGTGCGTTTCTGTCATGCGTAGAAAAGAAAAAAGCAAGGGCCTTACACTGGACCCTAAGTATATATGGTTTTGCTCTGTCTGCACTTATAATTATGTAAATACTAAGGAAGACAAGATCTCGGTTTGCCCGCGCTGCGGAAGTTATAACAAAAAATAATTGACATAATTTTTATTTTCCGTATAATAAAAATTGGAGGTAATTCATGATAACAGAAATTGGTATTGTCGCGGGAGAGATCTGGCATTATTTGGATTTGCACGGAGAGGTAGCCCTGGCAGTATTGGTAAAGGGCATCGATAAGCCGCGGGATAATGTCCTGATGAGCCTGGGCTGGCTGGCCAGGGAAGGGCACGTGATCCTGCAACAGGTCCAGGGAGACTATAGAATTTCCTTAAGGAAAGATGGTTGAACTAAGTAAGAATAATAAAGGTGTAGTCTTAGTCATTGTTTTAGCTACGATCCTGGTGAGCGTGCTTTTGGCAACTGCGGTCATGAATCTTATCTCTAACCAGTCCCGCCTTACACACCATCAGTTGTCCCGTATACAAGCCTATTACGCCTCTAAGGCAGCGGTTACCTATGCCCAGGAACAGTTAAGGAGAGGTACCTGGGTTGCCGGAACGAATTGCAGAGCTGCTTCGCCTTGCAATGCCGCCAATGTCAGCTTGGATTTAGTCAATGATTTCAAGCCTGCCTCGATAACTGGCGTTTCCTTAATAATCAGAGCTGATAGCGATCCAGCTTGTCCATCTCCAGGGGTGGCTGCCTGCATTACCTGCACGTCTACCTACACCTACACTACTCCGTAGTATTCTACAGTATAAAACCACATTCTAGTTAAGATTGAGTAAGTATATTATAATATTGTATGTATTCATTTGCGACGGCGATTTCGCATCTAAAGTAAGCTTGAGTAAGATTATATAAAAAAACACTTGACAAAAGTGATTCTTTGTGGTTTAATTCAAATCGCAGTAGTTAACAGTAGATAAGGAAAGAACTGTATGGCAAAGCTGATGGACATAGATGAATTGGCCGACTATCTTCGCTTAAAGAAGCAGACTATTTATAATTGGCTGCATCAACGCAAGATTACCGGGATAAAGGTCGGAGGCGTCTGGAGATTTGAGCATAAGGAAATTGATAATTGGCTCAAGAGCAAGAGGCGCTTATCCAAAGACCAAAAATCTGGAGATAAACAATGAGTTCACTAGGCATCTATTTCGGGCCCAAAGTTATTAGCGTAGTAGAAACCAGCGGTAAAAAGCTTGTTGTCAACACTCAGCTGTTGCAATCGACAGTTGCTACGGGAGAGCTGGGAGAAAAGGTCCCGACCGAGCTTAAGACTATTGAGATTGTAGCTCTCTTTAAGGATGAGTTGCGCAGGAATAAGATCAACGCCAAAGAGGCTACGCTTAGTCTTTGCGGAAAGGATCTGATCATCCGTAATTTCGATATCCCTGTCCTGCCGCGTGAGGAGATAGGTAGTGCCATTACTTTTGAGGCGAAGAAGTATATTCCTTTTAAAATGGAAGAACTGGTTTCTGATTATCAGCTAGAGTTTGATAAGGTCAACAAGAGGAATCAAGTCCTTTTTATGGGCATCAAGAAAGAGACTCTTGAGCGTTACTTTACTATAACTAGCGAGTTGGGCATCAAGGTTCGGTCCATAGAGTATTCGGCGTTCAGCCTCATCCGGGCGCTGGGGCTATCGGGCATCAGCAATAAGGGCATTGTCGGTATTGTCTGTGCCGATCTTAAAGGCGAAGATGAGGTCAACTTTACCGTGCTCGAGAACGGTTTTCCGGTTTTTAGCCGGGATATTAATTTAGCCGGCGGGCCCGATGAGTTCAGCCGCGGCGTTGAGTCGGATGTAGGTATGGCTATGGAAAAGCTTAAGACCGAGATCCGCGTGTCTTTGGATTATTACCACCGTAAGTTCCCGGCCAAGAGCATCCAGAAGTTATTCCTTATTTCAAATCCCGAGAATCGCTCTGAGCTGGAGGCCTCAGTAATGGATACCGGCCTTTCAGCGCAGTTTCTTGATTTGTCTAAGTATTTCGGAAAGCCTGTGCAATTTGATTCTAACTTCGTAAAGGGGTTTACTACTTCTCTTGCGCCTGCGATCCGCAGCGATATTAAGTTGAACCTTTTGGCGGCTCGCGCGCGTAAGCAAGTCGGACCGGCCAAAGCCGGACAGATAGATGTGGCAACGCTTTTCAAAGGGTTTAAAATAAATCCGCTGGCGGTTGTGTTGGGGGTAGCGATATGTGCCGGGGTGATCATTTACGGCCAGACTCAGACCAATCCTCTGAAGGAAGAATTGGCTCAGGTAATCAGTAAGCAGGTAAAAGTGGCTTCGGTAAGTCCAGGCGCCACTTTTGATCAGATGCTTACGGTGGATACCATTTTCAAAACCCGCCTTAGCTATCTTGACGGGCTGGTAAAGAAGCAGCTTTATCTGACTCAGCCGCTTGATGTGATACCGCGGGTGATTCCGGACGGGGTATGGCTGACTAACTTTACCTTCAAAAAAGATAAGGATAGTGGGGACCTGCAGCTAAAAGGGTTAGCAGATATGGGTGATGGCGAGAAGGAGTTTGAGGCGGTCAATAAATTCATTGCCAGCCTTAAAGAGAACCCGAGCTTCACCAAGTATTTTACAAATATTAAACTTTTGGTGCTTGATCGTGCAGAGGGTGAGGGCGCGGTGAATATGACCACGTTCTCCATCTCTTGTACAACTAATTAAAGGGATAAATACTATGGGATCAGACCAGACTAATAAAAAGAAGAACTTAGTGTTAAATCTTATCGTGGTTGTCATTGCCGGAGTTGTCGCTTTCCAACTTTATCAGAAAAATGAGCAGGCTAAGATAAAGCTTTCAAGCGATATTAAGAATGAGCAGGATAAGTCTAAGAAGCTGGAGGAGATTGATCAGTCAGAGAAGACTATGGCCGCTTACCGCAAGCTGCTGACTAAAAAAGATACCAGCCTGGTCATGGCGACAATCACTAATATGGCTAAGGAACTAGGCATTCGGGTGGTCACTGTCAAGCCGGTGCCGGAGGTAAAAATAAATGAATTCATCAGGATGCCCTTTGTTTTAACGGTAGCTCCTCCAAGTTACCATGCGTTGGGTAAATTCATCAGCGCAATAGAAAGCGCTCAGGATGTTTATGTGGTGGATTCGGTTGAGATCACAACAGGCAAAGAGGGAGAGCCCGGCAGGCTTATGGCTAATGTGACTATCGCCTCCATAGCGCTGGCAGAATAAAATTATGAGAAAAACAAAATATTGTTTGTTGTCTGTGGCGATGGTCTTAAGTGTGGTCTTTTCTGTGGTTTGTTTTGCGCAGAGCTTTGTGGGTGCTGAAAAAACTGTTTCGGCGCAATCACCGGATCAGTTGCTTCGGCCTAAGGTCGATTATTCGGCTCAAGGGTTGCGCGATCCTTTTATGGGTAAAGGCGGGCAGTCCGGGACAGGCGAGGAAGTCAACCCCGTAGAAAAGAAGCCTTTGCCGGCGCTTACGGTGCAAGGGGTCATCTGGGGGGGGAATTTCCCGCAGGCGATCATCAACAATAAGGTCTTAAAAGTAGGGGATACTATAGAAGGCGTCAAGATAAAGGCTATTGCGAAAGAAGGTATAATCGTCTTATTCGAAGGGTCAGAATCAGCTATCTCATCACCGGCTGCTGGATCCGGCGCCGGAACCAAACCTAGTGGAGGTTAATATGAAATCGTATTTAAGATCAGGCTTAATTATTTTCTTGCTCGCTATGTTTATACCTGTATCAAGGCTGTCTGCCGACGCAACACTTCCATATCCGGATGTTGAGCCGACTATCTCTATGGATTTTCAGGACGCTAACCTTAAGGATGTCCTGAAAGTATTTTCCATCCAGTCGGGAATGAATTTCCTTGCTTCAGAAGGGGTTCAAGACAGGAAAGTCACCCTCTATATGGATAAGGTGCCTTTGAGCGAGGCGATGAATAATCTGTTTAAGGCCAATAACCTTTCCTATAATATGGATAAGCAGGCCAAGATTTTTATTGTAAAGGACTGGGGAAAGCCGACAGTTGAGACAGTTACAAAAGTTTTTTACCTTAAGAACGCATCAGTATCTTCTTCCTCCATGAAGGAAGAGATGAGTACTAATCTGACCGGCGACACAACGTTGATGGCAGGAAGCGAGACTACAACAACCAGTACAACGACAGATAGCAGTACTACGGAAAAGGGAAAATGGAAGGTGGAGGATGAGTCAGGGATCACCTATGCCATTAAGAAGATCCTTTCCGCTAATGGCTCGTTGATCGAGGATTACCGCACCAACAGCCTTATTGTTACCGATATTCCTAGCCGTATGGAAGTGATCACTCAGATTGTGGCTGCGTTGGACATGGCTATTCCGCAGGTATTGCTGGAAGTAGAGATGCTGGATGTGGCTAAGAACGTGGTGGATGAGCTGGGTGTGCAGTGGCCGACAACTTTAGCAAGCTTAACTGTTTCCGGTACCAGGGAGACATCATGGCCTTTTGGAGACAACAATGGTACGAGTGGCAAAGGCAGGACGATTGATCCTGCCGCCGACCAATTCGGTGGCGGTTGGGATTTCGCTCCTTGGAATGCGGCTCATTTTGGGCCTTCAATCTTTACTCTTATTGGAAGCACATTAACTTTCGACTTTCTGACTACGCAAACTGATACTAAGATTTTGGCTCGTCCGCGGATCATGACCTTGAATAATGAGACCGCAGAGATTAGGATCGCTACTAATGAAGCTATTGGATTAACTTCATCTGCCACCTCAACAGGTGGTACGGGAACTACTACGAATACGGCAGAGCGTGCTTGGACCGGTGTCATTCTTCGGGTCAGTCCACAGATCAATGTGGATGCAGGAGAAATAACGCTTTTTGTCTATCCGAAAGTCAGCACAGCTTCGGCAGGCCAGCCTTTTGAAATGGGTGCAAGCGGCACCTTTCAGTTTAGAGACCCGGAAGAAAGAAGCACCAAGCAGGTAGTTAAACTAAAAGACGGAGAGACTATCGTTATTGGCGGTTTAATCCGTAATGATACCACCACCGTAGTCAGTAAGCTTCCCATTCTGGGAGACTTGCCGTTTATTGGCGCAGCTTTCCGGCACAAGTCCCAGACCCCCGGCAAAGAGCGCGAGCTGCTGGTATTTATCACGCCGCACATCATTCGTGACGTAAAGCCTTCTGAAATTGTACAGGGGCCTAAACCGATGAGAGCGGCAAAAGCGATGATGCCTCAGAGAGAACAGGGTGACGCTGCTGTAGTAAACAGGCAGGCCACCATAAATAAATATATCAGCAACTACGAGAAATAAGGCCCTTCGGTAAACTTTCCTATGGCCAAAGAGAAGTATCTTAGATTGGGTGAGCTTCTGGTGCAGGAAGGCCTTATCAGCGCGGACCAGCTGGAAAAAGCTATAAGCACGCAGCGGCAGGAGGGTGGCCGTCTCGGTGAAATCGTGGTGAAGTTGGGGTTGGTAAAAGAAGACCAGCTGGTGGCGGTCCTCGGCCGGCAGCTCAATATTCCATATTTCTCGCTTGGCACCGGGATGCTTAAGCCCGCCAATGACCAGGGCCTTGAGCGTTTGATCCCTCAGGAATTCGCCATAAAGAATTCAGTCCTTGCGCTGTCCCGCACACTCAGATCCCTTACCGTTGCATTAGCAGATCCCCTGGATTTGATCCTCATAGATAATCTGCGTAAACTTACCGGTTGCGAAGTAAATGCGGTTGTGGCCACCAAGTCTGATATTGCAAAGGCGGTAACGGATTTCTACGGTAAGTCCGCTATGCTTAAGGATGCGGTGAATGCCAGTTATGATATCACTGGTGTTGAGTTCTCATCCGAGGTGGAGGTGTCCGGCCAGGAGCTAAGCCTGGATAAAATGATCGCCCGCGCGGAAGAGGCGCCGGTAGTAAAATTAGTGGACCTGATTATTCATCAGGCCATTGACGAACGCGCGTCAGATATTCATATCGAGCCGTTTAAGGACAGGATAAACTTACGCTATCGCATAGACGGAAAGCTTTATGAGATCCCCCCGCCGGCAAAGCACATGCATATGGCGATCATCTCGCGTATCAAGATCCTTTCCAAATTAGACATAGCGGAAAAGCGCCTTCCTCAGGACGGCGCTTTTATGGTGAAGATGGAAAACCTTCCCGTAGATATCCGTGTTTCGACAATTCCGACAATTTACGGCGAGAAAGTGGTAATGCGCCTTTTGAACCGCAGCCAGGTAGTGCTGGATTTAGCCAGGATGGGGTTTGAGCCAAAGCAGTTAGAGGATATGCGTAAATCCATCAATGCCCCCTATGGCCTGGTGTTCTTGACCGGGCCCACAGGAAGCGGAAAGACTACTACGCTTTATGCCATGCTTAATGAGATCAAGAGCCCATCGAAAAATATTATTACTGTCGAGGATCCCGTGGAATATAAGTTGGAGGGGATAAACCAGGTCCAGATCAAGCCTGAGATAGGCCTTACTTTTGCAGCGTGCTTGCGCAGCTTCCTGCGCCAGGATCCTGATGTCATGCTAGTCGGCGAAGTGCGCGATTTAGAGACCGCGCAGATCTGTATCCGCTCAGCGCTTACGGGCCACTTGGTGTTAAGTACTTTGCATACCAATGACGCTTCTTCGGCGGTCACCCGTCTCATGGATATAGGTATCGAGTCTTACATGCTTGCTCCTTCTATATTATGTGTGGTGGCCCAGCGTCTGGTGCGTAAGCTTTGCCCTGAGTGTAAGGAAGCATACGAGCCTACCCCTGAGCAGCTTAAGCATGTCAAATTGAAAGCAGAATTGATCTATCGGGCCAAAGGTTGCCCAAAGTGTAATCAATTAGGATACAGGGAGAGGATTTGTATAGGCGAGGTGATGGTGATCAATGCTCAGATACAGGAACTGATCAACCAGAAGGCTTCTTTCCAGAGGATCAGGGAAGTGGCGCGCGCCTCCGGAATGCAGACATTGTATGAATCAGGATTGCGCAAGGTGGAAGAGGGCACTACCTCTTTAGAAGAAGCGCTTTCTGTTACCATAGGAGCTGAATAATGCCGAAATTCTATTATATTGCCCGTGACAAAAAAGGAGAAAAGCGTAGCGGCCTTGAAGAAGGCGCGACCTCTGAAGAGGTGATCAACTTGCTTCAGTCCAAGGATCTCCTGGTTATCAGTATCACTACTGATGCCAAAGTAGACCTTTCGGCAATGAGCGGAGCCACCGCGGTAAAAGCCAAATTAAGAACTAAACATGGCAGGGCTAATAGCGATGACCTGGTGCTTTTTTGTCGCCAGTTGGGGACATTGCTGGGCGCGGGTGTAACCATTTTAAAGAGCCTTGATATTATCAAACAGCAGGTTTCCAGCAAGCAGCTTTATACGGTGCTGGCTGATTTGCAAAAGAAGATGGAGGCGGGCTTAAGTTTCCATGAAGCGATGTCAAAGCATCCTAAAGTCTTTTCTGAGCTTTGGGTGAATCTTGTGGAGAGCGGTGAGGCAAGCGGAAACCTGGCGGTAGTCTTAAACCGCTTAGCCGGGTACCTGGAGCGCGATGCCGCGTTCAAAAGCAAGATCATCTCAGCGCTTATATACCCTGTTATTCTGCTTGTGGCCTGTATTGGAGCGCTATTGTTTATGACCATAAATATTATCCCTACTTTCGCGGAACTGTTTAAAGGTTTTAATGTCGAGCTTCCCGCTTTGACCAAGGTGCTTATCACGGTAAGTATGTTTATGAGAAGCTACTTTTTGTTTATGATCGGCGGAGCGGTCGTAGCGGTTTGGCTATTGCGTAAATATATAGCGACCAAAGAAGGCCAGCGCCAGTTTGAGGGTTTTCTTTTTGGGTTTCCTTTGTTTGGAGATTTTTTCCGCGCTTTTGTGGTTGAGCGTATGACTTCAGAGATGTCTACTCTGGTAGAAAGCGGAGTGCCTATACTTTACGCGCTTGAAATAACAGAGCGTAGCGTGGGAAACCTTACTTTAAGTGAAATAATCCATAACATCAAAGAGGGTGTTCGTGAGGGTAAGCCGATGAGCCAGCCTATGGAAAAAAGCGGATTCTTTGATCCCATGGCTGTGCAGATGATAGCTATCGGAGAAGAGATAGGCGAGCTTTCCAATATGCTCAAGCGTTTGAACGGATTTTATCAGGAATATGTAGATACGTTCTTGACCAGGATCACTTCTATGTTTGAGCCCATTATGCTTATTTTTATGGGTGGCGTGGTAGGCGTGATAGTCGTAGGCATATTTTTACCGGTATTTCAGATCGCCCAAATCAAATAAAACAGGTTGACTTGGTTTAAAAGCATGGTATAATTTAATCAGGAATGTAATTTTATAATTAATTATACTAAAATTGAAAGGGGGAAATTATGAAAAGAAATAGGGGTTTTACGTTGGTGGAGTTGATCATTGTGGTTATCATCATTGGTATTCTCGCTACGATAGCAATTCCTCAGTACATGAGAGCGGTTGCGAGGGCCAGGGGAGGTAAGGCAAGGTCAGCGTTGGGTATGATTATTCAGGCTGAGAAGATGTCTATTGCCGATTTAGCGGCATTCTGCGGCAGCTTAGCAGCAGGTGGCTGTTTGGACACTTACGTAGAAATGGCTGATATTAATAGCAACCTGGATTTTACCTATACTATAACTGGCACTACTGCCGCATATACTGCTAATGCTGCGGCTAACCCGGGTAGAAATGCTGGCACTGGGAACATAACTTTGTCAAACAATGGGACATGGGGCGGCACTTGGGCTCCGTAGTCTTTCTATGCGCGGTCTTAATTTATTAGAACTAGCAGTGGTCACCATAATCCTCGTGATTGTGGTGACCACTGCTGTTTCCACTAAGATAGGGTGAGATATGAAGAATAGCAGGTGCGGCTTTACTTTGGTAGAGTTAATCATTGTGGTTATTATCATAGGTATTTTAGCGTCAATTGCTATACCTGCGTATATGCATACGCAGGAGCGCGCTTTTGATAGCGATGCGAAAGCCAGCGTTAAGTTGATCCAGGCTGCGGAAAGAATCTACCGCCTTGAGAGCGGGTTCTATTATCCTCCCAGCGGATCGGTTTCTGTTAATAGCACTATTAATACAAATTTAAAACTTAGCTTGCCGGTTACAACTCCCAAGTGGACATACACGGCTAACTCTACGGGTAACGCTAGCGCGCTTCGTACATCAGGTTCTCATATCCGTACTTGGACATTACTTATTGCAAACGATAACGCTACTTGTTCTCCGCCAGCTAATTGTCCGTAACAATGTTAAAAGGATCGTATTATTAAGAATAACAGGGCGCTGACTTTAATAGAAATTATAGTTGCGGCAATTATTCTCGCGTTATTGATGCTGGGACTGACTAACCTTTTTGTTTCCGGAAAACGCTATATCTTGCATAGCCGGGCGCGTATGACCGGGGGCGAGATTGGTAGGCTGTTTCTGGATCCTTTAAATATGGCTGTGCACCAGGGTGAAATTCCTGTTGCTGTTGGTGGGCCGTCGCCGAATGCTTGGGGTCTAGCAAATAATCCACTTACACCCGGTACTTATTGTTGTGATACTCACGCGGCTTTTACTGCTGGAGGTGTTACTGTACCTGCCTGCAATACTTTGTTGCCTTCCGGTTGCCCTTCTGCTGACGAAAGAAGACTAGGGCTTTCAAATCCATATAATGCGACATATGAGATTAGACGTTTAGTTGCTCCTAATGATCGAATTATTAAAGTTAAACTCTACGTAACTTGGACTGAGCCGTAATTTCTTACCTTAAATGAATAAGCGCTTAAGCGGTATGACTTTGATTGAGTTAGTCGTTGCGGTGATCCTTTTGAGTGTAATTATATTGGCGGTGATGAGTATTGGTTCCTTTGGCCGCTATCATTTAATCAGCTCTGACCGCAGGGCCCGGTTGCAGAATGAATTATCATTCGCTCTTGAGCATATGCAGAAGAATATTGTCCAGGCTACGGGAAACGCGACTAATCCGCCTATTGTAGTGCTGGCTAACGGTTTTAGTGTGCGCGTAGACCGCAATCTCGTGCCTACATTGAGCAACTTTGCTGATGATACCACGATCAGTTATACTTTGGCTGGGAATACGCTGACTTGCAGCGATGAGGCTGTGATTATTTCTTCGCATATTTGTGCGGGGGTCAGTACAGTTTCAATGCCTTTATTCCCGGCTTCGGGTTTTTATATTAATGTAACGGACAGGCCTAGCGGAGTAACTGATAGAGGTGCTACTATTGAGGTGGGGCTGGTAGGGCGTTGGGATCCGACTATCGCTGAAAGTCTGGATAATCCGCAGGTAGTGATGAAGACCAAGGTTTGCGCTTCTTCTGCATCGACGAAGTAGTTATAAAAACTTAATGTAGAATTCAGGGACACCCTTTGAGCTAAAGCAAAGGGTGTCCCTTTTTTGTTGATTTAGAGGGGCAGGTGTGGTAGATTGGTTGGGCGATGGGGGTGTTTAACCCGAGCGAAGTTAGATTATAGGGCTGTCCCCATAGATTTATCGGCCAAAAAACCATTGGCCTCTAAATCTAATCATGGGGACACGCCCCTCAACAGAAGTGAATTTACTTTCGGGGCTGTAGCTCAGTTGGGAGAACACCTCGTTCGCAACGAGGGGGTCAGGGGTTCGAATCCCCTCAGCTCCATTTTAAAATTCCCGACAAGGGAATTTTAAAATGTACTCAAGCGAGCGTAATTTTGCGATAAGCAAAATAGCGAGCGGAGTGCACATTTGCCATAATTTTAGTTCAGGAAAATAGTCCCGAAGCCAATCCCCGAAATTATCGAAGCCCCTAACTGGGGCTGAGGGAATTTCGGGATGTTTTGGCGAGGGGTACATTTGCCCATGAAACCTTTCCTTAAGACTTACCTAGTTTTACTCTTACTATTTAGCCTCACCACTTCTCTATCCGCCGCCGAAAACCTCAAAGAGGCTTCCTTCTGGCAAAAGCTTAAAGACAAGGTTCTTCAATGCCAACTTTGTCCGCGTAGCTGCGTCATCCCCGACGGAAAACGCGGGTTTTGCGGTGTACGTGAGAATCAGGGCGGGAAACTTTATACGCTGGTTTATGCAAAGCCGGTGGCTATTCATATCGACCCCATTGAGAAAAAGCCTCTATTTCATTTTCTGCCTTCGACAACCGCTTTTTCGGTAGCTACCACCGGCTGTAACTTAAAATGCAAGTTTTGCCAGAACTGGGAGATTTCGCAGGCTAAGCCGGAAGATGTTGAATATACCTATATTGAGCCAAAAGAGCTGGTAGAGAGGGCGCTTCAGTCGGGTGCACCTACAATAGCCTACACTTACACTGAGCCGACCATATTCTACGAATATATGCTTGAGACGGCAAAGCTGGCGAAGCAACAGGGCTTAAGGAATATGATGCATTCAAACGGTTATATTCAGGAAGCTCCTCTTAGGGAGTTGTGTAAATTCCTTGATGCCGCCAATATTGACCTTAAGGGATTTAGCGATGAGTATTACGCTAAGCTGACAGAGGGCACACTTGAGCCGGTTTTAAGAAGTTTAAAGATTTTGCGGGAAGAGGGGGTGCATGTCGAGATAACTAATCTCATCCTTCCGGGATTTAATGACGATGAGGAGACTATTAAGAAGATGTGCCTGTGGATAAAAGATAATCTGGGTGCGGATACGCCGGTGCATTTTGGAAGGTTTTTCCCGCTCTACTTGCTGGCTAATCTGAATCCTACTCCGGTAGAGACTCTGGAGCGGGCGAGGCAAATAGCGCTTGAGTGCGGGCTGAAGTATGTTTATATCGGCAATGTGGCGGGGAATCCGGCAGAGAATACCTTTTGCCCGCGCTGTAAGAAAATCGTCATAGGCCGCAAAGGCTATTTTGTCACCGAGAATAATATTACCGACGGAAAATGCAAGTTCTGCGGGGAGGGAGTAAAAGGTGTTTGGAAATAAAAGGGTGGCCGGTGTTTTTTTTATTCTTTTGTCGTTAATGGCGACTTTTGGGTTTTGCGAGAATGTAAAAGAGCCGAATGTGGCAGGAGCTTTTTATCCTGATGACCCCAAGGTATTATCGGCAATGATCGAAGAGTTTCTCGCGCAGGCAAAACCGTCAGCCATGAACGGTGAGATATTTGCGCTCATTTCTCCGCATGCCGGTTACGGATATTCCGGGCAGGTGGCGGCGTTTGGTTATAAGTTGATCGAGGGTAAGCCCTATAAAACAGTGATCGTTTTAGCCCCCAGCCACCAGTATGCTTTTAGTGGGGTATCGGTTTACGCAGACGGCGCTTTTCGTACTCCGCTTGGTGAGGTGATGGTGGACAGGGATTTTACGCAGAAGCTTTTAAACAAAATCAAAGACGTGGCTTATGTGCCGGAGGCTTTTGCCAAAGAGCATGCCGTAGAGGTGCAGATCCCGTTCTTGCAGAAAGTCCTCCCCTTTTTTAAGATCGTCCCCATAATAATGGGCGACTCAAGTTATGACACCTGCCAGCGCCTCGCTATTTTGCTCAAGCACCCGATAGGCGAACGTAAAGACATATTGGTGGTGGCTTCCACGGACCTGTATCATGGCTATGATTTTGAGGAGGCACTGCGTGTGGATAAAGAAACGGTATCTTCGGTTGAGAAAATGGACGCTGAAGCTCTTTTTAAGGGATTGGAGGACGGGCAACTACAGATGTGCGGTGGTTACGGCGTGGTGACAACTTTGATCCTTTCAAAATTACTCGGGCACGATAAGACAAAAGTTTTATGTTATACCAACTCTGCGGAAGTAACCGGCAAGAGGGAGAAGGGTGTGTGGACTGTTGGTTACGTAAGCTGCGCAATCGATAATGATTCACCCAACTTTATAGGAATAGTTGGTGTTCCACTTGCTGTGGAAGGAGGCGTGACGGCTATGTTAAACATTGCTCAAAGAAAGCGGCTTCTGGAGATCGCCCGAAAGACCATAGAGACGTATTTAAAAAGCGGCAAGAAGATGGAAGTGGCGGAAACCGATCCTGTATTTAATAAAGAAATGGGGGCGTTTGTCACTTTGCATAAGAGCGGAGAGCTTCGCGGGTGTATTGGCAATATCATCGGCAGGGGGCCGCTGTATCTGACAATCAGGGACATGGCAATTGAAGCAGCGACGGGTGACCCGCGGTTTCCTCAAGTCAATGCCGATGAGCTTAAAAATATAGAAATAGAGATCTCCGTGCTTACGCCCTTAGAAAAAATCGATGATGTGAGTAAGATAAAGATGGGGGTGCACGGGGTCCTGGTGCGTAAGGGGTTTAGTAGCGGGGTGTTCCTGCCGCAGGTGGCTACCGAAACCGGATGGAGTAGGGAAGAGTTTCTGTCTAATCTCTGCGCTCATAAGGCAGGCCTTGCCGAGGACGCCTGGAAAGACAAGTCCACGGATATTTATATTTTTAGCGCGGAAGTTTTCTCGGAAAAAGAACTCCTTTCTGGTGATTAAAATAATATGTAGTTTATTTTTACTTGGGCTTACGTTTGGTTCGGGTGCCTGCATCGCCAGCTGCGGGCCTTTACTTATATCTTATCTGGTAGGCACTGAAAAGAATATTGCCAAATGTATTACTTCATATATTCTTTTTTCCGCTGCCCGCATTGCTGTATATGTGATTTTAAGCCTGTGTGTTTTTCTGGTAGGTAGGTTTGTGATCATGCGCTTTGTCGCAGATATCTCAAGGTACTTGGTCGTTGCCGGCGGGGTGTTGATCCTGGTAATGGGCGTATTGGTAGCCATGGGCAAAGAGCATAAATTCGTGTTTTGCGGTGTTCTTCATAAAAAGCTTATTGAACATGACGCAAAGAGCGTGCTGATGATGGGATTAGTCATTGGCTTATTGCCTTGCGCTCCACTGATCGCTTTGTTTTCCTATGTTGGCCTGGTTTCGAAGACTTGGGCACAAAGCCTGGCCTACAGTTTATCGTTTGGCCTAGGGACCGCTGTTTCACCGCTTATAATTTTGGCGGTTTTTGCGGGGGCAATGCCAAAGTTCCTTGGCGCTAGAGGCCAGGCGGTTATCCGGGCAGTGAGATATATATGTGCCGCTATAATCATTATTCTGGGCTTGCAGTTGATCCGGAGGGGTTTTATCCCCTGAGCAAAATCCACTGACTATATACCGGGGATAGGAATTCGCGAAATTGATTTTGCTTCGGGGAGGGATCCTTGGCCTTTCTGCCGAGGCGCATGGACAAGGGGGGCTCCACTCAATGCATAAATTCTTTTGTCTGTCATTTAATATCATTGATGACCGCATGACTATTGACGATGAAGAGCAGGTGCATCACATGAAGGGAGTTTTGCGGCTTAAGCCCAATGATGAAGTGGAGATGTTTGATGAGTTCGGCAACGAATACGATTGCGTGATCGATGGCGTTTCTGACAAGCAGATCAGCCTGCATATCACCATGAGGCGCCTGGCGCCGCCAAAAGATGAGTCAATGAGGATCACCGTGGCCTGCGCTATCCCTAAAAATGTCAAGATGGATGATATCGTGGATAAGCTGACTCAGCTTGGTGTGGAGAGGATCATTCCGCTTGAGACAGAGCGCACTGTGGTCAGGCTGGATAAATTAAAGAAGTTCTTAAGGCTTGAGCGCTGGAAGCGGCTGGCCAAGAGCGCTTCTCAGCAGAGTAAGCGCAATACCATCCCAATCATTGACTCTGTCAGGAGCATAAGAGAGGTGCTTAGTGAAACGCTTAATTTTGAGCTGAAGTTAATACCTACACTGGCAGGAGAGCACCGCTCGCTAAAGGAAATCTTCGCAGTTTCAAAGGCTAAAAGAGTGCTGGTTTTTATTGGCCCGGAAGGGGATTTTACCGAGCAGGAAGTCGTGGCGGCTATGAATGCGGGATGCCTCCCGGTAACGCTAGGAAAAGAGGTTTTGCGCGTGGATACAGCGGCGATCGCGGTGGTGAGTTTTATTAAGTTCCATGAAAACAGTTAAATTCTACACCTTAGGCTGCAAGGTAAACCAGTATGATACCCAGAGTATCCGGGAGCGCTTTCTGCAATGCGGGTTTGCGGAGGTAAATAACGGAAAGCCGGCGGATGTGTATGTCATCAATACCTGCACCGTGACTCAGGCCGCGGACAGCAAGTCCCGCGAGATGATCCGGCGCAGTTGCCGGGAGAATCCCTTAGCGCGCTTGATCGTCACCGGCTGCCTGGCCGAAAATCCGAATGATTCTTTAAAGGCGATGCCGGGAGTGGATTATATCATCGGCAAGCGCTACTTTCCCGTCGGGATAAGCTCATTTTTTAAGCATACTCGGGCGTTTTTGAAAATCCAGGATGGCTGCGACAATTTTTGTTCTTATTGTAAAGTTCCGCTGGTGCGTGGCCGCTCACGCAGCAGGCCGCTAGAAGAAATCATCCATGAAGCAAATCAATTGGCGAAAAACGGCCACAAAGAAATCGTCCTGACTGGGATCTGCCTTGGCGCTTACGGTAAAGGCCTGAAACCAAAAACAAATTTAGTCAGAGTTATCAAAGAGCTTGAAAGAATAGAAGGGGTAATGCGCATCAGGCTTAGTTCAATTGAAGCTAAGGATGTCACCGCTGCCTTGATAAGCCATATGGCTCACTCCAATAAATTATGCCCGCATTTTCATATTCCGATCCAAAGCGGGGACAACATCATTTTAAAGAAAATGCGGCGAAAATATACCCGCGATGATTATCTGAAGCTGGTGGGTAAAATAAAAAAACAAGTCCCCGGCGTCGCCATCACTACGGATTGTCTGGTTGGTTTTCCGGGTGAGACTGAGAGGCAATTTCAGAATACAGCGGATTTGCTTAATCAAATCCTGCCTTTACGCACCCACATATTTCCTTATTCTAAAAGAGAGGGCACATCTGCTGCGGAGGATCCGGGCATAGTCCGTCTTCATGCGGTTAAGGAAAGGGCGGAAAGTCTAAAGAAAACCGCTTCATTTTGCGCGGTGAGCTACAAGAAGAAGTTCATTAGTAAAAGCGCGGATGTGCTTTTTGAAGGCCGCTCAAAGTTAAGGCCTGACTGCTGGGAGGGGCACACCGGAAACTATATTCCGGTCCTACTTAGGTCTAAGCTGGATTTTAAGAATAAGCTCCTACGTGTTAGGCTGAAGAAGCTTGATGGCGATTCCCTGCTTGCTGCTCTGTTCTGATTTTGCCCACAGGTTGAAATAACGCGGCAAATATGTTATACTTTTAGTAGAAAAAGTATACATTAGGAGTAGGAAAGCGTAACGTTATTATATTTATATATTTTTTTAAGAGTTTTTCAAGAAGAGCCTATTCCTAAAATATGTGGGGATAGGCTATTTTTTTTACTTGACAAATAGAAAGGAGGCAGGTAAAATATTGGTAACTATAAGGGGACTAGCGCTTTAGGGATAATCTCTTATTCAGGAAAAGTAGTTATAATAATTATTTACAATAAGAGATTCGGCTTTAAAAAGCGCAAAAAGTCAATCTCACCTTAGGGAGGAGGTCAGAACTATGAATAGAAAAGGTTTTACTCTCGTTGAAATCATGATCGTTGTTGCAATTATCGCTTTATTGGCAGCTATCGCCATACCGAACCTGCTCAGAGCACGTTTGCAGGCGAATGAATCCGCAGCTCAGGCTGCCCTGAAGACGATTGCGACAGCGGAAGTCACCTTCCGTTCGGCAAACGCGAACTACGCGACTTTGACCGAATTAGGTTCACCGTTACCGGTGGGTAGTCCTCCGTATGTCGATATCGTGTTGGGTTGTACCACTCCTCCTTGTGTCAAGAGCGGCTACAATTTTAACACTGCGACTATCGCGGCCGAGACTTTCGAGGCCAGCGCGCAACCCGTAACTGCTAATGTTACCGGCGTGCGCTCATTCTGCGTTACCGAGGACGGTGTTGTCAGAGTCCAGGCCGCAGGTGGTGCGATCGCTGATCGCGCTGCGTGTATAGCTAATCCGGCAACCCAGCCGTAAGACTGTCGTTGCAGGTTCCAGAAATCCCGTGTCAACTTTGTTTGGCACGGGATTTTTTTATTGAGCGCTTGACTTAGGGAGGGCTCATTTTACTCGCTTTGACCTAAGTCAATGCGCGAATTAACCCCACCGGCTACGAGTAAATTTTTGGAGCGAAGCGACAGAAATTTACGAAGTGTTTTGCCGGTGGGGCAACGAATTAATCCTTGTGAAATTTGGAATTTGTGTTAGTATTAATTTAATATAACTATATTTACTGGCAGTTACTTAGGGAAAATCTACATATGAATAATAAGGCACGTAGTTTTGTGATTATCATGCTGGTGATCGCGATCATTGCTTTGCTTTTGCGCGTTGCTATAGAACAGGTAATCCGGGGTAGTTCCGCTCAAAACGAGTCTAACGCGACATCCACCTTGAAGCTGGTGGCTACTGCTCTTGAGAATTACGCTAAAGACCATGCGGGTAGTTTTCCTGCCAGCGTTTCGGCGCTGACTCAGACAACTCCCGCGTATATCGATAAAGATTATGTGATCCAGTCTCCTATAAAGGGCTATATTTTTAGCTGCCCACGGATGGATGCTTCAGGTTACAGCTGCTATGCCAGTCCCACAAGCTGTGGCCTGACCGGAACAAAGATATTCAACGTGACCACCGGCGGGCTTTCCGTTTCCGAAGATTGCAGCGTGAAGAAGGAGTAGGATGAAGAATAAAGGTTTTACTATGCTGGAACTGCTTTTAGGTTTAGCGATTATGGGGTTTGCGCTTACTGGAATGCTTGCCCTTTATATTAATTGTATGATATTAAACCAATCAAACCGTAATTTAATTGTCGCAACCAGCCATGCTCAGTTTGTGATGGAAGAACTTAAGGCGGAAACAAGTCTGGTAAATCTTAGAACTAAAATAGACGCCGGGACATACACCAGGTTTACTGATTTAAGCGGTGAAAATACAAGCGTTTGCTGTTGCGACGCATCAAATAATTGTTATAGCAGTTGTCCGAGCCAGGATCCGCAGAAGGTTTGCGTCACAGATTCCTGGAATGAGCGCGGCACCAGGCCCATGAGCGCTTCATTGCAGACACTGTTTACTTATTGATGAAAGCCTTTACCTTACTTGAATTCATGATCAGCGTTGTAATTTTTAGCCTTTTGCTGTGTGGTGTCTATATGATCATGGGGATCGGAGAGAAAAGTAATATTGCGGAGATGGGGTATCTTGATCTTCAGCAGGGAGCGCGGCAGGCAATGTCTTCTATGGTCAGAGAGTTAAGGGGCGCAGATAGCGTTGTCGTAGGGGGAGGAGGTAGTACGGTTACATTTAATACTGCAGATGATACGAATATTCAGTTTTCTCGGGCTCAGATCCCAAACAGCGCAGGGGTGTGGGCGGTTGCGAGGACATCCTCATTAATAGGAGGCCCTAAGTATCTCGGTAATGATATTAATTCCCTTTTTTTTGTTCTTGCTGGCAGTACCGTTGAGATTCAGCTGACGGCGCAGAAGACTGTGCGTAATAGGACGCTGTGTTTTCCCTCTCCATGCACCAGTCCGGCTAAAGTCTTAAAAGAAAAAGTGAGGCTTAGGAATGAATAGAAAAGGGGCGGCATTGATATTTGTTTATATGGTGATCATGTTGATGACGATTACCAGTGCTGCATTTTTCGCGCGTAGCTTCTCGGAAAATAGCGGGATAAGAAGGTATTCTGACGGGGTCCGTGCATTCTGGATAGCGGAAGCGGGAATGGCCCAAGGATATAGCTCTTGGTTAGTTAGTTCAGGATATACGGGAGGCATCACTTCTTTTGGCGGTGGAAGTTTTACTGTTACGAAATCAGCGAGCGCTCCTCAAGTAAGCGTTACTGGCACCTATGGAAACGCGCAAAGGGCATTGAGCGCTAATTTTATCCGCATTCCGCATCCATTCGAGAACACTCTTTCAGTGGGAGGGAATCTTTCGCTAAGCGGACTTCTTGCAAGGGTTGAGGTTTACGATAAGACGCGTGTTTCCGGGACATATTCAAAGAGCGGAGGGTCCGATTATTTTCAGGATAAGCAGACAGGGGTCAACACTGACTACACAAAGATCCCAATCCCGGATTACAATAGTAACGGAACATCTGATGAATTCGGGGATTTTGTGCAGTTTGGACGAAATGCTGCGCAAAGCTATCCCTCTGACGAGGTGGTTTACATTCAGAATAATGGGACTGTTTTGATTTATCCTGACCGCGATCTTATCGGGAAGAAAGTAATTTTTGTAGAAGGATCCAGCCCTGGACAAGGCAACGTTAATATTCTTTTTGACGCGACCTGGGGAAGCGGCGAGGACCTGACCATTATTTCAACCGGGGAAATCACTTATATTGAGCCGCTGCAGTATCCTGCGGAGCACTCGCGTTTGAGTACTGCTTCCTGGGGTGATTATAATGAGGCGTCAATCTTCCGAAGCGAACACCAGAGTGTCATTTATGCGCATGACGACGCTAATTTCGTAGATATTCTTGACTGGGGATCTACTACCGGAAATATTATTGCTAATGGTAATATGGGGCTTTTTGAGGTGTTAACTTACGAGAAATATTATTATTCTGATAGGGCAATGAATGGGGATATTCCGCCGGGCTTGCAATGGCTGTCCGGGTCAACGGGTACGCCGTATCTGCGTGATTGGAGCGAGGCCATACAATAGGGTGAGTAAAATGAAGAAGATAGTAATAGTCAGTGTAATTGTTGTCGCTGTGTTTGGCATCACCTTCTTTTTTATTTATCAGACAAATAAGCTTCATGAAGAATCTGCTGATGTTGCCCCGGCTGAGGCGAAAAAAATCCAAGTAAATAAGGAGCCCGATGTTTTAACACCTGCTAATCCTGAAGATTACGGCATGGTAGTCATTAATGAGAGCAATAAGCCTCGCACTCAAGAGGATTGGGACCGTCTTTTAATTGATAAAATCAGGGATGTCAAGTCTGAATTGTCTGCGCAGCAAGTTGAAGAGGTAAAAGCTAAGATTCAGGAAGATCCGCAAAAGACGCAGGAGAAACTTAAAAAGATCGATGAGGCAATCGCAAAGTGTAATGAGGCCCTAAAGAAAGATCCTTCAAGTGCAGAACTCAGGAATAAATTAGATAGATTGATGATGCTTAAGAGTATTTCAAAGGAGCTGCCTAAGTAGATGTTTGGTCAAGCATTCTCTAAAAAACCTGGTAGAGCTTTACGGGAGAAATTATCTGTTGGCCTTGATATAGGCACACAGGTAGTCAAGGTGATGAAGCTGCGCTTTACTCAAGAGGCAGTGGAGCTAGTGGATTTTGCTTTAGAGCCGATGCAGGCTGATCCGATTGAAGTTTTAAAGAAACTTAAAAGCGCGCATGGCCTGGAAGTAGTGAATATTGCTTTTTCCGGACCGGCTACGGTTATCAGGGATATTAACTTTCCCAAGATGAGCGCTACAGAATTGAAGCAGGCTTTGAAATTTGAGGTGCAAAAACATATCCCGTTTCCGGTCGCGGAGGTCAACCTCGACGGGTGTATTCTTAAAGATGATCTGCCGGATAATAAGATGCTGGTGTTGCTTGCCGCGGTAAAAAAAGATTTTATCAGCCAGCGCCTTAAGTTTATGGAGGATGCCGGCCTTAAGGCGAATATTATAGAGATAGATTCTCTTGCCCTGATCAACGCTTTCAATTTTAATTACGTGCCGGAAGATTATTCCGGCAAGAAGGCAATTGCTCTTTTGAATGTCGGGGCAACTATCACTAATGTGAGTATTCTTGAAGATGGGCTGCCCCGGGTGAGCCGTGATATCCAGATTGCGGGGAATAATCTTACCCAGAAGATATCCGAAGTGATGGAGGTAGATTTTAGGTCCGCAGAGAGTCTTAAAATCAATCCGGCAGGAGATCAGGCCGCGCGGATGATGACAGGCTTGGAAACGGTATTTACCAACTTGGGAGCGGAAATCCGCACCTCTTTTGATTATTATGAAAGCCAGAGCGCTTCCAGCGTGGGAAAGATTTATTTAAGCGGCGGAGGGGGATTGTTCGTCGGCTTTAAAGAAAAGATTTCCGGACTCCTGGGAATAGAGGTGGAGTATTGGGAGCCTTTGAGAAAGATTAAGCAGCCTAATGCCGCTGATGCCGAAAAGCTAAAGCCGGTGCTTACGCAGTTGAATGTTGCTGTAGGCCTGGCATTAAGAAAATGATAGAGATAAATTTATTACCCGAAGATGTAAGCCTGAAATCGAAAGGTAAGAATCTGCTTGCCGGATTTGACCTGAAGTATGCAATTTACGCGGTGCCGGCGGTTTTCGCTATATTGATCTGTGCGCACTTACTCTTTGGCGCGATGGCTATAATGAAACAAGCACAGTTAAGCGCTTTAAATAAGAAGTTGCAGAGTATGGAGCCGCAGAGAAAAGCGTTGGAAGAGTTTAATAAGGAGTATGCTGTTTCTAGCCAGGACGCTTCGCTGCTCAAGCCTTTTATGGAGCAGCGCATTAACTGGTCGCAGAAGCTTAACCGGCTGAGCCTGGATCTGCCCAGCGGGATCTGGTTTACAGATATCTCTATAAACGCTAAAGAGCTTAATATACGCGGGTCGGTGGTTTCTCCCGAGAAGCTGGAGATGAGCCTGATCAAGAAATTCATAGATACTTTGAAAGATGACACGGTATTCTATAAAGAGTTAACCGCGCTTGAGCTGGGGCCGATACAGAGCAAGGCGATAGCCGGAAATGAAGTGGCGAATTTCACTCTTAAGGGTGTGCTTAAAACAAAATGATCCCAATGCTAAAGCAGTTTAACCTGGAGCAGTTGTTTTTAGATAAAAAGAAGCTGATGCTGGCGGGCGTGATCTGCCTGGTAGTGATTTTTATCGACATTTCTTTTGTGATGAAGATGCAGCTGGCTGGCTTAAGTGCTCAGGGGCCGAAGATTACAAAGTTAAAAGCTGATATAGATAAATTCAATGCTGATTTAGCGAAGATGCAAAGCCTTAAAAATATGGATGGGAAGAAACAGCCGGGAGTTGTTTTACTTAAAAAGTTGATCTCTGAAGGCCAGATCACTACTTTGCTGCAGAATATTTCGGAGACTGCCAAGAAAAACGGAGTCAGGATTTCCCAGATCCGTCAGGCTCCCGAGGCTATATCGGGTAAGCAGGCCACCAGCCTGATACCTTATCTGATAAGTTTAGATTTTACTGCGGACTATCACACGCTAGGTAGATTTTTGAACCAGCTGGAGAACGGCGAGATCTTTATTGCTGTGCAGGATATGCGCATTACTCCTAATGCAGAAAACTCTGTGAGCCAGGCGTGCTCCGTGACGCTTAAGACATATGTTAAGAAATAGAGAATCAGGGCATCAGGTTATCGGAATATCATTGGCTACTATAGTTGTGATATTTGTCTTATCTGTTGCTGTTTTTGCCGAAGAGCAGCAATTTGTATATGACCCTAAGGGCAAGCGCAATCCCTTTATCCCGCTTGTCACTGAAGACGGAAGACTGGTTAATCTGGATAAGGTAGAAGTTCCTGTCGGAGATGTATCTGTTGAGGGGATAATTTTTGACAAAAAGGGGAGATCTTACGCGATTGTAAACGGAGCGGTAGTAGGTATCGGAGATGCAATCTCCGGGTATGAAGTATTAAAAATAGAGAACAATAAGGTATTATTTATTAAAGATGGCCAAATAAAAGAATTTATTATGCATAAGGAGGGGGAATGAAGAATGAGCTGCGCGTTGCTCGTTTCACGCTGCACGCTTTATTGTGTTTAGTTTTTATTTCTACTACGTGCGCTTTCGGGCAGGAGAAGAAAGATGAGTCTACTAAGAACGAGGTTTCGGTGCAGCTGGTGACTAAGACTGCTGAACAGCCTGAGGTTCAAGTAGAGGAGTCCGCGACTTTTTCCGAAGATTTGACTGCGCCGGAGAACGTGACCTTGGATTTCAAGGACGCGGATATTCACAATGTTTTAAAAATAATTTCTTTTAAGTCCGGAATAAATATTGTCACCACTCCGGATGTCATAGGGAATGTGACCATCAGGCTTGTAGATGTTCCCTGGGACCTGGCGTTGGATGTGATGCTAAAGACTTATGGCTATGGATATCAGAAGCAAGGTAACATTATTTTGGTCAGCAAGCTTGAGAATATCGCCAAGATCCAACTGGAAGAAGTGTTGCAGACGGAAATATTTCATCTAAAGTTCATTGATGCCTATGACGCCCAGAAAGTGCTGCTGCCTTTATTGACCAAGCGCGGCGCTGTTTCTATATTGTACTCAAGGGGGCAAAAGGGATGGAAATATGGTTCATATCAGATTGGTAAAGAGAGGGTCGAGGCAGCACCTTTAGAAAAGGAGGCGGCTGGCGCAGAAGGTGTACAACGTTCAAAGACTTTGCTGATTACCGATACCGCGTCTTCACTTGATAGGATCAAGACAGTGATTCTATCTCAGATTGACAAGAAGCCTCAGCAAGTTTTGATCGAAACCCGGTTCATGGAGGTTAACAAAGATAAGCTTAGGGATCTGGGTGTGGATTGGGGCTTGGGTTCAACAGGGGCTGAGTCAACGGATATCGCTGGAATAAAGACAAATGAGGTGATCTTGGGCAAGGATGGCGTAGGTGCACCTACAGAGAAGTTGGGTGGTAACTCCATAGTTTCACAGTTAGGATCTTCTGTGACTTCCGCTTTTACCGGGGTAAGCACCGGATTCCCTTATAACGTAGGCGCGAATCTGTTGTTCCAGAAGCTTACCGGCGTGAAATTCGAGGCGATGTTGCACGCGCTTGAAGTTGATGCAGATACCAATACACTTTCTGCTCCCCGCATCCTGACGCTGGATAATCAGGAAGCCTCCATTATGGTCGGCTATCACACGCCGATTTTTAAGACGGATGTCTCCAGCTCCTCTACTACGACAGGCGCAGCAGCGGCTACTATTACTCAGACACTTGACTATTATCAGGAGATCGGGATTAAGCTCTTTGTGGTGCCTCAGGTTAATGAAGATGGATATATTAATATGATCATTCATCCCAGTGTAACTTCATCTACGCATAGCGAGCAAGCTCAAATCGTAGCTACCGGAATAGCTGTACCCGTGACTACGGACTACCCGGTAATTGATGTGCGTGAGACTCAGACGCAGGTTCTGCTTAAGGATGGTGAAACCGTTGTTATCGGAGGTTTACTTAAGGATGAAAACGGAAAAGGAACTCAGGGTATTCCGTTTTTAGAGAATATTCCTTTGCTGGGAGGAATTTTCCGGCGCGACACTTACACTAAGAAGAAAATAGATCTGTTAATATTCATAACTGCCCGGATTATTAATGAGGGTGAGTACACAGAAGAAGAGCTTTCTAAACTCAAGGATAATCTTGGGAAAGAAGAAAAAGAGATCGCGGCAGCAGATAAAAGAAAAAAGAAGAAAAAGGTAAGCGTAAAGATCGATAATACTACGCCGGTAAAGAATTAGTTTATGTATCGTATCAGTTTTGTTTTCGCAAAAAAAGGGGCAATGAAATATATATCGCATTTGGACCTGATGCGACTGCTTACGCGGGCGATGCGCAGGGCAGACCTGCCGATGAAGATTACTGAGGGTTTTAATCCTCACCCGAAGCTAAGCATCAAAAGGGCCTTGAAATTGGGTGTAGAGAGTGAGAGCGAAGAGGGGGCAATAGCTTTAAAGGAACGCATAAGCCCACAAGAATTTATGGATAGATTGAGTAAACAATTGCCAGAAGGGATTGAGATCAAAGATGCCAAAAGAGATATTGATTAATTCGGATTCGCGGGAAAAGCGTGTAGCGATAGTAAACGACGGCCGGCTTGATGAGTTTTATATGGAACGCCCGGGAGATAAGACTATCGTAGGTAATATTTACAAAGGCAAGATCGAGGCAGTGCTTCCTTCTATAGGCGCTGCATTTGTGGATATAGGCCTGCCTAAAAAAGGATTTCTGTATCTATCGGAGATTGAGTCCGCGTTTGAAAGCGGTGATGCTCCGCAGCAGAAGAAGGATAAAGAGATTAAGAAAGGCCAGGAAGTCCTGGTGCAGGTGGTCAAGGAGCAGTTTGGTACCAAGGGCCCGCGCCTGACTACCGAAATCGGCCTTGCCGGAAGATACCTGGTATTGATGCCGACGGAGAACCA
>CAYHBB010000013.1:0-5792 GCA_964354795.1 uncultured Planctomycetales bacterium | reverse complement strand
TAACCAGCACCTTTCTGATCTTACGCTCATCTGCCCCGGGATCAATAATAACACATTTGGAGTTTTGCTCCGGAGCAAGAACATAACAATTCACTTGCATCGGGCCCACCACCACGGTCTCAAAGATCATGGAAGCAGAAACGGCTTGATCCTGGGAAAAGAAAAATCGCGGATTACATCCCTGCGAATCTTCTCCGCCTTCTGCCGGCTCCAGGAAACATTCCTTCCATGGGTATCGCTGGAAACCGTGCCCTTAAGATCATTCATTTTAATAATAAAAGCATCTAGCTGCTTCTGCTTGATTTCTTTTAGGTATGACCGCATGCTCACCAGGTTCTTAAGCGACTCATTGGCGCAATCCAAATGCTTCTTGTAATTCTTACTGAACTGAAGCGACTGTATTAATTCATCCTGCCAGGACCTCCAGAAAATAAAGAACTGACGGTACTGCTCTTCCTTGGAGGTCTGCGGGCCTTTGTATTCTTCCGGAGCAAGCACCGGAGGCTCATAAGTCTGGTCCTTTTTGGGCTTACGGGTGAATTTGCGGATAAAGGCATCGCAACCGGTAATACTAAAAATCAAACAAAGTATGATGATCGATCTGGTGATCTTCATGTAAGCATCTCCCTTCCCGACACTAGCTTTCGCTCGGTCGGGATCCCGCCCTGCTTATTTATTTAGCATGCGGGAGAATGTTTTCTCATCAATGATCCTGACTCCCAGTTTCTTGGCTAACTCGTATTTCGATCCGGCGTTCTCTCCCGCTACCAGAAAATCCGTATTCTTGCTCACGCTCGATGAAGCCTTCCCTCCCGACGTTCGCACCAATGCCTCTGCCTCAGGCCGGCTATAAGACTTAAGTTCTCCGGTAAAGACTAAAGTCTTTCCGGAAAACGGCCCGGCCTTAAATTTAACTATTCTTTCTTTACAGCTAAGGCCCGCGTTCTTAAGTTCCTCAATAAGCTTGCGCGTCTGAAGCAAGCTAAAATAATCCAGCACTGATTCAGCTATTACCGGGCCTACTTCATAGATCTCATTCAGCTCCTGACGGCTTGCCTGCGCAAGCCTCTCTATAGACCCAAACTTCTGCGCCAGGACAAACGCCGCCTTCTCCCCCACATGCCGGATCCCCAAAGCATATATCAACCGGGACAAAGGCTGAGCCTTGCTTTTTTCTATAGCACCTATTAGATTGCGCGCCTTCTTTTCCTTGAACAACTCAAGCTTTCTTAAGTCTTCTTCTTCTAATTTATAAATATCCGCGAAATTTCTGACCAGCTTAAGCCCTATCAACTGTTTGACCGCAGACTCGCCCATTCCCTCGATATCCATGGCCAGCCGCGAGGCAAAATGCTCTAGCCCCCGCTCAAGCTGCGCCGGACACGATGGATTGATGCAGCGATAGGCCACATCCTCTTCCTTCTCCTTGACTACCTTACCGCCGCAGACCGGGCAATCCTTTGGGATAATAAAGCGTTTTTCTCCTTTAGCATCTACAACCTTGACTACCTTAGGGATCACATCCCCTGCCCGCTCGATCAAAATACGGTCACCGATTTTGACATCAAGCCGCCTGATCTCATCAAAATTATGCAATGTGGCGTGACTAATGACCACCCCGGAGCATTCAACTGGATCAAGCACAGCCACCGGAGTGATCACCCCGGTCCTACCCACCTGAAGAGATATACCTCTGACAACGGTAGTTGCCTGTCGCGCGGGGAACTTATACGCGGTTGCCCAGCGCGGGCTCTTTAGTGTCTCACCCAACGCATCCTGCTGGGAAAAACTGTTGACTTTGATCACCATTCCGTCAATTTCGTAACTGAGAGTATCCCGCTTTTCCTGCCACTTAAAGCAGAATTCTATAACCTCATCCAGGCTCTTGCAAAGCCTGGAATATTTATTGACGCGCACGCCCCAGTCTTTTAGCTTCTTTAGATATTCCCATTGGCCCAAGATCTCTCGGCCCTCATAATCCCCGACCGAATGAGCAAAAAAACTAAGCCTGCGCTTTGCCACAATCCCGGTATCCAGTAATTTCAAAGACCCGCTGGCAGCGTTACGGGGATTGACAAATAAGACTTGCCCTTCAAACTCCCGCTCTTTATTCAAAATATCAAAATCAGCTCTATCCATGTAGACTTCGCCGCGGACCTCGATAAAGTCCGGCGCATCCTTGCCCATTAGCGAAAGAGGCACGGCGCGGATAGTCTTGATATTCGCGGTGACGTCTTCTCCGGACTCACCATCCCCTCTGGTGGCGCCCATACTAAGCTTTCCCGCCTTATAAGCGATATTCGCGCTTACGCCGTCGATCTTATGCTCCACTACATATTCGACCGTCTCAGTATGCCCTAACCCCTTATGCACTCGCTGGGCCCAATCTTTGACCTCTTCAATGGAATAAGTATTGTCAAGAGAAAGCATCTTGCGCTTGTGCCTTACTGTATCAAAACCCTTAGGGATACCTGCGCCTACCCGAGACGTCGGAGAATCCGAAGAAATAAATTCCGGGTTATCTGACTCCAGCTTCTTAAGCCGGGTGATCAACAAATCGTATTCTTTATCGGAGATTTGCGGCTGGTCTTGGACGTAATAAAGGTAATCGTGACGGCGGATCTGGTCCCGCAACTTACGGATGGTTTCGCCAATGCGTGAATGCATGGTTATTTGCCTACGAGAAGCCTGTCTCCCAGAAAAGCGGGCAATCCGGATTCGAGGATTTTCTTGCGCGCGCTCTTAAAATCGTATTCCGCGCGCTTTATCTGCACTTCTAATTTTGCGGTATCGTATATACAATAGGCGGCACTAGGGGAGGCGTCCCGCGGCTGGCCCACACTACCCACATTTACGATATACTTATTGGCCTTATTGATGCCAACGCTCGTATCCGGACGGTAGGAAATACAGTCGTTTTCCTCCTTGATAAAGACTCCCGGGATATGGGTGTGTCCAATAAAACAAATATCAGTTTCCATGAGCCTAAAGGTCTCTTCCGCTTTGTAGCCGTCGGTCATGTAATTGAAATCGCGGGGGTTATCCAGCGTGCCGTGTACCAGGGTCAAAAACTCATTTTTGTAAATTAACTTAAGGGTCTCAAGATAATCCCGGCCTGAGTCATCAAGCTGTTTTCTTGTCCAAAGAATAGCATCTTTGGCGAAAGAGTTAAAAGTTTCCGGGGAAGTAAGGCTGACCGCTGCCCAATCGTGGTTTCCGGCGACCGTAACCATAGATAAAGACCTGACTCTATTGATACACTCACTGGGATTGGCGGCGTAGCCGACGACATCGCCCGCGCAAAGGTAGGCGTCAATGGATTCTTTCTTAAAAGCGGCGATTACCGCCTCAAGGGCTTCGAGATTAGAGTGAACGTCAGCGAATATTCCGTATCGCATAAGTGAGTGCACAATTTACGGAACGAAGTGAACGTAAGGCCCTTCCTTAATCGGATAGGAAGGCCTACCCCTGTGGGGTAAATGGTATGCACGAACTTATCCCTGCAGCTACGAGTAAATTTCGAAGAAATTTACGAAGTGATTTGCTGCAGGGACCAATTCATACAAACAACTTAAGCCATTTCATTCTGCAGATTGTGTCCTTATTAATACTCCAGTTTAAAGCCAATAAATTTTCCGCTTGCGGGCTGCCAATCTATATCTTTATCTTGGATATACCGGCAAAATTTATGCTCAAGGCGCGACAGAAAGTCTAAAAGTATATCTTCCTCGGCTTCAGCCACCACTTCCACCCTTGCGTCGGAAAGATTCTTCACCCAACCCGCCACATTCATCTCCCGGGCGATATCCATCACGGTGAAGCGAAATCCCACTCCCTGCACCCGGCCGGAATAATATGCGTGGAGTTGTTTTTGCATTAGTTGACTGTGCCTCCTCGTATTCATGCCAAAATTCTTTTCAATAATTTTGGCATACTCGGAGGCATGGTTTTACCTGAAGCAAACTATTGTAAAACTTATCGGGGCGGTAGGACTTGAACCTACGGCCTCAGCGTCCCGAACGCTGCGCTCTAGCCAAACTGAGCTACGCCCCGGATTTACTTCATGCGTAGCGAATCCGCCAAGCACTGTGGCGGAGAGCTACGCCCCGTAAAAATTCAGTATATCAAAAATCAGGCAAATTGCAATATTTTCAAGTTAACATAATACTGCGAAGAAAGCTTAAGCTATTTTGATCTCCTCGATATGCTGGATGGGATTGGATACGAGATTGACCTTTATACGGAATTTCCTCTCGACCTCTAGCAAGCCCTGCTTATCCCTAAGTATCTCCTCAATGACAGTGGGCGCCAACGTCAGATTCACTTCCTTAAGCGATTTATCCTTAAGATAGCGCTTCAATTCCTTTAACGCGAATATTGAAATAGTTATCGGTGACTTGACCTTGCCTCTGCCCCCGCAATAAGGGCACCCTTCAAAAGAAAGCATCTGTACCGTGCGATGGATCCTCTCTCTAGTCATCTCGACCACCCCAAACTTAGAGATCCCCAGAATATCGAATTTCGCCCGATCATTGTTCAAGGCGCGCTTTAGAGTATTGAGCACCTCCCTGCGGTGATGCTCCTTGCCCATATCGATAAAATCTATCACGATGATCCCACCCAGGTCGCGCAGGATCAGCTGGCGAGCGATCTCGGTCGCCGCTTCGCAATTTACCCTGAATGCCGCTTCCTCCTGCTGCAGATTCTTCTTAAAGCCGCCGCTATTCACATCCACCACCACCAGCCCCTCTGTCGGCTCGATCACCAGATACGCCTTTGATTTCAAGAAGACCCTGCTTTCATAGATCCTGCTGAGCTGCTTCTCAATATCCTTTTCATCAAAGAGATTGTCCCCGCGGTAAAGCTCTACCTTACGCACAAGATAGCGCAAGAACGTTTTCATGAAATGCTGAATGCGGTAAAATTCAGGCTTCGAGTCCACGATAAGCTTAGTAACATCCTCGGTAAAAGAATCACGGATGACCCTTAAGGACAGATCATACTCCTCATAAATAACGCTTGGCGCCTTGCTTTTTTTGATATTGCTCTCCATGCGCTGCCAAAGCTTAAGTAAAAACTGCGCGTCATGCATCAACTCCTGCTTGGACTTTCCGCTTGCCGCAGTGCGCACGATAAAACCCACATCCTTAGGAAGTTTCAATTCATTGAATATGGTCCTCAGGCGCTTACGCTCATCATCATCGTCAATCCTGCGCGAGACGCCGATCTGGTTCTCCGTCGGCATCAATACCAGGTATCTTCCGGCAAGGCCGATTTCGGTAGTCAGGCGCGGGCCCTTGGTACCAAACTGCTCCTTGACCACCTGCACCAGGACTTCCTGGCCTTTTTTGATCTCTTTATCCTTCTTCTGCTGTGGAGCGTCCCCACTTTCAAACGCGGACTCTATCTCCGATAAATACAAAAATCCTTTTTTAGGCAGACCTATATCCACAAATGCCGCGCCTATCGAGGGGAGCACCGCCTCGATCTTGCCCTTGTAAATATTGCCTACAATAGTCTTATCTCCCGGCCGCTCCATATAAAATTCATCCAACCGGCCGTCATTTACTATCGCTACCCGCTTTTCCCTCGAATCCGAATTAATCAATATCTCTTTTGGCATCTTTGATCTCAATCCCTTCTGGTAATTGTTTGCTTAATCTATCCATAAACTCTTGTGGGCTTATACGTTCCTTTAGAACTATTCCACCTTCTTCGTTCTCGCTCTCCACCCCCAATTTCAGGGCCCTCTTGATACTTAACTTTGGGTGAGGGTTAAACCCCTCAGTAAT
>CAYHBB010000012.1:0-11599 GCA_964354795.1 uncultured Planctomycetales bacterium | reverse complement strand
AACACCCGTTCCCATTCCGAATACGGAAGTTAAGCCCCGCAGGGCCGATGGTAGTGTCTTCGTAAGGATATGTGAGAGTAGGTCGGCGCTCCTTAAAAATTGCCCCATTAATCTTAATTGATTAATGGGGCTTTTTATTGGCAATTTTTAATCCCGGAGTTTGCGCAAAAAATTTACTAGCGAAGCGAAGTAAATTTTTAAGCGATTAAACTCCGGGATTCCAGTCACGCCTCTAAGGTTTAAGCGTGGGGTGTAAGTCCAGCGTAAAGCTGAAGGCTTTGTTTAGGTCTAAGCTTGGAGTAAAGAAAACTCGCGCGATTACGCGAGGAGTAAGCTCATTTGAAAGCCCTTTCTTGATATGGGTGCTTTGGCATTGTTATATTATGAAGTTGTATTATACTTAGACTAGAAGCATATATACGGAAGGAGCCACGGCCATGATTAAAGTATTTTTTGTAATCATCTCGATTTTGTTGATCCCCGCAAGTTTATGTTGGTCTGAAGATAGTCAATCAAGGGTAGATCAGGCTTATCAACGGGCACAGACAAGGCTGAATAGCGCAAACGTTAACACTGGTCAGCGTATTCAGAATAATACTGCTACTAACCGGCTGAACCAGGGCTATACTACAGCGCAGACAGGGTTGAGTGCCAGAACCTCTGCTATAAATCAGAGCTATAGCAACACGCAGACAAATCTGAATAATGCAGCAAATATGAACCAGACAACTCGCACAGCAATACAAAGTGGCTTGGATAATGCCTATGATACTGCGATGCGGAATCAGAATGTCGCAGCGCAAAAGATTGATAATTCAAATTCTACGTTAAATCAGAAGATTCAAGGTAGTTCTCCCTTTAGTAGCCTGGATCAGGGCTATGCCGCAGGCCAGACTAGTATTAATAATAATACCGCTGAGATAAAGCAGAACTATGATAATGCATTGACAAAATTAGACTCTTCGGGCCTAAGCGCCGAAAACAAGGTCATCGCAGAACAGAAGCTTACCGATGCCTACAATAAAGAAACACAGTCGCAGGCTAATGTAGGCCAAAAATTGGATAACGCCTATTCAGCTAAATGGCAAGATATCCAGGATGATGCTTCGCAGAGCAGGCTAAGTGAGGCCTATGGCTCTGCGCAAGAAAAAATTGACGACGCCTATGAGCAGGCGAGTGAAGATACTCAGGAAGTCATCTACAAGTAACCACAAGAAGCTTTTCGGTTAAGGCAGGAAAGTATTCCTGTCTTTGAGTTTAATAGCGTCCCCAGTCTGTCTAAATCAAAACCCGTTAAAAATATCAAAGCTTGCTTTAATTGTATTTCAGCTGAATTTACTTTATTTTTTATTTTTTAAAGGTACAATGAAAGCAGGAATAAATATGTCTATAAATCAAAAGAAAATCAAAAAAAGAAAATCAAAAAGAAGCATCAAATGCCATGAATGCAGTACTCAGGCGGATTGTTGCAGGTTCGGCGCTTGGATAGACCTGGAAGAGGCTAAAAGGATTTTATCGAGCGGCATAAAGGGAGATTTTTTCCATTTAGAGAGAGATAAAGGGTTTCCCTCGGGTTTCAAGGTCGGTACCAGCTATGAGGATGAGCCGTGCATTTTTCTTGGCTCCGATGGCCTTTGCTTGGTCCACAAGGCGGATTACAGCCTAAAGCCTGTTACCTGCAAAGATTTTCCCTACGAAAACAACAGGATATCTTCTTTCGCGGATGTTTTATGTACTCCGTATAGATCTAGAATTAAAAAGCGGAAAAAAAGAAGACAGTCGAAAAGCTAGTGGATATTGGGGTGTTTGTAAATAATGGGGACGGTTCTGATTATAAAATAGAACCGTCCCCATTATTTTAAGCTAAGTTTTATTCTATAGGGTTATCGTTGAGATATTGTTTGGCGTCAATCGCATTGCCAGTGGCGTTATTTTGATTATAAAGCTGGATCTTTAAAATGATCTTTGGCCGCACCAGATTTTGCTGCCCGGCAAGATTCTCTCCGGAAGTCGGTTTAACGCCCTGAAGGTAGGATTTACGGGATACATCTTCCAGCTGATCCATTTCTGACTTGTCTGATTTCTCAAAGATTGCAAAATGAGTGTAACCTTTCTTAAGCGTAAGTTCGCTGGCTCGCTGAAGCGCCATGTTTTCGGCTTTAGCTTTTGGCATGTATCCCGCTCCGCAGAAAGTCACCTTGTAGGATGTGCTTGAAATGGGCTCAGTGGTGGTGGATTCTCGGTTACTTTGCATCATAAATCCGGAACAGCCTCCTGCCAGAATCGTTAAGGCCAGTAGCCATAAATAAAGACTCTTCATTTATCAACTCCTTTTTTATAATCATATTTATTCTATCACAAAAGGTAGCAGATGCAATAGATTCTCTTGTGTAAATTTTGCTTGGGTTTTATGTTTAAAGCTGTATAATTAAAGATACTATGAATATTTTTGTGGGGAATTTTCCCTTTGAAGTTGTTGAGAAAGATATCCGCAGCCTGTTTAAAGGATTCGGCAAAGTGGATTCAGTGTCGGTGGTAATGGAAAAGGGTGGCCGTAAATCCAGGGGATACGGGTTTGTGGTCATGCTTAATGAAGATCAGGCGCTGGCTGCGATATCTGTTTTGAATGGCAGAGATTTTTTAGGCCGTAATCTCAATGTTAGTCCGGCCAATTCCAAGCAGACATCTATTCTCGACAGGAGCAAGAAGGGCGGATATAAGCAGGGTAGGCGTTCGAAGAGTTATATGAGAAAGCATACGCCGAAGAGGGGTGGAGAGTTGACGCCATGAGAAAATTATTCATTGTGTTATGGGTTTTGGTCTTAGCTAGCTCTATTAGTTTGGCAGAAGATGACCAGAGTCAAAGTCGGCTGAACGGGCAATTAGGTGCAGGTGTTCCTAGCATCAAATTCGATGAGCAGACTATAAAAGCTATGCAGAATCAGACCAATAATACATTTGGCAAGGTGGCTTCGCCGCAAGAAGAACAGAATTTCTCCGGTCCTTACGCAAGGGAAGATGAGAGTAGCCAGACAGCAGGTGATTTGCAGCAGATGATGACCGGTGTTTATGGCCAGGCCATAAAGGCTCAGACAAATATGGGGCAGGGTGAGGGTTCCAGTCAAGAAATTGACCTGGATTATAAAAATATCCAGGCAGCTATCGAGAATGCATATAAACAGGTTGGCCAGCAGACTCAGGGTAGCCAGAGCGGCAATTAATTAAGGATAAAAATGTTTGAGCATTATCGGCAACCATTACTTGAGCGTACGGCATTTATAAAGCGGTTTTTGGACTGTATTTTTATTTCTATGGCGCTATTAGTTTCGACGATTTTTATGGGCGCAGTAGTCTATCGTTATATAGAGAATCTAGCCTGGATTGATGCTATTTTGAACGCAGTTTTGATCATGACCGGCCTGGGAATAGTAGCTGATTTAAATACTCCGGAGGCAAAGATGTTCACTACGTTTTACGCGCTATTTAGTACGATAGTATTTTTTGCCGTACTCGCCATACTTTTTTCTCCGCTTTTGCACCGCGCTATCCACAAATTCCATCTGGAAATCGAAAGATAATTTTACTTGGGGTTTTGTGCTTTAAGCTGTATAATCCTAACTTATGGATAATGTTTTGTATTTACAGAAGCAAAAGTATAAGCAGGAAGCCTACGAGGCAATGTGTACCAGGTGTGGAACCTGCTGCGGGGCCTTGAACGGTGATCCTTGCGTAAACCTTGCTGCCGATAGTAATAATAAATACTATTGTAAGATATATGAGAATAGGCTGGGAAAGCAGAAGACGCTTTCCGGTAAGGAGTTCCATTGTATCCCCATCAGGCTGCTTCGGGGAAGCGGCACTAAGTTTGCTAATTGTCCGTATTTTAAGTGAGACCATAACTTATGAATGGCCCCGCCTCATAAACGCCGCAAAGTTTCTCGGCGCTTCGCGCCAGTAAACTTTGCAGGCATTCGGCGGGGTTAATTCCTGCGCCTTCGGCGCAGTAATTAAGGAGGTTAAAGATGGCAGATGAATTAAGGAATCCTTACGAGGCATGGGATTTTCCACCTATTTTTGAACCGAAGTTTACTAATGCTCACATTATCAGTCATACGCCGCGGGAGTTCTGTATAAGTTTTGGAGTAACGCATCCGCCGAGCAACAAGGTGACCCCGGTTATTCAGCTGGTCCTGACCAAAGAGCATTTGATGGAGCTGATATTGAATATGCAGTCACAGTTGAAGCAGTTTAATGAGGGTGGTTCAGAAAGGAGCGGGGGAAGGATATGATCAAGAAAATAGCGGTTTTTGCGGTGATGGTCTTATTTTTAGCTAATATTTACGGGTGCGTGGCTTTATTGGCGGGCGCGGCAGGCGGGGCAGGGACAGCTACCTGGCTTTCTGGGAAACTTACGCAGGAATTTCGCGCTTCGCAGCAAGCTTGTGTGCGCGCGGTGAAGAGTTCGCTCAAGTCGCTCAAGATCGATATTGATAAAGAGACTGTAAAAGATGATGTCGCGCAGATAATCGGTAAATATACCGACGGTAAAACTGTATGGGTGGATATTCATCGTATCAGCAAGACTACGCAGCGTATTGAGGTGCGAGTAGGCGGTGTTTCGCCTGATAAGGAAGCAGAAATGAAGATAATGGAGAGGATCGAGAATCAGCTTTAGTGAGGAGGATCGATGAGTAAGTCAATCAAAGGCAGCAAAACGGAACAGAATTTATTGAAGGCTTTTGCCGGAGAGTCTCAGGCGCGTAACCGCTACACTTATTTTACCGGCGCCGCCCGCAAAGAGGGTTTTGAGCATATCGCCAATATTTTTACCGAGACCGCGGAAAACGAGAAAGAGCACGCTAAAATATTTTTTAAGCATCTTGAGGGCGGGGATGTGGAGATCACCACATCTTATCCCGCAGGTTCGATTAGGGACACCTTGAGCAATTTGGAGGCGGCTGCGGCGGGTGAGAATATGGAGTGGACAGTTCTTTATCAGGATTTTGCCAAAGCTGCCAGAGATGAAGGCTATCCTGAAGTAGCTAAATCATTCGAACAGGTGGCAAAGGTTGAGAAATTCCACGAGGCCCGTTATCGCAAGCTGATCAATAATGTGGCTGACGGGGAGGTGTTCAAAAAGAAGCAGGCGGTGAAGTGGCATTGTATCAACTGCGGATTGGTGCTTGAGAGCGTGGATTCCCCTAAAGAGTGCCCTGCCTGCAAACATCCTCAGGCGTATTTTGAGGTCTTAGCGGAGAACTATTGATGAAATATACCAAAGGCTCTATCGGCAGGATATTTGTGGTTAAGTTTGAGGATGACGATATCCTTCTGGATAAGCTTGCCGAGTTGGTAAAAAAAGAGAAGATCAAAGCAGCCGCTTTGGTGTTTCTGGGGGCGCTTAAGAAAGGCGATCTGGTCACTGGACCTAAAAAGCCGGTGATTCCACCTGAGCCGATTAAAGTAACTTTTAAAGACGCCTGGGAAGTGATGGGAATTGGGAGCATATTCACCAATAAGCTCGGGCCCCAGATACACATCCACGGCAGCATGGGTAAAAAGAAGAAAGTTCTTACCGGGTGCATAAGAGGTAAGTCAAAAGTTTTCCTGGTGATCGAAGCGGTTATTTTTGAGCTTAAGGGAGTGAAGGCCACTAAGGCCATAGATCCTGAGACAGGCCTGAATCTCTTAAGGATCTTTTAATCCCCTAAAATATTTGCGCTTGCCTTGAAATCTTGCCGGAAATAGTGTATACTTACAATGCAAGTCGAGAACTGCCACGGACGAAGGCATCAGGTAACAGTAAGCCTTCAAACGTGGCTTTTTTTATTACAATAGAGGAGTAAGTGGAAAATATGGTCGAGAATAGGCGCTTTATCCGCTGGAAACTGGGTAAACAAGTGTGTATTAAGCTGCAGGATAACTCTGATCAGCTTATCTGCAATGCTGACGATATTAGCCTTAAGGGTATCAAGATTAGGTCTGGCCAGTCTTTTATAAGGGGTTCTGATCTGAAGATGACTATTGCTTTAGGCTATGAGCTGTTTCTGAACAATGTCGAGGCTTCCGTAGCTTGGGCAAAGAAAGAAGGGGTGGATAACGTCTATGGGTTATCTTTTACCCGGATCAAAGATTCGGATAAGGAGGCCATATCTCAGTTTGTGCGCAGGAACGGCCTTGAGAAGCTGAATCAGGATTATTTCAGGGTTGCGTATTAATAAATAAATTGCTTATTGGCTGATATAGGTGTGTTGTTGAGAAAGGTCCCCGTTTAAGCGGGGACCTTCTGTTTTTAAAATCTCCTTGAAGTAATAAAACATTCCCTATATAATAAACTAAACTTTGCAACCATTCTTAAACGAATAAGGAGAGGTAAATGGAAGATATTAAATTCGATTTTAACAACATGTTCAGTTTCAGCGTCGGGAAAGCGCACGGGGTCGAGGAATCTGACCTTGAGGCAATGTCTAAAGATGTGCGCGAGGCCGAAGAGCATCTGGTCAAGATCATAGCTGATTCGCGCAACAGGGTCAAGCTAGGTCTCGAGTGGACCCAGCTGCCTTTGCAGGATAAGAAGGTGATAAAGGAGATCCAGGCCCTGGGAAACGAGATATCCGAGCGCTACGACAACGTGATCTCTCTGGGTATCGGAGGCTCTTACCTTGGGCTTAAGGCTGCGCAGGACGCGCTGTGCCCGCCGTATTATAACGAATTCTCCGCAGTGAGGAAGGGCGGCCCGCGGATATATTTTGAGGGAAACAATCTTGACCCGGATACTTTGAGCGTCCTGCTTGAGAATCTTAATCCCCGTAAGACTTTTGTAATTGTGATCTCTAAATCCGGCGAGACCACTGAGACCAAAGCTGCTTTTATGGTGGTTGAGGAGTGGCTTAAGGAGCATGTGGGAAAGAATTACGGCCGTCAGATTATTGCTATCACTGACCCTGAGTCAGGAAGCTTGCGCTCAAAGGTGAATGCCGAGCAGAAAAAAGATGAGCAGGGCTTCAGGAGCCTTCCTTTGTTAAAAGGAGTAGGCGGAAGGTTCTCGGAATTGAATATGGGGCTTTTGCACCTTGCTATTATCGGGGCAGATATTCAGGAAGTGCTTGACGGCGCAAAGGCCATGGGCAGGAGATGCAGCAAGGAGGATCTTGCTAAGAACCCCGCTTTTCTTTACGCGGTTTTACATATGATACTTTACAGGAAAAAGGGCAAGCCATTAGCTATATTAATGCCTTTTTCTGAAACACTGAAATCCACCGCAGATTGGTATGTGCAGCTATTGGCGGAGAGCCTGGGTAAGAAGTATGCCAGGAAGATCCAGGTTTCTAGCGGCGGCAAAGAGGATTGGGAAAAGGATCCGAAGAGTATCGTTAATGTCGGCCGCACTCCGATTTCCTGCCGTGGCACCAACGACCTGCATTCTGTTCAGCAGAACAATATTGAGGGAGAGAACAATAAGGTGATCACCTTTATCCGGGTTGAGAAATTCCGGGAAGATTTTAAGATACCTGGTAAAAACGATATCCTATCCGGCAAGCGTTATTCCGAGCTTATAAAGTTGGCGCAGGAGGCCACGGAGTGGGCTTTGGTGCGCGAGTCCCGGCCTAACTGCACGATCATCATGCCGGAAATATCACCCTATTATTGGGGGGCGCTGCTGTTTTTCTTTGAGCTGGCCACTGCTTTTGAGGGCGAGCTTCTCGGGGTCAATGCTTTTGACCAGCCGGGGGTAGAGGGTTATAAAAATTACATGTATTTTAAGCTAAACAAGCAGGGAATGCCGGCAGAGATTTCGCAGGTGATAAAAAGTAACCCGCTTATTAAAGACGAGAAATATATAATTTAAGGTTAGTGTGTTAAAGATCGGTTCATTAAAACTAAAATCCAAACTCATTCTCGCTCCCCTAGCCGGCATTAGCGATCTGCCGTTTCGCATGCTTAACCGCATGTTTGGCGCGGAGTTGGGGTTTGTGGAGATGATCAACTGCCGCTCCATGGGCTTTAAGAGCAAAAGGACCTTGCAGATGCTTAGCACTCACCCTGAAGACAGACCTTTAGGCGTGCAGCTTTTAGGGTGCGAGGAGGAGTATGTACTTAGAGCCCTTGGAGTTTTGAAAAAATATGAATTCGATCTGTTGGATTTTAACGCTGCTTGTCCGGCGAAGAAAGTGACGCGCCGCGGCGAAGGAGCAAGCCTGCTCAGAGACCCAAAGCTGCTACATAAGCTGCTTAAGCTGGTAGTGAAGCACTCTAAGAAGAATCTTCCAATTACGGTCAAGATCCGTTCAGGCTGGGACAAAAATTCGGTGAACGCTCGGGAGGTGGCGCTTTTAGCTGAGGATGCCGGAGTGGACGGCTTGTTTATCCACGGCCGGACCAAGATGCAGGGATATAGCGGCGATGTGGACTATAAGGCTATTGCTGAGGTTAAGAAGGCGCTGAAGATCCCGGTCATTGCCAGCGGAAATATATTTACCGCGCAGCTGACTAAGAAGATGTTTGATGAGACCGGATGCGACGGGGTTGCGGTAGCCCGGGGCGCGCTGGGGAATCCCTGGATATTCAGTGGCGAGAAACCGCAAAAATCAGAGACTGTGCGGGTGATGCTCAAACATATGAACGACTGCATAGTTTTTTATGGTGAGAGGGTAGGGGTAATGAAGTTTCGAAAGTTTTTCTGCTGGTACACCGCGGGCATGCGCAAGGTGCGGCAGTTGAGAGAGAAGTCATCGAGGGCGAAGACGCAGAGCCAGATGATGGAGATAATAGAAGGGGTGTCTTAAGCCTCCTCGCCTAATCGCTTATCCCTGCAGCAAAACGCTTCGAAAATTTATTCCAAATTTTCTTGCAGCTGCAGGGGTTAATTCGGACAGATAACTTACGTCGTGCTTCGCACTCCGTAAGTTATGCCCTCATTAACCAAAAACCCCGACAACTTTCTCGGGGTTTTTCGTAGGTGATAGGCCTGATGGCTTTCGCTATCCTGACCGCGCCTCCTTGTTGAAGGGTTATTTCACCTTTCATTGGGAGTATGCCATATGGATTTGCGTTTGTCAAGGTGGGGTGAGAAAAAAAGTTGCGCTTTGACTTTTGGGCTAGGAAAGTGTATAATCAATTCTATGAAGATCAAGGTTCTGTTGTCTGTATTAATTCTTTGTTGTTTTTCCGTCGCTGCTTACGGCGAAACCACCATAAAAGCCGAGGCTGAGAAAAGTAAGATCTCGACCGATGAAGGCGTGGCTTATAAGGTGATTATTGCTTCTACGGAGAATGCCCTGCCTGCGCCGGTTTTTCCTAAATTCACCGGGTTTGCCGTGGTTTCTCAGGCCCGCTCATCGACCGTGTCTTTTATGGCAGGAGGGGTTAAGACTATCCTGGTATACGCTTTTATACTTGCCCCTATGAAGACAGGCAAGATCAAGATCGATCCTGTTTCCATAAATGTAAGAAATGAAGTTTTCTCTTCTGAGCCTGTAGAGATAGAGGTCACCCAGGGTAAGCGTAAGCCTGAGCAGCAGGGCGAGCCACAGCCGCAGAAAAAAAAGCAGATCAATCCCCAGCCAGTTCCAACCGCACCTCAGGAGCCGCAGTATACGCTCTAATATGGAGAATAATCTCTCCAAATCAATTCAGTTTCTTAAAGGCATCGGCCCTAAGAAAGCCAAGGCTTTTGCCAAGGCAGGCATATCTACTATTGAAGACCTGCTGTATTATTTTCCCCGCCGCTATGAAGACCGCACCAGTTTTTCTACCATCTCTAAGCTTCAGGAAGGCTTAACCACAACTATAAAGACTCAGGTTTTGGCTGTCGGAGAGCGCCGCTCTTGGCGCAGGCGTGGATTCAGTATCTTAGAGGTCGCGGTAGGTGATGCTACAGGCAAGATATTCTGCGTCTGGTTCAACCAAGGATATCTCAAAGAGTATTTCCGGCCCGGCACCACGCTAATTCTGTATGGCAAGGTTGACCGTTATGGAAGCCGCTTACAGATGAGTGCTCCGGAGTTTGAGATCGTCACACCTGTTGATGAAGCTCTGGATGTGGGAAGGATAGTGCCGATATATTCTCTGCCGGAAAGTATTACCCAGAGGCATTTTCGGCATCTGGTGAAATCTACCCTTGATGAATACCTGCCTAAGCTTATTGATTTTCTTCCTTACGATATCCGCTCTAAAAATAATTTCTATAATCTTGCCAAGGCGTTGCTGAATATCCATTTTCCTGAAAGTCTTGATATGCAGAAGCAGGCGTATGAGCGCCTTGCTTTTGACGAATTCTTTGTTTTCCAGCTGCCACTTGCCTTAAGAAAACTTAAGAAAAAAGAAAAAAAAGGGATCGCCCATCGCGTCGATGGAGAGTTGGCGGGTGATTATATTTCCTCCCTGTCTTTTAAGCTGACGTCCAGCCAGGAAAAGGTGATCAAAGAGATCAAACTGGATATGGCTAAGCCTTCGGCAATGCAGAGGCTCTTGCAGGGGGATGTGGGTTCGGGTAAAACCGTGGTTGCCAATATTACCGCGATGATGGCGATTCAGGGAGGATATCAGGCGGCATTCATGGTGCCGACGGAGATTCTGGCACTTCAGCACTTTGAGAAGTTGAATAGCATGGGTGTCAATGGAGTCGGAAATGGACCGTTGGTGTCAGCTGATCGTGGAATTGAAGTTGGTGTCAAAGCCGCGTTACTTACGAGCAGTGTCAGCAAGAAGGAAAAAGATAAGGTGTTGCAGGAGATAAAAGAAGGAAGGGTCAACTTTGTTATCGGAACGCATGCTTTGCTGGAAGAGGGTGTAAAATTCAAGAACCTCGGGCTTGTAGTGATAGATGAGCAGCATAAATTCGGAGTAGGGCAGAGGGCGCTCCTGCCTAAAAAAGGGCCTAATCCCGATATTTTGATCATGACCGCGACACCGATTCCGCGCACGCTGGCTATCACGCTTTACGGCGACCTGGATATCTCGGTGATCAATGAGCTGCCTGCGGGCAGGCTCCCTATTAAGACGCTGTATTTTGGCATGGATAAATCCGGCGACGCGTACGAGGTCGCCAGGGGAGAATTAAAGAAAGACCGGCAGGTTTATATAATCTATCCGGTCATAGAAGAGTCGTATGCTCTGGATATTGCAGGAGCCAAGAAGATGTACGCGCAGTTAAGAGCCGGGGAGTTCAAGGGCTTCAGGCTTGGGCTCATCCATGGCAGGCTTAAGCAGCAAGAGCAGGATGACCTGATGCATAAGTTTAAGAACAAAGAGATCGACCTGTTGGTCTCTACAACCGTGCTTGAGGTGGGGATAGATATATCTAATGCCACTTGCATGATCGTGGAGCATGCCCAGCGCTTCGGCTTAAGCCAGCTGCATCAGCTGCGCGGCAGGATCGGAAGAGGAGGAGAGCAGTCTTATTGCGTATTGATCTCTGAGGCAAAGACCGCTGAAGCAGAGGCGAGGATAGGCGCGATGCTTAAATATAGCGACGGGTTCCGCATTGCCGAGGAGGATTTAAAGATCCGCGGGCCGGGAGAGTTCTTTGGCCGCAGGCAGCATGGCCTGACTGAGCTTAAAATCGCCAATCCCCTGACTCAGATGCATCTTCTGAAGA
>CAYHBB010000011.1:0-24940 GCA_964354795.1 uncultured Planctomycetales bacterium | reverse complement strand
TTCTTTTACGAACGGGCAATTTAAATCTACGGCTAAAGCCACTTTTCCGTCTTTACGCTTAAGAAGAAAAGGATACAGTTGACATTCTAAGGGCCGCGAAATATAGATTTTACAAATATTCTCTTCTGGATTAAAAAGCGGACAAATAAAGGTATCTTCTTTGACGAAGGTAGTGACCCGGATTTTTTTATTGACGCTGACTAAGGCCGGCGGCAGGCCCTGTTGAGTAAGAATGGCTATTTCTTCATTCAGAAGAGTAGGTACCCAGGCCGAATCTTCTTGGGCGAATCTACAGCAACCCGAACATTTCAGGCAAAATCCTGCGGGGATAAATTGTTTAATCATTTCACAATACTGCCTAATTTCATCTTTCTTTGCGGGCAAACTATAGCCATGCCTTCTTCATCTGATGATGCCAGAATCATCCCCTGGCTTTCCACGCCTCTTAAAACCGCAGAATCCAGGTTATCCACCACTACCACCTGCTTACCAATCAGCTCTTCCCTGTTGGGGTACGAGCCCCTGATTCCAGCCACCACCTGCTTGGTGCGCCCCCCTAGGTCCAGAGTGATCACATACAGCCGGTCGGCGTTGGGATGATCATTAACTTCTTTAATTTCAGCCACTTTGAACTCTAATTTCCTGAAATCATCGATAGTTGCCATAGTAACCTCTCTTTCCGCAGTAAGCTGCACCCCACTTTAAAGGATGAGCGGGTGCGTCCTTTATGGACGGAACACCGGCCGTTCCGCCCCAGAGAGGGGCGCACTTGGCAATCGTTTATGCCAAGGTGCGATTGGGCCGGGTGTAGTGCAGATATATTATCACGGATGGGGCTGATTGACAAGGGGGGAGGGGATAACATGGGGCTTTCCCCTCGCTTAAACGCTTGTCAATTTCTTTGAAATTGACTGCGCAAGCTCGGGGTTAATTCGCGCATTGACTTACCCCACAGGGGTAGGCCTTCCTATCCGATTAAGGAAGAGCCTTACGTCAAAAAAATTAAAATTGTTTTCCGTAAGTCAAGCGCTCATTAATCAAGCGGGGACGACGGGATTTGGACCCGCGGTCTTCGCCGTGACAGGGCGATGTGTTAAACCAGGCTACACCACGTCCCCTAAAGTTGTAGGAGCTAAATTCTAACCTAAAAGAACAATTGTTGCAATGATTATTTATGGTGGGCGCTACAGGACTTGAACCTGTGACCTTCTGAATGTAAATCAGACGCTCTAACCAGCTGAGCTAAGCGCCCCGAACACAATAAAGCTTTATTTAGTGAGGCTTCGACGAGTATCTTAAAATTTTGAAAAAATTTTAAGATATGTTACGAGTCGAAGCTGGAGTACAAAAAGTTTTATTTATCTACCGACCCGGCCTTCATCTCATCCTTGATCTTCACTCTGTACTCGTCAAACTTCACCTTCTGGTCTTCGGTGAGAATAGCGCTGAGGCCGTTTTCACCCTGTTCCAGGGCGGCTTCGATACTTTTCCTAGTATTGAAAACAATATCCTGCGCCTTAGCCTGCTGGTCAGGCGTAAGATTAAGCTGGGTAGTCAATTCCTTAGTCACCTTATCCACTCCCGCGGAATCCTGCTGGGTGAGATGATGCACACGCTTACGCAAAAACATCACCCCCGCGGCGATCTGCGCGTAGGATATCGCGGCTATGCAAAAAAACGCCAAAGCCAGAATCAATAGCTTATGCCTTCTTAACATAGCCCCCCCCTTTATTAAGACAACCTTCCCATAAAAACGATACTAAACACCATCACCAGAAGCGCAACGGTTTCCGTCATGCCCAGGATCGCGATGTAATTACCGAACCCCTTGCCGGTTTCTCCCATGGCGTCACAAGCTGCGGCCGCGCATTTACCCTGCCAGTAAGCGGAAAAACCTATGGCAATCCCGGCAAATATTCCCACTCCCCACAAATATTGCCCCTTGTTTGCCAGCTCCACCACTTTGTTCATCACAATATATCCATAAATAGTCTGAGTAAGCGGAGCTGCAGTCAGCGCCACCAAAAGAAACGAAGCGCTTTTATTCTGGGAAAAATTCTTTTTCCAAGCCCCAATTGCCGCCATACCGGCAATCCCTGCCCCTGCGCCCGAACCAACTGCCGCAAGCGCCAACACCGCAATTGCCCCCAAATCCTTAAACTGAACTAAAAATCCACTCTCCATTGCAACCCCCTTGTAAGATTTTAATCCTTAAGTGGTTTGTAAGAAACTCCACTCCATGTAACATTGGCGTGACTAGAAAACTCTAAGACATTGAGCCTTATCCCGTGCACCAGCACCGACATCGGCCCCAAGATGATATTTATGGTGTGCCCCAAAAAGACTATTATCACCTGCGCCGGCACATTCGCGCTTCCCGCTGTAGCGGCCAGGGTATTCACTGTATCCGATATCGCAACCCCTGCCAGCCCAACCGCAAAAAGACGGATATAAGAAACCACGTCAGTGAAATTATTCACCAGGTTCAGAGCTATTGTCGCCAGGCCTTCCCCGATTGTACGAAAGATATTTCTCTGGGGGCTGGTAAAAAAAACCACCAAAGCAACACCGCCGGCGATCATCCATCTTCCAAAAAACGGAAAGGCGTCTCCCAGGATAAGAGTCTTTGCCAGAAAGAACGCCGCCCACAAAATACTTATCCAGCCCGCATCCGCCAGGGCGGTCAACGAAGGAAGCTTCAAAACCGCCCGCCACAAATGCGCTAGGGTCAAATGGCTCGCTCCGAGAAAAAAACAGAATGTCTGCAGGAATTTCGTATCATTAAGGACCGGAAGGAGCGCCCTGTAACCTTTGGCCAAATACCATTCCTGGCCGAAGATAGTACCGGTAAGCAGCCCCCATATAATAGCGCAAAAGCTAAAAAGATAAAAGAGAAAAAAAACGGACCTATCCCGTGTCTTTTTGCCCCAGATGCGCTGAGCGATAAAGGTGAGGCTGAAATATACCAACCCGTATCCGGCATCTCCGATGATCATGCCAAAGAACAGGGACAAGAATAACAAAAATACCGGGCTGATATCCAACTCATGGTATCCCGGGACCACCTCGAGCATGCGAAATACCGGATTGATCAGCTTCACCCACCGGGGATTACGCAGATACGTGGGAACCGGATCATCGGGCACCGGATCGTTAACGCAAATGCCCCACCTTTGGCTACCGGCTAAATCTCTTAAAGCCTTTTCGCTGTCAAAGGGCGCGTATCCCGATATATAGGTAAGGCTTCCCGCCTGGGCCATACCACTCATGGCTAGCTGTAACTCCAGCTCCTTTTCCAGAGAAGCTTTTATTTCCAAAAACCTCGGCTGGTAACAGAATAACCCCTTAAGGTCGTCACTTAGCGCTTCGATTATCCGGCTGTCTTCGGCCAGACGCTTTTGCATCTGGGATATTCCAAGCTTTGGCAGCTCCACCTCTTGAAAAGGACAATCGAATTTATCATCCGAAATAGCCAAACAATAAACATTATTCGCCTTGGTAAAGATTGTTCGCACTATTACGCCTTCAGGGAACCGGCCGATCTCTTTTGCCGGCACCTGATACAGCCGCATAAAAACATTCTTACCGGACAATTGATGGATCAAGCCGGGATCAAAATCGCCCCAGGGCCGGTATTCTTCAATTTTTGCCACCAGAGACCTGCGAAACTCCTGAAGCTGGTCAAGCCTTTTCCAGACATCGATGATATGTCGGCAGGAACTCTTCCAGTCGCTAACGTCTTTGCGCGCAAGACTTCCCTCGCAGCCGGTGGTAAATTCAGCTTTGGAGATCACATCCAGAGCCTGGTCAAGAAGATAAACATCCTCCTGTATCTGGTTGATGTCTTTTCCTTTGGGCGGCTGGGCATGCTCTACATGTAAAACCCCTAGCCTGCGCAGCGCCTTAACCGCTTCCTTAGAGTCTTTGCCTAAGGTGATCAGCGCCACCTTCTTCATGGTTACGATCATGCCGCGGCCTCCTGAAGCTCAAGTTCCACGATCTTACGCTTGGCGATCTTGCAACGTCCGACGGCATTAGACATCTGGTCACCAATATAGATCTTGATCAGCCGAATCGCCTCCCGGGCCTCAGGGATCTTTATTTTATCAAAAAGATTCACCCGCTGCGCGGTGATGCGCAGCTCCTGTTTTAGAATATTCAACCCCTCTTCGATTACCGCGATCTCAATTTCAATCGCCACCATCCCGCGTAACGCCTCGATAGCAAAATCTACCCATAAAGGCACGGAGAACAGGTCATATTCCGCGGGGGCGAATTCTGCCTGCTGGAAAACAGGCACATCCACCCCTGCGACATTGCGGGCGGAAACAGAGACTCTTAAGGGCTTAAGCCATGGCCTGAGATCCACCTCATGGTCACTTATCAGCCCGGCCCAGTGCAGGATAGACTCTTTCTTTTTCTCATGCAGGTGATTTTTATCGGAAAGATTGCTGTGCTGCTGGAGGATCTCCAGCTGCAGCTGCTGTTTCTTTAAAAGCAGCGTGGGAAGGTAGCGCTCGTATTGACGAAGAGCGTCGCGCTGGCGCTTGAGCTCTCCTTTGGTAAGCTTTACCTTGGCCATAGAAATTACTAGTTACTAGTTACGAGTTACTAGCCCCTATTTTAGGCCAGTACTTCTCAATCATCGACTTCTTTATCCCGGTCTCTTCCGGCAGGAAACACTCCGCCAGCGTCGACCACCCTAAGTCCAGGGATTTCTCAAGAGGGATATTCACCTTTAAAGACATAAAACGCTCCTCAAAGAGTCGGCCGTAATGCAGTAGCTTACTGTCCCAATTGCTCATCTGAAAGCCCATAGCCTGTTTCTCGCGGGTCTGGCGGTAGCTGGCAAAAAGCTGCACCATGGTATCCATAATAGTACGGTGATCGTCGCGGGTCTTACCGTTGACCTGCTGTTTAAGGCGACTAAGGGAACCGAAAGGCTCGATTACTCCGTTTTTCAGATAAAACTGGCCTTCGGTAATGTATCCGGTATTATCCGGCACCGGATGGGTCACGTCATCCCCGGGCATAGTGGTCACGGCCAAAATGGTAATAGAACCTGCTCCCTCAAAATCCACCGCCTTTTCATACCTAGCAGCCAGCTGGCTATAAAGGTCTCCGGGATAACCGCGGTTTGAAGGCACCTGCTCCATAGTGATGGATATTTCTTTCAACGCATCGCAAAAATTAGTCATATCCGTGAGCAACACCAGCACCCGCTCCCCCTGTAGGGCAAACTGCTCAGCCACAGCCAGGCTTATGTCAGGGACCAACAGGCACTCGACAACGGGGTCGGAGGCGGTATGTATAAAGAAAATAGCGCGGGTGAGCGCCCCGTGCTCCTCGAGGGTATCGCGGAAAAACAAGTAATCGTCGTGCTTTAGCCCCATCCCGCCCAAAATAATGATATCCACTTCTGCCTGGATGGCAATGCGGCTTAAAAGCTCATTATAAGGCTCCCCGGCTATTGAAAAAATAGGAAGCTTCTGAGATTCTACCAGTGAATTAAAGACATCGATCATTGGGATACCTGTGCGGATCATCTTGTTGGGGATGATACGCTTGGCCGGATTGACCGGAGCTCCGCCGATCTCGATCATGTTATCGGTTAACTCCGGGCCCTTATCTAAAGGCGTGCCACTTCCGTTAAAAATACGGCCCAGCAGGTTCTCACCAGACGAGACCCTCATGGCATGCCCGAGGAAACGCACCTTGTCTGCGGTAGAAATACCTTTGCTGCCGGCAAAGACCTGCAAGGAAACCTTCTTGCCGTCAATCCGGATGACCTGGGCTAATGAGGTCTCGCGTCTCGTCGTAACCTGGGCAATATCAAGATACCCTACACCCTCGGCTTCCACCGTGATCACGTCCCCGGCAATAGCGATAATATCGGTATAGTCTTTATGCATGCGCTGCTTCCTTATCTATGGCAATATTTTGTTTCAAAAGCCCGCGGATCTCCTGCTCTGTCTTTAAAAACTCTCCCGACTGCCAGGGGCAGGAATTCCACCCCCGAAAAAGCTGGCGCAGTTGCTGGAAGAAATGCATTGCCTCTTCTTTTGAAGCGAAAGAAAATCCCGCATTAAGTATTTCGTAAATAAAGTTGAAGATATATTTCTGGCGATCTGCGGGAGTAGCCTCATCCACCTTGTCAAAAGCGTTCTGCTGCAGATAGACAAAATCAAAGAATTCACCCTTAAGATAATCTACGTAGTCAGCGAGAAAAGTGCCCTCCTCGCCGATGACCTTCATCATCTGCGCCACCTCATTGGACTTACGCAGGATCTCATGCCCGCGCTCTTCCTGTTTCTCCTCAATAAAGCCCTTGTATTTACTCCAACTGATCAACGGGTCTATCGCCGGATACCTTCGGGAATCCGAGCGCTCTCGGGATAATCCGTGGAACGCCCCTACTACTTTCAATGTGGCCTGCGTCACCGGCTCTTCGAAATTCCCTCCTGCCGGGCTTACCGCTCCACCGATAGTGACAGACCCGATGCTACCGTCATAAAGCCGCACTAATCCGGCGCGTTCATAGAATGAGGCGATGCGGGATTCCAGATACGCCGGGAAGGCTTCTTCTCCGGGGATCTCCTCCAGCCGGCCGGACATCTCGCGCATGGCCTGCGCCCAGCGGGAAGTGGAGTCGGCAAGAAGCAAAACATTAAGGCCCATCTGACGGTAATATTCGGCAATAGTCACCGCGGTATAAACGCTGGATTCGCGCGCGGCAACTGGCATGGAGCTGGTGTTGCAGATGATCACCGTGCGGTCCATTAGAGGCTTACCGGTGCGCGGATCAACAAGTTCCGGGAATGTCTTTAAGGTCTCTACCACTTCTCCGGCGCGCTCTCCGCAGGCGGCAATGATCACCACATCCACTTCCGCATGACGACTAGTCAGCTGCTGCAAAACAGTCTTGCCTGCGCCGAATGGTCCGGGGATACAATACGTCCCGCCGCGAGCCACAGGAAAAAACGAGTCGATCAGCCGCATCTTAGTGACCAGCGGCTCAAGCGGTTTTAATTTTTCGGCATAGGCCTGTATGGGCACCTTTACCGGCCAGGACTGCACCAGATTGACCTCGGATTCCCTTCCGTTGGCATCGCGCAGGCGGCATACAGGATGTTTCAGATTGTATTTTCCCGCTGCGGCAATACTTATTACTTCCTGTGGCCCCTGCAGGCTAAACGGCGCAAATATATAATGCTTAAATATCTTCTCCGGGACAAAGCCTATTCTTTCTCCGGGGCGAACCATGTCGCCTGGCCTGGCCAGGGGGGTGAAATCCCACTGCGCATCACTCTTTAACGCCTCCAGATAAACTCCCCGCTTCAAAAAGAACCCGCACTCCTTTGCCAGCGCGGGCAGCGGATTCTGCAGGCCGTCAAAGATCTCACCCAACAGCCCCGGGCCCAGCTCTACAGATAAAAGCTCATCAGAAAACTCAACTTGCTCGCCGACCTTGATGCCGGAAGTGTTTTCAAAAGCCTGCATCTGCGCGATCTTGCTGCGCACGCGGATGACCTCAGCCTTCAGGCGCTCTTTCCCGTGCAGGATATAAGCCACCTCATTCTGGATGACAAAAGTCCCGAACTCAACACTCACCATGTTGCCGTTTATCTTTGTAATTATCCCTGTTCTTTTTGCCGGCATATTTACCTCTGACGGATTGCTTCTTCCAAAAGGCTACGGCTAGGCGCGCTGTTGATTCTTTCCCAGCGCTCCAATATCAAAAGCTTGTGCGCGTAAATGATCAAAACCTCCAAATCAAAATAGTGGCCGAATGATTTTTCTTCAAGATAATTCCAGCGCTCCTGATCCAAATACCTTTCGGCCTCCAGCGGCGAAGGATTGCGGTGCGCGGACAGGGCGATATGGTAAATAGATGGCCCGGCGTATCCGTCGGGCCGCAGGTATTTCTCGGGATGGACTTTTCTGCTTGCGGCGCGGATCTTCACTAGCTCGTTAGCCAGCATCACTTCAAAACAATCGATCTCTTTTACCAGCGGCAAATGAGTTGGATCTACCGGATTGCTTAGCGCTTTAAAATCTTCAGCCGGGATAAACTCAGCGCATTTTTCCAGAAATGCGACATAGGAAAACGGGGGAGGTTGTCCGAAACGTAGCAAAGGAAGGCTTGAGATAAGATAGGTGTAGAAACTTGACATGCTAACCCTGCAGGATATCTTTTAGCTTTGGCTTAAGGTATGTGCCTATATATTCGGCAAGCGCCTTGTCGCTGAAATCAAATTGGGATTTGCCGGAGTCAAAGCTGATAATAAAACCTGCGTGGATATCCTCCGAAGGCTTTAAGACTATCTGCTTCTTAGTCTCTTCCTTAAGCCGGCTAAGAAAATGCTCGGTAATTTTTTGCGCATCTTCTTTATTAAGCGTGACCGCTACCTCGCCTGAGTGTTTGCCTGAAAGATCCTGGATAAGAGAGCTAAGGATCTTGGAAAGCGCATCCGGTGAAAGTGCCTGGCGGACTTCCTGAGTGATCAGGCGCATGAGCATGGCGTTGATTTCACCGCGGGCCACCAGCAACAAGTCGCGGCCGGCCTGATTCAGAAGGGCTTTGACTTTATCCTGGTTTTTAAGATTTTCTTCCCGGGCGCCGCTGATAAGACTCTGCGCTTGGGCTTGGGCTTTAGCAATAATAGAGTCGGCTTTACGCTCAGCCTGCTGGATGATCTGACGGGCTTTTTCTTCGGCGGCAAAAACGCCTTCCTGATTGATCTTTTCTATTAAGCCCTGAATATCATCCGACATGAAAATCTCCTTTGGCCTATTTACCGCTGGCAAGTTCTTTGGCTACTAAAAGAGGATTTTGCGCCTGCAGAATAGGCCGGCCAACCACCAGATAATCGCTTCCTGCTTTAATCGCTTCCTTGACCGTAGCAGTGCGCTTCTGATCGAACTTTGCCGAGCTACCCTGACGTATTCCGGGAGTCACAATCACAAAACGTTTTTTGAATTTCTTGCGTAAAAGCCATGCCTCGCGCACAGAACAAACCACGCCATCCAGGCCTGAGTCAATTCCTATACGCGCCAGGGTCAATACATCGCTGAAATTCGCTTCTTTGCTGGTCAAGACCGTGACACCTATCAACAGCGACCGCTTAATTTTTAATTTACGCGCCTCATCTTTGGCCGCGAAAAGCGCTGCCTTGATCATCTCCTCATCGCCTAAAATATGCATGGTCAGCATCTTCACCCGCATGCGCACTGCCTGCCTGACTGCTCCGGCCACGGTATTAGGGATGTCGAAATATTTTAAATCAAGGAATGCCTCTGCCCCTTTTTTGCGGATGAACTCGATCGCCTGCGGTCCGCAGGCGGTAAAGAGATGCGCCCCCACTTTAAAGATCTTTATCGTCGGGTAGAGCTTATTGATGAAATACTTCGCTCTTCTTAAGTCATCCACATCCAGAGCAAGGATCAGCTTTGGCTTCATGTCTTTACACTCCCGGTTAGCTGGTTGATACCGTTTAATTTATTTTTATTCAAGTAAGATTCCAGGCCCCTGATTATTTCCGTAGTCAGGCCGGGATTGATAAAATTCCCCGTGCCGATACTGACCGCGGTGGCTCCGGCCATAAAAAACTCCAGCGCGTTTTGAATATCTATTATACCACCCATTCCAATAATAGGAATTTTAATTTTTCTATACGCCTCCCAGACCATACATACCGCCACCGGCCGGATCGCCGGGCCCGAAAGCCCGCCGGTGATCATAGCAATTTTCGGCATGCGCGACTTTACGTCAATACTCATGCCCCCTAAGGTATTGATCAGGCTAACGGCATCGGCACCGCCATCTTCAGCGGCCTTTGCAATCTCCACAATATCCGTTACATTGGGAGATAGTTTGGCGATCAGCGTTTTCTTAGTCACCTTACGCGTCATCTTCACCACCGCATGGGTGAATTTGGGATTCTGTGAAATAAGCCGGGAGTGCTCCTTGATGTTCGGACAGGATAAATTCAGTTCAATAGCCGCCACAGCCTTGATCTTATCCAGCCGGGTAGCCAGCGTGATGAATTCTTTAGGGTCGCCGATAGAAGAAATGCTGACAATAATAGGCGGACCGATTTTTAACAGCTCAGTTAGCTTTTCGGTGATAAATTTATCGATACCCGGATTCTCCAGGCCAATGGAATTAAGCATTCCCGCCGGAGTCTCGCAGGTACGCGGCGAAGGATTTCCTGAGCGCGGTTTGATGGTGACAGTTTTAGTGACGATCGCCCCGAGATTTTTAAGATCCACGAAATCCCCAAACTCCTCGGCATAACCGAATGTCCCGGAACCCACCATTACCGGATTCTTAAGTTTGAGCTTTCCTATGGATACCGCTAAGTTTGCCGCCATATTATTTACCTATGATCATAGTCAGAGACACGATAAACAAAAACACTCCGAACAATTTTTTAAGCACAGGGTCAGGCATCTGCTGGGCGAAGATCGCACCCAAGAGCCCTCCCACAAAAAATCCTAAACATATAAATGCCGCCATGCCTATCTTTACATTTCCCGCCTGCCAGTATTTCCAGGCCGCCAGAAGGCCGATAGGAGGTATCATCGCGGCTAAAGTCGTGCCCTGAGCCTGATGCTGGGTCAAACCCAGGAGAAAGATCATTGCCGGGATTAAAATCACCCCGCCTCCGATGCCGAATATTCCGCTCAAGGCTCCGGCGACCAAACCCATCACCACACATAATAGTTGGCTCATTCTATCCTCTCCCCCCAGGTCAATTCATGGGCGCTGAATACCGGGCCTTCTTTGCAAACACGTTTATATCCTTCGATGGTATCCACCACACACCCCAAGCATGCCCCGATTCCGCAGGCCATGTGCGACTCCAGAGATAATTGCGCCGGAATTCCAAACTTTTTTACAATGGTAGCCACGCCTTTAAGCATGGGCTTTGGGCCGCAGGCGTAAACCATGACGCATTCCGGATCATCGATCTTGCGCAATGCGTTCTCCAAGAGATTCGTCACCCTGCCCTTGGTGCCGCTTGAGCCGTCATCCGTCGATACTTTCACCGCGCAGCCGGTCTTACGGAACTCATTAAGGCACAACACCTTCTCCCTGGTGCGGCCACCGACTAAAGCAAGAGTCTCAAGTTTTGAGCTGATAGTGGAAAACTTCTGGGCAAGAAAAACTAAGGGCGCTACCCCCATGCCTCCGGCAACCAATATGGAGACCTCTACCCCTTTGCAGCGGGAAAGAGAAATATCAAATCCGTTGCCCAGGGGCCCGATAATCTCAAGGGTTTCCCCGGATTTTTTCTCTGAGAATATCCGGGTGCCGGTGCCGACAACCTCATACATGATGCTGATATCCGCACCCCGCGCGCCATGGATGCTAAACGGCCGGCGCAACAGCGGATCGATTCCGTCGGAAAACCTGACTTGGATAAACTGTCCGGGGACAGCCTTTGCGGCGATGGCCGGAGCGCGCAAAAGCGCATGCCAGTTATTACCGCTTATTCGCTGATTGGAAATTAATTTTGCTTTTGTGTTAAAGGCTTTTTTTGCAGGCATTAGTTTTACTGATCAGATACGCGGCTAAAGCCGCGGCTAAAATTATCATCAATATCAAAACTGCCAAACTCTCAATAAAAAGAGTATATCCTGTTCCGGAAATATTTTCCCAGAGCTTGACTGCCAGCGCGAAGACCAGCACCCCGCAAATGGAGCCGATCTCCCTATCTAGCCAGGAAGGCTTTAGCGGCAGATAATTGCTGATCTCGGACTTTAGCGCCATACTAAAAGACGGAATGATCGCCGGGACCTTTTTGCGGTAGGCCTCAAAAGTCGCGCCGAATAAATTAATGAGCTTTTTCTCTTCCTGGAAAATAAGCCGGATATAAATAAAGGAAAACGCGGCTAAGAATACGCATATCGCCCACCACCTAAAAAGCATTACCACCAATCCCAAACCAATAAGAATGATCCCTAAATACATGGGATTACGCACTAACGAGTATGGTCCACTTTCAACCAACGCGCCTCCGCTTTTGGACTGCTCAGACTTAAAGCCGCGGCTGGAAAGCCGGAAAATCTGCCCCATGAGCACACAAGAGATGCCGACGATAGACAAAATCCCTTCTGATGATCCTAGAGAGCCACTACGCAAAAACACACTGGGAAATGCGATGATGATCAGGAGTGCGCAAAATATAATAAACCCGTGTACTTTAATCCTACGCTTCATAGTATTTTATTTCTGACATTTGGGGCAAAAGTAGGTTCCTCTTCCGCCCAAAGCAATTCTTTTAATCGGAGTTTTACACATTATACACGGTTTTCCTTCCCTGTCATAAACTTTGTGGTACTTGACGTATCCTCCGGGAAGGCCGGTCAGCTGCACGTAGTTGTCGACGGAGGAACCCTTGTGTTCTATGGCCTCACGCAAAGTCTGCTGAACTTCCTTAAGCAATAAAACCGCTTCTTTGTCAGAAAGGCTTGAGGCGCTTCTTTGGGGATCGATCCTGGCGCGAAAAAGAGCTTCCGCGGCATAAAGATTCCCCACCCCAGAGATAAAAGTCTGATCCATCAGCAAAGGTTTTATCTTGGTCTTTTTCTTAGCGAGCATTTCTTTGAACTGTTCAATACTGATATCAAACGGTTCCGGCCCTAAGCTCTGAATAAAGGGTAGCTCTAACCAGTCATCCAGAAGCCGCAGGTCCGCAAAGAGCCTCTGGTCAAAGAAATCCAGGTATTTGCCATCGGACAGGCGGAAACTTACTCTGCTAGTTAAACCGTTTCCGGGATAAACTAATTGCCCGGTCATCTTCAGGTGAATTGTCAACGCCTTGCCGTTAGATAATTCCAGGATCAGCACCTTGGCTTTGCGTAAAATATTCTTTATGGTTACGCCGGTGAGGCCTTTTTTAAATTGCTCAACCGAAGGTTCGCGTATGACAACCGGGACATGGACGCATACCTCAGTTATCCTCTTGCCGAGGACAGCTTTTTTTAATTCGCGGACTATGGTTTCGACTTCCGGTAGTTCAGGCATTGATTATTTTTATCCAGATTTCCCGGCTGCGCGGGCCGTCGCTTTCACAGAAATATATCCCCTGCCAGGTGCCCAGCTGCAGCGATCCATCTTCGACAATGATATTCAACGATGATCCGAATAAGGACGATTTCACGTGGCTGTCGGAGTTGCCTTCTGAATGCGCGTATCCGGCATCAGCAGGGATAAGTTTATTCAAGGTGTTGATGATATCGCTTTGTACCGAGGGATCGGCGTTCTCGTTGATAGTAAGCCCCGCGGTTGTATGCGGGCAAAAAACTATACAGACTCCGTCTTTGACTTTATTTTTAAAAACCGCGTTTTGGATCTTATCTGTAATATCGACTAATTCGATCCGCCTACTTGTTTTTACGCTTACTTTTTCCATGTGCTTGGTGATACTCCTGCAGCGAAGTGACTTCCAGGTCTTTTCTGGCAAGCGCCTCTATGCCGTTTACCGTGGCCTGCGCCCCGGATATAGTCGTAGTATAAGGAACGCCGTAACGGATCACATGCGAGCGGATCTGGACTTCATCCTGGCGCGGGATCCTGCCCGAGGGAGTATTAATCACCAGCTGAATCAAGCCATCCTTCATCAAGTCCAGCACATTAGGACGACCCTCAGCGATCTTGGGCAGAACCGCTACCTTGATATTATTTCTTTCTAATGCCGCGGCTGTGCCACTGGTTGAATAAATATTAAACCCCAGGTCCTGCAGCTTCTTGGCGATAAAAAGCACCGTGCGCTTATCCCGGTCGCGCACCGAAACAAAGACATTTCCTTTTTTAGGAAGCTTTTGCCCGGCAGCCAACTGGCTCTTAATATAAGCTGCGCCAAAATCCTTACCTATCCCCATCACCTCACCTGTAGATTTCATCTCGGGCCCTAGAATTATATCCACACCCGGGAAACGGCTGAAAGGAAAAACCGATTCTTTGACCGCCACATGCCGCGGAATTATCTCTTTAGCAAACCCAAGGTCCTTAAGCTTCTTACCCAACATTACCTTAGTAGCCAGCTTGGCCAATGGCACTCCGATGGCCTTGGAAACAAAAGGCACGGTGCGCGAGGCGCGCGGATTGACCTCCAGGACATATACTTTATCATCCTTAATGGCATACTGCACATTCATCAGCCCCATCACATTCAGCTCTTTAGCCATCTTGACGGTAGCTTCGCGGATTTTATTAAGCAACTCATGGGAAAGCGTATATGAAGGAAGGGACATGGCCGAATCTCCGGAATGGATCCCAGCTTCCTCTATATGCTCCATGATCCCGCCGATGACGAAAGTCTCGCCGTCCCCGATCAGGTCCACATCCGCTTCAATAGCGTCCTCCAGAAATTTATCGATCAGGATAGGGTGCTCCCCGGAAACCGCTGCCGCCTGTTTTACGAAATGCTCGAGGCTTGACTCATCATAGACGATCTCCATGGCCCGGCCGCCCAGGACATAGGAAGGCCGCACCAAAACCGGATAACCGATCCTGCGGGCTACCTCTTTTGCCTCTTCATAATTAAATGCTGTGCCGTTCGCCGGCTGCAAGAGGCCAAGTTTATGCAGCATCTGCTGAAAGCGCTTGCGGTCTTCGGCGATATCAATACTGTCGGCGCTTGTGCCCAATAATTGCACTCCGGCCTTACGCAAAGGCACTGCCAGATTAAGAGGAGTCTGGCCGCCGAACTGCACGATCACCCCCATAGGCTTTTCCAGCTCGATGATGTTCATTATGTCTTCAAAAGTAAGCGGCTCAAAATAAAGCCTGTCTGAGGTGTCGTAATCGGTGGAGACAGTCTCAGGATTGCAGTTAACCATGATACTCTCAACGCCCTCCTCTTTAAGCGCGTATGCCGCATGGCAACAGCAGTAATCAAATTCGATTCCCTGACCGATCCTGTTGGGGCCACCGCCAAGGATAACTACTTTTTTTAATTTAACCGCCTGGGCTTTCATGACTTGCCTTCCCTTAAGACTTGCCTGACCTTTTTCACAGCTTCTTCAACAGTTTTTACCTTGATCACGCCCGGGATATCCCAGGATTTTAAACTGATTACCGGAATGCCAAACTGCAGGCAATAAGCAATCTCAGAGAGTGTCCCGGCCTCGCCAGGTAGAGCCACCACCACATCTGCGGCTTTGACTACCAAAACATTTCTGGCTAAACCTAAGCCGGTAGGCAGAACTATATCCACATGTTTATTGGCAGTATTTTTATCGTAACTCGGTATAATACCTAGGGTTAGGCCTCCCGCAGCCTTAAAACCGGAAGAAACCGCCTCCATTGTTCCACCTAGGCCGCCTGTAGCCAGTATATCCACCACTTTAGCCAGTTTTCTGCCCAAATTATGGGCGATTTGCTCCACTTCTGGCTTACACTGCCTTCCACCGATTACGCTGACGATTTTCTTATGCATGGTTACTTTGGCCGCCTGAATTAAGTTCTTATCCCTCGCCTAATCGCTCTGAAATTTTTTGGGGTGCCTAAAAATTTCATTCGCAGGCTTCGGGATGATTCGCCTGCTTGTTATAGCGGGCGAATCTACGCCCCTGACAGGAATCGAACCTGTACCACTAGCTTCGGAGGCTAATGCGCTATCCGTTGCGCTACAGGGGCTGAATCTTTCTTCAGGCCCCGTGTCCCTGCAGCTACGAGTAAATTTCGAAGAAATTTACGAAGTGTTTTGCTGCAGGGACAGGGATAAATATTACTTCAAAATAAACTCAATTGTTGTTCTTTCTTCGCCGGCTTTTCACCTTCCCCATCTATCGAAACTATCCCATACTCTCCGTCATAACCAGCCTTGATATTCACCTTGCCCTCTCGCACCTTAAGCACACCTTGCGCGACCTTAGGCGGCAGGCCTTTAAGCAGCTCTTCTTTACTAGCCTTGAGCAATATCTCAAACTCCGTTCCAAATTTGGCTAAAACGCTGTGGTATTCCCTTTCCACTAACACAGAAGCCTTAGAAACTCCTTTGCTATCAGCAATGATCTCATCCAGGGGGATCAGACTCTTAAAAGGTATGACATTGTCCGGCTTAAACCCTTCCGGCCTATCTGCCAACTGCTCTACACGATTCATCACTCCGACAGTTACCGGCTTGCCACACTTAGAACATTTACCTTGATTCTTCTTCGTCTCTGTAGGCGACCAGCGCACTCCGCAAAGCCGATGGCCGTCATAATGATACTTTCCCTCTTCAGGAAAAAACTCTATCGTGTATAGAAATCTTTTCTTATCTTTGGTCCTTAAGACTTCCCGAATAGTCTTATAATCCAACTCGCAGTCAAAGACATTCGCCTCCCGTCCGATCTTTGCCGGCGAGTGGCTGTCGGAATTGCTGATCAGGGTGAATCTATCCAAAGCGCTCAGGCGCCAGTTCATCGCCGGGTCACTTGATAAACCTGTCTCCAGGACGAATATTTTCTCGGTCTGCTTCTCAAAACAGTCTTCGATCTTGTCAAACCCCGACATAGAGCCAAAGACAGAGAACCACGGAGTCCAGATATGGCTGGGAATGACCATGCAATTTTCGTCGATATCAAAGACTATACGCGCGATCTCCGCGGCATCTATACCTACGATCGGCCTGCCGTCGGAAGAAAGATTTGCTCCGCGCCCGGAAAGCGCCTGATTGATCTTATCCACAGTCTTAAATGACGGAGCGAATATCAGATTGTGCACCCGGTAACCCTTACCCTTCTTGGAATAAATGCTGCTGATCTCGGCGGTAAGGATAAAATTTATACCCTGAAATTTATACAAACCGTTGGCGCAATCTTCCAAGTTGTTGCGTAATTCTTCAAGCCACAAGTGGTGGGTAAAATCACCGGTGCCCATAAGGTTGATGCCTTTGAGCTTTGCCCACCCTGCCAAATGCTTTACATCCATATCCCGGCTGGTAGCCCGGGAATATTTGGAATGAATGTGGAAATCAGCGATAAACTCCATGCTTATCCTTTATAAACTACTTTTCCTTTGCAGATGGTACAATCAATCCGGCCCTTAAGCGTGCGGCCGATAAACGCCGAATTCTTTGATTTAGAGACCAGCTCGTTTTTGCGTACTACCCACTCTTCTTCGGAAGAAATCACCACGATGTCAGCCTCAACGCCAACGCTGAGCGTACCTTTATTAATACCTAGTATCTTTGCCGGATTAAGGCTTAGCTTTTCAATCAACTTCGGCCAAGAGCACACTCCGGCATCAATAAGTTCAGTTATGCTTACGGCTAATTCTGTCTCAAGCCCCACTACCCCGAACTCCGCGCGGTCAAATTCGATCTCTTTCTCATTCTCAGTATGCGGAGCGTGATCTGAGGCAATAGCGTCAATGGTGCCGTCTTTTAAGCCCTGCTTGATCGCCTCTACGTCATCTTTAGAGCGTAAAGGCGGATTCATTTTCATATTTGTATCATAGGCCAGCACCGCCTCATCGCTTAAAGAAAAATAATGCGGGGCAGTTTCACAGGTGACTTTGATACCCTTATTCTTGGCTTCCCGGATGATCTCTACAGTCTCTTTACAACTTACATGGGCGATATGCACCGTGACCCCTGCTTTGTGCGCAAGCTCGATATCCCGCGATACCCGCTTATATTCCGATTCCTTGGATACGCCACGCAGGCCAAGGCGGGTAGCCGTAAAGCCGGCATTCACCACTCCGCCGGCAGAAAGCGACTTATCTTCGCTGTGGCAAATCACATTTATCCCGGTTTTTTTGGCCAGCTTTAAAGCTGACTGCATCAGGATATCATCTTCCACTGATAATCCATCGTCGGAAATCGCCATCGCCCCGGCTTTCTTTAATTTCGCAAAGTCCGTCAATTCCTTGCCTTCGCGGCCGCAGGTTATAGCGGCGCAGATAAAGACATTTACCAAGGCATCTTTCTCGATGATCTCTTTGAGGCCCTCAACCACTTCCACAGCGTCAATGGCTGGCGTGGTATTGGGCATGGCTAAGACACTGGTGACTCCACCCCGGGCCGCGGCAGCAGTGCCTGTAGCCACAGTCTCTTTATCTTCCCGTCCGGGCTGGCGCAAATGCACATGCATATCCACAATGCCGGGTGCGACAATCTTTCCTGCGGCATCGATGGTCTGGTCTACGCCATTACGTATGCCCTTGGCAATTCTTGCTATCTTACCGTTATCGATCAGGACATCTAGCGCCCCATCCAGATCATTCGCCGGATCGATTACCCTGCCACCCTTAATTAGTATTTTCATCTTTTTTACTGTCGGCTGCCTGGGCTACCAAAAACAGCACCGCCATCCTCACTGCGATACCGTTAGTCACCTGCTCCAGGATCACTGAGTTTTTCCCATCAGCTACTTCACTAGACATCTCGATTCCGCGATTTATGGGACCGGGATGCATCACTATGATATCTTTCTTAGCTTTCTCTAAACGCTCCGAGGTAATGCCGTAATTCTTAAAATATTCCAGCTGTTGCGGAAACTTCGCCTTTTCATCGCGCTCAAACTGCATACGCAGGACATTCACGGCATCGGCATTACGCAAAGCCTCATCAATATTATGGGTCACCCGCGCGCCCATACGTTCAATCCCTTCGGGAATCAGGATCTTGGGGGCACACACCGTAACTTTTGCGCCTAATTTAGTCAAGCCCCAGATATTGGAACGCGCTACCCGAGAATGCTCGATATCTCCGATAATACTTACATTCAAACCTTCGATTTTGCCTAATTTTTCTTTTAAGGTAAAGATATCCAGGAGCGCTTGCGTGGGGTGCTCATGCCAACCGTCTCCGGCATTGACCACGCTGATATCCAGATGACGGGCCAGCATATTAGCAGCGCCGGAATAATTATGCCTAATGACGATCACATCCGCCTTGAGCGCCTGGATATTGGTGCCGGTATCGATCAGGGTCTCGCCTTTTTTGACGCTTGAGGTTTCTGTGGCGATATTGATCACGTCCGCGGACAAGCGCTTTGCCGCTACTTCAAAAGATACGCGGGTGCGGGTAGATGGCTCATAGAAAAGATTGACTACGGTTTTGCCGCGAAGAGCAGGGACCTTCTTGATCTCGCGCGAAGAGATTTCTTTAAAACTCTCAGCAGTGGAAAGAATGAGCTCCAACTCTTCCTTGTTTAAATATTCAAGTCCCAATAGATCTTTCTTAGTCCAACTCATCAGGCCTCTTTCTCAACAATCACTACTTCATCGACCTTATCTGTTTCCTCAAGCCTTACTTCTACGCTCTCATTTTTGGCGGTAGGGATATTTTTGCCCACATAATCAGCGCGTATCGGCAACTCTCTGTGCCCCCGATCAATCAGCACTGCCAGCTGTATGGACTTTGGCCGGCCAAAATCAATCAAGGCATCAAGTGCCGCGCGGATAGTACGGCCGGAATATAGCACATCATCCACCAGCACCAGGTTGGTATCATTGATATCAAAATCTATCTCAGTCTTACGCACCACTGCCTTGCCAGAGGCTAAAGCCAGGTCATCGCGATAGAGAGTAATGTCTAAGGTGCCGGTAAGCACTGGCTTTCCTTCGATCGCCTTGATGCAATCCGCCAGCCGCTGGGCCAGATACACCCCGCGGTTACGGATACCCACAAGGCAAAGCCTCTCCGTACCCTTGTTTTTCTCCAAAATCTCATGGGCGATGCGGGTGATAGCCCGGCCCATATTCTCTTTATCTAATACTTTGGCTTTTTCAGGCATAAAAAAAAGCCCTTAGCTGATTTTTTGCTAAGGACCGGTTATGTTTTGCTTTAGCGTAGTTCATTTCCTCACCTTGCCAGCCTCTCTGGGCTGGCCTTAAAGGTTAAATTGTTAGTGTAAATATAACATTGAATAGCCTGATTGTCAAGGAAAAATGGTTAGCAAAAAAGGGGCGCCTGAAGAGGAGGCTTATTGGCTGATAAACCCTTTTCAGGAGGGAACGCCCCTTTTCCGCTTGAACAAATTTTTATTGCGCCACTAACTGCGGCTCCTTCTCCGAAACCACAATGCCGGCTAACGCCAACTTCAACTCCTTCTGCGGCTTGTTTGATTCCAGCAATACCAGCACCTGCTTTAAGGCTGAATCTGTGCCACAGCATCTGTCTTCTTCTATGCGCAGTATTTGCGCGACACAGTTTAAGGCTTTTTCAATGCGCGCCGAATAATCTTCCGTAGAAGTTGAAACTGCCATAAATTCCTTAATACGCTCTATAGAAGGAATGATCCCGCCGTTAAGCATGTTCTCTATCTGGCCCCACTCCTTATCCACGCCGGTATTCATGGCCGGCGAAGCGGCGGCTGAGGGGCCCGGAGCCATCCCAGGCATCGGTTTGATAGTTATCGGCATGGAGCGAAAATCTATACCGCCGGGGCCCTGCCCTACCTGCCCAGGAGGATTTTGTATTAACGCATACCGCTCTTTTAACTCGTTAAAGAAATCAACAGCTCTGCTACGCATATAGGTAAGCGTATCAACAAGTGCCTGGGTATCAGCTGAAATCGTCGGGATTTTTTTGAGGCCGGCATCGAAAAAATCAAGGAGCGGTTGCTCATACTGCAGACACCGCTTAATTGCCTCTTCCATAGCTGATGTATCGGCCTGAGACAAGCCATACGCCTGTGTTTTCCGATGATATATTCTTGCCTGAGAAAGTATCTCGCTTAATACGTTTTCTAAATTTTCCATCTGTTTATCGTTGATACGCACCCGGTCCACTACATCTTGCAACAGCGCAATATACGTAGAAGCATCGTCCGTTAATGTGTCGGCGAAATAATTATTAATAGCAAATATCAGGTATGCAAGTGAATCCTCGGGAAGCTTATCATTATTTTGCTGATGAGCCTTTTCAAAAGTGCCTAATGGGCGTTCCGAAAACCCGCTTATATAAGCGCTGAATTCCGAGCCATACGGCTGCGCTGCGGTTCGCACAACCCTTTCTTCAGCGATATTTATCACTGCAAAAGCCAAAGTTCCTTTACCCTCCAGGCCCTCAAACCCTTCTTCGCCCTGAGTATCTTTATCGCCTACAGCAAAAATAACTCCTTGGGGAGTATAGAATCTTAATTTTTCGACCTCCGGCTTTTGCATTATATTGCCCAAGGCTGTCCCTTTGCCGGGACTGTCTTCTCTTTGCACAAACCGCCCATCTCTATACTGGCCATAGATGCTCTCTTGAGCTCTGTCCATTACCGAAACATAGACCTTGGAGCTCGCTTCATCGAACTTAACAAACAGGACCCCGTAATTTCCGGCGTGCTGTCTCACATTTTCCAGCAATAAACCGATGACGTCCGTAACCGGACCTTGCTTATTTTTAGGCTTTACCAGCTTCCAGACATCATCGACAGCCGCGAATAATTCTTCGTGGTTACCTTCCGCGACAATCTGCCTACCGGGCATAACGTTTAAGCCTCTGTCGTTACTCCATAACTGCCAGACCTTCTTGGCATCGGAGACAAATCTATGTTCTTGCCTAGCGCTCATCGCAGCGCTATCCTGAGCTCCTGCTACCCCAAACTCAATGAAGTCCCTGACCTTCTCAGCGGTGATGCTGGGAATCTTTCTTAAGATGAGCCCTTTTTTCTGGATTTCTTCTTCGGTGTAGGCCTTTGCGGGATCGCGGTTCTTTTCATACCTGCCGCTTCCGTCTGACCTGAGCTCTCCCAGCGAATGTCCGGCTCCGACATTGTGCGCCTCCTGGATTATCGCCCAATCCTCTTCGGTAACCGCCCTGCCCAGGATCTCTTGCGCCTTGGCGCGGCGCTGCGCTTCGTCGGCTGCTGGGACGACAGACTGACTAGCAGCCTCATCGCGCATGCGCGCGATATCCGTGGCCGTCACCTGCTGTATTTTTTCTCTGGCAATGCGCTCGACAACCACCCGGTTCACTTCAAAATTACTCCGCGTGCCGGGATCGATCCGGCCCCAAACGCCAAACTTCTCCACGCGGGAATCAGCATACGTTTTATTGAAACTGTCAGTAAGCATAATTTGTTCTGTTCCGGTCAGTCCTACGAAAAGTTTTCCCACTTCATTAATGGCCTCCGCGACTATCTGAGGATTGAGCAGGCCCATAGCAGAAGCTGTTTCCCGAACAAGTTGAAGACCTTCCTGCGGCGTTTTTCCTTTGGCGTGCATATTAATAAGTGTCTGCAGCTGGGTAGGGTTGACGCCTTCTGCCGCCAGAAAATCCTTAAGATCCTGGCTAACACGCTCAATCTCCAGCTGAAAATCGAATACAAACTCCGTTGAGTTTTTACGCGTATCGCGGACATCTACGCTTGCTAACACGCGCGCGCCCTCGATACAACTAAGAAGCGTCTTTAAATCGCCCTGGTCGCGGATATCTAGCTTAATACCGACATCCCCGGTTTCGCTAGCAAGTCTCTGGACTTCCTCGATATTTCCTTCTCTCGCCGCTTTTTCAAGCGCGTCCCAGAACTCCGGCTGCACGGAAAACTGCGTCCCGGAAATAATCAGGCGGACAAGCTCGACATACCTGGCAGGAATACCCAGCTCTGAAGCAAATATCATAATAAACTCATCGCTTCTTCTTTCGTGTTTTACTTTATTTGAGCCCAGGCTGTTTGAGCCCAGCTTATAATAACCTACATCATGATACAGGCCGGCGATCACGGTCAACAATATCACTGTCGGTGATGCTCCCTGGCTGGATAACTCCCTAATAGCCACAAGCGTGTTCTGGCCGAAATGGGTAAAATCATGCCACCTTACCAGCTTCTGCAACAGGTAGCCGCGCCCCACCCACTTAGCCGCACCGCTGTCAACCGCTCTTGCCACCTTAACCGCAAGCCTGGCAGCGTCCTTTAACGGGCCTTCTTCTCCAATTCCGTCAATCGCAGCGTTTAATTCTTCTTCGATTTCCTTCTTGTACGCTTCCCGCCAGACAGGGTCAATCAGGCTCCTGGCTTCAACAGCGCGTTCATCCTCTTGCATTACTGCCTGCGAGCGCGCTTCGGAAGCTGATAGCGTAATTCTCTTGCCTTCCTGTTCGTTGCCGAACTTGTCAAAAACCCGCGCTTCCGCCCCGGAGGTCTCTTCAAATGGGCCCAGGGAAACCACCAAGAGGCCGTTATCGTTAAGCGCCTCCTGCATCAGGCCCATGGCCTCTTTTTGCTTTGCCTCGGTATAGAGGCTGCGCACAAAAACATTGGAGGCAATCACCATATCGACATTGGTAATCCCAAAATTGCCCAAACGGAAATTTCCCTGAATAAAACTGGTGGTTTCGCGCACTTGCGGGCTTTCTGTCATCCGGCGTTCATTGGCTTGCTTGACATTATCTTCTTTATCTACGCCGATGATCTTAAAATTGGTGAAGCCGTGCGCCAGAAGCATCTCGGCAAGCTCAAAAGTCGTTGGCGCGCCGTCTTTTCCAAATCCGAAATCAACGATGGTTAGCGCAGAATCGTCTCCCCGCGCCTTCTTTTGCTGCTGCAGTTGGCGCAAGAGCCCCATGGTATTTGTATGTAATGCCTTCAGTCTTCCCGGCCAGGTCGCAAAAGGGACCCTCTCGTTGGGCCCAATGCGCTCTTCCTCCAGATACCTGATCTGCTCGATCGCATAACGGATATCCCGGGAAAGCATCTGGATTTCGGCATCATTAAGCCCCCGGTTCCTCATGCGCGTCACCGCGCTGTCGCTTATCTGCTGGGCCTCCAAAGAATCAAGATATTGGCTGAACCCTCCGTCTGCAGACTCGCGATTGAGCCGCGCCATCTTCAACATGTCCAAGGCCTCTGTCTCAAGAGCGAGTTTCTTCTGGGGATCGGATTCTGCTTCGCTTTTTATAATAAGTTCGCGCGCGCTGGTGATATACATTCTCCATACCGGGTTTAAGGTGCGGGAAATGCTCACCATAGCCGCGGACAGCTCAGAACCAGACGGGGCAAGAGAAGGTAATTGCGCCTTTAAGTAAGTAAGTATTGCCACCGTGGAAGGCGCGCCTTCAAAGATTTTTTTGCTATAGCCGGGATCTGCCCAGGCCATGCCCTGATTAAGGGGGGTTAAAATATCAAAATCGCGCAGGTAATAAGTATCACGGGATATCGTCGGGATGTTCTCTCGCGAAAGAACGATTATCTCATCGGCCAGCCGCACAAGCAATTTTGGGTCTGCCTCATAAATATACAGCAAAACCTGCACCAGGTCTTGCTTTGCCGCATCGCTTAAAGCGCTGACAGGATTCCTCCTAAATTGCTGACGCAAGGCCTCTACCATAAGTCCCGCATCAAGGCTGGCTATCCGTCTTAAAGCATAAAGACGGGCCTCTCTATTAGGTTGGGCGCTGAACAAATCCTTGACATATCTGACCATCTGCGTTTCCACTTTACCGCGCGACACTACCACTGATTTGAGGGCCTGTTGATTAAGCTTGCTTAACAGGTCAATTGCTACAGAGATATTCTCCGGGGGGTTAAAGAGCATGTCAAAGAGTAAAGGGGCTAGGTCAGTCACGACTTCCCCGGATTTGTCTGTCTTCACAAAAGCGGAAAGCGCAAAAAGGGCATCCCCGACATCAGCCTGGGAATGAAGGTTCCTGTCCAGGGCTTTCTCAAATTCGGAAAGGACCGCTTCGGGGTTGTTTTTATAGGCAGCACTTAATCTGTTGATTATTCTTCTTCTATTCGCGGCTGTGTCTGCGTTCGCGTAATCGCGGATTAGATTATCGACCCTTGCCTGAAGCGAAAAAATCCCGCTCACCCAGCGGCCTAAAGCAGAAAGGTATTTCTCCCGGCCTGCCTGCCTGCTTCCTGTGCCCATCGCGCCAAAGGCACCAAGCCTCCTGACCTGCTCATCGCTAAAGAGCCTTTCATTGGTGCCTGCTTTCGTGGCCCTCATTAAGACCATGGTCTTGCGGAACTTTGTTGCCTGCGAGTAGGTGGAATTACGGTATAT
>CAYHBB010000010.1:0-53287 GCA_964354795.1 uncultured Planctomycetales bacterium | reverse complement strand
TTAAACACCTCCGGCTGCGAATACAATAAAGACTACACCTACCTTAAAGAAGATATCCCCACGGCCATCTTCGACATCTGTAAGAACGAATACAAAATGGATGTCACTGCCAAAATGACCGGCTCGACTGTCTGGATCTACATCCCGGTCGAAGATATGGTCTCTGAGCCGGATAAAAAGAAAAATCCGGAGAAATATATCGAGCGCTTTGTGGTAGAGGAAGATAAAGGCGGGTTTGTAGATCAAAGGCTTAAGCTCGACTACCTGATCCGGGTAGTGCCTGAAACGGAAAAAACCCAAAGTGTCGTTTACAGTAAAGACGCAATACAAAAACGTATCTATATCTGGCAGGTGATCAACCGCATCATCTTTAGCATGAAGCCGCAGAAAAAAGAAGGCATAGAATTCTTCTCGGTAGTCATGGCTGATATCAAGAACGGTTTCGTGGTCAGAGAGATATATTACTTTCTCGATATCAAAAAAGTAGCCTACGGCCTGCTCTCCTACACCGAGTTCCAGCACCGCACGGTTCAGGATACGCAAGTTGCGCCCGAAGTTATCGGAGACAAAACCGGGACCACCATAAATTACCTGGCTATCACCATGCCGGATTTTATCGCTTCCCAAATACTAAACCGCATTAGGATGAAATTCCAGAAACCGGAAGTAAAGCAAAACGCGGATGTGGATAAAGAAGTAGAGAAAATAATCGCGGTGACCGTGAAGACTTACGACTTTAAGGATTTTTCCGAGGCGGAGCTAAACAACCTGATCTCCAATAAGCGGATCATTTTAAACCGCGCGGCGATCTGGGCAAAACCTATTGAATAGAAACTTTCCTACCCCTGATCTTCAGTTTCCCTTCGACAAATAATTTAATGCCTAAAGGATAAAGCTTATGCTCTATTTTGTGAATTCGCGCTTCTAAAGAAGCTGGGGTATCAGACTTACTTATCGAGACCGCCTGCTGCAGGATAATTGGTCCGTGATCCATCTCTTCATCCACAAAATGCACCGTGACCCCGGTGACCTTGACTCCGTAATCAAAGGCATCTTTGATGGCGTGGACGCCTTTAAAAGAAGGAAGCAATGAAGGGTGGATATTGATGATCTTAAACCTGTAGCGGCGTACAAACTCATGACTTAACATGCGCATGAATCCGGCCATGACTATCAGATCTATTTTGTATTCCTGAATATTCTTTACAATTTGCGCCTCAAAATCTTTTTTTCCGGAAAAATCTTCTCTTCTGACCAAAACAACCTTCACTCCTGCGCGTTTAGCCTTAGCGATCACCCCTGCTTTAGGCTGGTCACAAACAAGCAATGATAAATTCGCCCTAAAGATTCCCCTTTTCGCCGCAGCGATGATTGCAGCAAAATTACTACCCCGGCCTGAAGCAAATACAGCTATCCTCATTTTCTTATCCTTATGGTATGCATTGGACAGGCTTCCACGCACTTTCCGCAGACAATACATTTATGATAGTCTATTACCGCCAGGTTGTCAACCACACGGATGGCGTCCACCGGGCAAACCTTGACGCATAAACCACAGGCAATGCAGCCCACCGGACAAACCGACTTTGTATCCCTACCCGGATCTTGCGAGCTGCAAGCCACATAAACCGGATGGGTAGATTTAGTTAAAATAAACAATCTCTTGGGGCATATCAAGACACATTTATTGCAGGCCTTACATTTATCCTTATCCACAATAGGAAGTTTTTCTTCAGACATTACGATTGCGCCAAAAGGACAGATCCTTGCGCAGTCTCCATAGCCCAGGCAACCAAAGACGCAGTCTTTAACTCCTCCCAAAAGCAGATTTGCAGATACGCAGCTTTCGGTCCCCCGATAGATAAATCTGCTCTTTACCCTTGTTCCGCCATAACAGTGTGAGACTGCGACTTTGCGCACCTGCCTCTCAAGGTCCTTGCCCAATAAATGCGCGATCTTTTCTTTTACCGCTTCCTCGGAGATACGACAGGCCTCCACGCCTTTTTTGCCGCTTAATAACATTTCCGCGAAACCAAAACACCCCGCGCCTCCGCAGGCGCCGCAGTTTGATCCCGGAAGCAGGCCATGGATCTTCTCAAGCCGCGGGTCAACTTGCACAGCAAGGCGCTTTGAGGCAAAGCCTAAACCTATGCCGAATATCAAACCCAAACAACCCAAAGTTAGAATCGGTATTAATAAATTCATCAGAATCTAAATCCGTTAAATCCCATAAACGCCAGGCTCATGATCGAAGCAATGATAAAAGCCAGGGGGAAATCTTTGAGCGCCTTGGGCACATTGCAAAAGTCCAGGCGCTCTCTTATCCCGGACATCAAAAGCATAGCCAGAGTATAACCCAGTCCAACGCAAATACCCTGAAAAAACGAGAACCAAAAACTTCCCGTCACTGCCTTGCCATTCACAAAAAACATATCCACATTCAAAACCGCCACTCCCAGCACCGCGCAGTTAACGGTGATCAAAGGTAGATATATCCCAAAGAATCTATACATGGGCGGGCTGATCTTTCTGATCACCATCTCCACTAACTGCACAAAGGTGGCGATCACAAGAATAAACGATATAGTGCGTAAATAAGTAAGGTCAAAAGGAATAAGCAGAAAGCGGTAAATTATCCAGGTGATGATCGAAGACATGGTGGTGACGAACATCACTGCCAGGCTCATGGCCAATGCCGGCTTTGTCTCTTTAGAAATAGCCACAAAGGAACACAAGCCGAGGAACCGGGACAAGATGACATTGCTGATGAACACCGCCGAGATAAAAATAGTCAGAAATTGCGCTATACTCATGCTTTCCTATTCTTTAACATATTAAATAACCCAAGCAATAATCCGATCACCAGCAGCGCCCCCGGAGGCATACCCAGGACAAGAGCAGGCTCAAAGCCCTTGATCGTAGCATGGCCAAACAATGTCCCAGCGCCCAAAAACTCTCTAATAGCAGAAATCAATATTAAAGCAAGAGTAAAACCCACGCCCATACCTAAGCCGTCAAAAAAAGAATTTCTCACGTTGTTTTTGGAGGCGTACGCCTCTGCCCTGCCCAGGACTATGCAATTCACTACGATCAAAGGCACATAGATCCCCAGCGCCCGGTCCAGGGCCGGGCTATAGGCCTTCATGACCATTTCGGTGATGGTGACGAATGTGGCGATGACTACGATATAACAGGGTATCCTGATCCTTTCCGGAATGAACCCCTTGATCAAAGCAATGATGATATTTGATCCCAGTAAAACAAAAGTTGCGGCTATCCCCATCCCGACCCCATTAGTAAGCGTAACAGAGACTGCCAACGTAGGACAAAGCCCGAGGGCCAGGACAAAAGTCGGGTTTTCGCGGACAATACCTTTAAGGAATTCGTTGATCAGTTTCTTCATTTAGTTCCGTAAATCCTGCTCTTCGTATAGCGGTCTATGATCGGAGTCGCCGCGTTCATCATCAATATCGCGTATGACGCACCCTCAGGATAACCGCCCCACAGACGGATCACCGCGGTGAGCAGGCCGCACCCGATGCCAAAGATTATCTGGCCTTTACGAGTCAAAGGCGAAGTGACATAATCCGTCGCCATAAAAAACGCTCCCAGGACCAGGCCCCCGGATAGAATATGAATCAGCCAATCTCCGGCAAACAGTCCTTTCCCGCCAAAAATCCAAGTGAATACCCCGGTAGTCAGAATATAGGTAATCGGAATATGCCATGAGATATAACCTTTTATGAAAAGAAATATCGCCCCGGCTAACAGAGCCGCAATACAAATTTCTCCGATACACCCCGGCCGGTTGCCTAAAAATAAGTTTATATATGATACCTGTTCCGCCAACTTACCTTCTTTTAATAAAGCTAACGGTGTTGCACAGGTCACGGCATCATATCCAGCCCCTGCGCACAGCGGCTGGATAAAGGTAGTCATATACTTAGGCCAGGAAGCCATAAGAAACACCCTACCTACCAGAGCGGGATTAAAAATATTCTGACCCAAACCTCCGAAAACCTGTTTTCCGATTGCAATGGCAAAACATGAACCGACAACCGGCAGCCAAAGCGGTACATCCGGAGGTAGATTATAGGCCAGCAAAATCCCGGTGATAAAAGCGCTTCCGTCAATAAGCGAAACTTTGCGCTTAGTCAACACCTGTATCAAAGCTTCAGTCGCCAGCGCGGAAATAATTGCCGCGATGATCACCCAAAGCGAGGATAGCCCGAAAATAAATACTCCGGCAGCTCCCGCAGGGATAAGGCTGGCCACCACTACCCACATGATCTTGCTGGCGGATTCCTTGTTATGCAGGTGCGGAGAACTGGATACGGTAAGCTTATTCATTCTTAATCTTCGCCATTATCTCTTTGGCTTTCTTCTCCACTGAATGTATGACCGCTCTTGAAGATATAGTTGCGCCGGTGATCGCGCTTGCCCCGGACATATCTAATATATTCTTAAATTGCCCGGTAAATTCCGGCTCCGCGACCCGCGAACCCAATCCGGGAGTCTCATTCTGAGAAATCACCTTGATCGCGGTAATAGTGCCATCTTTAAGCATACCGACCATGGTCTCAATAGTGCTTGAATAACCCTTGCCGGAAGCCTTAAAAGCTGCGCCTATCAACTTACCTTCCCCATCCAGGGCTTTATAATACAAAACGGCATCTTCTGATTTCACAGGCTCAAAACTCACAGCCTCAGGTAACACCTCTCTCAGGCTCGCCACTTCCTCGGCATGAGCCTGGCTGATGATCTTTGATTTGGTTAATGCATTGACTCCTGCCAGAAGCCCGGCCGCGATAACACAGATTAACGCCAAGGTAAATCCGTATTTGATCATTTCTTTCATCTTAAGGCCTCCAACTTAGCCCGTTTAATAGACTGGACTAGCAGAATGTTTGACGGACAGACATAGCTGCAGATTCCGCACTCAATACAATCTAAAGCTCCATATTTCTTTGCCTGCGGCCACATTTCTTTCTGTGAAGATAGATTTATAAGCGTCGGCATAAGCCCGACAGGGCACTCCCTGACACATGCGCCGCAGCGGATACAGGATTCTTCCTCAATTTCCCGCGTTTGGCTGCTGTTTAACAAAAGGACCCCGGTACTAGATTTGATCACCGGGACCATTTCGCTGAATTGCGCGATCCCCATCATCGGGCCGCCGATAATGACCTTGGAGGGGGCTTCTTTGAGCGGAGCGCAAAAATCAATCAGCTCTCTTATGGGCGTACCGATCCGCACCAGTAAATTCTTGGGGTTTGAAATACAACTACCGGCCACAGTCACCGCCCGCTCATATAATGGCTTATTTAAATACACCGCTTCAAATATCGCGTGTATTGTTCCCACATTGTGCACCACTACACCCACATCAAAAGGAAGCTTGCCTGAAGGAACTTCTTTTCCCAAGATATTCTTGATCAACTGCTTTTCCCCGCCTTGCGGATAAGCTGATTTCAAGACCTTGACCCTTGCCCCTTGACCCTTGAAGCTTTCTAACGCCTGCGGCTTATTATCTTCAATCGCGATAATAACATCCTTTGCCCCTATACACTTTGCCGCCAACGCTGCCCCTCTTATAATGCCTTGAGTCTTCTCGATCATCATCCGGTAATCACAGGTTAAATACGGCTCGCACTCAGCGCCATTGATGATCAGGGTATCCACCGGCTTTTGCGGATTAAGCTTTATGTGAGAAGGAAAACTCGCCCCTCCCATGCCCACGACTCCAGCCTCGAAGACGATATTACGTATCTGCTCTGCGGTCAGACTAATCACTTCATCTGATGACCTGATAACCTGATTTTCTGATAATCTATCCAGTCCATCATTTTCAATCACAATCGCCTTACATCTTCCCAAGACTGGGTGCGGCCACTCCTGTATCGCAATGACTTTTCCGGATACCGAGGCATGGATGGGAGCGAAAACATGCGCCTCAACCGAGGCTATTTTCTGGCCCAGGGATACCTGATCACCAATATTTACCAAAGGAATACAAATCTTTCCTAAATGCTGGGCCAGAGGGATATAGACTTTAGCGGGGGCGGGAAGCCTCTCTAAAGGCTTATTTTCAGTAGGATGCTTTTGCTCGTTTAATCTAACCATGGTAGTCTGCGCCTAAAAATCAGGTTCATCATTCCTAACAAACTAAAAAGGCAACCAACAATCACCAGAATAGTAAAATTACCCCACCGTTCGGCAAGAAAACTGCTTACAAACATAAAAATCAAAAATGCCAGATGCATCACTATCTCAAGCGAACTAAAGACTTTACCCATCATCGCGTTATCGCTGACTTTATGAATAATAGTATTAGAGGCGATCATTATCGGAGAAATAAATATTCCAAGAGACAAAGACAGCGCGGCGGCGCTTATAAAATATGGATAGCTATGCAGAGCTACAGCAAAGATGATCAGCATGACTCCGCTTAAGACGAGCGAAGCAAAGATCACTTTATATTGCGAGATGCGCTGTCCAAAGCGTCCGTAAATCAAGGAACCGATAAACAACCCTATCCCTAAGAACATGATCAAAAGCCCGAGGTCCTTAGTCGCCGAATGCAGGGTCTTTTGCACAAAGGCGATGATGACCACATAGACCGCTCCCAGCGCTGACCATAGAAAGAACATGATCCCCGCGGTAAGCCGGATATCCTTATGGTTTACAAAATATAGCATCCCTTCCTTTATCTCCTGAACAACCGATTTACGGATCACTTCCGCGATCTCCTTGCTTACCTTACGCAGGCTCATGGCGGCAGAAAACTTCTTGGCGATCAGGAAAATCAAAACCCCGGATATTAGAAAACTCAAAGAATCAAGATAAAAGCCTCCCGCGGCTTTCAACCGCTCGACAATAATGCCGCTAATGCCAAACCCTAATACGGCGGCGATCATGCCGGTAGTATTGATCAGGGAATTGGCGATCAAAAGGTCATCTTTTTCCACCAGCTCCGGCAGAATAGCCAATTTGGCCGGGACAAAGAAACGGCCTATGGAAAATATTATGAAAATGATCAGGTAAATCCAGGCAAAGTTCTTATTGATGAGGAAAAGCGGTATGCATAAAACCAGGGCGGCGCGCAGGAAATCACAGATGTACATGGTGCGGCGCTTATCCCAGCGGTCGATGTACACGCCGGCAACCGGGCCGATCAGAAATACGGGAATAATGGTAAATGACAGGATCTTGGCGATGCCGATAGTAGAGCCTTCGCAGCGCGAATAGACCAGGGCGATCAGCGCCATCTGGTCGAGCCTGTCTCCCAGCTGCGAGATGATTTGTCCTGCCCACAAGAGGAAAAAATCACGGTTACGCAGAACCTTGGTGAATTTGGACATAAAGGCAAATTTATAAGCCGATGAGAGGGATCGAACCTCCGACCTTGACTTTACGAAAGTCCTGCTCTACCAGCTGAGCTACATCGGCATATTGAATTCTTATTATAGCAACTTTTTACTCATAGTCAATTGCTCTTGCAAGCCACAAATCCGTTGACAAACGAGGAATTTATGCTAGGATAATATTGTTGTAAGTATTTCAAGGAGATAGAGATATTGAAGTTTGCAGGCCATAAAGCTTAAGAAAAAACCACAAAATGCTTTATGGTTTTTTTGTCGCAGAAAGCAGCACCCCAGCTAATAGGAATGCTGGGTGCGTCCTTTCTGGACGACACCCCAACTTTACCTATTAAGTTGGGGGCACTTTGCAGAAGGTAACGCCCCGCTTAAAGGATGAGCGGGCGTGTCCATGGTGGACAAAGCACCCGCCATTCCTATAAGGCGGGGTGTAAAAAGTAACAAGTAGTGACCGCTTCATAGGTTCAGCGGGTCAGTTGAGGAGGAGCAGCAAATGGCAAAAGGCAAGGTAAAGTGGTTCTCGAATCAAAAAGGTTATGGTTTTATCACCGGTGATGATGGTAAAGACGTGTTCGTGCACTACAGCGCTATTTCCGGCGACGGCTACAAATCATTAGCCGAAGGCGATGAGGTGGAATATGAGGTAACTCAGGGGCCTAAGGGCGACCAGGCGACTAACGTCAGCAAAGCATAAACTTTAATACAAATATAAAAACCCCGTCTCATTAACTATTTGAGGCGGGGTTTTATTGTTATTAATAAGATCCCTGTGGCATAACACTTCGTAAATTTCTTCGAAATTTACTCGTTGCCACAGGGATAAATTCGGCCATATGACTTACGTCGCGCTTTCAGCGCTTCCGTAAGTCATGGCCTCATTTATGCCGAGGAGAAGAATCGAACTTCCCACGCCGGCCTTTTCAGGGCCGCGCTCTACCACTGAGCTACCTCGGCAAAACTCTTGAGGAGCGAATCCGCCATGCTTTGTGGCGGAGAGCTACCTCGGCAAGATTTATTTATTTTGTAAGAATCTATTCTACACTAATTTCCGGGAAAAGAAAGCGGAAAATTTCCCTATTTCAGCTCTTTTTTGGAAAAGACCTTATAGAAACAAAATACACTCAAGACTATAATAAAGCTCCAGGAGAGGACTAAGAATACCCAGCCGGCTGACGTCATCGCATCTTCTCCATGTTTAACCTCCTCTTTCTCCAGACGATCTTCACCAAAACCGCCAAAACCAGAAATATCAATATCAACCCGATACGCGTGCCAAGGACAAACGGCCGGTCTGCTTCAGAAACCCCGGACATGGTCACCACAGACATAAGCTGCGATTCCTTTGCGCCTTCAGACACATAAAAACACCACATTCCTAAAATAAAAAATAGGAATAGCGGCGTAATATATTTAATTATAAATTTATATACCTTGGGCACCGCCATATCTGCGCCCCTATGGATCTCATCCCAAGCTTTTTCCATACCAAAGACCCAGGCAAAAAGGACAGTCTCGATTGTGGCAAACAACACCAGAAAGAATGTCCCTCCCCAAAAATCTAGCTCATTCACAACACCTCGACCTAAGAAAAATATCGCCGGCTGACAAAGAACAAATGTCACCACTGCGAAAATGGACACTGCTTTTTTACGGTTGATATCAAATTCATCCTCCAAAAACGCCACTGCCGGTTGAGCCAAAGACACGGAAGAAGTTATACCTGCCAGGAAAAGCAGAAAAAACCAGGCAAAACCTAAAAGCGCTGCCAACGGCAGCTTGTTTAATATCAAAGGCATAGTCACAAATCCCAAGTTAAATACTCCGGAATCAGCAATACTCTTGATATCTACCGGCCCGAAAAATACAAATGCCGCCGGAATAACAATGCTCCCTCCAAGTATAACCTCTGCCAGCTCATTGGTTGAAGATGCAGTCAAGCCGGAAAGCACCACATCATCGCCTTTAGAAAGATAGCTTGCGTAAGTAAGGATCACTCCGATACCCACGCTTAAAGTGAAAAACACCTGTCCTGCGGCTTCCATCCAGACCTTAGGTGATTTTAACGCAGAGAAATCCGGGTTCCACAAAAATCCCAGGCCGTTATGAATATTCCAGTCAGGCTTTGCCGCATCCGGAACTCCGAGAGTTAGAACACGGATCATAAGTATTACGCCGAAAATAAATAAAAGCGGCATCGCCCATTTGCATAACTTTTCAATCCCGCCCTTGATCCCGTAATAAATGACCCCGATATTCAAAGCAAAAGTGATCAGAAAAAATATATAAGCCACGCCCAGGCCGTTGAAATACTGATTGTTCTCAAGGCCCTGAAATCCGGATAGAAATACCTTCATCCCCGCCTGATCGGCGATACCGGCGTATTTTCCGGTCAAAGCAAAAAAGCTGTAAGCCAGTGTCCAGGCCTCTATATAGGTATAATATATAAATATAACCAGCGGCCCGAATATCCCGATTACCCCGAAATATTTGATGAAACGATTCTTCTGCCAGATGGTGTGAAATATCCCGGGGGCTGTGCCGTGCTCAAAACCTCCGCCGTAACGGCCCAGGGTCCACTCTATCCACATTAAAGGTATGCCCAATAACAGCAACGCGACAAAATAAGGAATCATGAAAGCTCCGCCGCCGTTGGACGCGGCTTTGGCCGGAAAGCGCAGGAAATTTCCCAGGCCAACAGCAGAGCCTGCCACGGCCATAATGACCCCTAATCGCGAACCCCAGTTATCCCTTTTTTTGGGCTGTGTCATAAAACCAACTCTCCAGGAGATTAAGAGTACCCATTACTTCCTTAGTCATAGTATCGCCGAAAGCAATACATTTGGGCTGGATGATCAAGACAATTATATCCGCCTGCAAACCCGCTTTCAAGTAATTTATAGCCAGGGAGATTGAAGCGTTGTGGGTAGAGAAGAAATTGACTGTCTGGATATCCTCGGGCTCGACCACGCGGAACTCTCCGGGTAAACCTCCAAAATCCACCGCATCCACCAGGATTACGGTGTCAGGCTTATCCTTGATGATCTTACCGAGGTAATTTTCCGGGCTGGAACCTGCATCATAGACTATATAGGGAACTTTACCGTGAATACGGCTGGCCAAGAGAGAGCCGATCCCGTCATCTGAACGCAGGGTGCTGCCAATACCACAAATAACTACTTTTCCTCTTAAATGTTCCTTAAGGTGTTCCAGGTCCTGCATGATTACATGACTTTTAAAGCTTCCTGGATAATGGGCAGGATCCCTTCAATCTCAGCCTTAGCTAATCTGCCCAAGCGGGCAAAGATGAAATTACCCTCGCGGTCCTTAATCTCGCGGGAGATCTGCAGTTTATTGGCGCCGCCGCTGTAGGAATGCACGCTTACTACTATCTTACCCTCTTCGCTCTCCCATTCCTTGGAGAACAATTCCTGGTCCTTGCTTGTGTCGTATGGCATATCAACCCTCCTTAATGAGCGCATAACTTATGGAGCGCTCGCTTTCGCTCGCAGCGACATAAGTTATATGCGCGAATTAATCCCACCGAGTGTGACAAAATTACGAAGTCCCCGAAGGGGGACGAAGAAAATTTTCGTCACATCTTACGAGGTGGGACAAATTAAAACTTCTTCCCGTGCCTGTACGGCCGTGTCTTGTTATAGGCTATCTTCTTACGTAGGGTTTCTTCTAGATCTATATTGCGCGCCCCGCAGAAATCAAAGATACGAATACACACATCCGCCAGCTCCTCGGCGACATTGTCCTTGGTGCCATGGTTGCGCATCGCTTCCAAAGCCTCAGATAACTCCGAATGCATGAGAGCAATGAGCTCGCCGTCATTACGCTCATCCTTCCACCAGCCCTTTCCCCGGGCAATACTGTGGCACTCCTTGATTAACTTATTTACCCCCAAAGAGGCCTTTGTCATCTTCCTGCCCTTTCTCGTCTTCTTTATTATCAGTCTTTCCCTCTAGAAAATTAAATATTTTCTTTGATTCTATTTCCTTAGCGTCAGTCGATGGGCTTGATAACTCTACCTGCGTATTAAGTGGATCCACCTCAATGAAAAATATCCCTACCGGTGTAGTCTCGGATTCGCTCATATAAATAGCGATCAGCTTCTCGGCCTTCTTATCGGCATAAATATACGCGCCTGTTTTCTTCAATATCTCTCTTACCTTAGTATCACAGGTAACATAATCAAAATTAAACGTCTTCTTAATAGCTGTCTTCCTGCCGTCTTCCAGCGCTTTTGTGGAGACTCCGGCAACGCATTTCACTCCCTCTGTCACCGTAGCGCAGCCTGCAACCGTAATCATAAAGAAAAGAAATATTAAATACTTAAACACTCTCATCCTCTCCTCCCCATCAACCAAAATACTATTGACACCTACTTCGATTCTACGGTCATTTGACACCAACTTCAATTCTACTCGTTGCCTGATACCCACTTGAGTTTTCCGGTCCACTGACACCTGAAGCTATTACTCATTTATCAACTCTCGGATCTTGTCCAGGTTGCGACGCGCCTCATCCTCGCCTCTCTTGGCGAACTCCGCGGCCCTGTGCAACTCTAACCAGTATAACCCAGAAGTGTCCGGATGTAAAACAACATCTGCTAGCCGCGCCTCCTTCTGAGCCACCTCTGACTGCAGTATTTCTACACTTGAGAATACTATATCCAGTATGTTGGTCTTAAAGCCTTTTTTGACATGCTGCTTTACCCCGAACCAATTGCGCTTTTTAATGTCTTTAGGCAACTCCACCGTAATCTGCTCCTTAAGCAGGGTGTACTGGCGCAGGATATCTTCCCTAGTCGGGGTGACGTTCACCGCGATGATCTTTTTTATCCCCATTTTTATCAGCGGCTCTGTCGGCAAAGGGTTGATTATCCCTCCATCAAAGAGCATCTCGTCTTTAAACTTAAAAGGCGCGAATATACCGGGCATAGCGGTAGAAGCCATAATAGCGTCGACGATCAGGCCCCGGTCGATCACCCGCGGCTCCTTCATCCGCACGTCGCTAGCAATGACTTTCAAGGGAAGCTTCATGTCATAAAAAGTTTTATTACCCAGGTACTTTTTCAGGAATTTATGTAATTTATTTCCCTTAAGCAAGCCCAGCGCCGGAAAGGTAAAATCGATCAGGCCCCAGATATGCTGCGGCCCCTTGAATTCTTTTGCAATCTCCAGTATCTGGCTGCTGGAATAACCGGCTGCCCAGAGGCTGGCGATGACTGAGCCGATGCTTGCCCCCGCGATGACGTCAATTGGAATCTTTTCCTCTTCGATCACCTTTAATACGCCGATATGGCAGAATCCATAACCCACGCCAACACCAAGCACCAGGCCCACCTGACATTCTCCTAGCTGGCGGGCGATCCTGCGCACTGCCTTGGCATAAACACATTCCGGCTTATCTATAACCAAGCAGTCGCTGGCCTCGAAATCGATCCTGGGCAGCGTGGCAAAAACATGCCTGCCCAGGATATTCTCCTGCCTCTCATGAGAAATCTTGGAAAACTTGTACTCGTTGATGATCACTTTGATCTTGTCTTCCCGGAAACTGAACTCCTCGATCAGCCGCTCTTTAAGATGGCGGGTGCGTTTCAGGTCCACCTCATCGGGGCTAGTCAGGGTGTGGATCATATCAGACTGATTAAGGATACTGAAAATACAGCGGTCCATGATCGAAGGCAGATCCAGGATCAGGTAATGATAATCGTTGACCAGCAGGCTGATTATACCAACGAGCTTCTGGACGCAGGACTCATCACTATTTGCATAATGGAGACAGATGAGGTCTATCCCGAAAGCGGTCCGAGAGGCAAGTTCCCTGACTGACTCGGAACGAAAGCTCTCGGCTTTAGACAGATCAAAGGTTTTTGCCTGTACAACCCCCAGCCGGCGGGGAAGGCTGTGCGCCTGATCCGCGGGCAACATATCCAGGATAATGACGGATTTACGCGTCTCCTTCTTAAGGCTTAAAGCAAGATTTAAAGCATAAATAGTCTTTCCTGCCCGGGAGTAAGAACTGAATACCGAGATTACAGTGCTTTCAAAAATGGATTTCTGGTGGATGTCCTTGCGCTTGAGACGGCGGGATAAAGTCTGGCTTAGGTCAATGGCAATACGCGGGATCCTTTCGAGAATAAAGTCAAAATCTTCTTTTCTGATTACCAAGAGCAGGCAATCATTGATAGCAAGGGCGGTGACTGAATGCGGCTCATTAGTAAGAAGGGAGATGATCCCGAAATATCTTCCCCGGTGCAGATACTCAAGGGTGGTCTTCTCGCTTCCTATTTGAGTGAATATCTCCACACGGCCAATGACCACACAGTAAAAAGCGCTTGGGGATGAGCCTTCATCATAGATGAGCGCACCCTTCTTGTATTCCACCAGCTCCGAGCGGCCCCTGATCAGCTCGATCTCGCCAGCGCTTAAACTGGAAAATAAAGGGACCTCTCTTAATATCAGCTCTTTATTTAATAGCTCCATCTAATTCAGTATCCCTGTTAAACAAACCTGCGCTAATTTACGAGCACTTTCTCTGACCGTGCGCTTATAGGTATTGTAATCCACTTCAATCAGGCCGAAGCGCGGGGCAAACCCCTTGTCCCACTCAAAATTGTCGATCAGCGACCAGTAGATATATCCCAGCACATCGGCCCCATCGCGCATAGCCTGACTTAAGCTTACAAGGTGCTCGCGGATAAAATCCCAACGCTGGTTATCGTCACTTGTGCAAATGCCGTTTTCCAGGATCAGCTGCGGCAGATTGTACTTCTTATACATCATGAGTATATCGTAGAGCCCCTGCGGATAAATATCCCAGCCCAAGGTATTCTTGGGCAGTGTGCTGTGGTTATGCTTGCAGCCTCCCAAAAAAAGTTCATCGTAACTAAACCCAGAAATATCCACCAGGCTGCGGGAATAATAATTAATCCCGATGTAGTCAATGGCCTTGCGGCGCCTGATGCGCTCTAGAAAATCCAGGTTATAATATTTATTGCGGATATATACGCCGAATTTATTCAGCAGCGTCGGTCGGCAGGCGGCAAAGGCCTGGACATTTTTGGCAATACTGACCATGGGGGCAGGCAACTGCCTGTTAATATATACCTCATGGATCTTGCGATAGGCTGCCACATGCCCGGCAACCAGATTATCTGTTACCTGCCCGGCTTTAGAAATAGACTTAAGCTCGGGAGGCCAGGCGCCGAGAATATAGCTATGGTACACATAGACCATCGGCTCATTGATGGTCACCCAGAAACGTACCTTATCCGCAAGGCATTCGACTATTCTTTCGCTAAAACGCGCGAAATATTCCGGTGCCCTCTTATTCAGCCAGCCGCCTTTTTTAGCAAACCAAAGCGGATTAGTAAAATGGTGCAGCGTGACAATAGGCTCTAAGCCGCGCTCCTTAAGAGACGCCACTACTAACTTGTAGTGCTCTATTGCTCCTTGAGAAAATTCTCCTTCCGCCGGCTCGATGCGGCTCCATTCAATAGATATGCGGTGGGCATTGTGATGCAACTCCTGAGCCAGATAGAAATCCTGAGGGTATAGATCGTAACTGCGGCAGGCTTGCCCCGAAGCGCCACTGCCCCCGCCCTTCTGCTCCCATTCCCACCAGTCGTTAAACTTATTGTTCCCTTCGACCTGATGAGCGGAAGTGGCTGCGCCCCAAAAGAATGTATGCGGAAATTGTATCATGATATTGGATTTCCTCTATTGTTTCGCTTCGCGAATCAATAGAGGGAGTTCGGGCCGTTAGCCCGCACTTGCCCATCCAATAGGGCAAGGTGCGGGCAAATGACTTACCCCACAGGGGTAGGCCTTCCTGTCTGATTAAGGAAGGGCCTTACGTCGGCGCGAATAAAATTAACCTCCGTAAGTCATGCCCTCACTCATTATATCACAAAAAAATCCCGCCTTAGCTAATTTAAAAGCTAAAGCGGGATAGATCTAGAGCCGATAAAGGTCGTGGATCACACACAGGTGTACCACAACCATCTCACTTCGGCAACCCAGCTACCGTGTCGCTAGTCACTCGCGGCTGCTCTATATTTTCCTCACCTCGATCAAAAGCAGGAGCTCTGTGCTGCGAATTAGGTCTGTGGCTTTGCGTCCCCGCCTTTCGGCGGGTTTACCTTTATCGGCTATAATAATTATACCACACAGCCAGCCGGTTTTCAAGTAACCCTAAAAAATTACTGGGTTTGACCTGAAGTAACCTGTGCAGTCAAGTACTTGCTTAATGCAGCCCAAGTCTTGGGGCCGACTTTTCCGTCGGCAGTAAGACCGTTGGCCTTCTGGAAATCTTCGATCGCCTTTTTGCTCTTCAAACCGATCTTCCCGTCAATATTTCCGCTGTAGTAGCCTGCGTTCTTAAGCGCGGTCTGGATATCCATGGGGCTTGGCTTAGCCGGAATAGAAGGCACCGCGGGGACTGACTCCACTTGCTGCGCGGGCGCTTGCACTGCTGCCGGAGATTCAGCGATAGCCTTAGCTTCAGGGGTGACTGCCGCGGGAGCGTTGATGGTATTAAGCGCTTCCATGGTCATAGGTTCCTGTGCTTCCTGTTTTTTTCCGCAACCAAATACTGTGATGCCGACTGCCACGATCACTGCAACTGCTAAAAACTTTTTCATTCCTCACTTCTCCTCTCTATAAGTAAGCTATACCTCTATGGAATATTGTAGCAAAAACTTTCCTAAAATCAACAAAATATTAATCCTCCCTATATCTTCCTTATCTGGGGGTATCTAAAGATAATGACTGTCATGAATAATACGCAGACCACACCGCCCGCGGCTACTGCTACCGCCACGCCGTACACCTGGGCCAGGCTTCCGGCAATCAGGTTACCAAAAGGCATAACTCCGGCAAAGGTTATCATGAACACACTCATCACCCTGCCCCTGAAACGGTCCGGGACATTGGTCTGTAAGACCGTATTTACCAGTGCGACCGATGTGACGCTGGAGGCTCCGACAAAGGTAAGCGCCACAAGAGAAAGAAGATAGTTTTTCGACAAAGCAAAGATGATCAGGGCAAAAGAAAACACAAACGCCGACACAAGCAGAAATACCCCCTTGCCCTTAAAATCACCCAGCCGGGCCAGGATCAGGGCGCCTATCAAAGCGCCCATCCCCGACGCTGACATAAGTATAGCCAGACCCTTTACTCCGACATGCAAAACATCATTAGCAAATACCGGCATAAGGATGATATAGGAGATGCCAAACAAGCTCACCACCCCGACCATGCTAATCAGCGACATAATCAGGCTGTCCCCTTTTATAAAGGTAAGTCCTTCTTTCAAGTCTTTTAGGTGAGAGCTGTGATGCTGCTGGTGCGCAGGCTTATTCTCTATACGGATAAGGACCAAAGCCGCAATCACTGCAAGAAAACTAAAACCATTGATATAAAAACACCCGCTCATCCCGATAGCCGCCACAAGTACGCCGGCCAGCGCCGGGCCGATGATGCGGCTGGAATTAAAAGCTACGGAATTTAAAGCAATGGCATTAGGCAGATGCATCTTGCCTACCATTTCCACCACCATGGCCTGCCGACTAGGAGCGTCAAAAGCCATCACTGCCCCGTTCAAAAGGGCAATTATCATAATCTGTCCCGGAGTGATCAATTTAAACTGAGTGAGGATCGCCAACAGGAAAGCCAAACACATAAAAACGATCTGGGTAATAATAAGAATTTTTCTCTTGTCCAGCCGGTCAGCAAGCACCCCAGCGAATAAAGACAGTATCAGCACGGGAAGAGAGTTTAGGAACCCCACAAACCCCAGAAGAAAAGCGGAATTGGTCAGACTAAATATCAGCCAGCTCTGGGCCACCTGCGAAATCCAGGTACCAATAAGAGACACCAGCATCCCAAACCAGTATATTCGGAAGTTACGAACTTTTAATGAGGAAAACATTTTATGACTTTAAGACTGCTTGGCGACGGCAGGTGGGGCAGATGACTTTGATGCGGCTTGAGCGGGTGACTTCAGCACACTCTTTTTTGGGCAGCACTTTTTCTTTCAAAGACAACCCAAGATTGCGCAGATAAAAAACCAGGAGCGATGCGTTGGCAAAACAAAGCGGCCCCAGTCTCTTGGCTACCCAGACATACTGGTCGACCGGAAGGATCATTTCCCCGCAGCACTCGCACAGAGCGAATTCTTTTTCAATGGTCTGCTTAAGCTCAAACCTGCTTTCGGTGGTAGCCAGATCAAACTCCTGAGAAAGCATTATGCCTTTGGTGCTGGGGCAATTCGCCTGGCACTGGCCGCAGAATATACAGATATCCCAGCGGATAGTCAAAATTCTTTTTGCCCTCCCGGCTTTTAACTCGTCAGTAAATTCTATTGCCCGAGCAGGACAAACCTGCGCGCAGGCAGTGCATCCGATGCAGTCTTCCTCGTAAAAATACGGCCTGCCGCGAAACCGCTCAAAGGGCTTATGCGCCTGGAAAGGAAAACGGCTGGTATACGGCCCTTTGATCAAAGCCTTAATCGCCTCCCTTAGCTCTCTTAGTTTCGGATACCTCATTTGCACTTCCTAACTGTTTTGTTTTTCCCTACCTACTACCTACCACTTACTACCTACTGTTTTTTATCTTCCTCGTATTTATCACACACGGATTTATCCCAAAGTTTAATCCCAGAAATGTGCGCTCCACGCGCCAGGGCATGGGCAGCGACCGGCGCGGTTAAAATTAAGAATATAATGCATAAAATCGCCTTTACGCCTGTGGCAGTCAGGCCCTTGATGATAACTGTGCCAAAAAGGATGCTACAGGTACCAAGGGTAACGCATTTGGTGGTTGCCTGCAGCCGGTTATAGACATCGGGAAGCCGGATCAGACCAATGCAACCAAAGATATCAAAAACCAGGCCGATTACAACAAGCGTATAGCCGATGATTTCACTCATCAAGACCTCTCCCTTCCAAATATTTCGCTAAAGCTAATGCGGCGATAAAACTCTGCAAGGCCCAGGCAATGGCAATATCAATATACCAGTCTCTTCCGGTAGGGATACTTAAGATAGCGCAGAACCCGACAATCAAAATCCCCAGGGTATCGATAGATACTGCCCGGTCGGCGGGAGTGGGGCCTGCCATCAGCCTCACCAGGCACATGAAGAAGCAAATCATCAGGATAAAAAAGCAGCGCGAGAGAAAAGGCGACTGCCACTCTAACAGCGAAGGAAGCGGATAAACGCTGACATAAAAAAGTGCGGCCAGAATCATCAGGAGCCCCAAAAACCAACTTAAATATTTAGCGCGCTTCATTCAAAAATCCTCTTCAAAATACTTTCAAATTTACTTACGATTAACTGCGTGGCCTTCTGAGTATCTTCGGTCTTGACATCAATCCAGTGGATATAGAGAATTCCCTCCTCGGGGTTTATATCCACACAAAAAGTCCCCGGTGTGAGCGTAATGGAATTAGCTAAAAAGGTAAGGCCGCTGTCAGATTTAAGCGTGGTCTTTACCTTCACGATCCCCGGATTAATCGGAAGCTTCGGATTTAATACCCGCAGCGCGACATCAATATTTGCCTTTAAGCACTCCCAAAGAAATAATGGGACATAATAGGCAAACCACAAGTATCTGCTCGGGTGGCCAAATTGATGCGGCCGCCACGTAAACATATCACCGGTTATAAAGGTGGCCAGGCCGGCCACTAAGATACCTGCCAGGGCATGATGCAGATCAAGCGGCCAGCTCAATAACATCCAGATAATAAAACCGATAATAAATAATACAAGTCTGCTTTTCATCTTGAGGCTGCACCCAATACTATTCCTGCATAATTCCTACCTTCCAATAATGTATTTACCGCGTCATTAAGAAAAAACCTTAGCGAAGGCAGCAATAAAAGGCCGCCCAAAACGCATATCGCAGCCAAACTTATCATGGCAAGCTTCATCGCCCAGGGCGCTTCTTTTAAATTCCTGTATTTTTCTTTTAACTCGCCTAAAAAAGCGTATTTCTGCACCTTCATGAAACTAGCCAAAGTCAGAATAGAGCCAACCACGCAGACCAGGGCATAGCCTATATATCCCTTTTCCAGGCAGGCAAAGATAATAATCAGTTTGCTCCAAAAACCGTTAAATGGCGGAATGCCCGCAATCGACATGGAAGCAATCAGATTCGTACTTGCGGTTACCGGCATCTTCTCTTTTAGTCCGGACATCTCCTTTAGGTCGCGCGTGTTGGCTGAATAATCTATCGCCCCGGAATTTAAGAAAAGCAAAGATTTAAATACGGAGTGGTTAAATAAATGAAACAGACCGCCTAATATCCCTAAAGGCGTACCCAAGCCAATACCCAAAACCACATATCCGATCTGGCTGATAGAATGATACGCCAGGAGCCTCTTTAAATCCCATTGAGAAAGCGCCAAAATCACCGCTACTATCATGGAAAAAGCACCCAAAAACATCAATACAGATGAATATGCGCTAGTCATGCCAAAGATATTAAAGAAAATCCTCATCATGGCGTATATACCTAAGGTTTTGATCAAAACCCCTGAGAGCATTGCGGAAATAGAGGCAGGCGCAGAAGAATGAGCATCCGGCAGCCAGGCGTGAAATGGGACCAAGGCTGCCTTTAAACCAAAGCCCATAAGAAACAAAACGCTTACAAAAGGCACTAACCAGGTGCTGGGTTTTATGCTTAAAACGCGACTCATGTCCGCCATACTCAAAGTTGATGTAAAGCCATACAGAAAGGCAATGCCTAAAAATATGAAGCTTGAGGCTACTGAACCCATGATCGCGTATTTAAAAGATGCCTCCAATTCCTCGGCTTCGGTACCAAAAGCAACTAAGGCGTAGCTTGCGATGGAGGCGATCTCTAAGAATACAAAAAGATTAAATAAATCTCCGGTTACCACTAGGCCGTTCATTCCCGCAAGCATCAGGAAGAACAAGGTAAAGAATTTCGGCTTATCCGTGAATTTCTCCATGTAGTTTAGCGAAAATATACAGACAAAAAAGGCAATCAGATTCACGGTAAGCAGCATAAAAGCGGATAATCCGTCAAATACCATACAGATGCCAAAAGGAGGAGCCCAACCGCCAATCTTATAAACCAGAACAGAAGTACCGGGATTACGCAAGGTACTCAGGCCGAAAAAGGAAATAGCCAAGAGCAAAAAACAGATTAGGCTTGAAAAAATATCTACAAAAGCGCGCTTTAAGTATTTACCCAAGAGAGAGGTCAGGAATGCGCCCAATAACGGAATAATCACAAACAGCGGGATAAAATGAGTGTTAAGCATATTAACCTTTAAGTTTTTTTATTTTAGTAATATCAAAAGTGCCGTATTTTTCATAAATCCTGATTGCGATAGAAATAACCAATGCGGTTACCCCCAGGCCAATGACAATGGATGTAAGTACCAGTGCCTGCGGAAGAGGGTCAACCATGTTCAGGATATCCTGGCTTTGGGCATCTATCGGCGCGCGGCCATGAATTCGGTAACCCAGCAGTACAAAAAACAAGTTCATCGAATATTCGATGATGCCTAAACCAACGATAATCTTGACCAGATTGCGCTTGCGCAAAACGCCGTAGATTCCGATACAAAATAATACCAGGCACAATAAATAAAGTATCATTTTTACTCTTTAGACTTCTCCAATATTACCAAAGCCAAAAATATCGCAAACAAACCTATGCCCACCTTTAAGCTGATCGCTATATTGCTCAAAATTATGGTCCCCGCGCTGAATAATTTAAAAGGCACGCCCTTTTCCATGATGTTCAGGAAAAATGAACCACCCAAAAATCCAAATAGGGCAACACCCAAAAACATAAGCGCGCCGATGCTTTCCAAATTTGAGGCAAGATTAGCGGAAACCTTAGCAGCTGCCACATCCTTGCCAAAAGCAAGCATAAGATGCACGAAAGAAAGGGCGATAATCACGCCTCCGGCAAAACCGCCTCCGGGAGAAAGATGGCCATGCAGAACAATGTATATGCCAAAGATTAATATCAGGCCTATGGTCAGGCGGGTGATTGTCTTGACGATTAGAGACATTCCGTGTTTGGGATTGTCGATCATCTCTCTTTTTCCTCTAGCTTCTTCCTTCCGGGCCGGCGTAAAACTGTCATAATGCCTATAACAGAAGCAAATAAAACCGTAGCTTCACCAAGGGTATCGTAGGCCCTGAAATCCAAGATAACAGCTGTAACCAGATTTACCGCTCCGGTCTGGGCCACCCCCTCGGCCAAATATTTCTTAACCACTGCCATGATAGGGTTTCCAAAGCTGGGGATCTCTTTTAAGGCGGTCCAGGCGAAGAAAAGAAAAACCGCAATAAATACTAAGGTAGAAATGGTGTTAAAAACCCAGCGGCCTTCAATAGCCAAAGGAATGTCTTTTTTGATCGTAGCGCGGATTAAGATAATCAGGCACAGGATCTCCACCACAAGTTGCGTGATTGCCAGGTCCGGGGCCTTTAAAATCAAGAACGCCAAGCACAAAGCAAACCCTACGGCGCCCACGGCAATGACGCTGGAAAGCAGGTCTTTAGCCTCGATGGCGATGATGGCTCCGATAATCATAAATATTAAAAGCAGATGTAATTCCATCTTACCTCATCAATACAAGAAATAATCCGATCATACCCAGAAGCGTCCAAACCAGATACGTGGGCAGAACGCCGTTATGCAGATACTGCAGGAATTTGCCTATACTAAAAACAATGGTTTTGCCCTGTTCGTATATATCAAAATAACCTGCTTCTGCCCTCTTGTAAATAGCCTTTAAGATTCCAAACTCCTTGACGGTATTGTAAAATTCGGTACCGCTGACCCTGTTTTCTTCGGTGGCTATAAACTCGCCTCCCACAAACATCGAATCCTCCCGCGGCTTCTGCCTTGCTCCGATGACCCTGATCAGCAGCCACCCAAAACCTAAGGCGATTAAAATAAGCCCGGTAGCCAATCCGGAATACCAGGTTCCGATAAAATCAACCCCGCCAAAAATCGGAAGGATAAGTAATTTCAGCGGCAGCTGCATGGCAAATACGCCGAAGAGCACACAAAATACCGCCAGAAATACGCAAGGTAACCACATCGTCCAGGAGACCTCACGCACCGATTGATTATCTTTCTGCTGGCCAAGGTATGTAGCATGGATCAACTTCATGAAACTGGCTAAGGTCAAAGCTGAACCGAACATCGCGATCAATAAACATATAACGCCGGTTACGCGCATCGCTAGGCTTGTAGCTGAGAATTGGGTGATTACGCCCTGGTAGATCATCCATTTAGAGGCAAATCCGTTAAAAGGCGGTATCCCGGAGATAGAAAGGCTAGCGATCAAGCATGATATATAGGTAATAGGCATGAGCTTGGCAAGGCCGCCCAGCTTATCCAATTCTGTAGTTTTCATCCTATATTCCACATTACCGCTGGTCAAAAACAAACAAGATTTATATATGACGTTATTCAGCATATGAAATATCCCTCCGGCAATGCCGATAGGATTTCCTGTGCCAATGCCTAAAACCATGTATCCGACCTGCGAAACCGCATGATACCCCAGAAGCCGCTTCATATCATGTTGGACTAATGCCATCATTACTGCCGCAATAATAGTAAAAGCACCCATAAGCATAAGAAATATATTTATGGCGGTGGTAGTAACAAAAAGATTTAGAGTCAGGCGCGCCAGAAGATATATACCCAATAACTTATCCAAAGACGCGGGTAGAAACGCGGTCACCGGAATGGGCGCGACCTCTGCACAATCAGGGATCCATGAGTGAAACGGCATCAGCCCTGCCTTGGCAAAGGCCGCGACTGCAAGGCAAAGAAATGCGGTTATCCCCAAATAATTATTCAGCTCCAGGCGGATTTCGCTGATGTTAAACGTCCCAGAAAGCACGTATACTAAACCAATGCCCAAAATCATCAAAGCGTCCGAGCCGCCGACAATAATAAATGCCTTTTTCACCGCGGGGCTGGCCTTATCGCCGCCCATCCCTATAAGGATATACAAGCTAAGCCCAAGAAATCCCCAAAATACCAAAAGAACGATCAGGTTATCCGCGGCTGCCGCAGCTATAGCTGCCAGGCCGGTAATGATCACCCATGAATAATACTCGCGAAGCCTGGCCATCCCTTTCATAAATCTCGTCGAGTAAAGGATAATGAGGATGGAGAAAACTGCTATCGTAAAAATCACGAAGCTGTTTAGATAATCCATCTTAAAGAAAACACCTAAATCCATAATCTTCTCTTAAACCTCTCTATTTTAATTTCAGTATGCTCTTGGCGATTTTCTTGGTGTGATAATAAATCGCCGCGGTAAAATCCAGCATATTCAGGAACAGGTTGCACCCTAAAGGAGTGCACTTGCCCATGACCAGCCTCTCATTATGCTGACCGCGATACTTATCTACCAACTCGTCAATATGCTCTTCTTTCTTGAAGACTTCTTTTATCAGCCCGAGGTTGTCCCTTTCCAAGGCGAAAACCACCTCTTCAAGGGAGGCTTTGGTTTTATTGTAGAGCTCCTTATACTCAGCCACCGCGTCTTCACTGAAAAGCAGATGCTCGTTTATCTTGATCTGGATCCTTTCCAAGATATCCTTACAATAATCTCCGATCATCTCAAAATCCGCAGCGATATCCGCGTAAATAGTAATGTTTAATTTTTCTTCCGCAGATATCGGAGCTTTTCCTATATTGATAATGCTATGGCTGATCTCATCCAGCAAGGCATTGATTTGGTTCTCTTCTTCCAGAGCCTGGGCAATCAAATCCTCATCATGCTCAATAAAAGCATCATAAGCCAGCTGCCACATATGCATGGCGCTAACAGCCATTGAAATAACTTTTCCCTTAATACTCTCAAGGTCTGTCATGGATCATACCCTCTTTTATTTTATTTGTTTTCTCATGCGACAGCTTAATCAAGTCCCAGCCATTCATGATCTTTTTATTGTCTGACTTTCTGATTACCGCCACCCTCTCGGTGCAGCAGTAACAAGGGTCAACTGCGGCCAAAGTAATGGTGGCATCTGATATAGTTCCCCCAACCGCAGCAACTTTGTCGGAAGCCACATTCATGAAGCTGGGAGCGCGGATCTTGTGTCTTACCGGCCGGTTGGTTCCGTCGCTTTTTATGTAATGGATGCATTCACCCCGCGGCGCCTCCACCCTTCCGATACCCTCTCCCGCAGGAATATCTTTGATATCAGCGTCTATCTCACCCTTAGGCATTTTATCCAGGCACTGCCGGATCATGCTCACGCTCTCGTACATCTCCAGAACCCTGACCACAGTCTTGGCGAAGATATCTCCATCTTTTTCCACAATTACGCTCCAGTCAATCCGGTCGTATACTCCGTAAGGCTCGTCTCTGCGTATGTCGATATTGTAACCTGAAGCGCGCGCTACAGGCCCTACCACGCACCAGTCAATAGCCTGCTGTTTAGTGAGGGTTCCGATGCCCCTTAACCTTGATTGGATCACCGGATCATCCATTACCGCGCCCTTAAACATATCTAAGGCCGGCACTAGCTCGTCCAGCGTCTTCTTTAATATAGGTATATCCTCATCCTTTATATCGCGCCTGACCCCCCCCACCTTAAACATAGCGTAGTTATTGCGGTTTCCGGTGATCATTTCGAACATATCCAATACCGGCTCGCGGTATTTCCATGCCCACATCCATACAGTATTATATCCGATAAAGTGCCCAGCTAGGCCGAGCCACAACAAATGGCTGTGGATTCTCTGCAGCTCTTCAATAATTGTGCGGATATACAAGGCTCGCTCTGGGACAATATTTGCTTCGCCTCCGAAAAGATCCTCAACCGCTAGAACATAGGCATAAGGGTGGCTCGAAGAGCAGATCCCGCAGATGCGCTCCACCAGATACGGCACCTGATCAAAATGCTTTGCTTCCGCCAGCTTCTCAATACCGCGATGGTTATAGCCGATGATAATATCGATATCCACGACCTTTTCCCCTTCGACGTAGAGCTGAAAAAACTCCGGCTCTTCCAGCAAAGGGTGATACGGGCCGATAGGAACTATGACTTTATGACTCATTTTTTTTCCTCAACGGATATTCGCCTTCCGGCCAATCATCAGCCAAAAGCAGGCGCTTTAGATTCGGATGACCCTTAAATTTGATCCCCAGCATCTCCCACATTTCGCGCTCGATCCATTCCGCTCCTTCGAAAAGTGGGGTAATGGAATCGACTTCAGGATTCAATTTGTCTTCGATAAAAACTCGCACAGAGTAAATCTCTCCGGATGCGTCGTTACTGAAGTGATATAGGATCTCAAGAGCCTCAGGCGTGTCTGTTCCTGAGGCGATAGAAAAACGCATCCCCAAATCCCTGAAAAGAAATCTTACCGTCTCCACGATATCTTTTTTATCAATGGTAAAATAAATCCTGCGCGCGGAGTGCTCATGCCATGTCTTGATCTTTGCGCCTAACCTTTCCTTGATCTTGTCTCTCATAATTATTTGATCTTTCTTAATTTAGTCACCAGCTTCACGATCCCTGCGATCATCGCCTCCGGCTTGGGTGGACAACCCGGAATATAAAGATCCACTGGCAAGATTTTATCCAGCGGTTCGGTTACATTGTAGCTGTCCCTGAACATGTTCTGGGAACAGGCGCAAGTGCCTACCGCGATCACTACACAGGGCTTAGGAGCCTGCTCATAGACTTTCTTCAGGCGCGGCACTGACTTCCTGCTCATTGCCCCGGTAATCAAAAGCGCGTCAGCGTGCCGGACTGAACCGATAAGCTGGATCCCGAACCGTTCAAGGTCAAAACGCGGAGTCAGGCAGTCAAGTATCTCAATATCACAGTTATTGCAGCTTCCAGCACTCGCGTGAAAAACCCAGATTGATTTGGCTAAAGCTTTTATTTTAAAACTCATCTTATAGCCCCAGGATCGCTAATGCCACAGCGATTACCGCTAATAGCGTCGGTACCCGCCAGAAAAATCTCATCGCCTGATCAATACGCAGGCGCGGATTAGTGTTCTTGATCAAGATTATCACTACCAAGAGCGCGATATATTTAAGTATAATTTGCCACCAGCTTAAATCTTTACCTAAGAATAAAACAACTAATAAGAGTGGCAGGGTATAAAGAAGGATGGCCTTGGTCAATTTAAATACAGCTAGAGGCAACCCTGAATATTCGATCAAGACTCCGCCCATAATCTCCTGCTCTGCCTCAGAGATCTCAAAAGGCGCATATCCTAATTTCGCCTGCATGCAGAATATGGCTACAAAAAATGCCAGACCCCCTGATAAAGAAAGGATATTCGAGCCAAAAAGCGCCTGATGATCCAAGATCTGGCCTAGCCGTATCACGCCGCCGCTTTTAATGATCACCACGATAATGGATAAAATAAAGGGCAGCTCGTAGGACAAAACCAGCTTCATCTCACGGGACGCTCCTACAGAAGCCAATGGATTGCGTGAGCTAGAAGCGCCCAGGATCAATGCTATCGCCGGTATCATTAAAAGGTATAATACCACAATGAGGTCGCCGATAAAACTCTCCATAGGCAGGATAATAGCCCTGCCCAACAACGCGGCTACCAAGCCAGCGCTGACTAACCCCAAATACGGACAGAACAAAAATGTGGCTCTTGCCTGAGCAGGCACAATAGTTTCTTTGCCGAATAATTTAATAATATCCCAGAAATTCTGTAATAACGGCGGGCCCTGGCGATATTGCAGGCGAGCCGTCACTTTCCTGTCCACCCAGCAAGCCATTAATCCAGCGCATATGCTAAAAATAAAACCGGGAAATATCAGGTAATTAAATAATATATTCATTATTTCTTCTTGGGCGGTTGAATATCCTCGCGTGACCACTTACGCGAATGCACCGCCAGATTATCACCCACCAGATAAATATCCTTCTCCATATCTTCCTGAACTTCCTTTACTTCTATCGCTTTTTCCGGGCAAGTAGTCACGCATTTGGGAAGTTCTTTACTTGTACCCACGCAATAATCGCATTTTGAATCCAGATACGGAATAAAATCCTGAAAGATTATCCCGAACGGACAGGCGATAGTGCAGGACTTGCAGCTAGTGCAGCGCATTTTATAGCGCTTCAGGTGCCCGTCTTCTGCCCTTTCCAAGGCGTTATGATAACAAGAGTTTACGCAGGGCGCCTCTTCACAGTGCCGGCAGATAGTGGCAAAGGTAGCATATTCACGCAAAGACGCGATCCCGTTATTTTGCGGATGATAAAAATAATCGCAGGCCACCTTGCACTCTTTACATTTATTACAGATGTCTAAATCAACGAATAATCTCTTCATTAATTAATCCCAAATGTCGTGAATATCCTTCAATTCTTCATACGTAAACACCGGGCCGTCTTTACAGGCATAAAACTTGCCCACCCGACAGTGGCCGCATTTTCCCAGGCCGCAGGACATGCTTTTTTCCATGGATAGATATATATCTTTAGGCCCAAATCCTAGATCCAATAGCTTAAGATTCACAAACTTCATCATAATCGGAGGGCCACAGACAATAGCCACGGAGTTTGTGATATCCACCAGCTGCGGATCAAGAATAGTGGTGACCAGGCCGACATGCCCCTGCCAGGAAGGATCTCCAATGTCAACGGTGTTCAACACTTTGATCTTGTCCTTTTTCGCCCAGTCAGGGATCAAATATTTATAAACCATATCATTAGATGTACGGGCGCCATAACAAAGCACTACCTTATTATAATTATCAATAGTGGCAAAGAGCGCATATAATAGGGAGCGTAGCGGGGCCAAGCCCACCCCTCCGCCGATAATGAGGATATCCTTTCCCTTAAATGTCTCTAAAGGATAACCCTTTCCATACGGGCCGCGGATACCCACCGTGTCCCCGACCTTAAGCGTGTGCAGCTTGGAGGTGATGCAACCAACATTCATGACAGTGACATCTATACGCTCTTTGATGTTCGGGTCAGATGATGGGGTAAACGGCCCCTCGCCAAGCCCGGGAATAGTCAGCTCAATGAACTGCCCGGTGGCAAAGGAAAAATCCGCGGCAGGCTTCAGAGTAAAAGTCTTGATCGTGCCTGTTTCCTGGATGATATTCTCAATACTAGCCGGTATTGGCTGATAGATGTTTTTCTTCATAAAGCCTTCTTAAAATATAGCGGATATCAATTCGGCCCGGGCAGACGTCAATACAGCGTCCGCAGCCGCAGCAGGCCTGATATCCCAGATTGGATACAAAAAAATCAAACTTCTTAAGATAACGGTTGCGCAGCCGCTGCGAGCGCAGCTTCAGGGGGTTCGCCCCTCCGGCAACCCGGGTAAAGTTTTTCATCAGGCAACCGTCCCATACGCGCACCCTTTTGGTCTTATCGCCAGCCGGTTCATCCTCAAGCAGGAAACAGTGGCAGGTGTCGCACATAAAGACGCAGCCGTTGCATTCAACGCAGGTCTTCATCTGCTCTGCCCAGACCGACGAATTAAGACCAGAGAGGACTATATCCTGCAGAACCTCTTTCTTGGGTATCTTATGGTGGTTCAAATGCTCTTCCAACTTCTTTACCACCGACTCTCTCTTCGAGGCCCTGCCGGAGAGTTGGCCGAAAGTCGCGAGGGTGAATATCTCTCTGATGGACTTATAGATATCCTGCGCTCTTTTAGAAGCTACATCTACGAGAAAACCATTGGTAATGGGAGACAGGTTGAAATCAAATCCTTCACTGCAATGGGGGTTGATATCAAAGGCGCGGCAGAAACAGGCTTCCTTGAAATTCGGGCAATCCCCTGAAATAATCAGCGTGCTTTCCCGGCGCGCCTGATACAGGGGATCGGCATCTACGCCCTCCAGGAACACCCAATCCTGAATTTTAAGGGAGAAAATATCGCAATTCTTGAACCCGGCTACAGCCAGAGGCCTATCCCTCTTCTTTTTTCCGCCAGAAGACGTGGCGGATCCGCCAATATTTTTGGCGGAGGCCTCTTCGCTGAAATACTCGCAGACCTCTTCCTTATAATAGGTAAAAAAGGTGCGCGCCGGCTCGACCGTTCGGTATTCACTGAAAATAATGTCTTCTTTATTTACTTCAGAATATTCTTTTACGGAGTAATCGTCGACGGGAAGGTTAAAGCTGCACTCGCAGCGCGGCTTCAATGGAGTTTTTACGCGCACAGGGATATACAACCGGTAATTTTCGCTGATCCGGTCGTAAAATTTAAAAATGTCCTCGCTGCGTAAAAAATACGTTTCCATCAAAGTATTTTTAGCCGGTTTCCTAAATGGAGGGAAATATTAGAGTCCTCAAATTACCACAATTACCGCGGCTTGTCTAGAAAAATCTATGCCGGTTTACTTAAGCGCTCCCTGACCAGCTCGCTTACGGTCTTGCCGTCAGCCTTGCCGGCTAGCTGGGCATTGACCTCCTTCATCACCTTGCCCATATCCTTGATCCCTACGGCGCCGGTTGCGGTAATCACTTCATCAATGACCTTCTTGATCACTTCCGGCGCAAGTTCAGCAGGAAGATAAGTCTTTAATATCTCTAGCTCCTTCTTCTCTTTTTCTACCAGATCCAGGCGGTTACCCTTAGTGAACTGATCGATAGAATCATCGTGCTGTTTAACCTGCTTGCGAAAAATACTGATAATATCATTATCGTCGCACTTATCTTTTTTCTTGGCTAAAGCCAGATTCATCATCTCGGCACGGATAGTGCTTAGCATCGTGCTTTTGATATTATCGCGCGCCTTCATCGCCTCTTTGTAATCATTAATGATCTTTTCTTCGAGCATATCTAGCCTCCTACAGTAAAATATGTTTTTTAAAAGATTTTAGCCTCTTTTCTATATCCTTCAGGGTCAGCCGGCTGGTCCTCTCCAGGCCAAATCCTTCGACATTGAATGATGCGGCGATGGTCCCATAAGCAATAGCCCTACGTATCACCTTCTCATCAATCTTACGCACGGTGGATAGATACCCCATGAAACCTCCGGCAAAAGTATCCCCTGCGCCAGTCGGGTCCACCACCTTCTCCATGGGGTAAGCCGGAAGAAGAAAAAGAAATTTATCGCTAAAGAACATCGCCCCGTGCTCGCCTTTTTTGATCACGATCATCTTTGGCCCATAGCTTGACAAATGCCGGGCAGCTTTGATCAAATTGGTCTCACCGGTAAGACTGCGCGCCTCCTGGTCATTAGCCACGAAGATATGCACTTTTTTTAAGGTACGTATTAGCTGCTTGCGCTTAGTGTTGATCCAAAAATTCATGCTGTCCATGCCGATAAGCTCCGGCGAACGCATGCTCTCAATTAGGTGCCTCTGGATATCGGGATCGACATTAGCCAAAAAAACATGCTTGATCTCTTTCTGAGCTTTGGTGATCTGCGGCCGAAAAGTAGCCAAAACTCCCAGGTGGGTATTTAGAGTATGCGCAGTATTCAGGTCCCCCTCATATTTACCTTCCCATCTAAAAGTATCTCCTGCGGAAACCTCGAGGGAATCAAGGTTGATCCCTTTTTTGCGCAGGAACTCAATATGCTTGCCGGGAAAATCTTTGCCCACCACCGCCACTATATCAACATGAGTAAAAAGCCGTGCGGACATGGAAAAATGCGATGCTGAGCCCCCAAGAATATTCTCATGCCTACCAAAAGGAGTTTTTACCGTATCCAGCGCCACTGTACCTAAAACAATTATACTCATCTAGCTCTCCTACACAGTAAGTGCGCACCGGCCGTTCCGTGCCACAAGGCACGCACTTGGCAATCATTTATGCCAAGGTGCTATATGGCCGGGCGCTATCTGAATTTGAACCAGAATGCCACAGCCAACAGTATTCTGTATATCCCGAAGGGGATAAATGTATGCTTCTTGATAAAAACCAACAAGAACCTGATGGCCAACATCGCCACCGCGAAAGATACCAGTAACCCCACGGATAACACTAGAAATTGGCCTTTATTAAAAGCATGGGCGCTCTTTAACAGATCCAGCGCCACTGCCGCAGCCATAGTGGGTATAGCCAGCAGAAAAGAAAACTCTACAATAGTTTTACGCCTTAAGCCCACAATCAGGCCGCCCACGATAGTCGCGGCAGCGCGCGAAACTCCCGGAACAATAGCCAGCGACTGAAAACATCCGATCAATACCGCCTGAGGATATGAAATCTGCGACAATTCCGCGGCAGCAGATTCTTTTTCCTTATGTAACCACTCAAAGATGATGAGCGCAATACCGCCAAGAAACAGCGCCCAGAGCACCACTGTGCTACTATCAAGCAAAAATCCTTTAACCACTTTATACAAAATTCCGCCGATGACCGCGGTAGGCAGAAATGCCGCCAGAAGTTTCAAGTAAATATCCCCGCCCCTGATCAGCGTTTTCCAGTATAAGACCGCTACCGCCAGAATCGCCCCCAGCTGGATGGCTATCTCAAAACTTTTTACGAACTCCGTCTGCGAGATCCCCAGATACCGGGCAGTAAGCATCAAGTGGCCGGTAGAAGAGATAGGCAGAAACTCGCTGATCCCTTCAACAATCCCGAATATTACCGCCTGTATTATATCCATATTTCCTTTAAGACCAGATCCACAAGATCCCCGTCCCAGTTATGGTTGACAAGCTCCGCCCGCACAACTTCCCGGGATATACCCTGACAACGCTTTTCGGCGATGAATACCCGCAAAACTCCGAGGTTATATTTCTGAACAGGGTCAAGCAATGAAACCATTTCCCTCTCGGCCTCCGGCCTATTAAGCAGGAAAGCTATCAGCGCAAAACCTAAGGGTATAAACAAAATACCCAAAGAACCCAGGAACAAGTGCATCGGGCCCTTGCCTATGATATAGGGTGAAGCGCACCAGAAAGCGTCAAACAGATAATGCGCAACAATCAGGGGAATTATCCCATAGCGCACAAAGATCAAGCCATAGAAAATGCCCATCAAAGACACCTCTATCCCCCTAAACCACACAGGGAATATCGCGTATTCACAATGCCCAAACCCCCAGATCACCGCGCTTAAGATTATAGCAATAACAATATTATTAAAGTATCTTTTAGGCCAACTTATCCCGAAAAGCCTGAACATGATCTCCTCGTTTAAGCTGGCGGTCACCGCTATGACAAAAGCTCCAAAGAACGGGATATATGACGAAGAATACTGAGTAAACTTAGTCCACTCATCCCAAACTCCCAGATACGTGCGGCCAAAATAAAAGATTATTGCCTGAAAACCCAGAAGTATAGAAAACAAGACATACCCGAATAAAATAAGCTTGGTGAAAGAGCGGCACCAGAAAGTAGACCTAAGGTAATGGGAAATTGACCCCGGCCTTGTCCCCGGAAACTGCTCGCTGGTCAGCGTTTCTCCGGCAAGGGCAGGAAAAATAAAAGCCACGCTCAAAAGTACTGCATTGATTGCCGCCTTCATCACGCATATCCAGATATATGACGCAAGGCCGGTCGCAGTCGGATAATTGATAATGATGCCCTGCAAATTGTTAACTACAGAAAGAATATTAACCGCTACCAGAAAGAAAGCCAAACATATAAAGAACTTTTTACAATAACGCAGGGAAAAGGAATGCCTCCTCCCAATGACAAACACTACCGCCAGAAAAACAAGTATAGAGAATGATATAAAATAAAAACTAAAAAGCTGCTCCCCCCAGACAAGCTGATTATTGATATAACGCTCGAAATTCTCAGGGATATCCAGATAATTAAGATAAAAATCCCTTACCTCGCTTCCTGAGACCGTGACCCCTACAAGCAGCTTTGCCCCGCCTTTATCCTTATCCCACGGGATATATACACCTTTCCTTTCCCAGGAGAAAGTATAGTCTACCCTTCTATCGTAGCGCTTGGATTCCTCTTTATGAAAATCAAAATCATCCGGGATGAGCCCCTGCGAATTCTTTAGATAGCTCTCACCCAGCGCGCGAGCAACATCCTTACCCAAATCTTCCCTGGGCTCCACATCGTCTATTAAGTGCGTAAATTCAAAGACCTTCCCCGTTTTCGGACTGACTCTTACAGAGAACTCTTCTTTTTTTCTCTCTTTGAAAAATCTCACCCGCCAGAAAAACAACTCATAATTATGCTGCCTTAAAAAACGCTCCTGGTTCCTTATGCCTAAAGTCTTCTGCAGATACCTGTCTGCCCACTCATCTTCACCAAACACTATTACCTGACGGTAACCTCTGGGGTCTACCCCACGCGAAACAAGAAATTCCTGCGCTGACTCAAGCGCTGCAGTTTTTCCTACGGGAAAATCCATGGGGAGGAATCGGGGAGAATTTATATAATACCACGCCCCTAAAGAGACAGCGGCAACAAGTACAAAAATCACCCAGGCACGAAGGGACATCTTCATCTAGAATTACTTTCTAGGAATGCTTGCATATCCGCAGGCAGCTTTGCTTCCAGGCTGAGGCGCTTACCCGTCACCGGGTGCATAAATTCCAAAAACTGCGCGTGCAGGCACAAACGCTTGGCCTTAATGGGAAAATCTTTACGAAAGGAAAATCTTGTTTCGCCCATTACCGGATTCCCCAGCAGTTTAAAATGGATCCTGATCTGGTTGGTGCGGCCGGTGGCCGGACTGACTTCGACCACTGAAAAACCTTCTTTCTTACTTATTACCTTATACCTGGTCAGGGCGCTTTGACCTTCAATAAGGTTCTTCATTTCGCCCTCGCTCTTAGGCGGGCATCCGCGCACAAAAGCGATATAAGTCTTTTTCACTGCCCGGGCCTTAAACTCTTCCATCATCTTTTGCTGAATAGATTTTCCTTTTGCATAAATCACCAACCCGGAAGTCTCCCTATCTAGGCGATGGCAAGGATGCAAGCGATAAGTAATACCCTTATCGATCAGATCATTATTCAAAATACTTGTCAACGTACGAGATTCATTCTTTGGGGTAGGTATAGTCAAAAGCCCTGAGGGTTTGTCCGCAACCACCAGCCAATCATCCTCAAAGACTATTGGAATGTTATGCATTAAACAATTTCCAGCATCCGGTCAATGGCTTTCTTGGCGCGCCGGCGGATATCATCAGGAACCTTTACTTCTTCCTTGAGTTCCTCAAGCGCCCAAAGTATCTTCTCTTGGGTAGTGCGCTTCATATTCGGGCACACCGCGCGCTCTGATGCCGGGTAAAACTCCTTATTCGGGTTATCCTGCTTAAGGCGGTAGATCAATCCCACCTCGGTTCCGACGATAAATTCAGTGGCTTCATTTTCTTTGGCATATTTAGCCATCTGACTGGTAGAAAGCGCGGCATCCGCAAGTGCTACTACCTGCGACAGGCATTCCGGATGCACCATCACCTTGGCAAAAGGGTGAAACTTCTTCTCTCTTTTTATATCTTCGGGAAGGATCTTGATATGCGTAGGGCAGTAACCGTTCCAGGTAATAAGTTTTCTACCGGTCTGCTTGGAGACATAATCCGCCAAATACTTATCCGGAACAAAAATTATCTCTTCTTCGTTCTTCAAGTGATTTACCACTGTGGTGGCGTTGGTAGAAGTGCAGCAATAATCAAGCTCAGCTTTTACCTCAGCGGAAGTATTCACGTAGCCTACAGCCACCGCCTTCGGATGCTCTTTCTTAAGCTTCCTCAGATCGCTGACATTCATCATGTTGGCCATGGGGCATCCAGCAAGGATATCCGGAACAAGGACTTTTTTATCGGGAGACAGGATAGACGCGGTCTCAGCCATAAAATGTACCCCACAGAAGACTATTACCTCGGCATCAGTCTTAGCGGCGATACGGCTTAACTCTAAAGAGTCGCCTCGGAAATCCGCCACATCCTGCACTTCGGGAAGCTGGTAATTGTGCACCAAAATCACAGCCTTGCGCTTCTTCTTAAGCTCATTTATCTTGTCCTCTAATCCTCTAAACGCCTTACTATTTACCATATCACCCTCTCGATTATCCCGCCGCCCAAAACCTCATCACCCTGATAAAAGACCGCAGATTGCCCGGGTGTGACGGCAAACTGCGGTTCGTTAAGCCTTACCATTATTTTATTTTTAACTGGTAAAAGAACTGCTCTTACTTCTCTGTGATTATATCTTATCTTAACCGATGCCGCAATCTTCTTTTTTGGCATAGAGCCTGTAAAATGCACATCTTTTACTAAAAATTCCTTTTGGAAAGCCTCTTCTTTTGCTCCGACTGTGATAGTGTTCTTCCTGGCATCAATTTTAGTGATGTACAACGGATGCCTCCAGGCAATACCCAGTCCCTCCCGTTGACCAATCGTATATAGAGCAATTCCCTTATGCTCTCCCAAAATCACGCCCTCTGTGTTTACTACCGGGCCGGGTTTGAATTCCTTGCCAATGTAATCTTTAAGAAACTTGCGATAGTCATTATCCGGCAAAAAACAGATCTCCTGGCTACCGGGCTTTTCCGCTACCGCAAGATCAAATTTTCTGGCTAATTCTCTGACCTCTGTTTTAGTGTAATCTCCCAGAGGAAATTGCGCAGATTTAAGTTGTTTCTGATTAAGACGGTATAAAAAATAAGACTGGTCTTTAAATTGATCCTTGGCTTTCTCTAAAAAATATACTTTCTTGCGCCTTGCCCCTTGCCCCTTGACCCTGATTCTTGCATAATGCCCAGTAGCTAAATACCTGGCATCCAGGGAAATAGCTTTTTTAAGCAGCTCGCCGAACTTGATAAACTGATTACAGCGCACGCAGGGATTAGGCGTCCTGCCGGCTAAATACTCGGCGCAGAACCCTACTATCACTTTCTCCTGCAGGGCTTTTTGCAAATTTAGCACATAATGCTTGATGCCTAATTTGTGCGCCACCCGCCGGGCGTCTTCAATCGCCTGCGGGCTACAGCAAGGAGGCGACTTACGCGAGCCATCGGAAAAATTAAAACACATGGTGATGCCTATAACCTCATAGCCCTGCTCAACCAATAAGGCAGCAGCCACCGAAGAATCCACCCCACCGCTCATCGCTACTACAACTCTCGTTTTCTTCATAAAAGTCTCGGAAAAAACAAGGCCCAGTCGTCCACAGACGCTGGGCCTTTTTTATCGCGTGTTATCAGGTTATACCTTTGATACCTTTGTTGCCTGGTCACCCTTGGGGCCTTTTTCAATCTCAAACTCGACCTCTGCGCCCTCCTCTAGGGATTTATATCCATCACCCTGAATAGCGCTAAAGTGCACAAACACGTCAGGACCATTCTCAGGAGTAATAAACCCGTAACCCTTTTGGTTGGAAAACCACTTTACTTTTCCTCTTGCCATTTCTGTGTTACCTCCTTCCTTTTGAATTTTGCGTGAGGGTAGAAATAATTAGACCGCAAGGCGAGTTGCTCTTTGCCTTACGGTCGAAAGTTACCACTCCCTCATTCATTACAGAAGAAAGTATATACGAAACTCTCTTCTTGTCAACTATTTTCTATTATTTTAGTAAGCAGACATTTTATGGAGCGAACACGGTGAGCGAACATAAAATGTAGCCCTTTAGGGCGTCTGCGAACTAGCCCCACAGGGGCAGCCCTTCCTGTACCTATTAACCCCACAGGGGTAATCCTTCCTATACCTTTTAAGGAAGGGGCTATCCCGTCGAGCGCATTTTGCGAGACGGGACAACCGAGTATCCAGACTTAAAATTAAAATAACCCAATACCTTCACCCTGGCGCCGGACTTAGCCACCAGGCAATCATGATACTTCTTCATAAAACTATCGTGATAAATCTTTGCCTTCCACTCATATACGCAAGCGTATTGATTTTTATGGTCAACGCGCTGCATGGTGCGGTAGGATATAAAACCCTTGGCCTTGCGGGCATAGAACACCCACATCCTATTGTCTGCGTGGTACTTAGCAACTTCTTTAGGTTGAATTTCAAATAGGACCGCATGGGTGAACATCTACTTCTCCTTTAGTTTAACCTCCACCAGGCCGCGCACAGAATTGCAGGCGAATATCTTATCCGCCTTGCGTAGGTCGCCTACAGTCAGGATCTTCTCCCTGGCCTTGCCTGTATCAAGCAGATATTGGCGGAATATACCGGAAAGCAGGCCGCAAGTAACCGGCGGCGTATAAAGCCGACCGTTCTTCTGGACTATTATATTGGAAATCGCGCCTTCCGCAACTTCATCGCGGGTATTCAGGAAAATAACATCAAAATATCCTTTTGCCGCGTAATACTTGTGCTGATTGTCATAAAGAGCGCGGTTAGTAGTCTTATGATACAGATATTTATCCTCAGGGTCAACTTTATACTTTGATATCACTATATACCGGGCTTGCCGGCTTAAGCCTCCGGTAATCACGCAATGCTCAAGATTGACCAAGCCGTCCTTATCCATTAACAAACGTACCCTGTACTTAACTTCTGACCTAAATTTATTTTCTATACACTTCAATTCTAAAAGTATTTTTTGCCGGTTAAAATAAAAATCAAAATACTTTGCGGATTGCTGCAAACGCTTTAAATGCGCATTCAGAAAAATATATTTCTTATCCCAGAGCATAGTCTCCATCAACCGAAAAGAGTTTTGCTCACTAGTCAAAAAATCCGCCTTCAGCAAACACTCTTTAAACTCCTGCTTCGGATCGGAATCGATCACAATACCGCTACCTGCTCCCATCTGGCCCCTGCCGCCGAAAATGGATAAAGTGCGTATAGGCATATTAAATACCACTTTGTTTCCTGGAACGATGAATCCTAATGCTCCGCAATAAATATTACGATTATCTTTTTCTAGCTCCCTGATGATCTGCATAGTGCGGATCTTAGGCGCTCCGGTGACTGAGCCACCGGGGAAGATATTAAGAAAGATATCCTGATAACCGATACCCTTTCTTAAAATGCCGCTTACCGTAGAAGTCATCTGGAATAAGGTATTGTATTTTTCTATATCGAATAGACAGGAGGCCTTAACGCTTCCTGTCTTACAAATCCTACCTAAATCATTACGCATAAGATCAACGATCATCAGGTTCTCGGCGCGGTTCTTGAAACCGCTGATAAGGCTATGGATATTATCTTTATCCTCTTCGGTATTCTTTCCCCGCTTGATGGTGCCTTTCATGGGCCGGGAATAAATCATGTTGCCGTCTCTACGGAAAAATAACTCCGGAGATAAAGATATGACTACCTCATCACCCATGCGGCAAAACGCGGAATAAGAAACCTGCTGACGCTTTTTCAGTTCTTCATAGAGCGCGAAAGCGGAACCTGAGAATTTAAAATCCACTTTTCCGGTAAAGTTTACCTGATAGGTGTCTCCGTCGCGGATAAACTTCTTGATCCGCCGGATCTTTGCGGCATATTCAGTTTCTTTGTAATTGAACCTTGTGTTGCTTACGCTGAAAGCATTTTCTCCCCGGCCAAAAAGCTCATCCTTTCGACTAAAAAGCATCGGCTTCTTGAAAACGGCAAGATGAATCAAGGGATAGACGGATTTACTCGGGATTCGGAATGAAGATTGCTCAAAATAATAGCCTAACTCGTAAGAAAAGTAGCCGGCAAGATAATGCGTGCGCGAATAACGCTCGATCCTGGCGAATGCCTCATCGACCAGAGCATACTCATAAACCTTGATCAGGTCAACCGGGTCAGCAAAAATATAATCCGCCTTATTCTCGCCATCCCTACGCACCGACTCAAACAAAAACTCATATTTCATGCGCCTATTATACCATTAACATCTTGCTAATGTCACCGCTCTTTTATCTACCCCTATTGATTGTTTCACCAAAGGTGTTTTGCTTTCGGGCTTTGTTCGCGTGCTGAAAATTTTTGCCGTCTGCTGCGGTTTACGGCTCACTTTCGGCCAGTGTGCTTACGCAAAGGCCAGTGCCTTTCGTTCGCCGTAATCCCTTGCAGACTCAAGGTGGACTAGGGGCCAAAAATTTTCTAATGCACGCTCACAAACCCTTCAGCAAAACACCTTAAACCAATACTCCACTAGTTGTAGTGCTTCAGTTGGCGGGAGGCTTGGCTTGGTTTCGAGCAGGGCATGGAAGCCCCGAGCGGGCACGGTTGCCCCTCATTTACCATACAGGGCAGAGCGAGGGGCTGGAAATGAGCGCAGGTGCGGCACGCTGGGCCGCACCAAGCGTCCCTGCGAGAAACAAGACAAGCCCACCCGCCATGAGGCTAAGCTTACCACTCAAGACGAAAGCCGCCTTCAACCCAGCGACCGGGGGAAGGAATGCCTTCGATCTCCTGATATCCGACATTGCAAAGATTGGTGGCATTGAGGAAAAGCGAGGAATGTTTGTTGAGATTGTAATTCAGGCGGGCGTTCAGAAGAAACCAGCCGTCGCGCACCGGCTTTTTCTTGTAGGTAAACCCGATACTCTGGGTGCCAAAAGGAAGCTTAATCATAAACTCACTGTTTAAAATATGCTTAGCGTAATTCGGTCCGTATTTATAGGTATATCCCTGCTTGCTGTTACGATTATTCACAAATGTGTAATTGGAATCAAGGGTAAGTGTCTCGTTAATCTCAAAACGAAAGCTATTCTCAATACCGATACTTTCATTTTTATCGATATTCTGAGCCTGCCACTGGGCCTGGGTCGACGAGCTCTTCACCCAGTCAATGAAATCTTTTTCCCTGCGGTAGAATACGGCCGAGCCAAAAGAAAGCTTGTCTAATTTATAGTCAAAGCCCAGCTGATAATTCATAGACTTCTCATTAGACAGTGCGGAATTCCCCACGGTTGTGGGGTCACTGTAATAAAGCTCGGTAAACGAGGGGATGCGCGTGCTGCGGGAGACTCCGGAGCGCATCGCCATCTCCGGAGTAAGCTTGTATTTTAAACTGAGAGATCCGGTAAATACATTCTCTGAGTTCGAAAAGTTGTCCGCGCGAAAGGATGTTCCAAGAGACAGCTTATTGGATAAATCCTTGGCATCATCGATGAATATACTCTTATGATTGCGCTTGTGCTTGCCTAGATATACGCCGTTGATCAGCTCTTCGCCGTATTCCAGGCCCAACCCCACCTTGCCTAAAAACGAGACATCTTTCTGCAAATAAAGATTCGGGGTGAACATATCCGTGCGGGTGTGATTAAGGTATCGGCTGCGGATTAGCGTCTTATCCAGCATGAATTTATCGTAATGCCGGCGCCAGAGAAAGTTGGGCTTGATCAATAAGCCACCCTTTTCCAGATTCGCCCCGGTGTCTAATAGATAAGTCTTGGTCCACTCTTTGGACTGATATCCGCTTGCTGGAGTATAAAAATCGTAGGCGCCGAATTCCTTTTCCTGGTAGCCGAAAGACAAATTGTATTCCCCATCCTGAACATCTACGCAGGAATCAAAATGGGCAGTAAACTTCTTAAAGTCCGTATCCGTATAGAATCCCGCAGATTCCTGGTTCTCAACAGATAGCCGCGCCCCTAAGCTGCCGATCTTATCGCTTGCGCTGAATAATCCTGACCAAGTCTTATTTTGGCCGCCGCTAGACTCAAAAACAATCTTGCGCCTATCCGGCTTCTTAAGAATAAAATTAACCGCTCCTCCTATGGAGTCCGGTCCAAATACCGCAGAACTTACCCCCGGAAGAAGATCCACTCTCTCCATGTCTTCTTTGGTTATAGGAATATCCGCGTTGTGGTGCCCGGTTTGAGGATCATTGATGCGCTGACCATCAAGAAGCACCAGCACTTCCTGAAAATTTGATCCGCGCAGGGAAAAATCCGCCTGGATCGCGGCCTTTGGAGATCGGCTTTGCAGATCTATAGGCAAGGTGTTCAACGCTTCGATAGGGGAATCTATGGGGAGCTCTTCTAAATCAGAGGATTTTACGCAGTAGCTGCGGGATAGATGAACATTCTCTTTGGTGATGACGATTCTTTCTAAATCTAATTCTGAGCCGCTCTGCGCCAAGGCAAAGCTGACCCAGCCCGAAATAATAATAAAAATAAGCCCGTAACGCTTTAACATGCAAATAATTATAAAGCATTACGGGTAATTGTCAACTAAATATATATGATTGGTTTACAATTGATCCCCCGTAGTTTTGCTTCGCAAAACTAGACACGGGGGATAAGTTCGGACAGATAACTTACCCCACAGGGGTAGGCTTTCCTATCCGATTAAGGAAAGGCCTTATGTCACCTATCACTTTTCGATGGCTCCATAAGTTATGTCCTCACTTACAATGCACTACATCTCCGGCCATGACCTTGACAGTCAGCCCGGAGTCTTTCCTAATCATTAGCCCGCCATCGGTATCGATATTCACGGCCTGGCCTTCGATATGCTCGCGGTGCGAATAGACCTTGACTCTCTTTCCCAATGTAACACTGTGCTCCCGCCACTTATCGATGATTGCCTTGGGTCCTTTTTGATCGAAATAGATATAGTTAGCCTCAATCCTACGCAATACTTCCTGTAAGAGCGCTACCCGCGAGATCCCTTCTCCCACGGTTTCCCTTAGACTGGTCGAGCCGCTGATCAATGACTTCTTCTCGTTATTAACGTTAAGCCCTATGCCGATGATCACAAAATTAACTTCATCCATCTCGGCGTTAAGCTCAGTAAGGATCCCGGCTACTTTCTTGTTATGGATCAGAATATCATTCGGCCACTTGATCTGAGAGTCAACTCCACAGTGCTCTTTTATAGCCTCACAAATACTCACTGCGGACAAAAGCGTAAGTAAAGGTGTGCGCTCGGGAGAAAATTTAGGTCTAAGGATCAAAGATAGATATACACCCTTGTATTTGGGAGAAAACCAGATCCTGCCCAGCCTGCCCTTGCCTTTGGTCTGGGTTTCCGCCAGGACTATCGTCCCTTCGGGTGCCCCCTTCATCCCAAGCTCCATAGCCAGATCCATAGTGCTGGGCACTGCTTCATAATAATGTATTTTCTTACCGGTGAATTTGGTATCTAGGTCGCGGGTGATCTCGAATGGAAAAAGCCGGTCAGGGGTTGCCTCAAGCTTATACCCTAAATGCGGCACAGCCACAATCTCATAACCCAACTCCTTAAGCTCCTGAATATGCTTCCACAGCCCCTGGCGGGTGATCCCCAAGCGCTGGGCAATAGCATCCCCTGAAACATACCCGTCTTTTTTCTTAAGAAACTCGATGATACGCTCATTCATATTACTTCTTTTCGTAGAGAGGTGACATGGCACGCAGTTTATCAACAACTTTAGGCAGGTTTTCCAAAAGATAGTTTATATCCTCTTCTTTGGTCCATCTACCCATGGTGACCCTGAGAGATCCGTGGGCTATTTCATGGGGCAGACCTATAGCCAGCAATACATGAGACGGCTCTAATGACGTAGAAGTGCAGGCAGAGCCGGTGGAGCAGGCAATGCCCAGCATATCTAAATTTAAAAGTATCGATTCTCCCTCGATATATTTAATAGAGAAATTTACGTTGTTGGGAAGACGGTTTTGCGCGGGGCCGTTCAAATATACCTCGGAGATCTTTGCCGGGATCTCCTTGATCAATCTGTCGCGTAATTTTATCTGAAAGCTCGCCTCTTCATCCATCTTAGCGCGGCATAATTCTACTGCCTTACCCAGACCCACAATGCCAGTGATATTATGGGTAGAAGCCCGCCTGCCTTTTTCCTGGTCTCCTCCGCGTAAATACGTCTCAATGCGTGTCCCCCTCCTTACATAAAGAGCGCCCACGCCCTTGGGGCCGTAAAACTTATGGGCTGCCAGAGACAAAAGATCCACATTCAGCTCATTTACGTCAACCGGGATATGGCCCACGGTCTGCACCGCATCCGTATGGAAGGTGACCCCTTTTTCTTTTGCGATCTTTCCAATTTCAGCAATAGGCTGAATTGTGCCGATCTCATTATTGGCGTGCATCAGAGAAATAAGTATAGTCTTATCGGTGACAGCCTTCTTTACATCATCAGGCGAAACCTGGCCATACTTATCTACTCCCACATAGGTAACTTTAAAACCTTTCTTCTCCAGGAATTTACAGGGCTCGCTTACCGCATGATGCTCTATGGCTGAGGTGATGATGTGTCTACCCTTATTTTCCAAAGCATGGGCTACGCCAGAAATCGCGAAATTATCCGACTCGGTACCTCCGGAAGTGAATATTATCTCCGACGGATCAGCTCCTATAAATGAGGATAAATATTCGCGGGCATCTTCAATACCCTTTTTTGCCTCCTGGCCAAAAGAATGAAGACTGGAAGGGTTGCCGAACTTCTCAAAAAAATACGGCTCCATGGCCTTAAGCACTTCGGGGTCACAGGGCGTGGTTGCCGCGTAATCTAAATATATCCTTTTCATCACACCACCTCATTAAGGCTGCCCATACGGTAGCCTTTTAAATCTATAGTTATATGATTATACCCCAGGGAGTGCAATTTGTCGACCAGGCGTTTACGCTTACTGATCAGATTCGGGATCTCGTCTTTTTCTACCTCAATGCGGCAAAGCGAATCATAGTGCCTAAGACGCACCTGCCTGAACCCCTCTTTTCTTAAAATCTCCTCTCCTTTATTGATGCGGTCTAAGACGTCTTTAGAGATCCTTGTCCCGTAGGGAATACGCGAAGCAAGGCAGGCAAGAGAAGGCTTGTCCCAGGTCTCAAGGCCAAGTTTCTTACTTAAGGCGCGCACATCTTCTTTGGTAAAACCCGCATCCTGCAACGGAGAACGCACACCTAATTCTTTTTTTGCTTTACTGCCCGGCCGAAAATCGGACTTATCCGAGACTGTGCTGGCATCCAACACCTGATTCAGGCCATATTTATTGGCCAAAACTTTAATACTTTTGAAAAGCTCAATCTTACAGAAATAACAGCGGTTGGTGGGATTTATTACAAAGCGCCTGTCCTTAAGTTCACTGGTCTTAATCACCTCATGCTTTACCCCGAGGCTGCGGGCAATGCGCTTTGCAGCCATTAGCTCCTGGCGCGGATAGGTCTCTGAATCCGCGGTAACAGCCAAGAACTTATTCTTTGGCAATGCAAGGCTTGCAGCCTTTAAAAGAAAAGAGCTATCCACCCCTCCGGAAAAAGCCACCAGGCAGGAGCCATAACCCTTGATTATCTGTTTAAGCTTTGCAAGTTTATAATCTAAGTTCATAGGATTGCCCCTCGCGTATTCACTCGAAAATTCTTTCAGAATTTTCTTCGTACGCGTGGGGTTAATTCGACCATACAATTTACTTTCCTGCCGCCTTTGGCGGCGTCCGTAAATTGTGGCCTCATTAAAAATGTACTTCCATCGCCCGCGGAGGACAGATCCTCACGCACAGCTCACAAGCAATGCATTTAGTATTATCAAAATCGACTTTACGCGTTTCCAGGTCCACGGATAATGCGCCCGTAGGGCATATGGGCACGCATACCCCGCACTGCACGCACTTTTCGTCATTACGGGTCACATCGCGGCTAAGAGGTTCAATCTTTATCCCGCAGCCTTCAAGATATTCTATACCCAAGTTGTAATTCTCTTTCTTCCCGGTAACCTCCAGCACCATCAAACCCTCTTCTTCGGGAGTGATGGAAGCCTTAAGGATATTAAACTGCAAATCATAATCCTTTACCAAATGATACACAATCGGTTGATCGATCTGACGATGGGGAAAATGCAATACTATCTTTTTCTTGATTACCATAAGAGCCTCCCAATAACTTTAGCTGATTGACGGGCTTTCTTTTAATAATTTAAAGGTGTACCCTGATTCCACATCGGGAAGCGGCGCCACCGGCTCAGTCAAAAGGAAGTCGCCTTTTTTAATCCAGCTCTTCAGTTGACCGGCTATCTCGCGGGCTTTAGGATAACTGGAAATATTTCCCGTCGGGATCTCTTTGCCCTTAACAGTGATTTTACCGGTCTTAAGCTGAGCATAGGTGACCTCAGCCAGACTTCCGGGGATCACCTGAGGATAAGCTTCGCTGTAATCAATAACCTGAGCATAAATCTCATCATCTTTAGCCGCGGCGTACTTTAATACATCCTCATTCAGCACTGGAATAGGCACACCAATACCCACAGTCAAAGTCACGCCATACCCAAGCATGCTTACACCCACCAGCCACTCAGGCTTCATCTGCTTCAAATCTCCGATTACCGCAATAGTTCCTGCCGGAGCCTGAGGGATACCGTTATCTTTACGCTTTACCATCGGATTATGCTGAGTTCCCTGCCAGGCGACGTAACCAACACCGCCTCCCAAAAAGATCTTAGTTCCAATACCTATAGTCTTATAATGCGGGTCCTTTAAAAGCGGAGATAGCTGGCCTGCTGAGCAATAATTGGCATTGCCCATATGCGGCTTAAGCATCCCCATATAGGTATATATCGGCTTATCCGAAAGGTTGACCGCGACATTATAATTCTGATAGCTGTTACGGATATTGAAAAGCACCGCTTCATTTAGATCTTTCAAATGAACGTGTGTGCTCAGCTTCTTGCGGGGATAGCAGTCAGTGCCGTAGGCTGTGGCCTCAAGCTTTATGGACTTGCCAGCGACTATATCATGGATAACGTGTCCGCCTCCGTATTTGAATTCACCTGGGTAGATCTTGTTGCGCGGATCATCGTCGGCAATTGCGGTTGCGCCCAAATAAATATCCACAGCCGCAAATCCGGTATACGCGGGGATATCATTAAGAGTACAGGTTCCGCCGCCGATCTTAATGCGCGGCTTAGAGTGGCCTATATTAAAATAGGCGCCCGACGAACACATCGGGCCAAAGGTCCCGGTAGTGACTACATCCACTTCCTGGGCCGCCTTCTTAATGCCCTTTTCTCTTACCAGTTCAATAACTTCCTCGGCGGTGACTACCACACAATCACCCTTCTTGATCTTCGCGTTTATCTCTTTTATTGTTCTCATCTTAGACTAACTCACTTTCTGCTTAAATCGCAATAACCTCTTTGACTTCCGGAACTTCCTGTTTAATGATCTTCTCGATCCCGTTTTTAAGGGTCATCTGGGACATCGGGCAGCATCCGCAGCTTCCCTGTAACCTTAACTTGACCACTCCGTCAGCAGTAATCTCTACTAATTCCACATTACCACCGTCTGCCTGTAGCATGGGACGAACTTTATCTAACGCTTTCTCTACTCTGTCTTTCATTTTTGCTCTCCTTAATGAGCCTACAACTTACGGAGCGCTCGTCTGCCGCTATGCGGCGACTCACAGCGACGTAAGTTGTATGGGCGAATTAACCCCGAAGCCAACCCCGAAATTATCGAAGAGAATTTCGGGGTGGTTTGGCAAGGGGCACAACTTAATCATGCGAACAGTCCGGTGCTTAAATAACGTTCGCCAGTGTCCGGTAATATCACTACTACAAGCTTACCCTCATTTTCTTTTCTTCCGGCCACTTCCAACGCCGCGAATACGGCTGCGCCCGAAGAGATTCCGGCAAAAATACCTTCTTCCTTAGCCAACCTTTTTGCCATAACCGCTGCATCCTCGTTTGATACCTGAATTATTTCATCCACGATCTTGCGATTCAGAACATCCGGTACAAACCCCGCGCCGATCCCCTGGATTTTATGCGGACCGGCTTTCCCCCCGGACAAAACCGGGGAGTCCTTTGGTTCAACCGCAATGACCTTGAGACCGGACTTTTTCTTCTTAATCACTTCTGCGACCCCCGTGATTGTACCGCCAGTGCCTACGCCAGCGACCAAGACATCTATCTTTCCGTCCGTATCATCCCATATTTCAATAGCCGTGGTTCGGCGATGGATTTCAGGATTAGCCTGATTTTTAAACTGCTGGGGAAGAAAATAACCTTTTTCGGACTTAGCTAATTCTTCGGCCTTTTTCACCGCTCCAGACATACCCTCGGTTCCCGGAGTAAGAATAATTTCCGCACCAAAAGCAGTTAACAACTGCCTGCGCTCCAGGCTCATAGTTTCAGGCATGGTCAAAATCAGTTTGTAACCCTTGACCGCGCAGACAAAAGCTAGGGCAATGCCGGTGTTGCCGGAAGTCGGCTCAATGATCACCGTATCTTTATTGATCTTACCCGCCTTTTCCGCTTCTTCGATCATGCTCAAACCGATCCTATCCTTGACCGAAGAACAGGGATTAAAAAACTCCAATTTTACCACTACACTTGCTACGCAATCTTTGGTCACCCTGTTAAGCGCCACTAAAGGCGTGTTACCGATAAGTTTTGTGATATCTTTGGCTATTCTTGACATTAAAATTCCCTCTCTAATTATAAACTGCAACGCTGTAATCGTGTGTTTTCCATTATAACACCACCCATTCCCAATTGCACGTTTTCTTCAGTCGTAGCCCTGCTAAAAAGCATACTGGGCACTTCACCTGCCTGACTATATCTGATAGACCAGCGCTTCCTTTTTGACCTGAGCCTGGCTTACTAAATCTTTAAAGGTAATATTATCCACAATACCTGAGATCGCGCTTCCCACATCCTGCCAGATATGCCGGAAAACACATTTATATATATCGTTACAGCCGGAATAATCCTTAGTGATACAGGCAATCGGCTCTATGGGGCCATCAACAAACCTGATCACTTCGCCAATGGTGATCTCTTGCGGCTTCTTTGCCAGAAGATAACCTCCGACTTTACCCCGCCGGCTTTCCACAAACCCGCCTCTTTTTAAATCGAGCAGAACCTGCTCCAGAAATTTAAAAGGAATTTGCGCGCGCTTGGCTAAATCATGTATGGTGACTATTGAGCCATCATTCAACGCTAAATCCAGAATAGCCTTAAGTGCGTAATCCCCTCGATAAGTGATCTTCATTGAATACCTCCGTAATCTATATAATCTCTATCAACATAGTAGAGTATACAATAAAACTAATACTTGTCAAGTTTTTTTCTTAAAAAAATAGGCCCGCGGCTTATGCTTACGGCATAAGCCAGGGCCTTGGTGCGGAGTGTTCCGGGGAATCTCTATCTTAAATCATTCAACCAGAACGGAGGATAAGTAAAGCGCAGGGAAACCGGATAACCCCTACCAAGGCTCATCTGCTCAAGCCCGTTCTTTAAGACTTTTAACTTTCCTTTATCCAGGCTAACCTTATATCCGATGTCTTCCATATTGATAAAGACATTAGAGGCCATGGCGCGCTGGTCGCTGAGTAGATCTGTAGCGCTTAATACCTTCTGAGCAAAAATATCATAATCCCAGTCATATGCCCAGCGGTTATAATAAGGATCAAGCATATCATCATTATAGCTGGCTTCTAAAGCGTAATAACCCCTTTGTTTAATGTTGTAAATAGGTGCCCCTCCCATCAGGCGGTAATTGTACAAGACCAGGCCGGGAGTGTAATTAGCTATCTGGAAAAGATCATACGGCTCATGGTTATAACCAAAAGGTGTCTCAGTATAAAGATTGGCGGAGATTCCATCCTGTTGGCTGTAAGCTGAAACGATCACTGTGCCATAAGGCGCATCCACCCACAAAGGATTATGCGGGGTACCGATAATCCCTCCGGCAGTAAGGGTCAGGCCGTAGAAGCCTTCCACAGCATCAGCCGGGAAGCGGTGCGAGCCGTAAATAGATCCTACAGCAAAAAGATCCATCCTGCCGGCCCGATATTCAAGATCCCTGAGAATTACGTCGTCTACTTCGTAAAAATAAGCGTCGCCTTCGGTAACCCGGTGATTAAGATACCAGGTGACTTCTGTATCCAGCCTGCCATTGGGCGCTGAGCTTCCAACAGAGTCAGCAGCATCTATTTGTAACGTACCTGCCCGGATACGCGTGGTTGAATCATTAGGATCCGTAATATCTCCGGTGGCATTTAGATAAACTATATCATCAAGGGCTGTAATGTTTCCTGACTGGATAATATCTATATCTGCGCCGATTGTGGTAAGATAAACATCCCTTCCGCTACCGCCAGCAGTTACAGCTCCAACAGTCATATCCCCAGCTGAAGTAACATGCACTTCTCCGTCGATGGTAATGACATTTCTCAACGTGATACCATCTACTATTCCAACATCCGTCTCATTGATCCAAATATCTCCGATGGAAGCGGCATCAAGAGTATTTACGCTTGTATTAATAGGTAACAGGGATGTTCCAATATAGCCGGTATTCAAGAGACTCACTGCCTCAAGTCCTAAAATATTGGCGGTAAACAAACAGGCTTGCGGACTAGTAAGCCATTCCAGGCCACTTAAAATGTTTCTTCCGGAAATAATACCAATATTTAATCCGGTAAAATCAGCGGTTCCAATATATGCATTTCCAGAGGTAGAGCCACCCAAATAAATAATGCCTGTGCCGGGCTTCAAATGCGCAAATCCACCTCCTGGTAGTATTATCATTGCCAAAGGATCATCGAGAGGGTCCCAACCGACAAAAATACGTTGATTTGCAGTAGCATTCTCCAGGTATATATTTCCATTGTTAGTTACTACATCCTGATTAAAACTTACGGCTCCGCCAGCAGAACGCAAACGCACATCCCCGCCATTGGTTCTAATTCCAATACCCAAACCAGCATCAACCACTGTATCAACAATATCTACTACATAATTATTTGCATCCGTATACTCAAAATCATTGTCTGCGCCATAGACTTCTCCGGCTATCCTTGCAACATCATTACCAGCATTACTTAAGTTTACCCCTACTCCACCTGCTCCATCTGCTTCTAAAGCCAAATTGTTTACGGCAAGACTCGAACCTGCAGTCTGAGCAATTGTGCCGGTGGAGAAAAGGTGTAATGTCGTGCTATTCGCCGGAAGAATATTGATTGCGCCGGTAATTGATATATTTCCAGCTATTCGAGGAGAAGGAAGCAAATCCCCTCCGATTCTAATTACTGAAGCAGTTATTGTATTAAGCTCTACATTGCTAAGTCCTAAAGAAGTCACAGAAGGACCAACCAAACCCAAATCAACCGGTCGGCGGACTGGTATTGTAGTAAAAGGATACAACACTGCTGGATTACCCCCGGCATTAGTGGCACTTGTGGCATCCAAAGTCATATCATCCGCTATATAGGTAACGCCACCAGTACCGGTAACAGTGACTCCTGCGGCCAGATTTAAAGTATCTATACCAGCATTTAAAGAGGTAGTTGACGCTGCGGCATTGACATTGTTATTTACGGTCAAGCCTACTGAGTTTATATTGATAGGCCCGCCGGTAGTGGTCACGCCTATTCTTGTGTCCACTGTACCGATGGTTAAATCATCAGTATCCGTAAAACTGAATCCGTTGCCTGGGCCGCTGACATTGGCAGCAAGAGTATCTACGTCATTAGCATTATTCAGGGTTACTGCGCCCGCGGATTCCAGGCGCAGGTTCGTTTCAGTAATTGTGCCGGCACCGACCTGACCGATAGATCCACCGGTCTGCAAAGTCAAAATGGTTGTGTTGGCAGGAGCAATAGCGTCAGTATTGCTGATATTTCCGCTATTACCATCCCCGATCCTGATTATTCCCGCAGTAACTGTATTGAGTTCATTACTAGTAAGCCCCAACCCAGGGGCATTTGTTCCTAAATCTATTGCTATGCCGTTAGTGGATTGTCTTAGTGTGGCTGTGGAAGCTCCGGCGTTAGTGGCACTTGTGGCATTGAGGTTCATATCATCTGCTATATAGGTTGTGCCTGCGGTAGCGGTTACTGTTACTCCTGCGGATATAGCCAGCGTGCCTGCACCAGCATCTAAGGTAAGAGCATTTGCGCCCGCATTTATATCATTATTAATGGTAAGACCTACTGAATTTATGTTGACCGGCCCACCGTTAGTGGCAACGCCTGTTACGCCGTCTACGGTACCGATTGCCAAATCATCAGCATCGCTGAAACTGAAACCATTCCCTACGCCGGTGACCCGGGCAGCCAAAACATCAACGTCGTTGGCATTAGTATTCATGGTTACGGCGCCAACTGACTGGATGCGTAAATTCGTCTCGGTAATCGCGCCCACACCTGCCTGGGCCAAAGTTCCGCCGGTTTCCAGCGTCACAGTAGTAGTCCCGGCAGGCGCGACTGCCGCGCTGATACTCATGTTTCCGCTATTGCCATCTCCGATATGCAATAGGTTTGTAGTGACAGTATTCAACTCTGTGGCGCTAAGGCCTAAAGTTCCCGGGGCGTCCGCACCGCCTAAATCAATCAGCTGGCCGTTACTATTCTGCCTTAAAGTGGCTGTTGTGGACGCGCCGTTTGCGCCGGTAGTGCCGTTTAAAGTCATATTGTCCGCGACATAGGTAATGCCGCCGGTGCCTTGCACATTCGCTAAGGCATTTATGGTCAAAACGTTATTCAAACCGCCCACAGTAAGGCTAACGGTGCTTGCTCCAGCATCAATATCATTGGCTGCAGCAGTATTATTTACGGTGAGAGGACCATTGATAGTAGCTACAGTAATGCTGCCATTGTTTGTGGAAACTCCATTAGTGCCTAAGGCGTCACGAATAATTAAAGCATCCGCATCAGTATAGGAAAAATTTCCCACGCCATTTACCCTACCGGATAAATTCAAGATATTATTAGTTACTTCATTCAAGGTTACGCCGGTTTGCGCCACGGCGCTTAAATCAGTAGTGGCGACTAGAGTTGTACCGCCACTCTGGCTGATCGCTCCTGCGGAATTTAGGCCAATTGAGCCACCATTTATATTCGCTCCCACAGTAAGATTCCCTGCGGTCTGGTTAGTTAAAGTTACGGCACCTGCACCGCCGTTTACCGCCTGATTAACCGCTAAAGCTCCATTTGCTGCGATAACGGCAATTGCTCCGCCAATGGTTGTTATGCCGCTTGTACCCTGAACCGTACCGATAGTCAAACCATCGGAATCTTTATAGCTAAACCCGGCGCCTCCATTGATGACATTAGCAGCGAGATTATCCACCTCATTATTATTCTGGGCGACACTCACCGCGTCAGACGACCTTAAGACAAGGCCGCTGGCATTAGCTATTCCTCCGCCGTTCTGGGTAATGCCTCCGACGCCACTAGCATCATAATCCGCAGCCATGATAATATCGCCGGTAGTGCTAATAGTGCCTGAATTCTGGATGATATCTGCGCCGGCATTCAAAGTAATCAGACCGCCACCGGTTGAAGTGACATCAGCCGCAAACGTCAAATCATCATTATCTCCACCATCCTCTGTGGCCTGTAAGGTAACCGCGCCAGGACCACTGACTGCTTCATTTACTGTTAAAGGGCTGGAAGCGCGTACATTTATATCTGTACCTGCTCCAGTAATAGACACGCCGGTCATCGGCCCTATGCCGCCAATTGTCAAAGCTTTATTATTGGTCGCATAAATGCCTCCTGTGACAGTAGTAGCCTCCAGATTATCAATACTGGTTGCCAGGACATTGCCTACCGCGCCGATTCCTGCTGAGGCTGAAATAACTAAAGAACCTCCGGTAACATCAGTCACTCCTACACCGCTAGTGATTGCTCCGGTGATAGCAGTTAAAGTTACAGCCCCTGATCCGGCATTCACCGACTGTACGATCATACCGTCGGAATCAGTAAAAGCGATACTTTGATTATTAGCGGAAGTAAGATCTATGGTATCTACGTCAGAAGTGGCAGTATCAAGGGTGATTGCCCCAGTGCCTGGGGCTGCTCCGGCAGTAGTGATAGTCAGGGTGGCGGCGGTGATGGCTCCGGAATCAGTGACATTGTTGCTGACGGTAACATTAAAGTTACCGGCAACAGTGGAAGTGCCTAAATTCAGGGCAGTAGTGCCGTTATCGAGTATTACATCGGCAGTGGCACCTTGAGTAGTAAAGCTTACTGCTCCGCTGAGGGCATTAGCAGGGTTATTTAAGGTAACGGCTTTATTGATGACATCAGTGGTAAAGCTGGAGGCGCCGGTCACGGTCAGAGCGCCGCCGGTCTGGGTGATGGTGCCGCCGGTCTGGGCAGTAAGGCTGCCGCCGACATTAGAGGTAGCAAAATCT
>CAYHBB010000009.1:0-15622 GCA_964354795.1 uncultured Planctomycetales bacterium | reverse complement strand
GTTATTGAGGGGAATATCTCGACCATGCAGGGAGAGCTCGGGCAGCTGAATAACGAACACCGGCTTACCGAAGATCTGATCGCGCAGGAAGAGGAGCACATCTCATCAAATAGCAAATCCCGCGAGCAGGTGCTGGTGGTGATCACTCAGTTTAAGACCGAGCTTGAGTCTTTGAATAAGCGCATTGTTTCTGACGAGTCGACTCTCAAGCTGCTTGAGGACACCTTTACTCAGGATAAAGAGACTCTGGCTAATATCTCCAAGCAGATCGAAGAGAGCTCCTCCAGAAAAGAATCCATGGAACGGGAAACTGAAGAGTGCAATGCCAGGATCGCTGTTCTAGAGCAGGATAAACAGGGCAGGGTGGCGGTTTTGCAGGAAGCAGAAAAGAAGTACGAAGAAGTTTCTGCCGGAGCAAGCGATGTGATCTCGCGGATCGAGGCGGACAGGCGTTCACTTGATGAGATTAAGAATTCGCTGCATGAGCTCCAGATGCACGATAAAGATGTGGAACATAAATACGCTAACATGAAAGAGCGTATGCTTCAGGCATATAAGTTGGACCTGGATGCAGTCGAAGATCCGGTTGAGGAAATTGACACTAGCGCCGTTTATCAGGAGATAACCGAGTTAAAACGCAGGCTTGACTCTTACGGCAGCGTGAACATGGTGGCTATCGAAGAGTACGATGAGCTTAAGCAGCGGTATGATTTTCTCATCCAGCAGCAGACTGACCTGGTCAATGCCAAGGAAGCTCTGCATCAGGCAATCCTAAAGATCAATCGCACCACCAAGCAGATGTTTCTTGAAACTTTTGAAAAGGTGCGCGTGGAGTATAAGAATTATTTCAGGCTGCTTTTTAACGGCGGAGACGCCCAGCTGTTTCTGACTGATGAGAGCGATCCGTTGGAATCCGGTATCGAGATCATCTGCCGGCCTCCGGGCAAGAAGCTGCAGAACGTATTGCTGCTCTCTGGCGGAGAGAAGTCTATGGCAGCGATCGCTTTGATATTCGCTATATTTAAAGTCAAGCCGTCGCCGTTTTGTATTCTTGATGAAATCGACGCAGCACTTGACGAGGCCAATGTCGACCGTTTCGGAAGGATGCTCGCGGAGTTTGCCAAGGGATCGCAATTTATTGTCATCACGCATAATAAAAAGACAATTGCCAATGCCAACGTGATGTACGGTATTACCATGGAACAGTCAGGGATCTCTAAGATCGTTTCAGTAAAGTTTGAGGCAAAAAAAGTAGAAGAGGCAACAGAGCTGGAGGCAGTGGCAGAATCGGTTTAAATTGCGCAGCAGGTAGAGTTTTTACCTTTGTGTTTGGCTTCGTAAAGAGCTTTATCTGAGGAGGCGATCAACTCAGAGGGGTTTGAGCCGTTTTCAGGGAAGCTCGATAGACCGATACTTACGGTCAAATGTTTTGAGGGCAGGATATCTTCGTGGCTGAAGGGGCTCGTTTTTATAGTCTCACGCAGGCGTTCCGCGATCAGGAACGCCTCTTTTTTTTCTGTCTGGGGCAGGATCATCATAAATTCCTCGCCGCCATACCTGCAGACATGGTCCATTTTCCGAGATTGGTCTTTTAATAATGAAGCCAGGTCTTTAAGGATCCGGTCTCCTGCCTGATGGCCCAGAGTGTCGTTGTAAATCTTGAAATCATCGATATCCATAGTGATCAGGGTCAAGGGTTTTTGCGTAGCCTTGGTTTTTTCCAATTCCGTATGTAGCAGGTACTGAAAATACCCATGGTTCCATAGTTCAGTGAGCGCGTCAGTGTGGGCGCGTAGGACCGTCTTCTCGTAAAGCTGGGAATCTTCAATAGCCAGGCCGGCCTGGTTAGCCAGCAGGGTGAGCATGCGGATATCATTCTTGATGATCGGGTCCTTGGTGATAAAATTATCCGCTACGACTATGCCGATGACTTTATCTTTTGCTTTTAAGGGGATAAGGACGATCTCTTCGCTTTTTAAGAGCTGTACTATGTGATCATGCTTGTAGCTATGGATCGTCTCCCGGGTCAGATGCAGGGGCATTCCTTCAAGGGCGACTAAAACCAAAAGGGATTTGTCTTTATCCCTCAAGGGGATCCTCATATTCTGCACTTCCCTCTTAAATCCGGATTCAGCTACCTGTTCGGAAGCATTGTAGGCGCTGATCAGCTCTTCCAGGTCCATTTTTTCATGCTCGATCTGCGTCCATATGCGGCCGGCTTCCTCACCGGTTTCAGGACCGATAGCCATCTTTCCCTCGATCAGGAAGTCTTTTTCGTTGACCAGAAATAGCACGGCCCGGTTAAAGCCAAGGCCGATGTGCGCAGTGACTCCGGTAAGGATGATGTAGAGGATCTCATCCAGCTTTAAGGTGGAGCGCATGGCGTTAGAGATTTCATAAAGAATCCCCAGCTCCATTTTGGTGCGCTCAAGCTCAGCTTTAAGTTTGGCTACTTCGTCCATAATGGGTAACTGTAACATATTTTGTCTCCAGTGTCAAGGTAGGGAAATTTTCTTTGACTAAGTTCTGAGAAAATGATACAATTATTACATAATTATAAAAGGAGGAGTAAATGAAAAGAATCTATGTTTTTGCAGCTACGATTTTATTTGTGGGGAGCGTTTTTTCTTTAGTTTTTGCGCAAGTTGTATCAGAGGCGCTTACCATAAGCACGTATTATCCTAGCCCGTATGGAAGCTATGGAGAGCTTAGGGCGCAGAGAGTGGCTATCGGAGATAATTATATGAATGTCGCTCTGCATTGCTGGGATGGTACAGGCGTATGCACAAATACAATACCTACCGCTACGGATTTGGTGGTGGAGGGCAGTGTCGGAATCGGGACGTCGAATCCAACGGGCAACATGTTGTACGTGGCTTCCACAATGGGGGGGGCAGGAAATAGCGCTATTCGTGCTAGTTACCCTAGCGGAGGCGGGTTAGCGAATACGCAATTTGCTGCTTTGGCTCATCGTAATGATGGCAGTGGTGGACGTTGGACAGCACTTTATGCAACACAGGGTGCAGCGAGTTCTGCTGCTTATTTTGATGGCCATGTCGGTATAGGCACTAATAATCCGGGGTGGGGGTTAGATGTTCGGGGTACAGGAGGATGGATAGGCAGCAGTGATAATACACAGACTACTGGTGGGTGGAGATTAGGAAGGTGGCCTAGTCAAGGTCCAGTTACTTGGGTATATTTGAGTAATGCGGCGTCTCCTATAGCAGGGTATGCTGATTTGGCTGTGGGACGATTTTGGGCTAATGGTGCTCTACGATTCGACTTGGCTGAATTTACTCCTATAAAAGCAGGGCAAAAGCTAGAGCCGGGAGAGGTTGTGGTTATCGATAGAGAAGTGGGGTTAAGAGTGGAACGCAGTTCTAAGGCCTATGACAAAGCTGTTTACGGTATTGTTTCAAGCCTAGAGCAGGCGGCAATGGTGATCGGCGGAGATATGTCTCCTGAGAAGGCCAAGACTAATAAAGAGAAATTGCCCATTGCTCTTATCGGCAGAGTAAAAGCAAAAGTTTCTGCAGAAAATGGAGCTATTCAGGCAGGAGATCTATTGACTACCTCTGCTACCCCAGGACATCTTATGAAATGTGATGACCCAGTTAAAGGCTTTGGAGCAGTAGCGGCTAAAGCGCTAGAGTCTTTTGAAAAAGGCAAGGGTAGTATAACTGTGCTAGTTACTTTGCAGTAGGTTTATTTTAGGTATTAATTAAGATATTTATGTTAGCCCCGCGCATATAGCGCCTTGCCATAAATGATTGCCAAGTGCGCCCCTTCTGGGGCGGGAGGCGCGGGCTACATTATTTATGTTAGATTTCACCCCCTCTTGCGTCTATTAGAGTGAGAGGGGGTGATTTTTTATGCGCCAATATTAGTTTGACACAGGCTAAGAGCTACTATATAATAATTACTTCAAATAACTAAAATCAGGGAGGTTACAATGGTATCGAAAGAAAAAGAAAAGAAGGAAGAAACACCTGCGGTTTCTGACCGTCATAAGGCGCTAGAGCTTGCGCTTACACAGATAGAAAAGCAGTTTGGTAAGGGCTCGATCATGAAGCTGGGAGGCCAGGTGAAGGGGCACGTGGATACCATTTCTACGGGTGCTCTTACTTTGGATGTGGCTTTGGGTGTGGGCGGCTTGCCTCGCGGAAGGGTGATTGAGATATTCGGGCCTGAGGCGTCAGGTAAAACTACGCTTACTCTTACCGCTATTAGAGAAAATCAGAAAAAAGGCGGCGTCGCGGCTTTTATTGACGCGGAGCATGCTTTTGATTCAACCTATGCTAAGCTTATCGGGGTAAACCTGGATGATCTACTTATTTCGCAGCCGGATACGGGTGAACAGGCATTAGAGATCGCCGAGACGCTTGTGCGTTCAAACGCGGTAGACATGGTGGTCATTGATTCAGTTGCGGCACTCACTCCGCGGGCGGAAATCGAAGGCGATATGGGTGATTCGCATATGGGGTTGCAGGCGCGCCTGATGTCGCAGGCATTGCGCAAACTTACCGGGGCAATCAGCAAATCGCGTACCTGCCTTATTTTCATCAATCAGTTACGCGAAAAGATCGGTGTGATGTTTGGAAACCCAGAGACAACCCCCGGAGGCAGGGCGCTTAAGTTTTATTCTTCAGTGCGGCTGGATGTGCGCAGGATCGCCTCTTTAAAAGAAGGCGATCATATTGTTGGTGGAAGAGTAAGAGTGAGGGTAGTAAAAAATAAAGTGGCACCACCTTTTAAAGATGGTGAATTTGATATATTGCACAATGAAGGTATCTCTAAGTTCGGGGCGATCATTGATGCCGCAAGTAACATAGAAGTACTTACTAAATCCGGGACTTGGCTTTCGTATCAGAATGAAAAGCTCGGCCAGGGGCGGGACGCGGCGATAAAGACTTTGAGAGAAAATCCGAAACTCGCGGAAGAGATTGAAAAAGAGGTCAGGAAGAAGGTATCTCAATAGTCAGACGGAGGTGAAAGGTATGGATATGCGCAAAGTTTCTATTAGCGTATTTGTTTTGGCGGGAATGTTTTCCGCAGTGGCCTTTGCCCAGGGCATTGGCGCAAAGCCCGAGACAGTTGTGCCTGAAAATACTGGTCTAGAGAATGCTGTGATCAATGTGGCCGGCACTACCGGAAAAGCCGTGGTGTCTATTAGCACGGAGCACACTGAGAAGGTACAGGGATCTGGCCAGCGTAAACTGTATTTTAATCAGCCCGGAGGCGCACCTCCCGGCCAGAATGATGAGACTTTTAACAGGTTCTTTAACGATTTTTTCGGCGGCATGCCGGACAGGGAATTTAAACAGATGGGCCTGGGCTCAGGGGTAATCATCAACTCGGAAGGATATATTCTTACCAATGAGCATGTGGTCAGTAATGCTGACAAGATAACCGTGACTTTATCAGACGGAAGGCAGTTTAAGGGAGAGGTCAAGGGAAAAGACGCCCGCTCTGATCTGGCAGTGATCAAAGTCAGCGCGCATAATCTTCCGGTGGCGACTCTTGGAGATTCCGATAACATAAAGATCGGGCAGTGGGTGGTGGCGATCGGAAATCCGTTTGCCTTTGCCATGCAGAATCCCGAGCCTACGGTGACTAGCGGTGTGATCAGCGCCTTGCATAGGACCCTGGGCATGATGCTTGCCAGGGATAAAGATTACAATGATTTGATCCAGACTGACGCGTCGATTAATCCCGGAAATTCCGGAGGCCCGCTGACCAATCTTAAGGGTGAAGTGGTGGGGATCAATGTGGCGATATTTTCTACTACCGGCGGTTCTCAGGGTATAGGTTTCGCAATCCCAATCAATAACGCCAAGCGCATCATGACGCGGCTGATCGAAGGTAAAAAAATCTCTTACGGCTGGATGGGGATCACTGTCCAAAATTTAAATGAAGATTTGGCCGGTTATTTTGGCCTGCCTAACAAAAATGGCGTTTTGGTGGCTAAGATGCTTGAAAATAGCCCTGCCCAAAAAGGCGAAATGAAAGAGCGGGATGTGATCAAGCAATTTGATGGAAAGCCGATAAACTCGGTCAGGGAATTATTAAGCGCGGTCGCCGCCACAGAAGTCGGGCGCAAAGTGAAAGTGCTGGTGGTGCGCGATAAAAAAGACCTGACGCTGGATATTGTTATCGGAGAGCGTCCGGAAAATACGGAGAATCTTGAAGAGGCGGGAGTAGCGGGTGTAGAAACCAGCAAGTGGCGCGGCCTGGAAGTGGAAGAGATAGGCGGCCAGAACACTCAAGGCTTAAAGATGAAGGGCGCAAAAGGTGTCGTGGTTATTAAGGTTGAGTCGGGAAGCTTGGCGGATAACGCAGGGATAATCCAGGGCGACCAGATTATTGAAATCAATAAGCAGCCGATAACCAACGCAGCGGAATATCAGAAAGCGACCCAAGGGGTAAAAGGCGATGTATTGATCCGCACCGGACGCGGGTATTTTATCGTCAAGGGATAGTGAGGAAAGAAGGGGATCCATCCAAGAAGGCGCTGGAATACGCTTTTTTGCTTCTAAAGTACCGGCTGCGCAGTGAGAATGAGATCCGCCTGCGCATGAAGCAGAAAAAATTCCCCCAGGATCAGATTGATAATACGGTAACGTTCTTAAAAGATAAACGGTTTATTGACGACAATGTGTTTTCCAAGGCCTGGATCGATTCGCGTATTAAGCGGCCCTATGGCCTGCGCCGCATAGAGCAGGAGCTTAAGCTTAAAGGTGTTGATAAAGAAGTCATCCAAGCGCAGGTGGCCAGGGTTAAAGAAGATTACGCAGAAGAGGATGTTGTTAGGGATATAGTCCAGTCGAGGCTTAAGAGATTGAGTGCCAAGGATGCGCAGGGAATAAAAAGAAAAATGTACGCCTACCTGATCCGCCGCGGTTTCTCACCCGAAGTGGTTTATGATGCAGTAGTAGAGTTATGACAGCAGGTCAATTAAGAAAGAAATACTTAGAGTTTTTTAAATCCAAGAAGCATAGGGTGGTTGAAAGCGATTCCCTTGTGCCCAAGGATGATCCCACGGTTTTGTTTACTCCTGCCGGGATGAACCAGTTCAAGAAGGAGTTTCTGGGGTTTGATTCAGGTTTTAAGCGGGCTACCACATCTCAGCGCTGCCTGCGCACAGACGACCTGGATAAGGTGGGTAAGACCGCGGTGCACCATACGTGTTTCGAGATGCTGGGAAATTTCTCATTCGGCGATTACTTTAAGAAAGAAGCCATCAGCTGGGCCTGGGAATTTTTGACTAAAGAATTAAAGATCCCGGTAGAAATGCTTTGGGTATCGGTTTATCAGGATGATGATGAGTCCTATGATATCTGGAAAGATGTTATAAGGATCCCGGAGCGTAAAATTATAAGGCTGGGAGATAAGCATAATTTCTGGCCGGCTGAGGCAAAGGCCAAAGGGCCTAATGGGCCATGCGGGCCATGCTCTGAAATATTTTTTGATTTTGGCAAGGATGTCGGATGCGGCGAGCCGGCGTGTGACCCCACTTGCAGCTGTGGAAGGTTCGCTGAAATATGGAATCTGGTATTCACCCAGTTTAACCGTAAAGAGGGTGGCTTCTTAGAGCCGCTGCCTAAGAATAATATTGATACCGGGATGGGCCTTGAGCGCCTGGCTGCGGTCATGCAGGGCAAGCATAGTAATTTTGAGACGGATCTATTTGCGCCAATAGTCAAAGAGATAGTGTCAGGGGAACAGAGGATCAGGATATCAGAAGATCGGGCATTAGTTTATGCAATAGCGGATCATATTCGGGCGGTTGTTTTCTGTATTTATGACGGAGTGCTGCCGTCAAATGAGTCGCGCGGTTACATTGTCAGGAAGATCATCCGTAAATCTGTTTTGCATCTAAGGGCGTTGGGGATTATTCAGCCGTTTCTGAACAGGTTAGTGCCGGTGGTAGCGGGTGTGATGAAAGAGCCTTATCCGGAATTAGCTGGCCGGCAGGAAGATATTGCGCAGGTTATTTTAGCTGAGGAGAAAAGTTTTTTCGAGATACTTTCTTCTTACAAGACCCTAGTGGGAAGAGCTTTAGAATCAATTATTGCTCTCGCGAAAAATGATAAGGTAAGTGCTACGGCTTTACAGAGCCCTTTTTGTGTGAGCGGTAATACTGCAAATAGTATAGCGATAAAGGTTGTACAACTTCAAGATACTCACGGTATTCCTATTGAGTTATCTGAAGAGGAAATTGAGGATGTTTTATTAAAAGTAGTAGGTGCTATGCTATCTCACGATGAAACTTATAATAAAACAAAAGAGAATGAAATTAATAAAATAAAATTACTTTCGAGATCGCAAAGTACTATGAAAGGCGATGTTTTTGCGCTAAAGGATCTGGATTACGGGAGCAAAGAGACTAAGTTTTTGGGCTATGAGGATTTCCAGACAAAGGCTAAGATTGTTAAGATATTAAAGTCCGGGGAGGAAGCTAAGAAGATCAGTAAGGGCGAAGAAGCGCAGATAGTAATGGACAAGTCGGTCTTTTACGCGGAATCCGGCGGCCAGGTTGGCGATAAGGGAGTATTGGTCAAGGGAAAGAATATTTTTGAAGTCACTGATACCGCAAAGATCGGCAAGATCATCCTGCATATCGGAAGAGTCAAAGAAGGGGTTTTTAAGAAAAGCGACCCGGTAAGCGCAAAGATCGACATGCAGCGCCGGCTGGCTATCGCCCGTAATCATACAGCTACGCATATTTTGCAGTCGGCTTTGCGCAAGGTGCTGGGTGCCCATATCAAGCAGCAGGGTTCATTGGTTGCCGAAGACAGGCTGCGTTTTGACTTCACGCATTTTAAGGGCCTGGATAAAGAAGAGTTGAACCGGGTAGAAGAACTAGTAAATGATACCATTTTAGATAACCATGAGCTTGAGAAGAAAGAAATGGCCTTGGCTCAAGCTAGGAAGTCCGGAGCGCTGGCTTTTTTTGGAGAAAAATATGATAGTAAGGTGCGGGTGGTGAGTATTGGGGAAGTTTCCAAGGAGTTTTGCGGTGGAACGCATCTTGATTCCACAGGACAAATCGGGTTCTTTAAAATAGTGCGCGAGGGGTCAGTGGCGCAAGGCGTGCGCAGGATAGAAGCAGTGACCGGGAAAGAGGCATATAAAGCAGTGAAACAGGAAGAGGAAGTCATCTCTGAGGCAGCTTCGGTTTTAAATACCGCAGAGGATAAGGTCATCCCCGAGTTGCAGAAGAAACTCGCCCGCATAAAAGAACTGGAGAAGCAGTTAAATTCAGTTAAAGCAGACACTTTAAAATCTTCGGTTGATAATTGTATTAACAATGCAGAGAATATTAACGGCATAAATTTAGTAGTTACGGTTGCTCCGGACGCAAATTCTGTTAGAAAGTCAGTAGATTTAATAAAAGAAAAGGCAGGAAGCAATACCATAGTTTATTCTACAACAGCTAATAGTTTAGATATGCAAATTTTCTCAGCTGTTGGCGTTACTCCAGATTTAGTTGAAAAGGGTGTAGATGCTTCAGAGCTAATAAAAGGGATAGCTTCGGAGCTTGGTGGTAGTGGTGGTGGTCGTAAAGATTTTGCTCAAGCTGGTGGAAAATCGCCTGAAAAAAGTGAATCTGCTTTGCAAAAGTTTAGAGATCTAATTCGTTCCCTCAAAATTGGGTAGGAAAAATGAAAATCATCAGATTCGGAAGTAAGAAATTAGAGAAGATCTATAATCGCGGTGTCATCAAGCAGGCCAGGGTGGAAGAGCGGGTGAAGAAGATCATTGATGATGTGCGGGTAGAGGGCGATGAGGCGCTGATCAAATATACCCGTAAATTTGACGGGGTGAAGTTATCGCCGCGGCAGCTGAAGGTTTCGGAGATCGAGATAAGCGGAGCCTACCAGAATATCAGCCCGAATTTTGTCTCGACACTAAAGCTGGTCATCGAGAACGTGAACCGCTTTTATAAGAAGACGCTGCGCAAGTCCTGGAGAATGAATGATAATGACGGAGTGGTGCTGGGAGAAAATTATACGCCGTTGGATAGAGTCGGCGTGTATATTCCCGCGGGCACCGCGCCTTTGGTTTCTACTGTTTACATGACCGTTCTTCCGGCAAAGATCGCTGGAGTGAAGAAGATCGCTATAATCAGCCCGCCGAATGAATTAGGAATTATTAATCCGCATATTTTGGTGGTTGCGGATCTATTGAAGGTGGATGAGATCTATCGCGTGGGTGGCGCGCAGGGCGTAGCCGCGCTTGCTTATGGGACAAAAACCATTCCCCGGGTGGATAAGATCGTAGGCCCGGGAAATATTTATGTGAGCGAAGCCAAGAGGCAGGTGTTTGGCCTGGTGGATATCGATATGATCGCCGGGCCCACGGAGTTGGTGATCATCGCTAACCGGTTGAGTGACCCTAAATTTATCATCGCGGACCTGCGGGCTCAGGCAGAGCATTCCAAGGGCCTTGCCATATTGATCACCAATTCCAGGAGCCTGGCGCAGGCAATTAAATCCCAGACTGAGGGCGTCAACGGACAGATCATCCTGACTAAGAATCTGCATCAGGCGGCGGAGATCACAAACAGAATCGCGCCCGAGCATTTGGAAATACTGGTGAATAACCCTAAGATGGTGTTGAAAGATATCCGCCATGCTGGAGCCATATTCCTCGGGCCGTACAGCCCGACTGCGGTGGGTGATTATGTCGCGGGACCCAGCCACGTCCTGCCCACAGGCGGCACTGCCAGGTTTGCTTCCGGATTATCGGTTTTTGATTTTGTGAAATCCAGCCATATTATCAGTTATTCTCGTAAGGCGCTGGAGAAGATCAAGGAGCCGCTGGAGAAGATCGCCGGCATCGAAGGATTAAGTAAGCATTTGGATTCGGTAAAAGCCAGGTTCTAAATCGGAGAGAGATTAATGAAGAAAAGGATAGCTCTAGTCAAAAGAAAGACCACTGAGACGGATATCGCGGTTAAATTGAATATTGACGGTAGAGGTAAAGCCCACGTCAATACCGGGATCGGTATTCTTGACCATATGCTGGACTTGTTTGCTTTTCACGGATTGTTTGACCTCCAGATCAAGGCTAAGGGCGACCTCAAAATTGATATCCATCACACCAATGAAGATGTAGGGATAGTCTTAGGCGATGCTTTTAAGAAAGCTCTGACTGATAAGTCAGGTATCCGTAGATTCGGCTCTGCGGCTGTGCCCATGGAAGATATGGTGGGAGGGGTGACCGTGGATATCAGTGGAAGAGGTTTTTTTGAGGGGATAGTTAAATCAAAGGGCAAAGTCGCTAAAGGCGAGGATGGGTATTGCCTGGAATACGCAAATCATTTTTTTGAATCTTTTGCCAAGAGGCTGGGAGTGAATCTGAATATTGAGCTTAAGGGAAATAATCCTGACTTGCATACAAACCTTGAGCCGGTGTTTAAGGCTTTCGGAATCGCATTAGACCAGGCTACGCAAATCGATCCCCGCCGTAAAGGTGTTCCTTCCACTAAAGGTGTTATCGATTAATACGATAGCGATTATTGACTACGGAATGGGCAATATTCATAGTGTCAATAAGGCGCTTGAGGTTTGTGGTGCCCGGACGCTGGTGACCAATAAGCCGGAAGATATCCGCTCCTGCGATATGGCGGTGCTGCCGGGCGTGGGTGCATTTGATGACGCGATGCAGGAGTTGGAAAAGCAGGGGTTAGTTGCGGTTATAAAGGAGCATGTCTTAGCCAAGAAACCTTTTTTAGGCATATGCTTAGGCATGCAGCTTTTGTTTGAGACGAGTGAAGAGGGAAAATTAGCTAAGGGCCTCGGTATAATAAAAGGCAAGGTCAGGCGTTTTGAGGCGAAGAAGGATTTGAAGGTGCCGCATATGGGATGGAATTCTATTAAGGTCACCAGCCCTTTCTTTAAAGACATCGCTGACGGCGAGTTTGTATATTTTTGCCACTCATATTATCCCGAACCAAAGGATAAGTCAGTGATCGGTGCGACGTGTAACTACGGAATTGACTTTGCCTGCGCGGTCGCGCAGGATAATGTGTTCGGAATGCAGTTTCATCCCGAGAAAAGCCAGAAAGTCGGGCTAAAGATGCTGGAGAGCTTCGTTAAACTATGTTGATAATCCCAGCGATAGATTTACAGGATGGTTGCGTTGTGCGTTATGTGCAGGGTAGGCTGGATAAGAAGATATATTCCCGCGACCCGGCTAAGACTGCCAAGCATTGGGTCAAGCAGGGGGCAAAGTTTATCCATGTGGTTGATTTAGATGGCGCGTTTACCGGAACGCCTAAAAACTTAAGCGCGGTAAGAGAAATAATCGCGGCAGTGAATGTCCCGGTACAGTTTGGCGGAGGGGTGCGCAGTATTGATACTATAAAATCTTTACTTAAGGCCGGCTTAAGCCGCGTGGTGTTGGGCACCAGGGCGGTGGAAGACAAAGCGTTCTTAAGGAAGGCCTTTAATGAATTTGAAGATAAAGTCATCGTCAGTATCGACGCCAAGGCAGGGATTGTGCAGGTCAAGGGATGGAAGGCAGCGCATAAGGCCCTGAACATGCTGGTCTTTGCCAAGACTCTTAAGGATCTAGGGTTTAAAGAAGTGATTTACACCGACACTACTAAGGACGGCACATTAACCGGCCCGAATATTGCGGGGGTAAAAAGTATTATGAAAGCTACGGGTTTAAAAGTTATTGCCTCAGGAGGAGTCTCGCGGCTTGAGGATCTATATAAGCTTGAGAAACTTGAGAAAGACGGTTTGACGGGGGTGATCATCGGAAAGGCGCTGTACGAGGGAAAGTTCACTTTAACGCAGGCAGTAAAATTTGCAGGAGGGTAACATGAAGAAGGCAGCAATGTTTTTAATGGCAGGGGTATTCGCGTTTGGTTTGGCAGGGTGCGCAACAGCTCCCAAGCAGAATTCAGAGGTAAATGGGCTAAAGAATCAGATCTCAACACTTGAAGACCAGTTAAGGGCCAGAGACGAAGAGATCACTACTTTAAAAGATGAGTTAAACAGGGCGCCGCAGGCTCAAAGCGTCGCAACAACTGAAACCTGTATCAAGCATTCGCCCAAGTCAATACAGACTGCTTTAACGAACGCTGGTTTCTACAATGGCCCCATTGACGGAAGGATAGGCAAGCAGACCCGCGACGGGATAAAGGAATTCCAGAAGGCCAATAATCTTAAGGCTGACGGTAGAGTAGGCTCCAAGACCTGGGCAGTGCTGAAGGCGTATCTGGAGAAGAAAGTAAAGTAGGGTTATGGGTCAAGGGGTAGACAAATGTTGACTAAGCGGATTATTCCCTGCTTGGATATCAAAGAAGGTCGGGTGGTAAAGGGTGTTAAATTCCTCGGGCTGCGCGATGCCGGAGATCCGGTGGAAGTGGCTAAGGTTTATGATGCGCAGGAAGCGGATGAGCTGGTGTTTTTGGATATCACCGCAAGTTTCGAGAAGCGCCGGATCCTGATCGACCTTGTGGAAAAGATCGCCAAGAATATCTTCATGCCTTTTACCGTAGGCGGCGGTGTAAGCGACATCGGGGATATCCGCAATCTCTTGAATGCCGGAGCGGAGAAAGTCTCCATCAATACTCAAGCGGTGAAATTTCCGCAGCTGATAACCGAGGCTTCGAAAAGATTCGGCAGCCAGTGTATTGTAGTGGCTATTGACGCTAAGGATATCACTGATCCGGATAACCCTGAGCATTTGAAATGGGAAGTCTTTATAAACGGCGGAAGGACGCCTACGGGATTGGACGCGCTGGAGTGGGCGAAGAAGGTGGCCAGCCTTGGGGCCGGTGAAATACTGCTTACCAGCATGGATTTTGACGGCACTAAAGATGGCTACGATATCTCACTCACCAAAGCCATATCAGAGGCAGTGAGTATCCCGGTGATCGCATCAGGAGGCGCGGGAAAGCTGGAACATTTTTGGGATTGCTTTAGCAAGACTCAGGCCTCAGCCTGTTTAGCTGCCTCGATCTTCCATTATCAGGAGTATACGGTTAAAGACGTGAAGACTTATCTACAGCAAAAAGGAGTGGCAGTCAGGCTATGAAAAAAGTAAACTTAAAGGATTTCAAATTTGACAAGCAGGGGTTGATCCCGGCGATCATTCAGGATTATAAGACTAAAGATGTCTTGATGCTGGCTTACATGAATAAAGAGTCATTGCGCCGGACGTTAAAACTCGGGAAAACCTGTTTCTGGTCCCGCTCGCGCAAGGAATATTGGGTCAAGGGAATGACCTCAGGACATTTTCAGTTTGTTAAGTCATTGTCCTATGATTGTGACATGGATGCGGTGTTGATAAGGGTGAGGCAGGTGGGAGTGGCATGTCATACCGGCAATCGCTCGTGCTTCTACAGATTAATGAAATAAATGTATTATCCGTCCTTAGATGAATTCTTAAAACTAAGCGCCAAGGGCAATGTGATCCCGGTTTACAAGGAGATCAACGCTGACCTGGATACTCCGGTGTCCGCTTTCTTAAGGATCCGTAAGGACGATTACGCATTTTTGCTTGAGTCGGTAGAAGGGCAGGAGAAGCTGGCCCGATATTCTTTTCTTGGAAGCAATCCCGCGCTGGTCTTTAAGAGCAAGGGGCGCAATATCGAGATATTGCATCGCCATAAGAGATCCGGCCAGAAGTTTGTGACAAAAGTCAGCCCGTTGGATGAGATAGAGTCTATCATGCGGGATTTCAAGGCAGTGCATGTCAGAGGCCTGCCGCGTTTCTACGGCGGATTAGTCGGGTTTATGGGTTATGACACGGTGAGGTTTTTCGAGGAGATCCCGGACAAGAATCCCGATGACCTTGGGCTACCGGATGCCGTGTTTATGCTAACTGACACTATTCTGATCTTTGACCATGTGAATCATACTATCAAGATCGTGACCAATGTGTTTTTGCCTAAACTTAAAGCAAGCAAGGCCCAGAAAATCGGAATTTACAACAATGCAATCAGGCGCATTGACGCTATTGGCCATGAGTTTAATCAGCCGGCAAAAGAGAATATGGTCCGAGTGAGCGCGAAAAAGCCCGAAAACAAAGTGAAGTCAAATTTTACCAAGCCTCAGTTTGAAAAGATGGTCAGGAGGGCTAAGGAGTATATACGTAACGGTGATATTATTCAGGTGGTCTTATCACAGCGTTTCGGGGTCAAGGTCAATCGCGAGCCATTTGAGATCTACCGTAGCCTGCGCAGCCTGAACCCATCTCCTTATATGTATTTCCTGAAGCTTAAAGATATGACGCTGGTGGGGACTTCACCGGAGATGCTGGTGCGTTGCGAGGATGGAGAGATCTCAACCCGGCCCATAGCCGGAACCCGGCCGCGTGGAAAGACGGATGAGGAAGATAAGCAGCTGGCCACAGAGCTTTTTAACGACAAAAAAGAGCGGGCAGAGCATCTGATGTTGGTGGATCTGGGTAGGAATGACCTGGGTAGGGTCAGTAAAACCGCAAGCGTAAGGCTAAGCGAGTTCATGAATATAGAAAAGTATTCCCATGTCATGCACCTGGTAAGTGAGGTGAAAGGAATACTTGACAATAAGAGGTATAGTATTTATGATGTTCTGAAAGCGACATTCCCCGCAGGGACAGTTTCAGGCAGTCCCAAGAT
>CAYHBB010000008.1:0-37374 GCA_964354795.1 uncultured Planctomycetales bacterium | reverse complement strand
TCCGAGCTGACGATCACGACCTCCATGCCGGATTTCTTAACACGCTGGGCCAGAGTTGCAATAATGTCATCTGCCTCAAAACCTTCTTTTTCAAATAAAGGTAAGCCGTAAGCCCTTACGATCTCTTTAATGTACGGTATCTGGCTGATCAAACCGTCAGGCGTGGGAGCCCGCTGCATCTTATACTGGGCAAATTTCTTACTTCTAAAAGTCTCCCGCGACACATCAAAACAAACCGCGCAATACTTAGGCTTATTAACCTTTAATATCTTATTCAGAATATTAAGAAACCCGTAAATAGCGTTAGTCGGCTGGCCTGACGATGTGGATAAGCCGGTAAGCGCATAAAACGCCCGGTAACAAAATGCGGTAGCGTCGATCAAAAAAATCCGTTCCTTACTCATCAATCATTGTTTGGATTCAATTATATGGAGAGGAAATTAAAGATTGCGGTGCCGCTATTTTGATAAATTTCTGATCTGGAGCTTATCGATGTATGTGGTGATGTCTTCGTTCGTAGGATCAAGCTGCTGCGCGTCAACTGCTATCTTGTGAGCGGCCACCTGATCGCCTTTTTGCTCCATAAGCTTGGCTTTCCTCATGTAGCTGGCGGCAAGGGCCTTGTTATCTTTCTTCAGAATATCTTTATATACAGCCACATCAGTCATCAGGTCCACTATCTCCTGCTCGCGCATATCCTGCAGCGGACGGTTGGAAGTAATGGCCCGTATATCTTCCAGGCGCTGACGGGCCCTTTGCGTCCATGGGTCATTAGGGTCGCCTAACTGCGCTCTCTTTGACCAACACATCCCCGCCTTATTCAGATCGCGCTCATTCTCATATAAAAGCGCGAGATTCGAATATGCGCTGACAAAATTGGGGTCAATGCGGACAGCCTGCAGATATGACTGCTCGGCGCGCTCGATAAATCCCTGTGCCTCGTAGATAACACCTAGATCATTGTAGGCAGCGGCATACGCCGGATCAAGCTGAATAGCCTTCTGGTAAAGACCCATTGCCGACTGAAGATTACCGAGGCCCTGATACTCCACGCCTTGCACGCGGTAAAGCCGGGCCTGCTTCTGCATTTGAGTAAGGCTCTCTTCTTCTTTGCGCGTCAAGGGCACCATGGAATTATCCATGGAATCCAGATTATCCTTGATAGCCGGCTGGCCATTTTTAGCTTCCACAGCTCCTGTGCCGGAAATCTTACCGCGATTGCCGGAATTAGGCTGGGCAAATACAAAAGAAGAAACCGCTAAAACAAAAACCGCTGTGCCTAAGATTATTATTCTGAAATGTGTAGTGGGTGTATTCATTTAATTGTCTATATTATACATACATAAGCACTTACGTCAAGAAAAATATTACAAATAACTTTCCATTTCAAGAGCAGGATGCTTCACCTTGGCCAGATACGCCATCAACTCTTCGGATGTAGTAGCCACTGTCTCATCCGCGATTTTATCAAACAGATCCGGTGAACCTATTTCTTGGCAGCGCTTCTTTAACCTGTCACCCAACAGCTCTTTTAATTCCTTAGGCATCCAGACCAGGCGCTTTAATCCGCCTTCTGCCGAAATGAATTTTTTGCTTAATAGATAGAGCTTGCCCACGCCCAGAAATCCCGGAGTCTGCGACCCACCCCCCACTGAGCCGGCAAGGGTAGTAAAGCTCATACCGCTGGGAGTCATTCCGGAGTGGTCGCGATGCACTAACATCACTCCGTTTGCTTCAGGGACAATGGCGATGATACACTCGAAGCATCCGCAGGAAGTCTGAGGAGAATCCATCAGCGAGTACATACTCACCTTCTCCACGGTTTTATTTGATTTCTGCATCACGAATTCATTGACATTTCCCCACTGGCCGAGGCGCTCATCCAGAGTATTGCCCTTGGGTATAGGCTGATTCGGTCCCGTCGGAGTGATCTCAAAAGACGCCTTGGCATCCAGCCAGGAATAAGCGCCGCAAAGCCCAAGCCTCTCGGGAGTGACGATGCAGACGTGATTGGGAGCGAAGGACTGGCACAATAAACAGGAATAATAGGTATCCACGCTTTCATCGGTCATCCCGCCTAAACGCTCATCGCGCTCATCGTAAGTCTTACGCGCCTTAGCCAACAATTTATCAACATCATCCTGGCGGGTATATAAGGTCACCTGGATCTTATCCACAATGGCATTATATTCCTGATGCAGCATAGCGTGGATTATCACGCCAAGATGCTTGAGGCGGAAGGCTTTATTAAAAGAATCTTTGCTAACACGTATCCAGACCATATCACGCTGGCCCACATGCATGATGCCCATAGCGTAATTGGTAAAACGGTGGATCTGACGCTCTAAAATAGGCTCAAAGTCTTTTTGCATCTTGCGGCCAAAGACATCCACTACGATCGCCAGCGGCAAGGACTTGCTTCCCGCGGGAAGTTGGTCGATATCCGGGCCGATCAATTCCACTTTTCCATCCTCGACATCCGCCTCTTTCTTTTTCGCGGTCAGGTATTCAAACGCGGTCGAGCTTTTTCCTCCGAACTCAGCATGCAGCTGCTCGCGCCTGACCCTCTCGCCCTCGAATGCCGCGGCGTACGGCACCGGCACAGCCACTTCGCTCATCTTCACCTTTATGCCGCGAGCCAAAATGCACTTGGAAGCCAGCAACTTGTAATCTTTTTCCACTACCAGCGCCTCATAAAGGGTGGTATCGATCTTGCCCAGTTGCGGGACATCCAGATCGCTTATAATAGGTAAGCCGAAAGCCAGGGCTCCAAGACCGGTAGCAACCAGCACTTCATCCACGTGGCCTAGTAACAACACAAACGCCGGAACGCGGTTACGGATATAATCCGCGCAACCGACCCATTGTCCGGCCTTGATTCCTCCGTAAATAAGCGGAGCCCTTACCGCGAAGTTAACCGCATAAATCGCCGAGAGATAATCCTCTCCCAGGGGCACAATGTAATTTTCCAGGCCCATTTCAACGCCCTTGTTTTCCAATTGTTTAGCAAAGGTCGTGCCATTGATGTTTCCAGCCAAAACGCAGACAATGCTCTTAGACTGAAAATTCCTGATCAACTCTGCCGCGGAATCTTCGTCTTTAGCCGGGCCCAGGATCACGGCAATACCGGAAATCCTGCCATCCACCAGCTGAAGGCCCAAAGAACGCAGGATATTATCCGGAATAAAACCGATCCCCTCTTTAGGATGCGCGCCGTTTAATACTGATAACGCCGCCAAAATTTCCTCACAGATCAAAGTAGCCACACCTTTATTCAAAACTCCGCCTAAGAACGGGATGACTAAACCGGTCTTGCAGGCCTTGCCTTTGCTTAAACCCTCTGCTTCTTCCAGCGCCGACAGGCAATCTCCGAGAGTCTTGGCCTCGATATTAAGCAACGCGAGGATCAGAGGCAGATAATAATTAGTATCCGGAAAGACCACCTGACAATCCTTGCCTCTTTCCGCGATCGCCTTTTCCAAGGACTGACGGGTAAGATTCAATACCGCATCCGTCCCTTTCAAACCCATCTCTACCAAGATATCTGCTCCGGACATTTTTTTCTTTTCCCTTTCTAAAGGCTTGATTATATTTTTGGCGGCCAGCTTCCCCTCTTCTTTTGCCTCATCCCAGGTTTTATCTTGCGCCAGGGAACCCGCTACTTTACAGACGCTACCGCAGGCAAAGATATTCTCCACATTCGTCTGGAGCCAATCATTGACCACGATAAAACCGCTCTCAGTGGCTATCCCTGAATCTTTCAGGAACTCAATACTAGGCTTATTACTATCGGTAAAAAGAACCATTGAGGCGCCTATTGCTTTGCCGTTGCTTAATTTCAAAGCTTTCAGCTCCACGCCCTCTCCGATGATCTCCGAGACCTGATGGCTGTCAATCCACTCTATTCTTTCCGAATCCGCGAAATCCGAAGGCCGCGACGGGCTGATGACCTTCACGTGCTTGATCTTGCGCGCGATGACCTCGCCCAGTCTACCCGATTCCGCGGGCTGCCCGATCACACAGACAGTATCGGCGATCATCAGCTTATCTTTGACCGTCTTTGCATCCTCAAGATTATAAAAAGAAAATACCCCTTCCTTGGAAGTACCGGGAATATCCGGCAGTTCCACGCGAGTTCCGGAAGCCATCACCAGAAAATCGTAATTTATTTTAGAGTTATCCTTTAAGACTACCGCCTGTTTTTTGGTATCGATACGGATGACTTTAGAACTCTTAAGAAGATTTATTTTATTGTTTTCGTAGAAATCCTTTGGGCACAGGTATAGATCGCATTCTTTCACATCCCCGCCAAGATACCCGACCAGAAGATTCCGGTTATAGGCGCAAGAAGACTCCTGAGAGACAAGGGTTATCTCAAATCCTTGAGAATTCTTCGCGAGATATTCCGCGCAGGAAAAACCCGCGGCTGAATTACCGATGATGACTATTTTTGACATTGATAAGCTTCTCTTACAATCCTGCAGCGTCCAAAACTTTTGGCACGACCCTATTCCATCCGATAGGCATAATATGGATCCCTTGGCACATGGGTTTTAACTCTTTGATCAAGCGCGCGGCGATCTCGACGGATTTGGCGACTTTATCTTTTGCGAGCTCCATCTCTTTTATCAAATCATCCGGAACCGTGACCCCAGCCACAAACTTATTCAAGAACCTGGCCATAGTCGCGGATTTTAATAGTATAATCCCGCCTAAGAGGGGGACTTTCAAATGCTTAGATTTATTTAAGAAATTCTCAAAAAGCCTTATATCGTATATCGCCTGAGTCTGAAAAAATTGCGCCCCAGATTCGATCTTTTTCTCCATCTTAATGATTTGCGGCTCAATAGGGTCGGCACCCGGATTGACTACCGCGCCCAGACAGAATTTCGGGCCGCTTCCCTCGAGCGAATTACCCTTCATATCAAAGCCCTCCCGCAAATTCTTAGCTACCTGCAAAAGCTGCACTGAATCCAGATCAAACACCGGTTTTGCCTCGGGATGATCGCCTAATGTCGTGTGGTCTCCGGTAAGAATCAAGACATTTTCTATTCCAAAAGCCGCCGCGGAAAGCAGGTCCGACTGCAAAGCCAGACGGTTCCTGTCCCGGCAAGTCATCTGGAATATCGGCTCAAAACCCCTGTGCTTAAGCTGCACACAGACTGCCAGCGACCCGAGGCGCATCACCGAACTTTGTAAGTCAGTGACATTGATGCCGTCAACCCTGCCTCGGACCAGTTCCACATCTTCAAGAAGGCTTGCCGTATCGATCCCCTTAGGCGGCCCGATTTCCGACGTCACCACAAACTTCCCAGCTTCTAACTTTTCTCTAAATGTCATTGATCGAACTTCATTTCTGCAGCTTCGCCGCTTCAACTAAATTACGCATCAGCATAGTCACAGTCAGCGGGCCAACACCTCCCGGAACAGGAGTAATGATGGAAGCGTGCCTGAACGCACTTTCATGCTCGATATCTCCCACCACCCGGTCTCCCGCCCTGTTTATTCCCACATCGATCACCACTGCTCCGTCTTTCACCCAGTCTCCGGGTATTAATTCCGCTTTCCCCACAGCCACGATGAGAATTTCGGCTCTTCTGACGTGCTCTTCCAGTTTTTTAGCCTCAAAGGTCCCGATGTGACATACTGTAACTGTGGCCAGCTTATCCAGCAATAAAAGCGCAAGCGGCTTTCCCACGATCTCGCTATGCCCCACCACTACCACTTCTTTTCCCTTTAGCTCGACCTCAGCGGCATTCAATAATTCCATAACTGCGGCAGCTGTGCAGGGGATAAGTTTGGCCTTTCCGAAAACTACTTTTCCGATATTCACCGGATGCATTCCTTCGATATCCTTATCCGGCTGAATATGCTGGCTGATCAATTTACAATCTATCTGCGCAGGCAAGGGCATCTGGATGATGATGCCGTTTACGGATTTATCCTTATTCAACTTCTCAATAAATTCCGCTAATGCGTGCTCAGTAGTATCAAAGCTGAGCTTATGTAGCTGATATTGGACCCCTAAAGCTTCCGCGGTCTTTTTCTGGCTCTTTACATAGGCCTCTGCGCCCGGATTATCGCCGACCATGACGCTGGCCAAAACCAGCTTCTTCCCCAGAGCTTCGATTTCTTTGACAATATCCTGCCTGATCTTCTCCGCTACCGGTTTACCCTCTAATAATCTTGCCAACTTTAGCCTCCGTCTGCGCCCTAAGCTTCTTTATGATCTTTGCCTTCTGATCCAGCTCTTTTCTCATCTGTTTAGCCAACGCTTTATCGCCAAGCAATTTCAGATTTATATCCACACTAAAATATGCTGCGGAAAATGCGCCGTCGAATAATGCCGCGGCTGCTCCCACGTCACTGATAAGATTGATATTACCTTTAGTGGCCAACGGTAGGCATAATTTTATACCTTCAAAACAAAGGCGCGCGGTCATAAAAGGGATACTCAAAGACTCCCGCAAATTCTTGCTCCTGTATGCTTTGACATCCAGATCTAGGAGATTCAGGAACTCCTTACGCAGCTTTTCGGAACTGGCCATGATCTTTTTGACACCCGCCTCAAAACGCGCGTACTTAGGTCTACCCAGCGTAAAATTTGCTACCATGCTGACAAGTGACGCGGCAAGCGCGGCATTTAACGCTGCGGCTGAGCCGCCTCCGGGCGCTGGCAATTTCGCCGCCAGATCATCCAGGTATTTCTTCAAAGATTCGTCGCGATACATAATCTTCCCTTTCTTAAGATAGCCCCAAGATATTCCCCTTCGCATCAATATCAATATTTTCTCCGCGGGGATGGCTGGGAAGCCCGGGCATAGTCTGGATCGAGCCGCAAAGTGGCGACAAAAATCCGGCGCCTATAAATGCGCGAATATCTCTCACCGGGAGAATAAAATCTTTAGGCCTTCCCTTTAATTGCGGGTCATGCGATAGAGAAAGCGGGGTCTTAGCCATACACACCGGCAATTTATCCCAACCGCGGGCAGTAAATAATTTGATCTTCTTAAGGGCAACCGGGGAATAAGCCACATCTTTCGCGCCATACATGTTTACCGCAATAGCCTTGATCTTTTCTTTTATAGAAGCGTTAAGCGGATAAAGATATTTATGCTCCTTGGGCCTATTCGCTAATCTCACCACGCTCTTTGCCAAGTCTATTCCGCCGCGGGAACCCTTCTGCCACACTTCACTCACCTGACAGTCATCCGCCCCGAAAACCCGGGCCATTCTCTCAACCAACGCGATTTCTTTAAGCGTGTCCGAATCAAATCTATTTATGGCCACCACTACCGGGATTCCAAAAAGCCTCACATTCTCAATCTGTTTTTCTAAATTGCATAATCCTTTTTTCAAAGCAGGAAGATTTTCGCTTCTTAAGCAATCTTCCAGAGGCTTTCCCGGGACCACCTTGCACATTCCGCCGTGCGCCTTTAAAGCCCGCACCGAACAGACCACTACCGCCACATCCGGCTTTAATCCGCCGACCCGGCACTTGATATCGAAAAACTTCTCCGCCCCGCAGTCAGCGCCGAACCCTGCCTCAGTGACCACAAAATCCGAAAGCGCCAAAGCGATCCTGTCCTGCATGATCGAGCTGTTGCCGTGAGCGATATTGGCAAAAGGGCCGGTATGCACAAAACACGGGGTGTTCTCAATAGTCTGTATCAGGTTCGGCTTGATGGCGTCTTTTAATAGCACACTCATCAAACCCGCAACTTTTATATCCTCGCAGGTGACCGGCTTCCCGCTCTTTGTCTCGGCAACCACTATGCGGCCCAGACGCCTGCGCAGGTCTTTTGCGTCCTTTGCCAATGCAAGTATAGCCATTAGCTCGGAACTGGCGGTAATATCAAATCCGCTATCTCGGGGTATACCATCCTGCGATGTACCCAAGCCTATCCTGACATTGCGCAGAAACCTATCTCCGATATCCACAGCCCGGCGCCAGTAAATCCTGTTGATATCGATGTTGTGCTGATTACCGCGGAATAAAGAATTATCCAGAAATGCCGCCGCGATATTGTGTGCTAGGCCCACTGCATGGGCGTCCCCAGTAAAATGCAAATCAAAATCTTCGCGCGGCAGGACCTGAGAATATCCTCCGCCTCCGGCGCTTCCTTTGATGCCGAATACCGGGCCCAGCGACGGCTGCCTGATACAGACAGAAGAGCGCAAGCCGATCCTGTTCAAAGCCATGGAAAGGCCAATAGTGGAAACCGTCTTTCCCTCGCCCAAAGGCGTAGGAGTGATCGCGGTGACTAAAACGTATTTCCCGCGCGGCCGCTTCTTTAGATTATCTAGGATGCTTAAATCGATCTTGGCGATGTAATCGCCGTATGGAATGAGGTACTTCTTCGCTATACCTAAGTCTTTAGCGATATCCTGAATCGGCTTTTTCTTTGCCCGTTGGGCGATCTTGATGTCTGAGGTCATAGGAAGATTCTAGTAGCTAAAGTGTGCGTCTAGCTCAAAAGCGTTTTCTATCAAGTCTATCTGCGGCGTATTTTCCCGGTAAAGCACTGAAACCACATCAAACCGGGCGCTCTTCTCAAAAAGTTTCCTGGTTTTAAGGTAATGCAGCGCGGCCTTGGAGATCTGCGCTTGTTTTTGCCTGGACACCGCCTCTTGCGGAAGCCCAAAATCTTCAGAGCTTCTGGTTTTTACTTCGACGAAACAATAAGTTTCATTATCGCGGGCAACAATATCCACTTCGCCCAGCCGGCATTTGAAATTGCGTTTGAGTATCCGGTAGCCCTTGCTTTTCAGGAAGCTGGCCGCCGCCTCTTCTCCGGCTAACCCTAAAGACTGGTTACTCACGGCAGGAAACTTTTGCGGTGGATCATTATCGGTCCGAACTTCTTTATTGAATCCCGGTGCGACTGCGTCGCATAACCTTTATGCTGCCTGAACCCGTATTGCGGAAAAACCCTGTCATACATATCCATGATCCGATCGCGGGTGACCTTTGCCAGGATGGAAGCTGCGGCGATGCTCTTAGACTTAGTATCTCCTTTAATTATCGTGGTATGCGGCAGCCCGGGATCCAGCGGCATGTTCCCATCAACGATCACATGCATGCGCAAACGTTTTCCCGCAGAAATCTTTTTTAAGAGCGAGCTGACTGCCTCTTCCATGGCGATACGCGTGGCCACGGCGATATTTACCCGATCGATGACTCTTTCGTTGACAATACCTATACCAAATGAACTTTTCTTGATAATTTCCAGGAAGGCTTTCTCCCGGGCAGATGCAGTAAGCTTTTTGGAGTCGTCGATGCGGTTTTTAAAACGTGCAGTCTTGAGCGCCACGGCAGCCGCCACTACCGGGCCGGCCAGCGGTCCGCGGCCTGCCTCGTCCACGCCGATTATGAGCTTAAAGCCCTTAGCCTTAAGCTTTCTCTCGTAATATAACACCTGAAATTTTAGGCTTCTCTTTCTTAGCCTCGATCTTGGTGGCGCGCTTGCCGACCTTGCCGCGCAGATAATAAAGCTTTGATCTTCTTACTTTACCGGAACGCAAAACTTCGATACGCTCAATAGCCGGCGAAAAAAGCGGAAAAACGCGCTCTACCCCTTCCCCGGAAGAGACCTTTCTGACGGTAAAACACTGCCTGACCCCTGAGCCGTTTCTGGCGATAACCACGCCCTCAAAAGGGTGCAACCTCACCTTGTCCGGACCTTCGGGGATCTTGGTCATCACCTTGACCGTATCGCCGACGTTAAACGAAGGCATTTCTTTAGTGGTATACGCCTGTTCAATAAGCTTCATTTTGTCTACCATTTAATTACTCCTTGATTTGTCCGCATTCTACGGTTGGCAAATCACCCCGAAGCATGCCTCGAAAATATCGAAGAGATTTTCGAGGCGTTTATGCGAGGGGTCCTTTGCCCGCTTTTGCGGAACTTCTTGTTTACTTCAATAAATCAGGCCTTCTTAGCTTTGTTCTTTTTAGAGCTTCTTTTTCTCTCCAGATTTCGATATTCTTGTGGTCCCCAGAAAGGAGTATCAAAGGTACGCACAAGCCCTTGAAATTCGCTGGCCTTGTATAGTGCGGATATTCTAATAGATTACCCTCAAATGACTCAAAATTCAAGGAATTTTTGTCCCCTAAGACCCCCGGGATAAGCCTGACAACGGCATCCACCAGCACCATTGCCGGCAGCTCTCCCCCGGTTAAAACATAGTCCCCAATCGAGATCTCTTCGTCCACTAATTCCTGCCTCACCCGCTCATCCACCCCTTCATAATGCCCGCAGATCAGAATAAGATGCTTCTTCTTGGCTAGCTTTTTTGCGGTATTTTGATTAAATTTCTTTCCCTGCGGACACAATAGCACGACGTGCGGCTTGGTGACTTTTGGACTTTGCGATTTAAGCTTCTTTACCGCGTTAAATATGGGCTCCGGGGTCATCACCATGCCTGAGCCGCCGCCAAAAGGCCGGTCATCGACCTTGCGGTGCTTATCCAGAGTATGATCACGCAGGTCGCAGACTGATATCCTGACCTTGCCCTTGTGCTGAGCCCGCTTGACTATCGACTCATTCAGAATAGGGCCGAACATGTTCGGGAAGATTGTAATTATATCAATTTTCATCTCGATTATATTTACCTAAAAATTCCCTCTTAAATTCCACGAATCTATCGACAGCAATCGCCTCTCGAGAACGACGCATCATCTCAAGGAAGAAGTAGATGTTATGCATCGACACCAGATGCAGCCCCAAGATCTCCTCGGTATTAAAAAGATGACGCAAGTATGCGCGTGAAAAATTCTTACAACAATAGCAATCACACTCCGGATCAAGCGGCTTGAAATCCTCGATATAGGGAGCGTTCCTGATCACGATCTTGCCTTCGCTGGTGAATGCCGTGCCGTTCCTGCCGTAGCGCGTAGGTATTACGCAATCATACATATCCACGCCGCTTTCTACACCCTGCATAATATCCTCAGGGTGGCCTATCCCCATCAGATAGCGCGGCTTTTCCTTTGGCAGCATATCCACCACAAAATCCACTATATTATATATTGATTCCCGAGGTTCTCCAACAGAAACTCCGCCGATAGAATAGCCGTCAAGATCCATATCCACCAGCTGCCTTGCGCAATCTTTACGCAGATCTTCGTATGTCGCGCCCTGCACAATGCCGAATAAAGACTGCCTGTATCCGTGGGGACTTGATTTCTCGCTAAGCGCTTTTTTAGAACGCCTGGCCCAATCAATAGTCTTCTCCATCGCGACCTGGGCATGGTCTTTGGCGCAGGGGTAATGCACGCATTCATCCAGCGGCATCATAATGTCAGAGCCCAGATCCACCTGAATTTGCACCACGTCTTCGGGAGCGAGAAAATGCTTTTTGCCGTCGATATGCGACTGAAACTCCACACCGTCTTTACTGATCTTACGCAAGAGCGCCAAACTGAATATCTGGTATCCTCCGCTGTCGGTAAGTATCGGCTTGTCCCAAGACATGAATTTATGCAAACCGCCTGCTTTTCTTACGACCTGCGTACCTGGCCGCAGGAATAAATGATAAGCATTAGAAAGAATGATCTTTGCCCCCATCTCATTTAGCTCTCTGGGCGAGACAGCCTTGACCGTGCCAAGTGTGCCCACGGGCATAAAACATGGGGTCTCAAACTCGCCATGCTCCGTCGACACCTTCCCTAGGCGGGCTTTGCAGGATTTATCCTGATGTGATAAAGTATAAAAACTCATAGTCTATAATATTAGCACACCGGCGCGACATCAGCAACACAAGAAACAAGGCTAGGGGTCGATTGGATCTATAAACCCCTAGCCTTGTCTTTTAAACAAAACCCTTACTTTGTCTTAATATCCAGTATCTGGGCTAATTCCACCAGTTTTATAAACTCCGCCCGGTATCCGTCATCATCCTTGCCCTTGGATGCCTTTGCCCGCGCCAAAACATCATCATAAGTCGAACTTCCCTTATACTTGGAATCGCGCAGGATCATTCCAAATTCAGCCACGCTGGTGGCGAAATTATAATTCTCTGAAGGCTGGACGATTGCTCCCTGCGGCTGCAAAGTCTTAGCCAGCAGTTTACTGGTATCGCCATCCGGCTCCTTATAGCGCAGCTTAACCGTCAAAAGCTCATTACTGGGAGCTACCTGCACCTGCTGATATTTCAGAGGATCTGTCCCGGGAAACTCTTCCTTTGATCCGGCAGGCACGATTTCATATAGAGCAGTGACAGTATGCCCGGCCCCGATCTCACCGGCGTCTTTCTTATCGTCGTTGAAATCCTTATTCTCAAGCATCCGGTTTTCATAACCGATGAGCCTGTAGGCCTTGACCTTCGCGGGATTAAACTCTACCTGTATCTTCACATCTTTGGCTACAGTAAAAAGCGTACCTGCCAGCTGACTGACAAAGACTTTCTTTGCCTCCAACATGTTATCAATATAGGCAAGCGTGCCGTTGCCTTTATCCGCGATCTTTTCCATCTTAGAATCCTTGTAATTACCCATACCAAAACCGAATATGGACAAGAATATCCCGTCATCGCGTTTTTCCTCGATCATGCGAGTAAGCGCGCCGTCATCAGTCACTCCGATATTGAAATCTCCGTCAGTGGCCAAAATAACCCGGTTATTGCCGTCCTTCATGAGATTCTTCTTAGCGATCTCATAAGCAAGCTGAATCCCCTGTCCGCCAGCGGTGGATCCACCGGCCTGCAAATTGTCTATAGCCTGTAAAATCTTATCTTTCTCACTGCCCGATGCGGAATCAAGCACCACACCCGCTGCTCCGGCATAGACAACAATAGAAATCTTATCTTCCGGCCTAAGCTGATTCACTAAAAGCCTGAATGCGGATTTGACCAAAGGAAGTTTATTTTGATCCTCCATTGACCCAGAAACATCCAGAAGAAACACAAGGTTAGTCTTAGGCAGATTCTTGGTTTCTATTTTCTTTGCCTGCAAACCAATAAGCACCAGCTGATGATCCTTATTCCACGGCGCAGCCGCTATTTCAGTGGTAACAGAAAAAGGATCTGTACCTTGAGGATCAGGATAATCATAAGTGAAATAGTTAACCAACTCTTCGATCCTGACCGCGTCCTTTGGCGGCAGCTGGTTTTGATTCAGGAACCTGCGCACATTGGAGTACGACGCGGTATCCACGTCAATAGAGAATGTGGAAAGCGGATCATTGGCCACCAGCTTGTAGTCGTTATCATAGATGCGATCATAAGACTCGGTGTTAAAATCTCCCTGCTGGACATAAGGCATACCGTAATAACCACCAACAGCAGCATCATTAGACTGGACTCCAGTAGCTGTCCTTGCGCTCATCACCGCGCCACCCGGAACAGCCATATTCGAGCTCGAATAATACGGTTCGTATTCCTTAATATTTGCTACGGATTCCGCCGCCAACGTAGAATCAACTTTTGACACCTGCGTGGTGGAGGCTGCGGGGGTGGTGGCTGAGGCAGCTTGCGCCACAACTTTCTCTTCCACATGATATGCAACCGGTTCAGTGCTCTTAAAATAACCTATCTTCCAAAGCGACCCCACCACTAGAAACACTAAAACCCCTGCCAATATCCCAGAAGGGATCAGAATGGGAACAAATTTTCTTTTCATTTTAGCTTCACCTTTCTCAAGCTCTTGGCGCACGATCTCATCCTGCACCGTCCGGTCAAAGCTCTTGTCAAGTTCAGGGATCTGCCACTTTTTCAATCCGCCGGAAAGAGCTTTAAGCATGGAGACTTCCTTCTGACAGGAAACGCATGTCTTAATGTGCTCTTCAAGCTCAAGCCTTTGCTTATCCTTAAGCTCTCCGTCAATATAACTGCTCAATAATCCAAAAAAGCGGCATCTATCCATGAATACCTCCCTCAAACTCTTCTATATAGGGAAGGAGTTTGTCTTTTAAGCTTTGCCTGGCGCGGTGGATCAAGGTCTTGATCGTGCCCAGAGATTTGTTTAAGATCTTGGCTATTTCCTGGTAATCCAAATTCTCGTACTCACGTAAAACAAGAGCCTCTTTCTGGAGAAAAGGAAGGCTTTGTACGCATTTCTTAACCATTGTTTCAAAATCACCCTGCTCTAAATTCTGACTCGGAGAAGGAGTCGGACTTTCGAAGTCGACCATCTCGTCAGGATCGTCGGCCCTGCGCGGCCAAAGGACGAGCCACTTATTCCTGCGAAACTTCGACACTGCCACATTATGCGCGATGCCGAAAAGCCAGGTCGAGAACTTACCGATGGGCCGGTATTGCCCCCGGTACTGATGGACGCGCAAAAACGTCTCCTGAGCGGTATCCTGCGCCTCGGCTTCATTTGCGCAAAGCCTGAACGCGTATCGGTAAACCGGATTTTTATAGCGCCTCAGGAGCTCATCCATAGCTCTCATCTCGCCTTTCTGGTACTCAAGCATCAACTCTTCATCGCGCATATTCTGCATACCTTGTTGCCTCTTCCCCTTCTCCACCTGTTATACGCCCGAAACTCCAAATAGTTTCAATATATTTTCTCGACTTAAGCCACCCCCACCACGTCTCATGGCGGGTGGGCTTGGCTTGATCCGAGCACGGCCATAAGCCGCGCGCAGGACAAGCCAAGACAGGACCCGCTAAACAATAGTATAAGTTATCCGTTAAGAACAACTACTAAAGAATCAGCATGGCATCGCCGTAGCTGTAGAAACGGTATTTCTCGGCGATGGCCTCAGCATAAGCCTTCTTGGCTAACTTTTCACCGGCGAAAGCGCACACCAGCATGAATAACGTAGTCTTAGGCAGATGAAAATTGGTCAGAAGGCAGTCTGCAAGCTGAAATTCATATCCGGGATAGATGAATAAATCCGTGTAGCCGGAACTGGCTCCCTTGGCGCAGCTTTCCAGGGCCCTCAGGCTAGTCGTCCCTACCGCCACAACACGCTTATTCTCGCTGCGACACTTGCTGATCTCTTCCTGCGCGCTCTCAGGCACCTCAAAATATTCCGCCTCCATAGCGTGCTCCTTGATATCATCTGCCTTGACCGGCTTAAATGTCCCGGCTCCCACATGCAAAGTGATATGCGCGAATCCCACTCCCTTAACCTGGATTTCATCTATCAAGCTTTGCGTAAAATGCAATCCGGCAGTCGGAGCAGCAACTGCCCCCTCTTTCTTAGCGTAAACCGTCTGGTAATATATGTTATCCGAATCCTCGGCAGCCCGTTTAATATAAGGCGGAAGCGGCATCACCCCTATTCGGTAAATACTGCTTAAATCATCCGTATTAAAGGTGACCTCATTCTTCGCGCTTATCCTGACAAAAACCCCTGAGCCATCGAAATTAATCTTCTCATCAAGCCTAAGACGGCTGGGCTTCATATAGCAATTAAAAATCCCGCCCTGTTTGCGATTCAGCAATAATATCTCTACCTTTCCTCCAGTAGAGCGCTTACCAAAGAGCCGGCAAGGTAGGACCTTGGTATCATTAAGCACCAAAAGATCGCCTTTAAATAAAAACTGCGCTATATCTTTAAAAGTTGAATGCTTGATCGTATCATTAGATCTATCTACCACCAAAAGCCGGGCGCTATCGCGCTCATGTAACGGATACTGAGCGATCAGTTCTTTGGAGAGGTGATAATCGAAATCTGAGAGTTTCATCAGGAGAGATTTTTAATGAGCGCCTAAATAAGATACTACTGAAGACGTCAGGTCGTCGTAAGCAAAGAATACGATCCCGTCAGGCTTAAGGCTGCTCAGGATATTAAACTGATCGTGGAAAGCCTTTTGGTTCTTGCTCATTAAGAAAAGCCCTATGCCGGCATAGACCTTGCCTTGCTGGCGAAGACCCAAAGCAGAGCGCACGATCTCTTTGGATAACTGATTATCCAGAGTATAGTTCGTCAGGACCACATAATCCACCACTCCCTCTTCAAGCCACAGCGGCCAATCCTGAAACATCGAGGAATACGCGCGCTCACTAGAGGGGATCACCGCGCTTGAAACCAGCATATTAGCGAATCTCTCTTTAACCCTCTTAGAAATATTCTTGACCATAACAGTAATCTGCTGGCGCCTCCAGTCATCCCATAGAGAGAAATACTCCTCCTTGCCCAGTCCAGTAAGCGGATCCAAGCCGGTAGATGCCTTAAAGTTAGCGGAATTTTCCTTTCCGTAACCATATTGCAGTCCGAATTTGCCAAAACGCGAACCCGGCACAAAAGGCACAGTCATGGGATATCGCACGTAGTCAAGATGCACACCGCTTAAATTCGGATAACGGGTGACGATTTCCTCGGTTATAGCGCTAAGATACTTGGCTACCCGCTGATCGCCCGGCTCTAAAAATAGGTGCTCTTCGCGCAGATAATACTTATCCGTCTCATTAGGGTCTTTTCTTCCCGAAGGCCTGCCATACTGATCGCGGGTCAGCACTCCGGGGCCCAGCTTCTTAATAATATCCGCGCTGGAATTGCTCCCTAGGCTAAGCATATTGATCCAGGCAAATACCTGGATATTGCGTTTTGCCGCCTCCTGGAGAAGATAATCTATAGGGTCGCCTCCGAAACTGCGCAGCATATCGGAGTATTTTGCGCGATCAGATATCTTAGAATTGTAAAACGCCTTTCCCGATTGATACAGCTGAATATAGATCTGGTTTATCCGGGCCTGCGCGCACACATTCAGCAATTCATCCACTGCAGCCTTAGAATACAGCACTTTTTTATTGGTAAAAACACTTACCCAGACCCCGCGCTTGACCTCGGAGCCGGGCCCTTGGGCAAAAAGATCAGCCGTAAATAAAAGTGATAAACAGATCAATATAAAGGTAAGCTTATTCTTCATTTTTTACTTTTACTACGTTCGATTTCTGAATAAATGCACCCGCAATATTTCTGACAATAAATGCCTTTTGCCTTCGCCTCGTCGTGGGCCTTGCGGAATCCCGAACGGAAATCCCGGTAGCAAAATTCCACACCCTCTTCTTTTGCTACCAAGCTTCCGATACTCTTAAGAAGTTCCTGATCCTGATACGGACTGACCAGCAATGTGGTAGAAAAATGGGTGTAACCTTTTTCCTTGGCAGTCTTGGCAGTCTTACGAAGACGCAACTCCCAACAAATAGTACAACGGCCAGGATCATTCTCCTTACCGTTAACCGCCTGAAAGAACTCTTGAGGCAAATATTGCGGAAAATCCACCTCTATACCAACTGCCAAATCCGCTATGGCCTGTTTCCGGGATTTATATTCACTTAAAGGGTGTATATTGGGATTATAGAAGAATCCGCTTACCGAGAAACCTTCCTCCCGTAATACTTCCAGCGGATATATCAGGCACGGAGCGCAGCAAACATGCAACAGCAGCTTTTTCATCTTGACCTATCCGACCACTTCCTTAGAGAAAATCTCATCGTAGACATCCAGCACGCTCTCGCGCTCAAGATGCAGGAAATGTCCGGCGTTTTTGACAATGCGGATTTCGCTATTTGGGATAGAAGCGGCAAGAAACTTTACATCATCAAAGTCGATGATAGCATCATTTTCCCCATGCAAAAGTATGGTACGCACTTTAATGCTGCCCAAGTCCACTACACTACTCAATTCCTTGGTGGACATCACGAACATTCCATGCTCGCAAAAAGAGCGAAGATTCTCTTTACTCATGGTACGGAATTGGGTCGTAATCTTAAGTTTGATCTGCTCCGGAAGGTTCTGGCCAAAGCTTTCCAGGAGAGTCTCAGCCATTTTTTCGCGGTTACCCTCATCTATTTCAGAGCCCATTTTAATAGTCTCGATCATCTTCTTATTCGGCCTTGTGCCGATGCTGGCCAGCACAAGCCTTTTTACATCCGGCTGGAATTTTGCCGTATAGGCAAGAGCCACCACTCCGCCCCAGGAAGCCGCGCACAAAGCGGTATTTCCCTTTACCTTCGCGACCTCAAGGATCTCGCGCAGAATATCCACCTGCTCATCAATTGACACCACTGATGAACCCGATAGGATCTTTCCTTTGCCCTGATTTGGGAAATCAAATAAAACTATTCGGTACTTGTCGGAAAAACGTCGAATAAATGTGTGCCACATAGCCATGGACTGCTGCACACCGTTAAGGCACACCAAGTTCGGCCCCTCATTTTCATAGATCCTATAGGGAATCTCAAATCTACCTGTATTTATGACGCCTTTTAGCATAAGTTTATGTTAAAACCTAAATTTAGTGATCAACAACTTGCCCGCAAAGTTGCTTGCGGCAATAACTACGATCGCAATGCCAAGATGTTCTAGCATTGCCATATACGGATTGAGCCCCCGGTCTTTAGCGATCTGGTAGCTGATGTAAGCTAAAAGCGACAAGCCCCAAATCATGGAGGTAATAACCGCTACTTGCAATGGAAAAAAAACTACTTGCGCGACAAAGGTCAGAGAAACCAACAATCGGGTAAGAAAATTAGTGATTGTAGACAGCCACACCTCTTTCGGCGCAAGACATTCTGACTCCTGGTAAACATGGATCCCGATGGAATCAGAGATATTATCGGCCAATGCTATAACCAGCATGCCTCCGATAATACTTACCTTGGCGTATTCTCCGGTACGTAGCCCCGCAATAAGCGCTAAATTGGTGATTATAGCAGCCGTCGCGCCAAAGCTAAAACGCGTTTCGTAAAGCCTGCATTTTTCCTTTATTAATTTAATCATATTTCCTTAAAAGAGATTGCTTCTTAAAACATCTCTTCCTGTTTTTTGTATTTGATTCCAAAGTGATCGTAGGCAAGATGAGTAGCCATGCGGCCGCGAGAAGTGCGCTTTAAATACCCGGCTTTTAAAAGATACGGCTCAACTGTGTCCGCGATAGTATCCACTTCTTCATTAAGGCTGGCTGCCAGTGACTCTATCCCCACCGGGCCTCCGCCATAAGTTCCCAATACTAACTTCAAAACTTTGCGGTCCATGTCATCCAGCCCGGCAGCGTCTATCCCTAAATCATTAAGCGTCTTAGAAGCAGTTGCGGCGTCAACACTCTTGATCTTTAAAACCTGAGCATAGTCCCTCACGCGGCGCAGCAATCTATTGGCAATACGCGGCGTTCCGCGGCTGCGGCGCGCGATCTCTTCCGAAGCCGCGTGATCAATATCAAAAACAAGAGCTTTTGCGGAATTCAAGATTATCCTGCTTAAATCCTCGATCTTATAAAAATCGAGGTTTTGAAATATCCCAAAGCGGCTACGCAAGGGCGAAGACAAAAGCCCGCTTCTGGTAGTTGCCCCCACTAAAGTAAAGGGCTTAAGGGTGAACTTCACCGTGCGGGCGAACTGGCCCTTATCTATGACGAAGTCTATCTGAAAATTCTCCATCGCCGGATAAAGAAATTCCTCCACCACTTTGGATAAACGGTGGATCTCATCGATAAAAAGCACATCCCCATTTTCCAGATTTGTCAGTATCCCGATCAGGTCACCGGCCTTGGCTATCGCCGGCCCGCTGGTAGCGGTGATCTTAGAGCCCATCTCATGGGCGATGATGTGAGATAGCGAGGTCTTTCCTAAGCCGGGCGGGCCGCTTAAAAGAACATGCTCCAACGGCTCCTTGCGCTGCTTGGCAGCCTGGATGGATATTTTAAGATTATCCACTATTTCCTTATGGCCGACAAACTCGCTAAGCATCTTCGGCCTTAAAGAAATATTAAGGACTACATCATCTTCGGACTCCCGGATTTCACTGACTATCGGTACCCCTCTGGGGTTAGCCCCTTCCTTAAAATGTTTAGGAAGGGCTGCCCTTTCTGGGCTAGCCCTTTCCTTAATAGGTGTAGGAAAGGCTGCCCCTTTGGGGTTACCCTTGATCAGAGCCTGCCTGTCCGGCGTCCGGGGATTGATCTGGTTTTTCATAGGGAATTATATTATCCTTATTGCGCGAGATCTCGATCTCAGCGAACTTTTCTCTCTGGAAAATCACCGCTTCCTTCATGCGGATAAGCTCCAGGACCGCGAGAAACGTAACCACTATCTCAAGTTTGTTCTTAGCTTTGGCGAACAGGTCCGATACGCGCATGGAAGGCGCAACCAGCAATAAATGCAGGAGCGAATGCACCTTCTCCTCGACCGTAAATTCATCCTTGATGACTTCGTAAAAGATCTCCTTCGGCACATCCTTAAGCGCCTGAGAGAAGGCATTGATCAGGTCGAAAATGCTTGCCTCAAAATATGTCTCTTTTTCCTCGCTCGGCCCGGTCTCTATTTCTACCTTAGGCCGCTTGAATACATCTTTCTGGGTAGTTTCTTTTTCGCGCAGAGTGTTGGCAATTTGCTTGAATTTCTCGTATTCCAGAAGCCTGCGCACCAGCTCTTCGCGCGGGTCTTCCTGAGCCTCTTCGGGCGCAAGCTCTTCAGCCGGAAGGAGCATCTTGGACTTGATCTTCATCAGGTCAGCGGCGATCACCAGAAAATCTCCGGCGATATTCAGGTCCAGGACCTGCATCAGATTAAGATACTGAAGATACTGCTCAGTGACCTTGGCGATCGGAATATCGTAAATATTCAGGTGGTCTTTCTTGATCAGATATAACAGAAGATCCAGCGGCCCCTCGAATATCTCTAGCTTTATTTTATAACTCATGCGCTTAAATGAGTGATTTGACGCACTTCTTTCAAGACCCCGGAAGCAAAAGCATTGGCCTTTTCTCTTCCGATTTCAAGGATCTTTTTTACTTTACCCTTATCATGGGCAAATTCACTACGCCTCTGGTAGAAAGGTTTTAACTTCTCGATCATACATTGGCTCAGCCTTTTCTTACACTCGGTGCAGCCGATCTTGGCGTTGGTGCACCAGTCATGAACTTCATCTTTCATTCCAGGAAAAAATACACCGTAATAGGAAAACACATTGCATATATCCGGGTGCCCCTTATCCGCAAGCTTTATCCTCTGAGGGTCAGTGATCATTCCTGCGACTTTACTCTTAAGTACATCCTCGGAATCCGAAAGGTTGATGGTATTATTGTAGCTCTTGCTCATCTTGCGGTTATCCAGGCCCAAGAGCCGGGGGTTCTGAGTTAGAATGGCGTCGGGTGAAGGGAACACTTCTTTCTTATAAAGATTATTAAAAAGGCGGCTGATCTCGCGGGTCAGCTCAAGGTGCGGCAGCTGATCTTCGCCTACCGGGACTTTCTGGGCTTTATAAATCAGAATATCCGCGGCCTGTAAAACCGGATAGCCTAAAAACCCGTAGGTGTGCAGGTCTCGAATTTTCACTTCTCGTAGCTGCTCTTTATATGTAGGGCAGCGCTCCAGGAGCCCAAGCGGAGTGATACAGGAAAAAATCATGTAGAGATCTAGATGCGCCGGCACTTCTGACTGGATAAAAAGCGTAGACTTATCGGGGTCAATACCCGCGGCAAGCCAATCGATGACGTTATCAATGATGAACTCGCGGATATCGGCGGCGTTTTCGTATTCGCTCATATATGCGTGCCAGTCCGCTACCATAAAATAGCACTCGTACTCTTCCTGCAAGTTAACCCAGTTATCGAGCGCCCCCACCAGATGCCCGAGGTGCAATTTCCCGGTCGGCCGCATTCCGCTAAGTATGCGTTTCTTCATGCTTAAAGTTTCCTCGTGATACGCTCCATATCAAAAGCTTCGATAACGTCGCCTTCCTGCAGCTGGTCGTATCCGGCTAAAGACATACCGCACTCAAACCCTTCGGCCACATCCCTGGCATCATCCTTAAAGCGTTTTAAATTCGAGAGTTTTCCTTCAAAAACGACCTGGCCGTTTCTCACCAGATTTACCGTACACTGGCGGTTAAATTTGCCTTTAGTGACAAAACAGCCGGCAACTGTCCCGGCCTTTGTCAAACGAAACACCTTACGCACATCAGCCCGTCCAAGAAACACACGCTTGAATTTCGGCTCAAGCATACCCTCGACCGCGGCCTTGATATCATTACCCAGTTCATAGATGATATTATAGATCTTGACATCCACGCCTTCCTTGTTTACTATTTCCTTAGCCAGATCATCGGTGACTACATTAAACCCTAATACCAGGGCGTTTGAAGCAGCCGCAAGGATAGCGTCAGAAGTATTGATATTTCCTACTCCGGTATGTATGATGCTGATCTTGATCTCCGAGACATTAAGCTTTCCGATAACATCTGTAAGGGCTTCCAAAGAACCCTGCACATCCGCCTTGAGCACGATCTTAAGCTCCTTGATCTTGCCTTCAGCTATCTGGGCATGCAGATCTTCAAGACTGATCTTCTTGGCTGATTTCAACTGCTGCTGCTTTTCTTTTTCTAAGCGCACCTCAGCCAGCTGCTTTGCCTCTTTTTCATCTTCAATAGCAAAAAATATTTCTCCTGCCTCCGGGATTCCCGTAATACCCAAGACCTCCACCGGAAACGACGGACGCGCCTCAGTCACAGCCTGGCCGTGATCATTGAACATGGCCCGGATCTTGCCAAAATAATGCCCCACCAGTATATTGTGATTTAAATGCAGGGTGCCGTTTTGCACAAGCAATGTCGCCACCGGGCCGCGGCCCTTGGACATCTTTGCCTCTATGACTACGCCCCGGGCAGCTCTCTTAGGATTCGCCTTTAGCTCCAACATCTGGGCTTCCAGAAGAATCATCCCCAACAGGTCATCTATTCCCTGTCCGGTCTTGGCGGAGACATTGACGGTAATGGTCTTGCCTCCCCAGTCTTCAGAAGCCAACCCGTGCTCCTGCAATTGCTTCTTTACCCGATCAGGATTCACCCCGGCCTTATCAATTTTATTTACCGCGACAATGATCGGGACACCGGCGGCGCGGGCATGATCTATAGATTCGATAGTCTGAGGCATGATGCCATCATCCGCGGCCACAACCAAAACTACGATATCGGTGACGCTTGCACCGCGCATGCGCATAGCGGTGAAAGCCTCATGGCCCGGGGTGTCGAGAAAAGTGATCTCGCCGTTAGGCAGGCGCACGCGATAAGCGCCGATATGCTGGGTGATACCGCCATGCTCGGACTCAGCGACTTTAGTCTTACGGATGGCGTCCAGCAGCGAAGTCTTTCCGTGGTCGACATGGCCCATGATAGTGACAATGGGAGAACGGGCAACCAGAGTTGCCGCGGTATCAGGCGCGCTATGCGCTGACAACGCCTGCTCCTCTTTATCGGCGGCCTTCTTGACCTTATAGTGATATTTCTCGCAGATCTTCGTAGCTACTACCTCATCCAGAGAATGATTTATACCCACCATGATCCCCATATTCATCATGGCCTTGATGACGAGGGACGGCTTTTCCTGCAAACGGATAGCAAGATCTTTGACGGTAATAGGAAGCTCTAGCTCGATCTCTTTTAATTCCACCGCCGGGGCAGCAGGCAATATTACCGGCTTTGGCTCAACTCTTACCTCATGCTTATGGTGAGCGGGCTTAGCAGGAGCAGGACTGACTGCAGTCTTAGAAGAAGTAAGGCTTACTGCGGGCTTAGCCGGCTCAACCGGCTTTGGCGCAGCAACAGGCGGCTTTACCGGGATTTCAGGCTTAGGCGGATGCGCAGGCGTAACGCGAGGCTTATGGACAACCTCCAGCTTTGGCGCGACTACTGGCTTAGGAGCTACCGCAACCTTAGGCGCAACCGGCTTAGCAACTACCGGATTTTTTACCTTAGGCGCTGCTGCCTTTACAGGCTTTGCCGCTGCCTTTGGCTTTGCCACCTTAGGCGCTGCCTTGACCTTAACCACGGCCTTTGTCTTTGGTTTAATCCCCTCCGCAAAATCCCTGGACTTTAGGCCGCGAATAGGAATTTGCGGAATTGATTTTGCTTCGGGGAGGGAGCCTCGGCCTTTAGACCGCGGGGCTCCACTCTCTTTTTTGTTTGTAGTTTTTTCTTTCTTCGCTTTTATCATAGGTCCTTTATTTTCCGGTTATTTTTTTCGCCTCTTCGATCAGCTTCTCGGCCTTTTTCTCGCCGATTCCCTTGACCTGAGTCAGCTCTTCTATTTTAGCCTTGGCGATATCTTTCGCCGATTTAAACCCTGCCTCTTTAAGGCTCTCCACGGTCTTCTCACCTACTCCGGAAAGCTCACTCAAACCCACCTCTTCTTTTGCCGCTTTCTTCTTTTTCTTTTCCGGCTTTGCCTCGGCCGCCCCCACCGCTTCCACCTGCGCCCCGGCTGCGGGCTCTTCAATAGCTACTGCCGCTTCTTCCGGTTTGACGGCAGTCTCCTTGGTGCGGATATCCAGCTCCCAACCGATAAGACGCGATGCCAAACGGACATTCTGGCCGTGCTTTCCGATAGCTAAAGATAGCTGGTCATTGGCCACGATGACCTCCGCCTTCATACGCTCCTTATCCAGCTTTATCTCCGAAACTTCCGCCGGAGAAAGAGAGTTCTTGATATATTCACGAATATCGTCATTGTAGCGCACGATATCGATCTTCTCTCCCTGCAATTCGTTGACAATATTGCGCACCCGGTTTCCGCGCATACCCACACAGGCGCCCACCGAATCCACCTTATCGTTTTTCGAACAGACCGAGACCTTGGTGCGCTCTCCTGGCTGGCGCGAAATAGAGCGAATCTCCACTATCCCCTCGTAGATCTCAGGGACTTCCAGCTCAAATAATTTCTTCACAAGATTCGGGTGCGTGCGGGACAGGATTATCTGCGGCCCCTTGGCTTCCTTACGCACTTCCACTACATAAGCGCGTATACGGTGGCCCTGCTTGTATTCCTCGCGCGGAGACTGCTCGCGCTTGATCAATACCCCCTCGGCCTTACCCAAAAGGTCGATGATGATGTTGCCTTTTTCAAAACGGTACACCGTGCCGCTGACGATCTCTCCCACCTTACCCTGAAATTCATTGAATACCACATCCTTCTCTGCCTCGCGCATTTTCTGGATTATCACCTGGCGCGCGGTAGAGGCGGCGATACGGCCGAAATCTATATTAGTGATCTCTTCTTCATTTCTAAAAGCGCGGATCTTACCCGTCTGCGGGTTAAGCTCGACGCGCAGCTCCTCATCGGGCTTTAAATCGATGACTTTTTTTGCGGCACTTAGAAGCGCGCTCTGCACAGCCTCCAGAAGCACTTCCTTCTTAATGCCTTTTTCACGCTCGATCTGTTCGATAATAGCGATTAATTCCTGACTCATGGTTACAGCTCCTTGCGCAGAAAGCGCAACACCAGCCTATCCTTTAAGGCTGGGTGTTAAAGTTAAAACAACAACTTTCCTTTATTGATTATAGACAACGGTATTGCCACAGCCTGTCCCTTTATTTCTACGGATACCTCCGTATCGGATACATTTCTTATGACGCCGTCCCACTCGATCTTGCCGTTCACTGCCTCGCGAAGAAATAGCTTTACCGGCTTGCCCGGATTACGCGCGAAGTCGCTCTTTGCCTTCAGCGGCCGGTCTATGCCCGGAGAAGAGACTTCCAGTACATAGCGATCCGGAATAATGTCCTGCTCCTCTATTATGTCTCCCAGCCTATGGTTGATCAGAGCGCATTCATCCAGATTGATCCTGGTACCGGGCTTATCCACCAAGAGCCTGACAATGATCTGCCCTGACGCCCTCACCAGGTCCAGCTCCACCAGCTCTGCCTGAAGATCTTTCAAAACCGGGACAATCGCCTGCTGCAAACGCTCAATTAAGACCTGATTATCCATTCGCCTTGAAATCATATCCCGCCCCTTTTTTCAGGCGCTCGGAAAAAACCGGGATGATGTCTGTAAACTTCAACTCGTTTGTCTCTTCGCTGAAACTTAATATTTCTCTGATCATGTAGTCTTTTGTCTTCACGATTTCCGCTACAGAAATAAGCTTACGCGAGCCGTCCGGAAAACGCGACATATGTATTATCATGTCTACGGCATTAATGATCTGCCTTCTGGCGACTTCGCTGGACATGTTCGGCCCGCCCATAAGCGCCAATATCTCCAGTCGGTCCAAAGCCTCCTGGGTGGCATTAGCGTGCAAAGTGGTCATTGACCCGTCATGCCCTGTGTTCATCGCCTGCACCATATCCATGACTTCGTCCGAGCGCACCTCCCCGACTATGATCCTGTCCGGACGCATGTGCAGGGCGTTTCTGACCAAGTTGCGTATGGTGATCTCGCCCTTGCCTTCTATATTACAGGGCCTGGTCTCCATAGATACAACATGCTTATTTGTCAGCCGAAGCTCTCGGGTATCCTCAATGGTGATAACCCGCTCCTTCTTAGGTATAAACGAAGAAAGCATATTCAGCAAAGTAGTCTTTCCGGAGCCGGCGCCGCCGGAGATCAGTATATTCATCCGGGCGATTACACATGCCTCCAAGAAATCCTTCGCCAAAGAATTGATAGTCCCGGTCTTTATCAGATCCTCAGAACTCAAAACCTGGGTAGAAAATTTTCTTATGGTTACGATAGACCCCTCTTGAGACACGGGGGAGCGGACGATATTCACCCGCGAGCCATCCTTAAGCCGGGCGTCCACATAGGGCTCGTATTCTGTTATACGCCTACCTACCGGAGAAAGGATCCTTTCCAGAAAATAAGCCAGCTGGTCTTCATCCTTGAATGTCACGTCGGTAGGCTCAAGCTTACCGCTGATCTCCACGTACACCTCTTTAGGCCCGTTGACCATGATCTCGGTTACGCTGGGATCTTTCATTAGCTTTTCGATCGGCCCCAGACCTATAAAATGCGAAATGATCTCGCTTAAGACCTCTTCCCTCTCCTCGTGGTTAACGGAGATATTAGCGTCTTTAATAATGACCTTGACCATCTGCTCTATTCTTTTGCGGAACATCAAATCATCGGAACCTATGGAATCAACGCCAAACTCCTTAGTCCTGGCTATCGCCTCCTTAAGAACAGTCCCTTTGATATCATGGATACTACTCATTAATCCGCCTCCTGCTTGAGCTTAACCTATAATATTCCTGACCTGCCCTACTAAATCCACTCTTTCAACTAAAATATTCTGCCGCAGTTTGCGTGACTTCAGCTCGATTTTATTCACAGCGAGAGTCTTGGCGCCTATGGTGATAAGTGCTGGGATTCCGATAAGCTCGGCGTCCTTAAATTTCACTCCCGCGCGCTCATCACGGTCATCAAGCAGAGCTTCTATGCCGTTATCAACCAGCTCCCGGTAAACGCTGTTCGCTGATTCCATTATCTTAGAATCAGAGACGTCCAAGGGGAGTATGATCACTTTATAAGGAGCCACTTCCTTAGGCCAAATTATCCCTAATTCGTCATTATTCTGCTCAATGATCGCCGATATCAAACGGGAAATCCCGATTCCGTAACAGCCCATGATCACCGGATTAAGTTTGCCTTGCGCATCCAGAAACTGCGCTCCCAATGCCGCGCTGTACTTAGCCCCTAATTTAAAAATATGGCCCACCTCGATGCAGTTAACCTTGCTAGCCTTTTTGCCACACTTAGCGCAATCTTCTTTATCGCCGTCTTTATAGGTCTTGGTAGACTTACACTCCGGACATACCAAGACAACATCTTCTCCGTCCGCAGCTGGTACCATAAACTCATGGGAGACCTTCCCACCCATCATGCCGGAATCAGCTTCCGTAGTCAGGATCTGGAGGCCGCACCTTTCGAATATGCGCTTATACCCGACGTACATTGCCTGGTAATTCTTATCCAGGCCTTCCTCATCCCTATCAAAGCTATAAGCGTCCTTCATAATAAATTCGCAAGCGCGGATCAGGCCGAAGCGCGGCCGGATCTCATCGCGGAATTTCGTCTGTATCTGATACAAAACTACCGGTAACTGCTTGTAGCTAGAAAGTTGCTTACCTACTAAATCCGTAATAATTTCTTCGTGTGTCGGTCCGAGGCAGAGTTTTCTGCCTCGTCTATCGGTAAACTTGATCATTACTTCCCCGATATCCTTGTCACGGCCGGTACGCTGCCATATTTCAAGTGGCTGCAAAGCCGGCAACAATAGCTCGCTCGCACCGCAAGCATTCATCTCCTGGCGCACGATATTCTCGATATTATTAAGCACCCGAAGCCCCAGAGGCAGATATGAATAGGCGCCGGCAAAAAGCATGCGCACCATGCCGGCGCGCAGAAGCAATTTATGGCTTACTGACTCAGCTTCCTGAGGATTCTCTTTTAATGTAGGGATGAATGTCCTGGTCCAGAGCATGAACTAATCTTTCTTAAATAATTCTTTTGGCAGGTCCAGCCCGGCCCGGGCAAAAAGCGGATAAAACACCGGGACCACGCCGCTGGATTTAAATCTTCCGGAGACCTTTCCGTCGACAGAAACATTCTCCAGATCATAGATGAATATATCATCCAGGGCCACTTGACCGTCCTTGATACCGTTGACCTGCGTCAGATGTGTAATTTTCCTAGAGCCATCCGGCAATTGCTCATGTTGGATGATCAGATTGATGGCTGCTGCGATCTGACGATGTATGAGCTCCAGGTTTATCGGGATGCCGCTGGTCAAAACCATGGTTTCCAAGCGATAAATAACATCCTGAGGAGAGCTGGCGTGCAAAACCGCAAGCGCCCCACGATGTCCGGAACACATCGCCTGAAGCATGTCAAAAGCCTCTGCGCCTCGGGCTTCGCCAAGAATGATCCTCCCCGGCCTCATGCGCAAAGTATTCTTAAACAGGTCGCGAATAGTTATCTCACCCTTACCCTCGATATTCGCCTGCCTGGTCTCAAGCCGCACCACGTGTTCCTGAGCCAGATGCAGCTCGGCGGTATCCTCGATAGTGACAATACGCTCCTGATTGTTAATATAGGAGGAAAGCATGTTGAGCGTGGTGGTCTTACCTGATCCGGTAGCTCCGGAAAAAAGCATATTTACCTTGGCCTTGACGCAAGCAATAAGAAAATCCGCCATGCGCTGGTCTATGGTGCCGAGCTTTATGAAATCTTCTGTCCGGGAAAGCTCCTTCAAAAACTTCCTGATAGTCACTGTTGGACCGTCTAGCGCAAGCGGCGGAATGATGATGTTCATGCGCGAACCATCCTGCATGGAAACATCGGTATAAGGATACGACTCATCCACGCGCCTCCTGGTAGAAGCCAGGATCCTATAGATCAGCGCCATTACCTGCTGCTCATCGTCAAAAGAAATATCCGAAAGCTGCTTTTTTCCGTTACGCTCTATATATACTTTCTTAGGGCCGTTGATCATGATCTCGGTGACTGATGGATCCTTGACAAGGCTGTCTATCGGGCCAAAGCCGATAAATTCATCGCACAGTTCATTAATGACCTTCTTCTTATCATCATTGGTGATTACAATACGCTCGCGATGGACGACTTCATCCAACATGGAAGCCAGCGCCGCTTTTAATTCATTCTCATCGACACCCGCCTGGGTAAAAAGCGCTTTATACTGGGTGATGACCTTATCGCGCATCATGTTTTTTAATTCTCTAGCCTGCATCAGGACCCCCTTATTTCTTTCAATAAATAATTTATGCAACCCGCCGAAGACACCTTTTTCAGCGCTTTGCCATTCTTAAAGACTAAGCCGTCTTTTCTCCCAAAAGCTATTCCCACATCCGCTTCCTTGGCTTCGCCCGGGCCGTTGACAACGCAGCCCATGATCGCGACCTTTAGCGGCCGTTTTGACTGCGCATTACCCGAAACAGAAAGCTTTTTCTCCAACTCATCCACTATCCTGACCAAGTTTACTTCACATCTTCCGCAGGTAGGACAACTGATGATTTCCGGGCCGAATCTGCGTAGCCCCAACGCCTCAAGAATTGCCTTTGCGGCAAGAACTTCCCGCTGGGGCTTATCGGTAAGAGATACCCTTATTGTATCACCTATTCCTTCTAAGAGCAATGCCCCGATAGCGATGCTGGACTTGATAGCGCCATGAAATGGAGAACCTGTAGCCGTGACCCCCAAATGAAGTGGATAGTCACTTAACTTACTCATTGCCCTGTAGGCAGAGATGGTGTCAGGAACATTTGAGGCCTTCAGGGAAATCACTATGTCTTTAAATTTAAGGCCTTCCAGAATCCTTATATAATCCCGCGCGGATCTAACCATAGCCGCTACCGAAGCTTTCCCGCCCTTTACTGAGCCGGAATTTACACCCACCCGGATGGGAATACGCGCCAGTTTCGCCGCGGCCGCCACCTCCGCGATCTCGGCCTTGCGGAAAATATTGCCGGGGTTAAGCCGGATCTTATCCGCGCCGCCCTCAATAGCTGTCATAGCCAAACGCCAGTCAAAATGGATATCTGCGACCAAGGGTATCTTCACGCGAGGCTTTATTTTGCATATAGCCAAGGCGTCCTCCTCATCTTTTACCGCCAGGCGCACGATCTCGCATCCCACAGCCTCAAGCTCTCTGATCTGCCTGACCACAGCCTCGACCTGAGAAGTCTTAACCTTGGCCATCGATTGGATTGCCACCGGATTTCCTGCGCCGATAATCACACTACCTATCTTTACTGCTCTTGTCTTTTTTCTCATAACCCTTTTTTATTTGAAGAAAGTTGTAATCTTATCTCCGAACAACCGCATGATATCATTGTAAGTCACAAAAAGCGCCAAAGTGATGATCAGGCTTACCCCCACCTGGGTGACCACCCTATCAGCCTTAAGGCTTAAAGCCCTACCGCGTATTTTCTCCAGACCCAGAAACAGAAGATGCCCGCCGTCAAGCACCGGAAAAGGCAGAAGATTAAAAATCGCAAGGCTGACACTTAATACCGCCATAAGATGCATTACCGCAACAATTCCAAGGCGCGCCGCTTTGGAAGTGATATAGAATATCCCCAGAGGCCCGGTCATAGATTCTTTCATATTCATTTGGCCGGTAATCATCAGCCACAAGCCCCGGTAAGTCATTGCCGTCAGCTCCCAGGTTTTCTGCGCCCCCAGAATAATAGATGCAATAGGACCGTGTTTTACAATGACCACTTCATCGTAAGGGGTTATACCGATCAGGCCGACGCTACGCTTCTGGCCCAAGGGATCATCAACATCTTTTTGCCGGATATTCACCGTAATCTTTTGCTCCTGGCCTACCCGTAAAACTGTTAACTCCACCTGAACCGCTTCTTTCTTAGAATGGATCTCTCGTTGCAGCTCTTCGAAATACTGCACTTTCTTACCGTCGATCGCAGTGATCACATCTTCTACCTGAATACCGGCTTTCTCGGCTCCGAACCCCTCGACTAATCCGCCGACCTTGGTGGTCAATGTCGGGTATCCTAAAAATAAAATCAGACAAAAACAAATGAATCCTAAAACATAATTCAACAATGGGCCGAAAAAGATTATATTAAAGCGCTGACCCGGGCCCTTAGCCAGATACTCATCAGGCTTTCCGGAATATTCCTCAAGGCTATCTCCGGCCATCTTGACAAACCCTCCCAGCGGCACGGCAGCCACGCTATATTCGGTATCCCCGGACTTCTTTTTGAATAGCTTCGGCCCGAACCCTAAAGAAAACTGCTCCACCCGCACTCCGGATTTCCTGGCCATGATAAAATGCCCGAATTCATGGACGACGATCAACACGCTTAACATAAAAAAGAAAAGTATCAGACTGATCATAATATTAATCCATCCTCGCGATAAACCGGTACGCTGTCCTACGCGCCCAGCTGTCCGCATCTAAAATATCCTCTAAATCCGGTTTCCTAATATTGCGGTGCTTATCCAAAACACGCTCTACTACTTTAGGTATAGTGGTAAAAACGGTATTTTCTTTTAAGAATTCCTCCACGCACACTTCATTAGCGGCATTCAACACCGCGGGATATGTCCCCAACTCCCGAGCCACACGGTACGCCAGGCCAAGGCAGGGAAACTTCTTAAAATCCGGTTTCTCGAAATGCAATGCCCCGAGCTTAGCAAAATCCAAATACTGCGCAGAGCCTCCTAATCGCCGCGGCCAGGATAACGCGTATTGAATAGGTATACGCATATCCGTCGCTGATAACTGCGCCATCACCACCCCGTCCACAAACTCTACCATCGAGTGTATTATCGCCTCAGGATGCACCACAACCTTGATCTTATCCGCAGGTACATCAAACAAAAACATCGCTTCCAACAATTCCAACCCTTTGTTCATCAGGGTCGCGGAATCCACGGTGATCTTCCTGCCCATCTTCCAGCGGGGATGCTGCAGGACCTTCTTTACCGAAATATCCCTTAAGACCATTCCGTCGCTTTTACGAAAAGGCCCTCCCGAAGCAGTCAGATAAATATTGCGCAGCCGGGACTTATCTTCTCCCTCCAGACACTGCCATATGGCTGACTGCTCGCTGTCTATGGGGATTATCCTGACATTCTTTTTGGCAGCCATATCCATGATAATACTACCGGCCATGACCAGGGCTTCCTTATTAGCTAAAGCTATATCTTTGCCGTGCCGTATGGCTGTGACCAACGGCGGTAAAGCTTGGGATCCGCTGATGGATATGAGCACCGTATCAACGCGTTTATCCCGGCACAACTCCAAAAGCCCTACCTCCTCGCTTAAGACCCGCACCCCCCGGCCGGCACTTGAGCGCAAAGCAAGGCTTGCCGCCCTGTCAATCACACAGATAAGCTTAGGATGAAACTCACGCATCTGCCGGCTCAAAAGATCAATATTAGAATTTGCACTTATTGCCACCACGCGAAATTCACCCGGAAAGCGCCTGACCACTTCCAAGGCATTCTTGCCGATTGAACCGGTGGAGCCTAAAATCGCTATATTCTTCATTTAAGAACGTTTGAGACGTAGAAATAAAATACCGGCGCGGTAAACAGAAGGCTATCGATCTCATCCAATATTCCGCCCATGCCCGGGATGATCTTTCCAGAATCTTTCACTTCACAGTCGCGCTTGATCAGCGACTCAGAGAGGTCTCCCAGCTGACCGATGATCCCGAAAATAACACCCAGCGCGATTATATGCGGATATGAGAAATTAAGAAAATGGTTCCCCGCCAATGCGCCCAGCACGCTAAAAAAAAGCCCGCCGATAGAGCCTTCCACCGTTTTCTTCGGGCTTATGCGCGGCAACAAAGGGGTGCGGCCGAATCGCAGGCCGATAAGATAGGCTCCGATATCTCCGCCCTTAGTGATCAAAAGGATCGTAGCCAGCAACGCCATGCCACTGGGCAGATATATGATCTTGATCAAAAAACTGAAAAACCAGGAAACATAAAGTATGCCGAAAAGCGTGGTAGAGATATCTACCACCACGCCGGCTGTTTTGCGGCGGCGAAACTGCATCAAGATAAGGATCAAAATGACCGCACCGATTAAAATCAACTCGCCCTTCTTAGTCGGCTCAAAACGAAATACGATTGATAGCGGCAGAACCGCCCCCATACCGATACCTACGTATTTATAAATATTGATACCTTTATGCTCCAGCATGGTAAAGAACTCATAAAGCCCAAGCATGGTAAAAATAGTGACGATCAGGCCGCAGACGGTAAAGGATGCAAGCCCGTTCCAGTCGATATAAATGGCCGCGGCGATCACCCCGATAAGTATCAAAGCGCTTATTACCCGCTTAGCTACCATTGACACCCCCGAACCTTCTTTCCCGTAACTGATACTCCTTTATCGCCTCTTCAAAATACGGCCGCTTAAAATCCGGCCAGCAGACTTTAGGAAAATAAAACTCAGCATACGAAAGCTGCCAGAGCAGAAAATTGCTGATGCGCATTTCTCCGCTGGTGCGTATCAATAGATCCGGATCCGGGATTCCGGCAGTATAAAGATATCTGGAGAACAAATCCTCGTTTATATCCGACGCATCTACCCGGCCTTTAAGAACGTCAACGGCAATGCGCTTTGCCGCATCCGCTATCTCCTGGCGTGAGCCGTAATTCAAGGCCAGGATCATGGTCAACCCGGTATTATTGCGGGTGAGCTCTTCGGATTTACTGATCTTATTAAGTACCTGCTTCGGTAAAGGGTCGGCTCTTCCGATCACCCGGAAACGGATATTATTCTTATGCAGCGACTTCACCTCACGGTCGAGAAAATTATTCAGATAGCGCATCAGCATGTTCACTTCGGGCTTAGGCCTGCTCCAGTTCTCGGTAGAGAAAGCAAAAAAAGTCAACGCTTTGATCCCAAGCTCTACGGCGGTATTGACCGTGTCCCTTACCCGCTCAATACCCTCTAAGTGCCCGGCAATCCGGCCCAGGCCCTTTTCCTTGGCCCAGCGGCCGTTTCCATCCATGATTATAGCGATATGCTTAGGTAAATTATTCTTATTGATCATAAGCAATTGTAAATAAAGCGGCTATACGCCGCTTCAAGCACTAGAAAACCCTTACGCCTGGATCTCGCGCTCCACGCTTTGGGCATTTATTACGCCTACTGATGCACCCGGTAATCTATATTCGGGAAAATGTTATCTTTGTACTCGATATCCGCCAGCCACTCTTCGTCGATGGAGTTCGACTGTACATCTTCGTAGAGGCGGCCAAACCGCAGGACATGCTCTTTGGTGCGGCGTACGGCATAGGAAGTATGGGTGCCGGTGCCCATGATAAATGCCCAATCGGAGCTTTGCGCAAGCAGCAATTCACGCAGGGCCTGATTTAATGCCCGCTTCTGCAGGCCTTCAGCACAAGGATATTTCTTTACCAGCTCGGTCATGCGGTTGCTTGAGGCATGCAAATGCCTGTATATCCAGTCATTCGGCCCCTGCAGCCACATCTCGCTGTAGCCCTTCCACCCCCAACTGGACATCGAAGGAGAAATTACCTGGTTACGCGGGTTCTCGCTCAAATACTCAGAAGGCGTAATCATGCGGATCGCATCCTGATCGCAGGAAGCTTTACGCATAAGAAAATCCAACCACTGCGGCCCCTCATACCACCAGTGCCCGTAAAGCTCGGCATCGTAAGGAGAGACCAGCATCGGAAGCCTGTCGCCCATCTGTCCTTGCAAAAACTCGATCTGTTTCTCTCTGTTGAACATGAAATTTCCCGCATGGTATGAAGCCTTGTCCCTTGCGACCTGCGGCTGGTAGGGTTCCTTGTGGCCCGTTTTTCCAGTTATCCTGTAATATTTTATGCCGGTATTTACGCGGATGCCGTCTTTGTGTATGTAGGGCTTTATGTAATCGTAGTCAAGGTCAAACCCGATATCCCTGTAGAATTCCCTGTAATAGTAATCACCCGGGTATCCTTCTACCGCCGACCAGACCTGCTTTGATGAGTCCATGTCCCTGCCGAAACACGCCACTCCGGATTTGCAATAGACAGGCGCAAATACCCCATATTTGGGGCGCGGCTTTCCGTGCAGGATACCGTGCGAATCCACAAAGAAATACCTTATGCCCTCCTGCTTCAAATATTCGTCGTCTCCGGGATTGTAGCCGCATTCCGGAAGCCAGATGCCTTTTGTCTTCTGGCCGAAATTCTGCTGGAAATAATCTGATGCTATTTTGATCTGCGCCCTTACCGACTCCTTGCACACATCCATCAAGGGAAGGTACCCGTGGGTCCCGGCGCATGTTATGACTTCGACTTTGCCTGAATCAAGCAGCCCTTTAAACGCAGTGACCAGGTTTCCCTTATATTTATCCACCAAGACATGGCGAGCGTTCTCGAAATGCTGCAGGTACATGTGGGCAAGATTATTGAACTCAGGCTGAGATCTGGTGCGCTCGATCTCCTTGTGCGCGAGCTCTATCAGCATGTTTATGTGGCGCTGGCAGCGCTGCTGCAGCAGAGGATCATTGAACATGCAAAGAAGCGTGGGGGATAATGAGACTACGACGCGGAAGTCGACCCCGTCGCGCAAAAGCCCTTCAAAAACATTTATTAATGGGATGTAAGTTTCTGTGACTGCCTCGTAGAACCAGTCTTCTTCCAGGAAATCATCGAACTCAGGATGGCGCACATAGGGCAGATGGCCGTGCAGGACTATGCAAAGGTAACCTTTTTCTTCCATTAGTGCCAGCCGGATCCAGTTCCCCCGGACCCAAACGCGCCGGAGCCGGGTTGCCTGCGGAATCTTTCTTTCAGGATCTTTTTGACCTGCTTCTGCCATTCAAGAGGAGAGCTGCCTCCTATTTTGAAGCCTCCTGAAAGAGCATAGACTTTCCAGAACTCCTCGTCCCAGACGATGCTCTCGGCAGATGGAGGGGTATTGACTATATTTGAGCGGGCTATCAGATAAAATTTGCCGTTGCCGTCGATAGCGCCAAGGTCGACGCACCAGGCCCTATCAGGCGTGCCTACATTTATATACCAGTTATTCGCAAAATCATTTACAGCTATGTCATACCAGGAGTTGGCGTTAAGGCCGTTGAAATCCATAACGTTTGTGACATCATAGACCCTCAAGACTTTTTTGAGATGCTGCCACGGAGTGCCTGAGGCATGCTCGATCTCTTTTCTTTTTGAATCCGCTACTTCCCAATACGCATGCGTCCACCAGGGATCCCTGACAAGAAGGACTATCTTGTTGTCCCCGTATCCTGAAGGCAGGCCTTCTTCTGCAGTTTTTGCCGGCGCTGGAGCCGGAGGCGCGACCGGTCCGACATAAAATTTAGTCTCTTCCGGAGCTACATATGCTTTTGACTTTATGGCTTCTTTAACAGGTCTGGATGCCTTCGGCCTTTTTGCTTTTTCGGCTTTGGGCGCTTTGATCCGCTTTGAACTTTTCTTTAGCGCCATTTAAGCTTCCCTCCTTGGCATGGATTATTTGGAGCCTGCTGATTCGATCATTACTTTTGTATATTCAGGCAGGATGACGATCTCGACCCTTCTATTATTCTGCCTGCCCTCGGCTGTGTCGTTTGTATCTACCGGCCTGTATTCGCCGTACCCTGTCGCGGAAAGCCTTTTCGGGCTTATACCTATTTCTTCAAGATAATGCAAAACTGATGTGGCCCTGGCTGTGGAGAGCTCCCAGTTGGATTTCCATCCGGAATATTTTATAGGGATATTGTCGGTATGGCCTTCTATGCCGATATTCTGCTTGACGCCTTTTGCAACTATTACATTTACGACCTTATCCAGGGCTTCCTTGCCCTCTGTTTTGATCTCGGCTTTGCCTGAATCAAAGAGTACCTGGTCCAGGAATGTTATGACAAGCCCTTTATCCGTCATCTCAAGTTTCGCCTGCTTGTCGCTGATCTCTTTGCGCAGCTTGTTCTGGAGAGCTGACATCGTATCTGAGAGTTGCTGCCTTTCCTGTCTCTGCAGTTCCTTGAGCCTTTCTACTTCCGATGAGAGCTTGACTATCTTTTCCTTGTCTTCGGGATTTGTCTTGTAAAACGCCACTGCGCATCCTGAAACGCATAAGGCTAAAACGAGAACAAAGACTATTCCAAAAAGGTCGAATTTTTTGTCCATTAAGACCACTCCTTTATTTTTATTGACTGGCTGTTGTGGAAACTGTCGTCAAATA
>CAYHBB010000007.1:0-23293 GCA_964354795.1 uncultured Planctomycetales bacterium | reverse complement strand
GCGCCTGTGAACCCTTGCCACCATGGTGGCCTTCCTCGATACATCTCTTGGCGTTATCCCAGGCGACGCCAGAATTCGCCATCATCACTGCCAGAACGAAACCCGATGCAGTGGCTCCGATCAAAAGCCCGGCCACCGCGTCAATACCGGCAACAATTCCCACAATTATTGGTGCGGCTATAGCCAACAGCGACGGAGCGATCATTTCTTTCTGAGCAGCTGAGGTAGCAATGGTTACACAGCGGGCGTAATCAGGCTTAGCCTTGCCTTCCATCAGGCCGATGATTTCCTTAAACTGGCGCCTGACTTCAACCACGATCTTTCCGGCCGCCCTGCCTACCGCGCGCATGGTCATGGAGCAGAATAAAAACGGCAGCATCCCTCCCAGAAATAATCCCACCAATGCCTTGGGATTCATCAAGCTAAGATCCAGGCTGATGCTTAAACCTTTTTGCTTTATGATCAGGTCGATTTGATCACGATAAGCGGCGATCAACGCCAAAGCAGTCAGAGCTGCTGAGCCGATAGCGAATCCCTTGCCTGTCGCGGCAGTAGTATTTCCCAACGCATCCAGGGCATCAGTCCTCTTCCTTACCTCGGGAGGCAAGTCAGACATCTGCGCGTTTCCTCCGGCATTATCAGCCACCGGGCCATAAGCGTCGGTCGCCAAAGTTATACCCAAAGTCGAAAGCATGCCTACAGCGGAGATAGCCACACCGTACAAACCTGCCGAAGCGCTGACAGCCCCTCCAGCAAAATAATAGCTTGCCAGTATGGCACCGCAAACGATGATCACTGGCAAAGCAGTTGACATCATCCCTACGGCAAGCCCGCCGATAATAACGGTTGCCGGCCCGGTAAGCGACTGCTCGGCAATAAACTTTGTGGGCTTAAATCCGCTTGAGGTGTAATACTCCGTGCACAGGCCTATCAGCACTCCGGCGAATAAACCCGATAGTATTGACCAGTAAACCCCGATATGCTCCCAACCAAGGATCTTCCAGACAAGAAAGTACGAGATAACGGCTACCAGAAACGAGCTGGTGAATACACCTTTACGCAAAGCCGCAAGCAATACGCTTTGCGTTGCCTCTTCCCGGCTCTTGACAAAAAATGTCCCGATAATTGACGAGACTACGCCTACCGCAGCCATGACTAAAGGCACGGTGACGCCTGCAACCCCTAATCCCGCCGCAACGCCCAAAGCAGATGTGGCTACAATCGAACCCACATACGATTCATACAAGTCTGCTCCCATACCGGCAACATCTCCTACATTGTCACCAACATTATCCGCGATGACTGCGGGATTGCGAGGGTCGTCTTCAGGTATTCCTGCCTCGACTTTTCCGACGAGATCAGCGCCCACGTCAGCTGCCTTGGTGAAAATCCCACCGCCCACGCGAGCAAACAAAGCCTGAGAGCTGGCGCCCATTCCAAAACAAAGCATAGTAGAAGTAATAGCAGTGATCTTATCTGTGCCCATAGGCAAAGCGTGCCCGGCATAATACCAATCAAGAAAATAATACCAGATACTTAGGTCCAGTAGGCCTAAACCCACAACGGTCAGCCCCATCACGGCACCACTGGAAAACGCCACCCGTAAGCCGGAATTCAGGCTCTTCATTGCCGCAGCTGACGTGCGATTCGATGACTGCGTCGCGATACTCATACCAATGAAACCTGACAAACCGGAAAAAAAGCCTCCGGTCAAAAACGCAAAAGGCACAAAGATAGCCAGGTACCCCTTAAGCGCCATAACTAACAGGATCAGAAAGACAACAGCGAAAAAAAGCGCTACCCCCATATACTGCCTCTTAAGATAAGCCTTTGCCCCCACCCTTACCGCCAGGGCGATTTCCTTCATCTTATCATTGCCTTCGTCTTTCTTAAGAATAGTCACCGCTAAATAAAAAGCAAACCCCAGCGCCAAGATCGAACCTACCGGCGCAAGCAGCAATATATCAAAACCACCCATTTCAATCCTCCTTTTTCAGTTTCAGTTTCTCTTCCACTACTTCAGCATCCACATCAATGATTTTTCCTGACCTTGGCCTGGCCCATGAACGGACCCTGCGCACCAAAACTGAGGCATTAAGCAAAAACAGTAATATAAGCGCTCCTTCAAGGCAAAGCCAGGCCCATGTGCTTAAAAACATCCAACCAAAGAAAAGGTTCAGCAGCATAAGCGCGGGAAGCAGGCATCCTGCCTGCACATTTATCATCATATTACATTTTCTCCCTTACGTAATCCGGAATAGCCTGGGGCTTAAGCTTGCTATCCACACAGACAAGGACTGTCTTTGCCTTGTTGAGCAGCTGGCCGTTCTGGTTAAAGGTCTCATTCCCAAAAATAATTTTTGCAGCCCCCAATTCAACAACAACCGTATTTATCTTAAGATCGTCCCCGTAAAACGCCGGATACTTGTAATCTATCTCCTGGCGGGCCACCACAAACATCACACCCTTATCAGCAAGCTCCTTGATCTGGAAGCCTTTTTGGGCGAAATATTCCGTGCGCGCCTCTTCAAAATATTTAAGGTAATTAGCGTAATAGACCACATGCCCGCAATCAGTATCATGATAGTATATCCTTTTTTGCATAATTAGCCAACCTCTTCTTCAATGCGGATGATCAACTGGGCTGTCTCTTTTAATAGTGCCGCGGGCAACAACTTTAACAGCTCCGCCTCTTTCTTAAGCGACTTCAAAACGCTCAACAGCCTTCTTACCGTCGCTGTTTTCCTTTTTTCCTGAGCAACTTCCGGGTCTAGCTCCCTACGCTCGCGGATCAGCGCGGTCAGGTCCTTGCGCACCTTTTGCGCGTCCTGACCATCCTCAAATATCTCTTTTTTAATATGTTCATAATCCTCTTTATCCAGGACTTTTTTATTCTTTGCCTGGCGCAGCACGTCAACAGACTCATAGCCCGGCACCTTTGCCGCGTCAGTTTCTTCAAGATAGCCTTTGCGCAGATACTGCGGCTCTTCTTTCTCTAAAAACATGTATGAGCGCAGGAGCTTAAGTGCCGTCTGCTTTCTTATGCCTATTTCTTTTACTGTATAAATATCGAAAGTGCTGTAGCCCCATTCCTTATACATCTTGTCCTTATAGACAGAATATAAGGCTCTGCCTAACTCCACCCATGAGGACTTGAAATTCTTGGCGTTATTAAGGATATGAAAACGCAGCGACTCTGTATCCATGTCTTTCATCTTTTCTTCCAACCGATTTATAGATTTTGTCTTCATATGCATTTAGAAAATGGGGACGGTTCTGTTTTTTTATTAGAACCGTCCCCATTATTTTGTTTTTCTACTCCCCCTTTATTTCTTTAACGCGACCAGCGCTTTATCGTTATTGCTCGTCGAGAGAATGATCTTGGCCGGGCATCCTGCCGCGCAGGCCGTGCCATACACCTGCTTGATGTCTATGCCTTGCGCCACCATAGCCGCAGTGATATTCTTTAATGCGCCTGCTGTATTTTCCAACTCAACGATAAGCACATCTTCTTCCTTTATCGCGTTATATCCGGCTTTCTTAAGCGCGTCAGTGACCCGCAGATTATCCGCAGTCACCAGCATCACCTTGGCCTCATTATTTGCCGCATATCCGACTACAGCCTCAATATTGATCCCATGATCAGCCACCATCTTAGACATATCCGCAAGGATGCCGATCTTGTTTGCCACAGTCACCACTATCTGTTTTCCCAACTGCGCTGACTTGACCATACCACACCTCCTTTTGCAAAAGCTGCACCCCACTTTATAGGATCAGTGGGTGCGTCCTTTTTAGGACGGAATACCCGGCATTCCTATAAGCCGGGGTATAGCAAAAACGGACGTTTACTTTCTCTCTCCCAACTCATGGTCCAACATAAGGATCCCGTTCGCCGAATCCTTGATCATCTTGAGCTTCTCAAAAATTATGCTCGCGTTCGCCTCTTCTTCTATTTGCTCGTCGATAAACCACTTAAGCAAAGACTCGGTGGCATAATCATTCTCAGACTTTGCCAGTTTCATCAGGTCATTGATCAAGCCCGTAACCTTAAGCTCGTGGGCATAAACCTCTGCGAACGCCTCAAGCAGAGACTTCCACTCGCTCTTAGGCGCTTCGATATCCGCAAGCTCCACCTTACCGCCGCGCTCCAAAACATATTCATAAAACTTCATAGCGTGAGTATTTTCCTCCTTAAACTGGACCTTAAACCAGTTAGCCGCGCCCAGCAGGTTCTTGGTCTCAAAATGGGCTGCCATCGCTAGATACAAATAAGCCGAATACATCTCGGCGTTTATCTGCTTATTTATCGCTTTACGGATCTTATCGGAAATGACCATTTGTTCCCCCTTTTCTTATATTACGCCCTTCTTGACAAAACATCATCGATCTTTCCTTCCCTGCCCCGAAACATCAATTTTAATATACATCTCTTTTTCTTCCAGCGCAAGTTCAATATTTATATCCTAGGTAAGCCCAAAAAATTCACGCTGTGCCCGGCCTGCGCGTACTTTATCAGCGTCCTTCCGCAGTCGAACTCGATATCATTAGGATACGCTCCAATCGCAAATATATCCATAATTCTCCCTTAAGTAAGCTCCAGAACTTTTCTGGAATCTGGTCCTTCGTTGAACAATAAATCTACAGTCGACAAATGAGCCAGAAAATGATCCTTATCCCTCATATATTGCTGGCGGTAAACCGGGGGCTCAAACTCCTGGTAAACCAAAGTTATCCCCGCCCGCTTAAACTTCTCTTCTTCCAAATAATCCCTGCCGCCTGAACCGAATAAATATTTATCGGCTTTCATCTTCAGACACAGCTCAATAATACGTTCAGTCTTTGTCGCAGTTGTACCCAGCTCAGACTCAAAATATAACGGAGTATTGATCCCCAGCTCCTTAAGCATAAACCTGGCTATCAGCACATTCAATTTGCCAAGCCTTTCCCATTTCCAGTAGTATAGATCCTCAAAGAACCTGATGTATTTCTTAAAATACGCAGCCCGACCGTAATAAGTCTTAAGACTTTCTAAATGCTGCTTGCGCCAATCAATGTCATGATCTATAAACACATCACTTATCTTCTGCTTTCCCAAGCCCTTAGATATTACCGGAACCGTCAGCCAGAGAGCACCCCTATCCGTGCGGATTTTATTTCGGTTATGAAACTCCCTTTCCTTATATTGCGCCTCATCCAGAAAGACAAAAGCGTCGCTTTTTGCGATCTTGTCAAAATATCCTAACCAAGGTATGTATTGAGGCTGATGAACGGAAAGAATCATTGAAGTATTATACTATATAAGGTGAGTATTTAAAAGAAAAAGGGGAAGGTTCTCTGGAAGCGCTCTGGCGCAGACATCGCGGGGCTTTTTCTAAAGCCAGGCTCTCATTTATTCCTTTTCTTCTTAACACGCTCTAACAATTCCTTCAGGGCAAGGTTCTTCTGCTCCAAAGCCTGTTTTTGTTCTTCCAATTTAGATGCGTACTCCTTTAGGGTTTCTTCGGCCTTCTTGCGCTCGGTGATATCCCTAAGAATACCCATTGTCCCTTTTGGGACACCTTTATCATCCTTGATAATAAAAGCAGATAAAAGGGAGGAAAAATTTTCCTTACTTTTCCTGATGTTAGTTACTTCGCCGCTCCATTTTCCTTTCACCAACATCTCCTGCATGATTTTTTTGGCGATCTTTGGATCGGCATCGAGATCAGCAATGTTTAACTTCAAGAATTCATCAAGGTTATATCCAAATACTGTGCAAGCGGATGCATTCGCGTAAGTAATATTCCCCTTTATGTCAGTAAGAAAAAAGCAGTCAAAGGCACTAGTAACAGCATCAGAAAATATTTTAATTTTCTCCTGCGCCTTCTTGGGCTCAGCGATATCAACGTTTACTTCCGCTACCAGCCAATTGCCATGTTCATCCTGAAAAGGGATAGTAGTGACCTGTATGGGCCTGTTGCCTTCTTTTGCCAGGAATTCTTCTGTAACCACCGGCTTTTTTGTTTCTAAAGCCTTGGTTACTCCGCAATTGGGGCAGACATTCTTGCGGCCCATAAAGTATTGATAGCACTTTTTTCCTTTGTAGTCGCCATAGACTCTTTGCCAAACAGGATCGATATACACCATATTGTAATCCGAATCGATGATATCTAGCCCGGTCTTAGTGACGCCGAGGATAAACTCTATTTGCTTTTTAAGCGCCTCTATTTCCGCCTGCGCCCTCTTACGCTCCTTAATTTCATCCTGCAGGTCCACATTTGTCCTGGCCAACTCCACAGAACGCCTCACTATCTGTTCTTCCAGCTCGTCGCGCGCCTTATTTAAGGAATTCCCTTCTTCTTTATGCTTAGATTCGGATTTTTCCATCTCCCCGATCCTATGCCTCAGCGATTCGATTTTCCTGATCAACTGCTCTTGGATTGACAGATTATCTTTCATAGAAATAAATTACCTAACCCCTGCCACAACTCAATGGTAAGGATTGGGTTATATAATATATGCTTAGTTAGGCTCATTTGCGTACTTTCTATTAATTATCTTTAGAAATACTTAAAGTATAATATTTAATTACACATGATAAGCATACTCCTCATGTGCGTTAAATCAATGATTTTATTGAGATTACTTAAGGAGTGCATCCGCTTTTGCCTTTAAATCATTGAGGCAGAAAAGTTTAACGGTATAATCGGCGCAATAAAGCCCTACTGCCTTTATCTTTGCCGCCCTTATGATCCTGCTTTCCATGATCTTAATAAACAGTATCCCTTCTGCTTAAAATCAAATACCTTTCCCCTTGCTTTTCAAGGGCATAGCCGCCGTTTATGTACCTTTGCATTGGCTCACTTATCAGGTCCGCAAAATACTCATCTATAATAATGAATTTAGGAGGGTTTCTGATGATATCGTAATAGACCTGTGTCTGGACCACTTCCTTGAACTTACCCAGCATAATATTGCGAGAAGCGATATAGAAATATTTAGAAGGAGACTTCCTCTTAGAGTTATAATACACCTCTGGCCACATGCCCCACACCTGCACTACATCTTCGGCCACGCTATGGTTTCTTATAAAATCCCCCACTTCTTCCGCCTGCCGATACAGCTCGGGCCGTGCTAATTCGCCGCGGCGGCTTGCCAAAGAATCAAGCGCTGAACCACAAAACCACCATTTCCACTGAACAGCGCCAAATGATATTGCGGCGCCGCAGACAAATATTATACTTAAGACTTTCCTGCCCAGGCCCGGAAGCTCCCATACGCTTTGCAGAAAATATACCGCCAGTATCACAATAGCCGGAATTATCTGAATAAAATAATGGGGATAAAAATTCAGGGCCGAAACCAAACCTAAAAAAGTGGCAAAAAACCAGAGGTTAATAAACATGGACTTACGCTCACGTTTTGCAAGGGCGAGAATGCAACCCGAGACCGCAAAAACCCATAGAAGGAAATTCTCACGCGGAGACCAAATCAGAGCATGCCCCAGATTAATCAAGCCCTGTTTAATCCCAACTATCCTTCCGAAGAAAAGATTATAAAGAAACACAGAGCTGAAAAATTCGTACAACGCACCTAAAACCGAGAATAACAGCACAAATATGGCTATAACTACCACTGCCCCTGACCAAAACAGGACCAAACGCCAACCAATCAAAAGGAATGTAGTCGACCTTAGCCCTCCTGATATAAGAAATAAGGTCAGGGCAGCGGTTTCCCACACAGCCGACTGCTTTGTCATCATAGCCAAACCCAAAAAGACCCCCGAGACAAAGAAGTACTTATTCTTCTGCCTCTCCCATCCGTCCCAGAAGTAATACATACCGGCAATCACAAGTATCACCAAAAGATTCTCCGGTACGGCGAATGTCCCGCTTATCAAGGCACCGCCTGAGAATAGCCCGTAAAGGAATGCGCTTATCAGAGCGAACCCGGGATTGAACAGCCTTCTGCTTAAAGCATAAATAAAAATTACCGAGATTGCCGCAAGAAATATAAATCCCAGATGAATCCCCTTGGCTGTAGTTCCAAGAAATGCCGAGATTATCCGGTAAACCACAAAGATCAACGGAGGCTTATTGTCCCAGGAATAACGATAGGGGGTCATACCCTCTCCCCAATGATTGGCAATGTAGGAATAACTAGCCTGGTCGCACTCAAACGGCTCATGGACATAAGGCTGCCGCACCAGACAGGAAATTATCAGAATTAGAAATAATATTCCCACCTCCCACCACTTTACTTTTCTTTTTACAAAAGGTCTAAGCGCCATTTGTCTTTATATGCACTCCTGGATTGTCTTAAAGACTTCTTGAGGCTGAATAAGCTTTAAACAACGGTTATCCCTGCACGCCGACTTACGGTGGTTGAAACTTGAAAGACATGGAGAGCAGGGAAATCTGGAATAAAAAACAAAAGTCTTGCATCCCATCGGTGAATAGATCTGCGGGCTTTCCGGACCGAAAATCACGAACTTCTTTATGGAAGTTAGAGAAGCTATGTGCGCTAATCCACAGTCATTGACAATCAGGCCATCGGCGATACTAAAAAGACATAATAGTTGAACAATAGTAGTCTTATCCGTAAAATCCAAGCAACGACGGCTGTCTAAGGCGCTCAGCATTTCCCGCGCCTTTTTGGAAACCCCTTCTGTTCCGACAATAATCACATAATTATCCGTATCCTTAATAAGCATGTTAACTAAGGCAGAAAAATTATCAAGCGGCCATTCCCGAAGCGGTATTACTCCGTCTCCGGGATTAACCAGGAATATCCGCCCTTTAGGCTGGACGCCCTGAACGGATAGCTTGTGCCGCACCTCTTCAATATCTTGCGGCTTAGCTATAAAGCTGGGCACCTCGATCTCTTCCTTATCAATGGAGCTTTTAAGCTCCGGGCTAATCTTTCTATTTTCTTTTACTCCCTGCGCCAGAGAAAGGAATGACTCGCTTATATGCAACAAGGGATTATACTGAAAATTATGGGTAAGCAGATTGCCCCGGTAAAGGCCTTCAAAATAATAACGATAGTATCCAACCCTTGTAGGGGCGCCGCTTAAGTAGGTAAGGATCGCGGAAAAACGAGAGAATAATTCCAGATCAAAGGTTAAGTCCATCCTCTTCCAACTCATGAGCAACAAGATCCTAAATGAGTCATAAATAAAAACAGCCAATGAATCATCCCTTATGGTAAAGATATTCTCTGAAGGCACTATCTGCAAAACTTCTACTAACGGCTTATTCTTTCTTAAAGTAAGGAAATACGGAATCGAAGCTGGAAATTCGCGCTGAACCTTACGCATAAGCGAATAAGACAGAACGATCCCGCCCATTTCCGATAATTTAATATAAAGTATATTTGCGGAAGTTTTTGCTTTTCTCCTAAGGGGAGCAATCTTTTCAATAGACTCAAAAACTTTAAGCAAAAAACAAAAAGGAACGCCGAACCAAAAATCGACAAATCTCATCAGATTAGTAGACATATTTACTACTTTCCCTTCCTGTTCATCTTGGAACCAGTCTCCTTGAAAAAAATCTTGCGGTTAAATCATCGACCTTGGTTTGTATCCGGCTCTGCGCATGCGGCCTTAGCATCAACCAAATCAGCCCGTAATCGTAAGAGTTCTGCCTTTTTCTTTTCCAGCTCCCTATCTTTTTCCCGTAAAGCATTTGCGGCCTGATCAAAATGGGATTTAAGTTCATTGTTCATCCTAACAACATCATTAATATGAGACCTGTTTTTAATCAGCTCTTCCTTCATTTGAGCATTCTCCAGCTTTGCCTCAGTCGATTCTCTGTTTGCTTCTGACACAACCACTCTAAAATCTGTAAGCGTTTTTATAAATAACGCACTAGTCAAGAAATCAAAGACTAAAACGAGGGCGATAACCGCTAAAACTATAACGAAGATTAACGTTGATTTATCTTTCATACGTAGCTGACGACAAAACCGGTCTATTTATATTCAGGATAGTAAATGCTTACTCATGCTCTAGATTATTATATTATAGAGTGATCTGGCCTATGTCAAGAATAGAATCAATATTTGACTTTAAGTAGGGCCAGCCCTCTGGCTGGAGCGTTCGGGCCGGCAAGTTTACGGTCTTTGGAAAGAAGGATTTTCTTAAGGCTTCCCGGAGCTCGCCTCCCTCTTCCTATTTCAACAAGGGTACCCACGATATTACGTACCATGTTATAAAGAAAGCCATCTGCTTCGATATCAATGGTCAGTAAATCCGCGGATTTGACTATTTTTACGCGCTTGATGGTTTTAAAAGGGTTACGCTCCTTCTTTTGAGTAGCCTGGAAAGATTTAAAGTTGTGCCTGCCCAAAAGAACTCTTGCTTCTTTCTGCATCAGCAAGACATCGATAGGAAAAGGCATGAAATAAACCTGATTTTTGAGGAACGCGGAATGGTGCGGGCGGGCTAAAATGGTATAGCGGTAAAGCTTGGACTTGGCGCTGAAGCGGCTGTGAAAATCATCCGGGGCAAGCTCTATTTTTGTGATAGAAATATCCCGGGGAATCAAGCTGTTAAGGGCTTTCTGAATTCTTTCCAGGGGGAGCTTTGAGCGAGTGTGAAAATTTGCTACCTGAGCCAGGGCATGCACGCCGGCGTCAGTCCTGCCTGAGGCGATAAGTTTTACTTTTTCCTGGAGGATTTCTCGAAGGCCGGATTCTATTGTCGCTTGGATCGAAGGGCTACTCGTGTATGCGCCTTTACTGTGGTTTTGAACCTGCCACCCGCAGTAATTAGTCCCGTCGTACTCGATTGTCAGACAGATATTGCGCTTTACTTTATCAGGCATTCCGCGATTTGCACGGCGTTTGTCGCCGCACCCTTACGCAGATTATCCGCGACCACCCACAGCCACAGGCCGTTCTTGGTAAAGGCATCCTGGCGGATCCTTCCCACAAAGGTCTCGTCTTTTCCCTCGGAATCCTTGGGCATAGGATAAAGATTGTTCTTGGGGTCATCCATCAGGACTATTCCCGGAGCTTTCCTTAAAATATCTCTGGCCTTCTGCGCGGTAATGGGCTTAACTGTCTCGATATAAATCGACTCGGAGTGCCCGGTCCTTACAGGCACGCGGACAGTAGTTGCTGAGATCTTGATTTTGGGCGCATGCATGATCTTGTGGGTTTCCTTGACCAGCTTCCACTCTTCATTGGTGTAATCAAGCTCAACAAAGCTTCCGATATGGGGAAAAACATTATAGGCTAGCTGCTGGGGCATGGATTTATTCTGGGCATTGACATGAAGGTTATTAAATCCGCCCTGAGCGATCAAAGAAATTTCTTCCTTGAGCTGCTCCACTGCGCCTTTTCCGGCACCCGATGAAGCCTGTAAAGTGGTGACAATGACCTTTTTTATCCCGACTTTCTTGTGGATCGGGTTAAGCGCCACCACCATTTGTATCGTCGAGCAGTTGGGATTAGCGATTATGCCTTTATGGCTTTGGCTATTGGAGGCCAAACCACGGCCTTCTGGCCTGTGCTTCTTTTCAAGTAACCAATTTCTAATGGAATTCAAATCCTTGGCATTTACCTCGGGCACAACCAGCGGAACCTTAGGGTCCATGCGAAAATCCGCGCCGTTATCAATGACTACCACGCCTCTTTTTACCGCCTCAGCCGCGTAAGTCACTGCCGCGCCCTTCTCTCCTTCTGTCCCGGCAAATAAGGCGAAATCTATACCCTCAAACCCTTCCGGACTGATCGGTTGCACTGAATAAGTCTGGCCGTCGACATTTATATCTCTGGCTGAGCGGGCAAATACCCGCAATTCTCCGACAGGAAACTTACGCTGCTTTAAAACGCGCAGCATTTCAATACCCACCACGCCCGCTCCGATTACCGCTACGTTATACCTATTCTTCTTCATTGACACTCCTTAGATCATCAGGAAATCAGGTTATCAGCAGGCAGTAAATCAGAATATCAGGTTTTCTGGTATCCTAATACCCTGCTAACTGCTAAACTGATTAATCTGATACACTATACTTCAAGTTTACAAATTCGCTACAACCAAATCGCCAACTTCTGTTGTAGAATAACCCATCTTCCCCGCTCCGAGAGACTTTAGTTTTGTGCTGACGATCTTTATCACCGCGTCCTCGATCGCTTTCGCAGCCTTGACTTCTCCCAGTATATCCAGCATCATCCCAGCGGCGCAGATAGCTGCCAGAGGATTGATCACATTCTGCCCGGTATATTTGGGAGCACTTCCGCCGATAGGATCAAACATGGACACTCCCTGCGGATTGATGTTTCCTCCGGCGGCAATACCCATCCCACCCTGGATCATAGCGCCCAAGTCAGTGATGATATCACCGAACATGTTGTCGGTGACGATCACGTCAAACCATTCCGGATTCTTCACAAACCACATCGTGGTGGCGTCCACGTGCGCGTAATCAGTAGTCACGTCCGGATATTCAATAGCTAGCTCATTAAAAGCCCTCTCCCACAAATCCCAGGCAAAGGTGAGAACATTGGTCTTGCCGCAAAGAGTAAGTTTTTTCCTTTTATTGCGCTTGCGGGTAAACTCAAAAGCATAACGCAGGCAGCGCTCTACACCTTTACGGGTATTATGAGATATCTGGATGGCTACCTCATCCTTAGTGCCTTTGTTCTGAAACTCGCCCATTCCTTTATATAACCCTTCGGAATTCTCACGCACCACCACAAAATCTATATCTTCTGGCAATTTGTCTTTTAAAGGGCAATACACTGAGTTATAAAGCTTGACCGGGCGTAAATTAATATACTGATCAAGGGCAAACCGCAATTTAAGCAGAACGCCTGTCTCAATTATGCCGGGCTTTACCTTCGGATCCCCCACAGCTCCCAGATAAATCGCGGAATACTTTTTAAGCTCTACGATATCGCTTTCATCGACCAGTTTTCCGGTCTCAAGATATCTCTTACCGCTGAAGTCAAACTCTTTGGTCTCATAAGTAAAATTAAACTTCTTCGCGGCGACGCTCAAGACCTTAAGGCCTTCGCGGACTACTTCCGGCCCCGTGCCGTCTCCTCCGATGACTGCGATTCTGTAATTATTGGCCATATTAAACTTCCTTCATAAAAAGTATCGCTGACTTATTTAACAACACAGTGTCTTTCGATTTTTTGCTGAAAACCTGGAATAACTTCACCTGCTTTGAGTTATAGCAAGTACAATTGGTTACGGGAATAAAGGCCTCTTTTGTATCGTTTATAAAACCCATCAGCCTTTCGCCCTGGAAAATGTGCACATATCCGCTGATAATAGAGCCGTCCTGACAGACAATACTTACTTTGCGCCTATCTTTTTCGATTTTCATTTTACGCCTCTCCCTTTCTTACGCATCCAAGCCATCAATCCGCCCTGCTCAACGATCTCCTGCAGGAATCCGGGAAACGCCTGCGTCTTATAAGTCTGACTCTGAGTAAGATTATGGATTATCCCGCCGGTAAGGTCTATCTCAAGAATATCCCCATCGCGTATATTATCGACATCTTGCGACTCTAAAAACGGCAGGCCTATATTGATAGCGTTTCTGAAGAAAATCGCGGCAAAGCTCTTTGCCAGCACCGCCGAAATTCCGCACCCCTTTACTGCCAAAGGCGCATGCTCGCGCGATGAGCCGCAGCCGAAGTTTTTCCCGGCGACAATGATATCTCCGGCGCTAACCGAGCTGACAAAATCAGGCCTAATGCTTTCCATACAATGTTTGCCCAGCTCTTTGGCGTCAGTAGACACCAGGTACTTGGCGGCAACGATATCGTCGGTATTGATATCATCGCCGAATTTATGTACTTTGCCTTTGATGATCATTACTGTGATTGCCCAGCCCCTGCGCCGGTCATGCCCTGCATCATGGTAGACATATCCTGCGGCTTAACCCCTGCCGGAAGACTAAACATGCTGTCATCCATTGGCGCGTCAAATACCACATTTTTATAATATGCGGTCATCCCCCGCGTTTCTGTCTTAACCGGAAAATCCATTGACTTATCTATCCACATCTTTACCGGACTCCCGCCTTTTGCGCAATTATATACACCGCAATACTTGCCGTCCACGGTCTCATCACCCAAGCTCTGGCAGTCCTTCTGATAATCCTCGATCATGGGCACCTGCGATGCCGCCTGCTGCATGGGCACAGCTATAGCCATATTCTGCGAAGGAATATACATGTAGGCCTGCACCCCGTCAAAAAGGCTTATGCTCTGCATACCTGCGGCCTGCATCTCCATACGGCTTTTTTTGCCTTTGGTGTACACTTTAGTAGTCATTCCCTGCCCCATACCAGCCTGCTGTATCACCAAATCATACTGCACGCTGGAGTAACTTCTCATCGCCCATGAAAAAGAAACCACTGCAAACACAGAAATCAATATCAAAGCTATTTTTTTCATTTTCAATCCTCTCAAGCTACCTCCATCGGGTGCGCGATCCTGCCTTTTAAGGCTGATGCCGCGGCCACCGCCGGGTTAGATAGGTAAACGTTGGACTTGGGACTTCCCATTCTGCCCACAAAATTACGGTTAGTGGTCGCTATGCAGGTTTCACCTTCCGCAAGGATCCCCATATGCCCGCCTAAGCACGGCCCACAGGTGGGTGTTGAGAAAACTCCTCCGGCTTTGACGAATATTTCCGTCAGTCCCTCATCAATAGCCTGCAGGTAGATCTTCTGAGTAGCAGGGATAACGATCAATTTGACTCTCCCGGAGACTTTCTTACCCTTTAATAAATTAGCGGCAATACGCAGATCCGAGATCCTGCCGTTAGTGCAGGAGCCGATCACTACCTGATCTACTACAATATTCTTCAATGCGCTTACCGGCTTGACATTGCTGGGCAGGTGCGGGCAGGCAACCTGGGGTTCAAGCTTCGAAATATCCCATTCAAAGGTTTGCGCGTAGTTTGCGTCCTTATCCGAATTGTAATATCTCCACTTGCGCTTAAACTGCGCGACAAATTTCTTGGTGATCTCATCCGGCTCGATTATGCCTGCGCGGCCCCCGGCTTCGATCGCCATATTGCTCATGGCAAAACGGTCATCCATAGGAAGCCTGCGGATCACCGGACCGGTAAACTCCATAGCCGCATACAAAGCTCCATCCACACCGATTTTTCCTATAGTGTAAAGGATCAAGTCTTTGCCGCTGACCCATTTATCCATTTTTCCCGTATAAATAAATTTAATGGAGTGCGGGATCCTTAGCCAGATCAAGCCGTCGATAAAAGAGCGGGCCAGGTCAGTTGAGCCTATACCGGTAGAGTAGCATCCTAGCGCGCCATAAGTACAGGTATGCGAATCAGCTCCGATAACCAGATACCCCGGGCCCACCAAACCCTTCTCCGGCAAAAGCGCATGCTCAATCCCCATGCACCCGACTTCGAAATAATTTACAATTTTCTGCTCCCCGGCAAAATTAGCCAGCACCTTGCACTGGTTTGCGCTCTTTAAATCCTTTGCCGGGGCGAAATGATCAGGCACCAAAACAATCTTTTTGCGGTCAAAAACCTTAGCAAAGCCGGCTTTCCTGAACTCTTCAATGGCGATAGGCGCAGTAATATCATTACCAAGAGCAATATCCACCTTGGCTTCAATAAACTCACCCGGGGCAATATCTAACTTGTCGCACTGCTTGCCTTTCTGGCAAGCGTGCGCCAATAATATTTTTTCAGCGATTGTGTGACCCATGGAAAGTTAACCTGTATATTTTCTTACGATGAGAGAGGCGTTGTGACCGCCGAACCCGAGGGAGTTAGACATGCAAACATCCACATTGACCTTACGGGCAGTATTCGGAACATAATCCAGGTCGCAATCCGGATCAGGATACTCGTAATTTATTGTCGGGGGTACCACGCTATCCTTAATGGCCAGACAGCAGGCAATAAGCTCCACGCCGCCGGCTGCGCCCAGCAAATGACCGGTCATGGACTTGGTAGATGAAACCATGATTTTCTTGGCATGGGCGCCGAAAGCCCTCTTCATGGAAAGGGTCTCGATCTTGTCGTTAAGCTTGGTGGAGGTGCCGTGAGCGTTGACGTAATCAACGTCCTCGGCATTGAGCTTAGCGTCTTTGATAGCCAGCTGCATTGCCCGGCCCGCGCCGTCACCTTCCGGATCAGGGGCAGTAATATGATAGGCGTCGCAAGTCATGCCGTACCCCACCATTTCAGCAATTATAGGAGCGTTTCTTTTCTTGGCGTGCTCTAAAGTCTCCATCACCACAATGCCACAGCCTTCAGCCATGATAAATCCGTCGCGCTCCTTGTCAAAAGGCCGACTGGCTTTTTCCGGGTCGTTATTTCTAGTAGATAACGCCTTTAAAGCACAAAAGCCCCCCATGCCGGTAGCAACAACTGCGCTCTCCGTGCCTCCAGCAACCATCACATCCGCGTCTCCGCGCTCTAAAATCCTGAAGGCATCACCGATAGAATGCGAGCCTGAAGCACAGGCTGTAGCCACACAAGTATTCGGACCCTTCAAACCAAAGAAAATACCAACCTGTCCCGCAGCTTCATTAACTATAAGCATAGGTATAAGAAAAGGCGACATGCGGCCGGGCCCCTTATTAAGCATGATCTTATGCTCTTCTTCTATCGTATAGAGACTGCCTATGCCCGAACCCACGACTACGCCGATCCTGGTCCTGTCTTCTTTTTCCAAGTCCAGGCCAGCAGATTCAATCGCCTGCTTTGCCGAAGCTACTGCATACTGACCGAACTTATCCATGCGTTTCACATCTTTAAAAGTCATACCATAGGCAGCTGGGTCGAATCCCTTGACTTCTCCAGCAATACGGGAATCTAGCTTGGAGGCATCAAAGCAAGTAACCGGCCCCACGCCACCCAAGCCATCCTTACAGGATTGCCAAAAGGAAGTAACGCTGTTGCCGATGGGAGTGATCACTCCGAGGCCGGTGATTACAACTCTGTTTTCTTTGATTGTGCTCATTTAAAATTTACCCCGCTTTTAATCGGCGGGGTAAATAGGCTTCATTAGTTGATATGGAACGATTTATTTGTTGCCGGCCTTCTCTTCGATATACTTCACTGCGTCGCCGACGGTGGTGATCTTCTCGGCATCCTCATCGGGGATCTCGACACCGAACTCTTCTTCCAAAGCCATGACCAACTCAACGGTGTCCAGTGAATCCGCACCCAGATCATCCACAAATGATGCCTCAGGGGTGACTTCTTCCGGCTTGACACCAAGCTGCTCTGCGATTATTGATTTTACCTTATCTTGCACTGCCATTTGGATCCTCCTTAATTTGCCCGCTTTTTTCGGGTCCGCAAATTAACCCCACAGGGGTAGCCCTTCCTAATACCTTTTAAGGAAGGGGCTAACCCCGCAGCCTATCCCGAAAATATCGAAGAGATTTTCGGGATGATTAGGCAAAGGGTCATTGATCTTTATACCATAACCATACCGCCGTCAACCACAATCGTCTGGCCGGTAATATATGCTGAATCTTCTGACGCTAAAAACAGGCACGCCGCAGCCACGTCATCGGGGGTACCGAACTTATCCAGCGGTATAGCCTCTTTCATCTTCTGCTGCAGTTCCGCGGGAAGCTTGGCAGTCATATCCGTCTGGATAAACCCGGGAGCGATGGCGTTCACGTTGATATTACGCGATGCCAGCTCCTTAGCTGCTGTCTTTGTCAGAGCGATCAACCCCGCTTTTGAGGCGGAATAATTAGCCTGCCCGGGGTTGCCGATTATGCCGATAATGGAAGCAATATTCACGATCTTACCGCTTCTTTGCTTGACCATCGGACGGCTTACCGCCTTAAGGCAGTTAAAAGAACCCTTTAAATTTACGTTAAGAACAGCGTCCCACTCCTGCTGGCCCATCCTAAGTAAAAGATTATCCTTGGTGATTCCGGCATTGTTAATCAGTATATCCAGCTTTGTAAATTTGTCAAGAATTTTATTCACCGCTTCTTCCACCTTTGTATAGTCGGTGACATCCACCGAAATTGCCATGGATTTCCTGCCCAAACCCTCTATTTCACCAGCGGTTTTCTGGGCTTCCTCCAGGTTTACATCCGCTATTATGATGTCCGCGCCGGCCCGGGCTAAAGTCATGGCAATGGCTTTTCCTATGCCCCGCGCCCCACCCGTCACCAAAGCTACCTTATCTTTAAGCTGCATGATCAACCTCCCAGAATATCATCTTTCTTTTCAATGGTTTTGACCTGGGCATTGCTATCAGTCTTACGCATCAGGCCTTTTAAAACCTTGCCCGGGCCGAATTCTACGTAATTTTCCACGCCCTGAGACAGGATAAACCTCATTGACTCTTCCCAACGCACTGATGAACGGATCTGATGCACCAGATTCTGCTTAATAGTCGCGGCATCCTGAACCGGCGCGGCATTATAATTGCCTACCAAAGGCACAGCCGGATCAGTTAAAGCCACCCCATCTAAAGCAGTTTTAAGCTCCAAAGATGCCTCAGTCATTAAAGATGAATGAAATCCGCCGCTCACCTCAAGTGAGATCACTCGCTTTGCCCCGGCGCTCTCGCACATCTGGGAAGCCTTCAGCACTGCCTCTGCCTTGCCGGTAATTACCGTCTGTCCGGGACAATTTAGGTTTGCTATCTCTGCTCCGGACTCCCGGCAGATCTCTTTGATCCTATCCAGCGGCAGGTCAATGATCGCCGCCATCTTGCCGGGAAATTTCTTTGCCGCAGCTTCCATGATCTCGCCTCTTCTTTTGATCAACCTGATGCCGTCTTCAAAAGAAAGCGCATGGGTTGCAATAAGCGCGGAATATTCGCCCAGGCTCAATCCTGCCACAAAATCCGGCTTTATATCAAATTTAGTTTTATACGCCTGAAATGCGGCAATTGTCGCGGTGACGATTGCCGGCTGTGATATATTGGTGGCTTTAAGCTGCTCTGCCGGACCCTCAAAGCAATACTGCTTTAATGGAATTCCCAACACTGCCTCTGCCTTGTCAAAGATTGCCTTGCTTTCAGGAAAAGCCTCATACAGGTCTTTTCCCATACCTACATATTGCGAGCCCTGGCCGGAAAAAAGAAAGGCTGTCTTGCTCACTATTTAGACCATTCGATCAGGCAGGCTCCCCAGACAAGTCCGGCGCCAAAAGCATCAAGAAGGATAATATCACCCTTTTTGACCCTTCCTTCCCTTACTGCCTCGACCATTGCTGTGGCAGTAGAAGCTGATGACATGTTGCCGTATTTAGCGATATTCATATAGATCCTGTCCTCGGTCAAGCCGATTTTTTTGGCTACTGCCATTATAATGCGGGTATTGGCCTGATGCGGAATGATCAATTTCACATCCGAAAGCTCAACATTAGCCTGGCGCAAAACTATCTCCGCAGCCTCAGCCATCCTGCGCACCGCGATCTTAAAAAGCTCATTACCCTGCATCTTGATAAAATGCATCTTATTATCCACTGTCTCATGCGTTGCCGGGTTTCTTGAGCCGCCTCCGGGAAGATTCAACAAGCCCATATGCGTCCCGTCGCAGCCTAAGTAAGTGGACATGATACCGCCGCTTTGCACCTCTGTTAATACCGCAGCCCCTGCCCCGTCGCCGAACAAAACGCAAGTGCCTCTATCCTGCCAGTCAGTCACCCGCGAAAGTGTCTCCGCCCCGATAACAAGAGCGTTTTTATAAGCGCCTGTGGCAATAAACTGCCGGGCAGTAGAAATAGCATAGACAAAGCCGGCGCAAGCTGCGGAAATATCAAAGGCCGCTGCCCTTTTAGCGCCCAAAGTGTTCTGCACGATAGTAGCCACTGACGGAAAAGGCATATCCGCAGTTATAGTGGCAACAATGATCAGTTCCAGATCTTCAGGTTTAATTAACGCATCCACCAAAGCTTCCCGGGCAGCATTGACCGCCAGGTCGCTGGTAGCTTCGGCCTTGTCAGCCAGGCGGCGCTGGCTGATTCCAGTGCGCGTCTTGATCCACTCATCAGAAGTCTCGACCAACTTTTCCAGATCAGCGTTAGTCAAAACCTGCTTGGGTAAATATTCCCCTACTCCGATGATTCCGACTTTTTTCATGCGTTTTATTTGAGGATTATGGTTTGGGTGTGATGGCTTCGATAATCTTTTGGTTTACTTTATTCTCTACTTCTTCTCCGGCAACGCGTATAGCGTTCTTAATAGCCCTGGCATTAGACCGGCCATGGCCGATGATCACCACTCCGTCAACGCCCAGCAAAGGCGCTCCGCCGTACTCAGCGTAATCCAGGTCTTTCTTAAAATTGATGAATGTTTTCTTTAGTAGCAGTATCCCGAGCTTTCCCAAAATATTAGTCTTAAGCAGATGGCGCTTCATGAATACTTGTATAGCTTCAGCTGTCCCTTCAGTCACCTTCAATGCCACATTTCCCACAAATCCGTCGCAGACTATCACATCGCAGACCCCGGAAAACATCGCTTTGCCCTCGACATTGCCGATAAAATTGAGATTGCTCTTAGAAAGCATCTCATAAACCTCTTTTGTGAAATCCGTGCCCTTACTCTCTTCTTCTCCGACATTGAGCAAGCCGACTGAACAGTTCTGCTTATGAAACACGCCCTCCAGATACGCGCAGCCCATATAACCATACTGCAAAAGATGTAATGGCTTGGCGTCTATATTCGCTCCCACATCAATGATCAAAGCGATCCCTTTTAGAGTAGGAGTAATTATAGCAATACCCGGCCGCTCGATCCCCGGCAAGAGCCTTAAGCTCAGAGTCGCGGCAGAAACCACTGCACCGGTATTCCCGGCGCTGAAAAAGGCATCGGCCTTGCTCTCTTTAACCAGATTGATCCCAACGACAATAGAGGAATTGCGCTTCCTGCGCACGCTGGTGGCCGGAGACTCATGCATCCCGATGACTTCATCCGCATGCACCACAGAGACCTTGTCGCCATGATACTTAGCCTTAGATAGACAGGCCTTGATCTTGGCTTCATCACCCACCAACACGATATCTGTATTATATTCCTTTACCGCGGCTAGCGCGCCATCTATGACTACGACCGGGCCGTGATCCCCGCCCATGGCATCTACGACTATTCTCATTGTAGGATTACTTTCCTCTCTTTTTCTTCTTTTCTTTGGTCTTGACTTCGATCACTTGCTTGCCCTTATAAAATCCGCAGGCTGCGCACACGCGATGTGGCAGTTTCGGCTGCTTGCATTGCGGGCAAGGTGTGAGGGCGCCTAGAGAAATTTTCCAATGCGTGCGGCGCTTTTTACCGCGCTGTTTCGAATGTCGTCTCTTTGGTAGTGCCACAGTGACCTCCCTTTATTTGCAATTACACTCTGCGTCATTCAGGTTTTTCCCGCACTTAGCGCACAACCCCCTGCAATCGGCCTTGCACAGAGGATTGATCGGGTAATCCAGGATGAGCTCTTCTCTGATATCCGGATTCAGGTCTATCGAAGATGAAAGATCCTCTACCGGATAATTTAAATCTATTTTCTTGCTGAAAGACGCCTCAAAATCATTCAGGCAGCGGCAGCATATGCCATGCGCCTTTGCTTCTAACTTTAAATGCACGGTGACCGCGTTGGTGATACGCGATACTTGCGCCTCTACCCTTATCGGGCCGCTGAACTTGATCACCTCCGTATCCATATCAAGCTCCGAGGACTTTATGTCTTCCCTCACCTCCATCCCCTCGTCGGTGATGAGGTTTACATCAATTTTCAATTTTTCTTACGCAGCTTACCTCTCAAAGCCTTCTCCACGAAATCCGGAACAAAACAGGTAGTATCAGCTCCAAGAGATACCGCTTCCTTTAAAAGTTTCGCCGAAAGGTAACTGTATGACTCATGTGGCATCATAAAGATCGTCTCAATATCCGGGGCCAGCTTACGGTTGGTAAGGGCCATCTGAAACTCGTATTCAAAATCAGAAAGCATGCGCAGGCCTCTTATCAACACCTTGGCCTTATTCCTACGGGCAAAATCCACCACAAGGCCGTCAAAATCACGCACCTCGACGCCCTTCATATCAGCAGTAGCCTTCTTAAGCAGCTTAACCCGCTCTTTTACGCTAAAAAGCGGCTTTTTATGGGGGTTATGCGCGACGGCAACGATGACATCCGAAAAAATCTCCTGCGCCCTCTTGATGATATCAATATGGCCGTTGGTTACGGGGTCAAATGTTCCTGGATATATCGCTGCCTGACACATTAAGCTTTCCTGTAAATGGATAAAATTGTATCGCCATAACGGTATTCCTTGATTAAGGCGAGGTTTCCGGCTGCTTTTGGCAGGTCATCGCGCTTAAAATGCTGCGCCACCACCAAACCATTGGGCGCTAATATATCATAAGCCCCAAGGGTTTGCAAGGCTTTTTTTGCTGCAGAAAGCAGCACCCCAACTTTACCTTTAAAGTTGGGGGTAGCCGGAGAATCCGGCACCCCAACCCTTCCGCTAACCCCAGAGGGGTAGCCCTTACTATTCCTTTTAAGAAAGGGGCTAAGGAAGGGGCTAAGGTTGGGTGCCATATTATTGTAGTACGGCGGATCAAGAAAAATTATGTCAAAGCTGCGCTTATCCTTATGCAGCCGCAGTATCGCCTTATCAGCCTCCTGCGGGTAAAGACTGCAGGCAGTAGCCTTAAATGTCTCCATGTTCTTCCTGATGGCTAGCTGACAATCCCGGTTAAACTCCACCATTAGGACCTCTGCCGCGCCCCGGGATAAAGCCTCGAAGCCCACTGCTCCGGAGCCGGCATAAAGCTCCAAAAACAACAATCCTTCTATGTCGCCAAGTATATCGAAGATAGCCTTGCGAACTTTATCTTGCGTCGGCCTTATGCCTTTAGGGATAAGTATATTTCGATTCTTATGTTTACCCGTAGTTATACGCATATTACCCCACTATCATAAGCTTCTCGTACTCAGGAAATCTCTGCAATACCTTCTCCTTAAGCGACAAATGCTGCTTATCCGCAAGTTTCGGGTCAGAGTTGACCAGCTTTATGGCATCGTCTCTGGCCATCTTCAGAAGATGCATCTGGGCCAGGGGATTGGCGATCTTTAGCTCAGTCAGTCCGTGCTGCCTGCGGCCGAAGAATTCTCCCGGGCCGCGGATCCTTAAATCCTCCTCGGCAATGCGGAATCCGTCGCTATACTTTAGCATCGCGCCTATCCTCGCCTCTGCTTCAGCGGTCTTTGCGTCAGAGATCAATACGCAATAAGACTGCTGTCCTCCTCTCCCGATCCGGCCGCGCAGCTGATGCAACTGGCTTAAGCCGAAGCGCTGGGCATGCTCCACGATCATGCAAGTGGCA
>CAYHBB010000006.1:0-10415 GCA_964354795.1 uncultured Planctomycetales bacterium | reverse complement strand
AAAGTCTTTAGCCGAAGGGATACGGCAGGCTAAGGCAGGCAATCATCTCTTTGATATTTCATACAGCATTCAGAACTACGTGGAGAAGAACGGCTTCTCCGTAGTCAGGCAGTTTGTAGGGCATGGCATTGGTCGTTCTTTGCATGAGGAGCCGGAGATACCGAATTTCGGCAGGCAGCATCAGGGCCCGGTTTTGGAAAACGGGATGGTGCTGGCGATAGAGCCGATGGTGAACATGGGCACATGGGAGAGTGAGGTGCTGGATAACGGCTGGACCGCGGTGACCGTAGACCGTAAGCCCTCCGCTCATTTTGAGCATACAGTAGCGATAACCGAGAAGGGTCCGGAAATACTTACTTTTTCAAAATCATCCCTCTAGATCTTGACATGTATTATACTTAGGGATTGGGATGATTTCAAACAAGCAATAGCTAGAAATCTATGAAAGAAGAGCTTATCGAGACAGAAGGCAAAATCCTTGAGGCGCTTCCCAACGCCATGTTCAAGGTGGAGTTGGAAAACGGGCACGTGGTGCTGGCCCATGTCTCAGGTAAGATGCGCATGCATTTTATCAGGATACTTCCTGGTGACAAGGTAAAATTAGAGCTTTCTCCGTATGACCTTACGCGGGGAAGGATAACCTTCAGGGTCAAATAACCCCACAGGGGTAGGCCTTCCTATCCGATTAAGGAAGGGCCTAAAGGGTGAAATAGAATGAAAGTAAAAGCTTCGGTGAGGAGAATCTGCGATAAGTGCAAGATCATTAGAAGAGAAGGCGTGGTGCGTGTAATTTGCACTAACCCTAAGCATAAACAAAGACAAGGGTAAGCCACCCCGCCTTAAAGGATAGGCGGGTGTAAACTTGTTGTTTAAGGAGATTAAATTATGCCAAGAATCTTAGGTGTAGACATCCCCAAAGAAAAAAGAATGGATATCGCTCTTACGTATTTGTACGGCGTGGGAAGGGTGCTTTCTGTCAAGATACTCAAGGAAGCTAATATTGAGCTAAGTAAGCGCGCAAAAGACCTCTCGGATGTCGAGATCTCCGCTATCGTGGGAGTGATACAGAAAAACGGTATGAGAATAGAGGGGGACCTGCGCCGGGATATCTCCCAGAATATCAAAAGGCTTATGGATATCGGCTCCTGGAGGGGGATGCGCCATAAAAGAGGCCTGCCGGTACGCGGCCAGCGCACAAAGACCAACGCCAGGACCCGCAAGGGGCCACGTAAGGGCGGAGCAGTGCTGATGAAGAAGGAAGCGGCTCCGACGCAAAAGGCTGCACCTAGAGCGGTAGGGAAGTAGATAAATTTATACACCTGGCCTTAAAGGATAGGCCAGTGTTCCGCTTTCTGCGGAAGGAGAAAATTCAATGGCAACAAAAGAAAAGGCAAAGAAAAAAAAGCTAGCAAGAGGTGTCACCGCAGGCATCGCGCATATTCAGGCGAGCTTCAATAATACCATCATCACCATTACCGATAAGCAGGGCAATGCGCTTGCGTGGTCTGCTCCCGGCGTGGTCGGCTACAGCGGATCCAAGAAATCTATGCCGTTTGCCGCCCAGATCGCCGCAACTGACGCAGCGCGCAAGGCCAAGGAAATCGGCATCAAGGAAGTGGAAGTGTATGTCAAAGGCCCGGGTTTCGGACGTGAATCCGCGATCAGGGCGCTGCAGGCATCCGGCTTGGTCATTACTATAATCAGGGATGTGACTCCTATTCCTCATAATGGTTGCCGTGCTAAGAAGAAAAGGAGAGTCTAATTTATGGGTCGTTATATTGATGCAGTTTGCAGGTTGTGTCGCCGTCAAGGAGAGAAGCTTTTCCTTAAGGGCCCAAAGTGTTATACCGAGAAATGTGCGGCTACAAAGCGCGCTTTCCCTCCGGGGCAGCACGGACAGTCCAGGGGCAGAGGAGGCAGGTCAAAGCTTTCCAACTATGGTGTGCAGCTACGCGAAAAGCAGAAAGTCAAAAGAATATACGGGGTCAGGGAAAAGCAATTCCGCAGGTATTTCCTTACTGCGGCCAAGACCAAGGGTGTCACTGGCAAGGTGCTTTTGCAGTTATTGGAGCGCAGGCTCGATAACGTTATCTTTCGCATGGATCTTGCGGTTTCCCGTGTGCAGGCGCGCCAGATCGTCCGCCATAATTTTGTTTATGTCAATTCCCGCCGCGTGAATATCCCATCATTTTTGGTGGATAAAGATGACGTTGTGCAGGTAAAGGGAAAAGATAAGGCGATGAACAAGATCAAGGATAATTTTGAACTTTCTAAGGATAGGACCGTGCCTTCGTGGCTCGAGTTTGATAAGAGCCAATTCAGCGCCAAGGTCATGCGTCATCCCGGGAAAGAAGATATCCAGCAGACGATCCAGGAGCAGCTGATCGTCGAGTTGTATTCAAAGTAAGGTTTTACCCCCAGGGGTGAATTGACTGAAGAAAAATAAAGCAATTCAAGGCAATTTAAGGAGGCTAAGAAATGGGTATAAAATGGCGTGATTTTCAGTTACCGAAAAGATTGGAGTGCGACGAGTCTAGTTATACCAACACATACGGTAAATTCTTCGCCGCTCCTTTTGAAAGAGGTTACGGGGTGACATTGGGGAATTCCCTGCGCCGCGTACTGATTTCTTCCATCGAAGGCAGCGCTGTGAGTTCCGTGAAGTTTCAGGGCGCGCAGCATGAGTTTTCCACTATTCCGGGCGTGCTTGAGGATGTCCCGGAGATAATCCTGAATATCAAGAGCCTGGTGCTTAATTCGCACTCAAAGATACCTAAGACCATTTCCATCAAGGCTGATGAAAAGGGCGAGGTCACGGCAAAGGATATCGATGTGGATGAGACTATCGAGATCATCAATCCTGATCTGCATATTGCAACCCTGACCAAGGACACCAAGTTCAACCTTGAGATGGAGGTTTCCCGCGGCCGTGGATATGTTACGGCTGAGCTGAATAAGCGCGAAGATAAGACTATTGGCGCGATACCAGTGGACTCGATATTTACTCCGGTAAGGAAAGTGAATTTTTCGGTAGAGAATACCAGAGTCGGCCAGCGCACGGATTACGAAAAGCTTAATATCGAGATATGGACCAACGGCTCGATCACTCCCAAAGATGCGCTTTTATACGCTTCAAATATCCTCCAGAGGCATTTGGATATCTTTGTCAATTTTGGGCAGCTTCCTGAAGAGATCGCCGAGGAAGAGCCGGAGATGACTAAGGAGGATGTGGCTTTGTACGAGAAGTTAAGGCTGCCGATTTCAGAGCTGGAATTGTCGGTACGTAGCTCTAACTGCCTGCGTGAAGCCGGAATCAAGGTTATCGCTGATCTGGTAAAGAGAGCGGAAGATGAGATGTTGAGTTTCAAGAATTTCGGTAAGAAGTCCCTGACTGAGATCAAGGAACTCCTTATGGGTATGGGATTGACCCTGGGAATGCAGGTTGACCCCAAAAAATTAAAGAAAGCATAGTCCGATGAGACACAGCAAATCTCGTTATAAACTGAATCGCAACAGAAGTTGGAGAGAAGCTACCGTCGAAAGCATGGTACGTAATCTGTTGATCTATCAAAGGACACGCACCTTGCTGACCAGGGCTAAGGCTGCGAAGCCGGTGGTCGATAAGCTTATCTCTTGGGCTAAAGAAAATACCATTGCCGGTCGTAGGCTGGCATTCAAGGTGCTGGGAGACCACAAGCTGGTGAGTGTGCTTTTTAATGATATCGGGCCGCGTTTTAACAAACGCACCGGCGGATACACTCGCATCATCAATATCGGAAACAGGCGCGGGGATGACGCCTCCATGGTCATCTGGGAACTTACCGAAATCAAAGAAAAAGAGATCAAGAAACCCAGGAAGGCAAAAGAGTCAAAAGTCGAGGATACATCCGGTCAGGTGGTCGAGGGAGATGCCGCAGAAGAGAAGCAGGGTAAGCATGAAACGCAGACTGCGGTCAAAGAGCATCCTCCGGAGACTCGGAAGCCTCCAAAGAAATTCTTGGGTGGAATAAGGAGCATCTTTAAGAAGAAAAGTGACTCTTTGTAAAATGTCAAATAGCGCGAGGATCGCGGATCGCTTAACTAGGGTCAATCCTTCCTCAACGCTGGCCATTACCTCAAAGGCAAAGAAACTGAAGTCGGAAGGGCATGATATTGTCAACTTCGGGGCGGGAGAGCCTGATTTTGATACGCCTGACTTCATTAAAGAGGCGGCGATCGGAGCTATCCGTGCCGGCTTTACCAAATACACCCCTACCACCGGAACTCCGGAGCTGAAAAAGCTTATCTCGGAGAAATTCAAAAAAGATAATTCTATTGATTACGAGGCCGGGCAGATCGTGGTTTCTTGCGGGGCTAAACACAGTATTGTCAATGTAATGCTGGCTTTGGTCAATCGCGGGGACGAAGTCCTGATACCTGCCCCTTACTGGGTAAGCTACCCGGAGATGGTCTCGCTTTGCGAGGCAACCCCGCGTTTTTTAAAGACTTCCTCGGTCAATGATTTTAAGTTCACGCCCGCAGACCTTGAGAAAAATATTACCACCAAAACCAAACTTCTTGTTTTAAACAGCCCATCAAATCCCACCGGCTGCGTTTATAGCCCTGAAGAGATCAAAGAGATTGCCCGTATTTGCGTTGAGAAGAAGATCTTTGTCATCAGTGATGAGATCTACGAGAAGATCATTTTTGACGGCCTAAAGCACTTTTCCATCGCAAGCCTGAATAAAGATATTTATGACCTGACTATTACGGTAAACGGCCTTTCCAAGAGCCATTCCATGACCGGCTGGCGCATTGGATACCTGGGGGCACCCATGGATATCGCAAGCGCGATATCAAACCTGCAGGATCACTCTACTTCAAACCCTGCTTCCATTAGCCAGGCGGCGGCAGTGGCGGCATTGGGCGCGGGAGATGATTTCTCGAAGAAGCTTTGCGTTGAATTCCAGAAGAGAAGGGACTACTGCGTTTCCAGGATATCTAGGATGAAAAACTTCTCCTGTGTTGTCCCTAAGGGGGCGTTTTATATATTTTGCGATATTTCAAAGACAAAGCTTGGCTCCTCGGTTTTTGCCAATAGGCTTTTGGATGAGTTGTTTGTCAGCCTTGTCCCGGGAAACGGATTCGGCGCGGATGATTTTGTGCGGATCAGCTACGCTACCAGCATGGAGCAGCTGGAAAAGGGCCTAAACAGGATAGAGGAATTTTTAAAAATAGTTTAAAATGGGTAAAACTATAGCCGAGAAAATATTAAGCGCTCATGCAGGTAAAAGCCTTTGTGCCGGTGATTTCGCTATCTGCAAAGTGGATTTTGCTTTTGGGCAGGACGGTACCTCATCGATCATTATCGACAGGGTCAGAGAGCTGGGGGTAAAGAAGCTAAAACCCAAGTTTTGCATGGTCATCGACCACAGTGCTCCTTCGCCAAACGAAGGCGTTTCAAAGGTGCACAAAAAGATGCGTATTTTTGCCGATGAGTATAAGACGCGCCTTTATGATATCGGCTGTGGGGTATGCCATCAGGTGATCCCGGAGTCGGGAGAGGTTTTACCCGGCGATCTGGTCTTGGGAGCGGATTCGCACACCTGCACCTACGGCGCTTTAGGGGTTTTTTCTACAGGAGTGGGATCCACGGACCTTGCGATCACGTTATCAACCGGAAAGAACTGGTTTAAGGTCCCGGAGACTTTTAAGATCATCGTGACCGGCAAAGTCCCTAAAGGCATATATGCAAAAGACATAATCCTGCACGTTATCAACAAGATCGGAGCTGACGGAGCCACTTATAAAGCGGTGGAGTTCACCGGCCCGGTAATCGATAAGATGGATATGGATGGACGATTTACCATTTGCAATATGGTGGTGGAAATGGGGGCTAAGGCAGGGTTTATGCCGTATGATTTGTTGACCGCGGCGTGGCTCAAGAGTCGGGTTCCTAAATCCAGAAAGATAAATCCTCATGTGGCAGACGTTGACGCCAGGTATGAGAAGATATTCGAGTTTGATGTTTCGCGCCTTACTCCGCGCGTGGCAGTTCCGCATCAGGTGGATACGGTAGTTTCTGCACTTGAGCTTAAGGGCGTTAAGATCAATGAGGCTTTTCTGGGCACCTGCACTAACGGAAGGCTCAGTGATTTTAAAGTGGCTGCCGCGATATTGAAATCGCGTAAGGCAGCCCCCGGAGTCAAGTTTATAATCGCGCCCAGCTCAAAAGAGGTATACTTAAAGGCTTTGAGGGCTGGGTTTATAGAGATATTCATCAAGGCAGGTGCTGCGGTGGTCGCTCCTGGATGCGGTCCGTGCGTGGGCACGCATAACGGAGTTCCGGCTGATGGAGAGACTGTCATCTCCAGCGCAAACAGGAATTTTAAAGGTAGAATGGGTAACCCAAACGCTTTTATTTATTTAGCTTCTCCGGCGACGGTCGTCGCGTCGGCGATTAAAGGACGTATTGCTGATCCGAGAGAGTATCTTTAGCACCTGGCCTTATAGGATAGGCCAGTGTTGCGCTTTCTGCGCAAGGGGGTATTTATGGAGATAAGAGAGTTACTTCTTTTATGTATCGAAAAAGCTGCTTCAGACCTTCACGTTACTGATAACGAGCCGCCGGTACTGCGTATTGACGGCAAGCTTAACCGTACTAATTTTCCCGCCCTTAACAGACAGGATCTAAAGCGGATGATCTACGGCGTTCTGACTGACCAGCAGAAGGAGATGTTTGAGCGCCAGCTGGAGCTGGATTTTTCTCTGGCCCTTCCCGGCCTGGACAGGTTCCGCGTCAATGTGCACATGCAAAAGGGCACAGTTGAAGCGGCGTTTCGCCGCGTTCCTTTGGAGATCCCAACAATTCAGGAATTGGGGATGCCTCCCATTATTATCGACCTCGCCCGCAAACCTAACGGTCTGGTCCTGATCACCGGGCCTACCGGAATGGGAAAGACTACCACGCTGGCAGCGATGATCAATCAGATCAATATGGAGCGCGAGTGTCTGATGATCTGCATTGAAGACCCCATAGAATTTGTCTTTACCAATAAAAAGAGCATTATCAAGCAAAGAGAAGTCTATTCGGACACCCATTCTTTTGCCGACGCTTTGAGGCATGCTCTAAGGCAGGATCCCAATGTCATCGTGGTAGGTGAAATGCGAGATCTTGAAACTATTTCCACGGCTTTGACTGCCGCGGAAACCGGCCATTTAGTTTTGGCGACATTGCATACACCAGACGCGCCTCAGACCATAGAGAGGATCATCGATGTGTTTCCGCCGTATTAGCAGCAGCAGGTAAAGCTCCAGCTGTCCGATTGTCTTCAGGCGGTTGTTTCCCAGCTTTTGCTTCCTGCGGCAGCCGGCCGCGGACGCGTGCTGGCTACGGAAGTAATGATTGGAACATCGGGTATCCGCAACTTAATCCGTGAAGCGGAGATCGAGCAGATTCCGACGCTGATGCAGACCGGAGCCCAGTACGGGATGAGGACCATGGATAAATCGCTCAAAGAGCTGATCCAGAGGGGAATGATCACCCTGGATGTGGCGTTGACTAAAGTTAAGAATACCGAGGAATTCAGACAACTATAAGGCCCGCTCCTCCTAGAGGGCTGGGTTACGTATAGAAAGGAAGTGTGGGGTGAGGCTAGAAGGCAAGGCCATCAAGCTTGGGGACAATATCAACACTGATTTTATCATTTCCGGAAGGTATAAGTTCGCCATAACCGATATAAGAGAGTTGTCTAGGCATATCATGGAGGATATCGATCCGACATTTCCTTCCAAAATAGTTCCGGGAAAGTCCATGATCGTCGCTGGGAATAATTTCGGCATGGGCTCATCCCGTGAACAGGCGCCATTAGTGATCAAAGAGACGGGGATCGTTGCGGTGCTGGCCAAGCAGTTCGCCAGGATATTCTATCGCAATAGCTTTAATATCGGACTGCCGCTGATCGAAGTGGATACGGACAGGATCGAAGAGAACGATCAACTCCAGATCGATTTGGAGAAAGGCGTGGTGAAGAATTTGAGCAAGAGTATCGAGCTTGAGATCAAGCCTTTTCCCGCATTCATGCAGGAATTGCTGCGAGAGGGCGGAATCATGAATTTCTACCGGAAATATTCGCGCCTGCCCGAGGTAAAGTAAATTTCCCGCCTCATAGGCGCACGCAAAATTTCATTCTGAAATTTTGCAGGCATTCGGCGGGATGGCCCCTTCCTTAATAGGTGTGGAAGGGCTACCCCTGTGGGTTAACTCACGAGAAGGAAAATGGGGGTTCGTCAATGACCAAGACAATCACTTTGATACCCGGAGATGGCATCGGCCCTGAAGTTGTGTTAGCTGCAAGGCGCTGCGTTGAGGCTACCGGAGTAAAGATCTCCTGGGAAGAGGCTCTTGCTGGCCAGGATGCTATTGAGAAGTTTGGCGAGATCCTTCCTCAGAGTACACTTGATTCGGTTAAGAAGAATAAAGTCGCGCTTAAGGGCCCGATCACGACTCCGGTGGGCACAGGCTTTCGCTCGGTTAATGTGGCTATCCGCCAGGCGCTGGATCTGTACGCCTGCGTGCGGCCTGCCAAGTCTTATGTAGGCGTAAAAAGCTATTACAAAAATATTGATTTAGTGATAGTCAGGGAAAATAGCGAAGATCTTTATGCGGGGATCGAGTTTGAAGAGGGTAAACCCGAAACCAAAGAGATCATCACGGCTATCGAGAAGAGTACCCTTAAGAAGATCCGTCCGGATTCTGGTATCTCTATCAAGCCGATATCCGTGACCGCATCCCGGCGCATCGTAAGGTGCGCTTTTGAATACGCCCTGAAGAATAATCGCAAGAAAGTCACCGCAGTGCACAAGGCCAATATCATGAAGTTCACTGACGGCCTGTTTCTAAAGACCGCCCGCGAAGTGGCTAAAGATTATGAAGGTAGAGTGATTTTTGAAGATGTGATCGTGGATAATATGGCTATGCAGCTGGTGCAGAAGCCGCATAACTTCGATTTGTTGGTACTGCCGAATCTTTACGGAGATGTGATTTCGGACCTTTGCGCCGGGCTTGTCGGCGGATTGGGTATTGCCCCGGGCGCGAATATCGGAGACGGGATGGCTGTTTTTGAGGCGGTGCACGGCTCTGCTCCCAAATATAAGGGCCTGAATAAGGTCAACCCTGTCGCCATGATCCTCTCAGGCGTGTTGATGCTGCGTTACTTGAGTGAATTTCAGGCTGCGGACAGGCTGGAGAACGCGGTTAAAGAAGTTATCGCGCAAGGTGAATCCGTTACCTATGATTTAAGGCAGGACCCCAAAGATCCTCTGGCTGTCGGCACCTCTGGAATGGCTGATGCCATTATCGCAAAACTAAAGAAATGAAGATCAGCATAATCGGAGCAGGGAATGTGGGAAGCTTGACCGCGCTTCGCCTGGCTCATGAGCAGGCCGGCGAGATCCTGCTGGTGGATGTGGTCAAGGGCATGGCCCAGGGAAAGTCCTTTGATATGGAGGATGCCAGGGCGATCCTAAAGAATAATTATAATATCAGGGGTACTGATGATATCGCAGAGATTAAGAATTCAGGTATCATAGTGGTGACTGCAGGGCTGGCGCGTAAGCCCGGGATGACCCGGGAAGAACTTTTAGCCAAGAACGCCGCTATCCTTAAAGATATATGCCTTAAGATCAAGGAGCTATCGCCGGATGCGATAGTGATCATTGTCACTAACCCGTTGGATTTGATGACATATTTGGCTCTTAAGGTCACCGGTTTTAAGCCCAGCCGCCTCTTTGGCATGGGCGTGACTTTGGATGCTGCGCGTTTTGCTAATTTGGTGAGTGAGGAACTGCAGGTTGCGGTCACCGATATCAATGCCTGCGTAATCGGAAGCCACGGAGAAGGCATGCTGCCGCTAGCTAGATTTACTACCGTAAAAGGCGTAGCTTTGGATAAGCTTATGGATGAGGCTAAGGTAGAGGCTCTGGTTAAAAAGACAGTTTTGCGCGGCCAGGAAATCGTGACATTATTAGGTAGCGGCAGCGCCTATTTTGCTCCGTCCGCGGCAGTGGCCCAGATCGTTAATTGCATCGTCCGTAACGAGCTAAAGGTTCTAGGGGTGAGTGCTTGCTTAAACGGCGAATACGGCGAAAAGGATGTTTGCTTGGGCGTACCCTGCCGCATCGGTAGGTCCGGTATCGAGGATATCGTAGAGCTTGAGCTTGATGATAAGGAGCGCAAGCGTTTTGCCGCCTCAGCGGAAAGCTCGCGTCAGCTACTAAAAACAATTATCTCTGTTAATAATGTATGACCTTACCGTCATCGGAGCAGGGTGGGCGGGATTTAACGCTTGCCTAAAGGCCAGGTCACTCGGCCTCAAGACCTGCATTATAGAGCGCTCGCACGTCGGAGGCACTTGCCTTAATTCCGGCTGCATTCC
>CAYHBB010000005.1:0-61627 GCA_964354795.1 uncultured Planctomycetales bacterium | reverse complement strand
TTCCGGTCTCTACCACCCATACTATCACCGGCTCCATTATGGGTATCGGTTCGCTTAAGCGCCTGAGCGCGGTTAAATGGGGCGTTGCCGGCAGAATTGTATGGGCCTGGGTATTAACGATCCCCTGCGCTGCGCTGATCTCAGCGTCGGCCTATCTATTGTTTCGCGTAATTACAAAGGTATTCTGAGGAGGTCATAAGACATGGCAACCATAGATGATTTCAGGAAAATAGAGCTGAAAGTCGGTGAAATCAAAGAAGTCAACGACCACCCTGATGCTGACCGGCTGTATGTAATTATTGTGGATTTAGGCGATAGGACTAAACAGGTGGTAGCCGGGATAAAGGGCTCATACCAGAAGGAAGAGTTGATCGGTAAGCAGGTGGTGGTCGTGGATAATCTGGACCATATCGCGTTGCGCGGTGTGGAAAGCCAGGGGATGATCCTGGCTGGCAGTGATGAAAGCGGGGTGTTTGTCGTAAGCCCTGAGAGAAAATTAAAGCTTGGGAGCACGGTTAAATGATCCGGCAGCTAGTCCCTTCAGAATATTGCCTGAAATGCCGGGGTTGCTGCAGGTTTCGCGACCAGAACTCGGTGTGGTCTCCCTGTCTTTTAGATGAAGAAATCGTGGATTTTGCCGACAACAAGGATATTCCAGCGGTTTCCGTTTCTTTGACTAAGCATCTGGATCTGGTGCTTACCCCTGGCGAAGAGGGGTACCTTTGTCCTTTTCTGAATCCCGCGGACAATATTTGCAAAGCATATCTGCAGCGGCCATTTGAATGTCAGCTGTATCCGTTTTTACTGAACCTCAGGCACAATAAGGTCATCCTGACCATTGATCTTAACTGTCCTTACGTGAAAGAGAAGATGAACGCTCCGGAATTCAAGGAGTACGTTGATTATCTGACTGTGTTCCTTAATTCGCCAGTCCAGATGGAAATTTTAAAGGACAACCCGCATATTCTGCAGGCCTACGAAGAGGTCAAGGATATTGTGGAGCTGAACTTCCCGGACACCTCGCATTACTAAAGTGAAACTTAATAAGCTTACCCTTAAAGACCGAGCACTTTTTCGACGCTATCTTGCTTTATCCGGACATGAACTGTCGGTGTATTCTTTTGAGAATATCTTTATATGGATTAGCCTTTTTGATATCCGCTGGCAGGTGATCGACGGAAATCTCTGCCTGTTCTTTTGCGATTCCATGGGATGTTTTCTTTATTTTTCTCCCATCGGGAAAGTTAAAAGTCCCGAGGCAGTAAAGGTGGCGTTTGAGATCATGGACAGCTGTAATAAAAACAAGGAGATCTCCCGGGTTGAGAATGTGCAGGAGCCTGAGCTCGATTTTTACAGCGATTTAGGTTACACTTGTAAAGAAAAGTCTCTGGATTATCTGTGCCGTAGGACGGATCTGGCACATCTTAAGGGAGATAAGTTTAAATCAAAACGCGCTAGCCACAATCATTTCATAAAGCACAATAACTTTGAGTATCTGCCGTATTCTCCAAAGCACAAAGATGGCTGTCTGTGGTTGTATGAGTACTGGATGGAGCAGCGTTTAAGTAAAAATAACGAATGTTTCTATCAGGGTATGATGCAGGATAGTTTGAAGAGTTTTCAGGTCCTGCTGGATAATTTTTCAAAGCTTGATTACACGGGCAGGGTGGTGCTGATTGGCGATCAGCTGCGGGCGTTTACTTTCGGATATCGGGTAAATAATAATACTTTCTGCATTCTGTATGAGATAACCGACCTGATGGTCAAGGGCCTGGCGCAGTTTATTTTCCGAGAATTCTGCTCGGAGTTAAAAGACTATACGTACATAAATATCATGGATGATTCGGGGCTGGAGAGTCTTAAGAAAGTAAAGATGTCGTATCATCCGGTCAAGCTCGTCCCGGCATATATCGCAAAACGAGCTGCTTTCTAAACCTTAGTTAGCGTCTGCCTTGGCCTGTTTCTCGCGGGGGCGCTCGTTTTGCCCCTGCGAGGCAAAACTTCGCTCGGCCTGCGGACCTCGCTCTCACCTGCAAGTGATAGCGGGTGATCCATGCCCGCTCGGTCCTCGGACGCCCCGCTCGAAATCAGTCCAAGTCAGCCGCTAACAACAAGCTTGCTGATAAATGGTAGGTTTAGCGGGTGGCTTGGCTTGATCCGAGCACGGCCATAAGCCGCGCGCAGGACAAGCCAAGGCAGGACCCGCTAAACAATAGACAAATATGACACAGCACATTAATGATGTAGAATTTACGATTTTTGATACCGAGACTACCGGGTTGGATCCGGCGTCGGGGGACAGGATCGTGGAGATCGCGGCTGTGCGCTTTAAAGGTAGTCAGCGCTTGGCGACTTTTCAGAAATTAGTCAACCCTCATCGCGAGATTTCGGAGGCAGCGTACAAGGTCAACCGCATATCAGCAGAAATGTTGCAGGATGCTGCGGATATGAAGACAGTGATGCCGAAATTCTTGAAGTTTATCAAGGATAGCTGTTTGTGTTCTTACAATGCGGGATTCGATATGGAGTTTTTAAATAATGAGCTGACGCTTTTGGGCCGGTCGCATTTGGAAAATGTTGTGGTTGTGGATGCGCTGAAGATGTCCCGCCGCCTGCTTCCGGGATTAGAGCGTTACGCGCTATGGTTTGTCTCGGATAGCTTGGGGATCAAGACCCAGCAGGCGCACCGGGCATTCTCAGACGTGGAGATGACTTTGGAAGTATTTTTCCGGCTTAAGGCCCTGCTTCTTAGTAAGGGGATCTCGGATTTTACCAGCTTCTCGCACTTGTTCACTATTAACCCGAAACTTTTGGAAGACATCAATACCCAGAAGCTGGCGCAAATACAGGAAGCCATAGATTTGGGAGTGAGGATACGCATACGTTATCTTCCCTCGACAGGAGGAGACCTTTCAGAGCGGGAGATCATCCCTAAGGAGCTCAAGCAGGATAATAAGCGCGATTATCTGGTGGGGTATTGCTGTATGCGCTGCGAAGAGCGTATTTTTCGTTTGGACGGAATATTGCATTTGGAGATATTGTGATAAAAATCGCCCTTCCGGTTTCTCTCAAGCGTTCGATTTTGGCCCTGGGAAGTCAGGTCAAGAATACCGTTTGCTTTGCCCAGAATAAAACCGCCTATATCAGCGCAGTGCACAAAGACTTAAGCGACCCAAGGGACCTTTCGGCATTCGAAAAAGATGCGAAATGCTTTTTGAAGAAAAAGCCAAGAATGGTCGCCTGCGATTTACATCCGGAGTATTTCTCAAGTAAATATGCGCGTGAATGCGTATCAGAGAATCAGGGGATCAGCGTATCAGAAGTGCAGCATCACCATGCGCATATCGCCGGCTGCATGGCTGAGAACGGGCTGAAGAACAAGTTAGTGATAGGCGTAGCTTTTGACGGAACCGGCTTAGGCCGCGACGGCAGCCTTTGGGGAGCGGAGTTTTTGGTTTGCGATTATAAAAACTTTATCCGAGCCGCGCATTTAAAAGAGGTTGCGCTTATCGGAGGAGAAAAAGCCATACTTGAGCCATGGAGGCTGTTGGCAGCTTTAGGTTTGGATAGGCCCGCTTTAGTTAAAAGAAAAGAGTGGGGCTTGGTGAAAAGGGTGCAGGCAAAAGCATTTAACTCTCCCTTAAGCAGCAGCATGGGAAGATTATTTGATGCGGCGGCGGTATTGATATTGGGGAAATGCCAGGCGAATTTTGAGGCGGAATTGGCTATTGAGCTTGGAAAAAAAGCTTTTAACTTTGAGGCGTCATCCATAAGCTATAAATTCAAAGTCATAAAAGACAAAGGAAGCTATATCATTGACCCGACGCCAGTATTCCGGCAGATAATAAAAGACCTGAAAGCCAAAGAGGTAAAACCTGAGATCGCCTATCGCTTTCATCTGGCTGTGGCCCAGATGATCACTGAGGTTTGCATCCGCTTAAAAAGAAAATTTAAGATCAGCAATGTGGTTTTGTCGGGCGGAGTGTTCCAAAATAACCTTTTGCTACGCCTGAGTTTGGATTTATTATATAAGGAAGGGTTTAAGGTCTTTATAAACAAAAAATTGTCCTGTAATGATTCCGGCCTGTCTCTTGGCCAGGCAGTGGTCGCAGGCATGAGGTAAGGAGTGCCCCGCCTCATAAACGCCGCAAAGTTTCTTTCATAAACTTTGCAGGCACTCGGCGGGGTTTCGCGGACACTCGTAAAAAGAGGCGCTCAATGTGTTTAGCAATTCCTATGAAAATAAAGAAGCTTAAGGGTGAATTTGCCGAGGTGGAATCTGGCAGGTTGATCCGTACCATCAATATCCAAATGCTGCCCCATCTCAAGTTGGGAGAGTATGTTTTGGTGCATGCCGGTTTTGCTATTCAGAGAATTGACCCTGAAAGCGCTAAGGAAACGCTGAGGATGGTAGATGAGATTCGTTGACGAATACCGCGATATAAAGTTAGTCAGGAAAGTTGCGGAAGGTATCCGCGCAGTTACGCCTCCTAGGCAGGTGAATATCATGGAGGTCTGCGGCACACATACTCAGAATTTCTTCCGCTTCGGGCTGGATAAGATGCTTCCCGCAAACCTACGGCTTATCGCCGGGCCGGGATGCCCGGTGTGCGTAAGCAGCCAGGAGTATATCGACGCGGCCATTGCTTTGGCCAAAAGAAAAGACGCGCTCATCCTTACCTTCGGGGATATGCTGCGTATTCCGGGTACGTTTTCTACGCTGGAAAAGGAGAGGGCTCGTTCAGGAAGTATCCGGGTGGTATATTCGCCGCTTGAGAGCATCAGTGTGGCCCGGGCTAACCCTGATAAGTCGGTAGTATTTCTGGCGGTGGGGTTTGAGACTACTATTCCCACCATCGCTCTGACTATCCTTGCCGCCAAGAAAGAAAAGATCCCCAACCTTACATTTTCGTGCGCTTTAAAATTGATCACTCCGGCTATGGAATATTTATGCCGGGATAAAAGGCTTAAGCTCGACGGTTTTCTTTGCCCCGGACATGTCTCCAGCATCATCGGCACCCGGCCTTACGAATTCCTGGTGAAGAAATACCGTATCGGCAGCTGTGTCGCTGGATTTGAGCCGCTGGATATTTTGGAAGGTATTTATCTATTGATGCGTCAATTGGCACAAAACAAGCCGCGGGTGGATAATCAATACATCCGGGTAGTAAAGAAACAAGGGAATCCTAAAGGCGTAAAGATTATCAATCGGGTTTTTCAGCCTGCAGGTGCTTCCTGGCGTGGACTGGGAAAGATCCCTAAAAGCGGCCTGACGTTAAGACAAGAATTTTCCGGGTTCGACGCCTCGAAGAAATTTGTTTTTAAGCGGGTCACAAAGTATGACGCAAAGATAAAGAAATGCCTTTGCGGGGAAGTTTTAAAAGGCCTGATCCGGCCTGATCTTTGCCCGCTGTTTGCCAGGGCCTGCACTCCGGATAATCCGGTGGGCCCGTGCATGGTTTCGCATGAAGGAGCGTGTAATGCTTACTATAAATATCATAGATAGGGTGTCAGCGGACCGGAAAGCTCAAGTGGGTGTCAATGGACCGGAAAGCTCAAGTGGGTGTCAGGGGTCATTTTAGTGGCGTTGTTTATAGCCGGATGCGGGGCGAATGCTGGCACTGAAGCGCAGCAGCTGGCTAGAAAATCAGAACAATATTACCAGGAGGCGCTTGCCGGTTACAAGCAGGAGATAATAAAGGGGCAGAATGTTGATCAGCTTTATTTTGACCTCGGTAAACTGTATCTTGGCCATGGCGCGTTTAAAGAAGCCACAGAGTGTTTTGCCAAGAGCGGCCTGCCTCAGGCGAAAAAGTTTTTGGGGATATCATTTTATCGCAGCCAAGAGTTTACCGACGCGCTGGAGGTCCTTGACAAGATCGACAGTTCTGACGACGAATGTCTGTATTATAAGGGATTGACTTGCGAAAAGTTAAATCTTTTTGATCCTGCTCTTGCTGCTTACAAGAAGATAAAAGAAAAAGAATTTGCTTTCCTTGCCGCAGAGCGTATTGAGGCTATAGAGCGGTTGGCTGTCGGTCGCAATATCAGGGAGCTGAGCCCGGAGTCGTATCAGGCAATCGCCAATGCGCCAAGCGAGGAGCTTTATCCGCAGGCAGGGGCATTGATCCTTCTGTGTAATGAAAGTATCGAGGTCACCCGGGAAAATACCGAAGTTTCACGCTTGCATTATCTGGTAAAGATCCTTAATGAGCGCGGTAAAGAAGATTTTTCCGAGGCCAAGATCGAGTATGATTCCACTTACGAGAAAGTCGAGCTGGAATACGCCCGTACCATCAAGCGCGACGGTACGGTGGTAGATGTGGGCGCGCGTCATATTCGCGACGTATCCAAGTATCTTAATTTTCCCCTCTACAGCAACGCCCGCGTTTTTATTATTTCATTCCCTGAGATTGCCGATGGCGTAAGCGTGGAGTATAAGCTTAAAGTTTACCGCAACCAGCTGGTAAATAAGAAGGATTATGGGGTCCCTTATTCGCTGCAGTCAGCTGATCCGATAATTTCCGCGGATTTTATCGTGAGCTTTCCTAAAGAAAATCCCGCTAACCTTAAGATCATTAATGAGCGGTATAATACTTTTGGAGCTAAGCTTACTCCTGAGAAAGAGGAAAAAGATGGCATCGTCACTTTGCGTTGGAAGTTCAAAGACATTCCTCAAATAATCAGCGAAGCGGATATGCCTCCTGTGGTAGAGATCACTCCCACCGTGATTTTGTCTTCTTTTAAAGAGTGGCAGGAGTTATACGATTGGTGGTGGAAGCTAGCTAAGGATAAAATCCAGGCGGATGCCGCTATAAAAGACAAGGTGCAACAATTGATCCGCGGCCTTAAGACTGATGAGGAAAAAGTCCGTTCCATTTACAATTTTTGCGCCAAAGATATCCGCTATGTGGCGGTGGAATACGGACAGGCGGGATTTGAGCCGCATCAGGCAGCGGATATATTTCGTAATAAATACGGCGATTGTAAAGACCAGGCGATATTATTGGTAACTATGTTAAAAGATGCCGGCTTTAAGGCCTGGCCGGTGCTTATCCCCACTAAAGATTACTACAACCTGAACCCGGATTTTCCGGCGATGCTTTTCGACCACTGTATTGCAAGCGTATTGCTAAATGACAGGATCATTTTTCTTGATCCCACGGCCCAGACCTGTTCTTTCGCAGATCTCCCGGCTGGCGATCAGGCGCGCACGGTATTCATCTGCCAAGAGGATAAATTCCGTATAGAGACTACGCCGCTTTATGAGCCAGAGCACAATCTGGTCAGACAATCCACACGCATCAGCATCAATGATGATGAGACTATTCTGGCAAAGAAAGATATTTTTACCTACGGGATTTATGATCAGGGTCAACGCTATTGGCTGCTTTATACCCAGCCGGAGCTGATCGAGGCGCAATTAAAAGAAAGGATCCAGGAATTTTCTATCGGAGCCACGCTTAAAGACTACGCTATCGCTAATCTTAATGACCTGAATAAGCCGGTGGAGCTGAAATACTCTTTTTCCGGCCCGGAATATTTTACCGTTGCCGGTAGCTTGCGCCTTATGCCGCAGCTGGCTGGCCTTGACACAGCGTTGGTCGCTAAAGATAAACGGTTTTATGCATTGGATTTCAGCGTCTTAGATAAGAAGGAAACGATTTTTGAGATCGCTGTGCCAAAAACTTATACAGCTAAATTTATTCCCGGCAATATATCCGAGGATAGCCCTTGGATGGGTGTGAGCGTAGAGTACAGTTTTAAGAATAATCTTTTGTTTTTCAGGCAGGATACGGTGTTTAAGAAACAGGCTATCCTCGAAAGCGAGTACGCGGAATTTAAAAAGTTTTACGAGGGCCTGGCGAAAAAAATCAAGCAAAGGGTGGTTTTTGAGAAGGTAAAATAATATGTCGCACGAAGAGCAGAAAATTGAGGAGCGGCGTAAATATATCCGTCTAGATACGGTCTTCCCGGTGCAGTTTCGGCTGGTGTCTCTCGACGGCAGGAGTTTTCTGTCGGGGTGGCTTCTGGGATTCACCTCTGACGTAAGCCACGGAGGAATATGCCTGTCGGCAAATGCTCTGGATGAAAAATGCGTGCAGCTGGTCAGGAATAAGAGCGCTAAAGTCGCCCTGGAAATTGAGATGCCTTTATTAAGGGGCCCGGCAGTCGCCAGGGCTAATATTGCCTGGGTCAAGGATTCTCCCGGCAATCCCACCCGTTACCTGATCGGCTTGACCTATGAAGATATCGATCAGGGGCAAAATTCCACGATCATGCGTTACGCCTGGACCAGGAAATTATTTGTTCCCGCGGTGATTGCTCTATTCCTTTTGTTAGGGAGCGGTTTTATGATCAACAGTTTTATTACCGCCAGGCTCATTAAAAGTAATAAAGCGCTGGTTGAGCAGCTGATAGAAATCTCTCAGGAGGCAAGTGCCGCAAAAGAGCGCTCTGGGCAGGTGGCCAGGGAGCGCCAGGACCTCGAGGAGAGCCTCCAGTCACTTCAGTCGCGTATTCAGGGCGCGCAGGAAGACCGCCCGCTTATCGATAAGCTTACCCAGGATAAGTCCGGGTTGCAGGAGCAGCTGTCAGCTTTGCAGCGTAAGGAAAGTGCTATTGCCGATGAGCTGCAGCGCCTAGGAAAAGAGCGCGGGGAGCTTGAGAAGATAAATTTCGACAAGATGTACCGGTGGCTGAGCGTCCATCAGAATCCCCGCACCGGGCTGGTGATGAGCTTTGAGGGAGACGGCGATATTAAGAACTGGGCTTTTACTTATGACCAGTCTCTGGTTGCCCAGGTTTATAATAATGCCTCTGATTACGGCCGGGCGCGCAAAGTCCTGGAATTTTTTAGCCGCAGCGCCGAACGCTCAGGTGGTTTATTTTACAATGCTTATTACGCAAACGACGGCTCACCCGCAGAATATACTGTTCATTGCGGCCCGAATATCTGGTTGGGTATCGCTATTCTGCACTACATTAAAGAATCCCGGGATTCAGGTTACTTGTATTTGGCTGAGGAGATCGCCCAGAGCATTATGACCTTTCAGGATAAAGAAGGCGGGATCCGCGGCGGGCCGGATACTACCTGGTATGCTACCGAGCATAACCAGGATGCCTACGCGTTTTTTAATATGCTTTACTCTATGACCAATAAACGCGTTTACCGCCTTGTGGCAGAGAATGTCCTGGATTGGCTCAAACAGCATACTTATGACCAAAGCGATATTCCTATCCAGCGCGGCAAGGGAGATTCCACTATCGCTACCGACACCTATGCCTGGTCAATAGCGGCCATCGGGCCGGCTAAGCTGCGGGAAATAGGCATGAATCCGGATAAAATCATGGAATTTGCCGAGGCAAATTGTGTAGCAGAAGTGACTTATATCCGTCCTGACGGACGCAGCGTGCGCATTAAAGGATTTGATTTCGCGCCGGAAAAGCACCTGGGCCGTGGCGGAGTGGTATCTTCGGAGTGGACAGCGCAGATGATCGTTTCTTTTAAGATTATGAGCGCTTATTATAAGGCCAAAGGCGATAGCCTTAAGGCGCTTAGCTACAGCGTCAAAGCCAATGATTATATCGATGAGCTGGAAAAGATGATCATCTCCAGCCCTTCCGCTTCGGGTGAGGGCGCAGGGTGCCTTCCATATGCCACTCAGGATTCCGTGGATACAGGACATGGCTGGAACACTCCTAAAGGCACATCCACTGGTTCAGTTGCCGGTACAGCCTATGCGATTTTTGCTTTCCATAATTACAATCCGCTGGTTTTAGAAGATTGATCCAGGATGACAAAATCCCGCAAGCTTAATTTGATCTATCAAAAACTCTATAAGAGTTTCGGTCCGCAGCATTGGTGGCCGGGTAAAACGCCGTTAGAGGTGATAGTGGGCGCGATCCTCACCCAGAACACTAATTGGCAGAATGTAGAGCGGGCTATCGTCAATATCAAAAAAGCCAAAGCGCTGGATGCGCGTAAGCTTTACCGCATGCCGCAAAAGAAATTGGCTAAGCTATTGCGTCCTGCCGGGTATTTTAATATCAAGGCTAAGCGATTGAAGAATTTCCTTAAGTTTTATCTGGATAGTTATAGTGCTAATATGCGCAAGATGCGTGCGGCTAACACAGATGTTTTGCGCGGTCAGTTGCTCTCGGTCAACGGCATAGGGGAGGAGACCGCGGATTCCATACTGCTTTATGCGTTGAATAAACCGGTGTTCGTGGTGGATGCCTATACCAAAAGATTTAGCTCTCGGCACGGGCTTACCCCTGAGGATAGCGATTATCAGGCAGTGCAAAGATTTTTTACCCAAAACCTCGAATCCAGTGTACAATTATTTAATGAGTATCACGCGCTTATCGTGAGGCTGGCCAAGGAGTATTGCCTTAAGTCAAAGCCTAAGTGCGCAGTGTGCCCGTTAAGGATTGATTTGGTGGGTCATGGTCAATAAGAAGCGTTTAATACAGCTTACCCGTAAGCTTGTCCAGATAGATTCCCAGAATCCTCCCGGAGACGAAAAAAAGATCGCGGGTTTTGTGGCGGATTACTTAAAACGCTTAGGGATAAACTCCAGGGTTTATGAGTTTAAGAAGAATCGGCCTAATGTCATCGCGATGATCAAGGGCAGTGGTTCTAAGTCTCTTCTGATCACTCCGCACCTGGATACTGTTCCTGCGGGAAGAAGCTGGACAATGGGTCCGCTATCGGCAAGGATCAAGGGAAATAAGATTTACGGCTTGGGGGCAACGGATTGCAAGTGCAATATCTCAACTGCTTTAGAAGCCATCAACAGTTTAATTGAAGAAGGCGTGGTTTTGCCATATACTCTGATTTTCGCCGCCACCGCTGATGAAGAAACCGGTTCGGACTTAGGCCTGATCCCGCTATTGAATAGAAATATTTTAAGACCGGATGCCGCGGTGGTCCTGGATGCCGATGATTTCGATATCATCGTTTCCCAAAAGGGCCTCATGCATATGACCGTCAAGATAACCGGCAAGCGGGCGCACGGGGCATATCCCTGGCGCGGGATAAACGCTATCGATATCGCAATCAATGCTATTAAGGAAATCAAAAAGATCAAGTTTTCCCGCACCCGGCATAAATATCTGCGACCTCCTACGATTAATGTGGGCACTATCAGGGGCGGGGACAAGGTGAACATCGTGGCGGACTGGTGCGAGTTTGAGTTGGATTTCCGTTTTCTTCCCGGCAGCCACGCGCCTGAGATCATCAGCAAGGTAAAGAAGATTTTAAGCTCATACACCAAAAAGTATAAGGTCGAGGTCCAGGGTATCCAGCAGCCGTATAATATCGAGGAGGCCCATGAGCTGGTGAGCTGTTTAAAAAAGGCGGCCAGGAAAGCCAAAGTAATCGCCAGGGCCAAAGGCTCGGAGGGCGCAACAGTGATCACCTTTTTTCAGCAAAAAAATATCCCGGCGGTAGCCACGGGATTTGGTTCTGGCGGATGCGCGCATGCCGCCGATGAATTTGTTAAAATCGATAGTTTGTATAAGGGAACGTTGTTGTTAGAGGAGTTTTTAAAGAATTATAATTTTAATTAAGGAGTAATTGCTATGGATGGCGTAAAAATCACCAAAAGACCTAAACTAAAGAAACCATACATGATCGTCGCCTGGCCGGGGATGGGGGAGGTGGCCTTTAAAGCGGCAAGTTACCTGGTCGAGAAATTAAAAGCCGAGGAGTTCGCCGCTATACCGGCCGAAGAGTTCTTTTATCTTACAGGAAGCATGATTAAGGAAGGCATATTAAGCGTTCCGGATCTACCCTTGGGGAAGTTTTATTTCTGGAAAAATCCCGCCACAAGGCGTGGCGGGTCCGCCAAGTATTTTGGCGGAAAGGCCGGCGAGCACGACCTGATCGTTTTTATCAGTAATGCCCAGCCTGACCTGGCTAAAGCCGAAGAATACTCTAAGCGCATCCTTTATGTGGCCAAACTTTTCAAGGCCGATACCTTGGTGGGATTTGCCTCCATGCCTCTTCCTATTGACCACACCCAGAATCCGGCGGTCTGGTTTGCCGCGACCCATCCGCAGATCCGGGAGAGTTTGAAGAAATACAACCTGAACATGCTTAATGAGGGCCAGGTAAGCGGAATGAATGGATTATTTTTAGGGATTGCCAAACAGGAAGGGTTTAAGGGCTTCTGTTTGTTAGGGGAGATGCCGCTTTATACCATCCAGATCGAGAATCCTAAGGCAGCGCAGGCGGTGCTTACGGTTTTCTCCAAGATCTACGATATCAAGATCGATTTTGCCGGCCTCCAAGAGCAGGTCCATGCCATAGAAGTGGAGATCAATAAACTCATGGACTATCTTAAGACCGGCACTCCGGGACAACCCACGCCCATAAACGAGGAAGAGATCGAGAAGATCAAGAGGGCTTTATCCCAGCTGACCAAGCTTCCCGCGTCGGTAAAAGACAAGATAGAGAAATTATTTGCCGAGGCTACATCTGACCTTAAAAAAGCCCACGAGCTTAAGGCTGAGCTGGATAAATGGAACGTGTATAAGGATTACGAGGACCGATTTCTCGACCTTTTCCGCAACGCCAAGGATAAAGGAAATTGATCCACGCTATAATCTTAGATTTGGGCAAGGTTTTGATCGACTTCGATCACCTGCGGGCTGCCGAGCGCATCTCTAATTTTTGCAACAAGACTCCCAGGGAAATATTCGACCTTTTTTTCCTTTCCGAGGCCACTATTCTTTTTGAGGAGGGTAAGATCACCCCAGAGGAGTTTTTTCGCCGGGTAAAAGAGACTCTTGATCTGAGGCTGGAGTATCAATCCTTTGTCCCGATATGGAACGATATATTCTTTCTTACCGCCACCAACCGCGCGGTATACAGCCTGGCGAATAACCTGCATGCCCATTATCAGGTGGCGTTATTGTCCAACATCAACGTCTTGCACCATGAGTACTTGAAGCAGTATTTTCCGGTTTTTAATGTTTTTCACCGGGTTTTTGCTTCTTATGAAATGGGTATGATCAAGCCCGATCAGGATATCTATAGAAAAGTACTTGAGGAGTTAAAGGCTCAGCCGGAAAATGTTTTTTACACCGATGACCGGCAGGAGTTGGTGGATAGCGCTAAAGGTCTTGGCATCAACAGTTTTCTTTTTACCAGTCCTGAGCAATTGAAGCAGGATTTAGCCAGCGTGGGAGTCATGGTAAATTAACATGTCCGGTGAAAATATACTTCTTGCTCACGGAAGCGGAGGCAGGCTCGCTCATAATCTGATCAAGGGCCTGCTTTTAAAAGAGTTTGACAACCCCATACTTCGAGAGCTTGCCGACGGGGCATCCATAAATTACAAAGAAAAGTTAGCTTTTACCACCGATTCTTTCGTGGTCAGTCCTCTGGAGTTTCCCGGAGGGGATATCGGCAAGCTTGCGGTCTGCGGCACGGTCAATGACCTGGTGATGTGCGGGGCCGTTCCAGAATACCTCTCTCTTGCTTTTATTATTGAAGAGGGCCTGGAGCAGAAACTGTTTGAGAAGATAGTTCGCTCCATAAGTCTTGAGGCGCGTAAGGCCGGTGTACGCATTGTAACCGGGGATTTAAAGGTTGTAGAGAAGTCTGCTTGTGATAAAATATTCATAAATACCTCCGGTATCGGAAGGGTGCTTAAGAACACAGCGCTCTCGGTAAAGAATATTTTGCCGGGGGATAAAATCATTATTACCGGCGAGATAGGCCAGCACGGCTTAAGTGTTTTAGCCAAACGTAAAGAGCTGGATCTGGGGTTTAATATCCAAAGCGACTGCGCGGCTTTAAACGTTTTGCTTATTCCAGTTCTTAAAAAAACCGATGTGGTAAAGTTCATGCGCGACCCTACGCGCGGCGGCCTAGCTACGGCGTTGAATGAAGTGGCAGAGCAGACGGGTTTAGGGATTTTAATCGATGAGAAGAATATTCCGATCTCGGATAAAGTGCGCACTGCTTGTGAGCTGCTGGGGATCGATTCTTTGTATGTGGCTAATGAGGGCCGGGCGATATTGATCGTAAAGAATGGTAGCGAGAAGAAAATCTTAAGCTTACTCAAGAAACACTCCTTAGGCCGCAACGCAAAGATAATCGGCGAGGTAAGCAAAGAGCAAAAGGGTAGGGTAGTAATGAACACGATTCTGGGGACTCAGCGCATCGTAGATATGTTGACCAGCGAGCCGCTGCCGAGGATTTGTTGAAATGAAATCACAAAAATATCAAAGGCGGTTCTATCGTGACTGGGTGAACGCTAAAGATCTGCATTTAATGCATATTATCGCCCGGGAAACCGACCTGCAGATCCTTACCAATAAGATCATTCCTAAGGATTTTATCGAGGAGCGGATCCGGCATTACCGCTGGGATATCGAGAGTTACATTTCTAAAGATAGAAGGTTCCTGGTTGCCCTTAAGCCTATCGCCGTGGAGCTGACCGCTCCGCCGATAATTCAGGCTATGGCTGAGGCGGCAAAAATCGCCAATGTCGGGCCGATGGCTACGATTGCCGGAGCAATCTCTGAGTATATAGGCAGGGACCTGCTGAAAGCCGGGCACAAGGACGTGATCATAGAAAATGGCGGAGATATCTTCTTAAAAACCCGTAAGATGCGCACTATCGGTATTTACGCTGGGAAATCTAAATTATGGAATACCCTGAGGCTAAAAATATTCCCCAAAGATACGCCTATCGGAGTCTGCACTTCAAGCGGAACTGTCGGCCATTCTTTGAGTTTCGGTTCTGCCGATAGCGTGATCATTCTTTCCAAGAATACCGCGCTTGCCGATGCTGTGGCTACTGCCGTAGGCAATCTAGTTCATTCCAAGAAAGATTTGCAGAAGGCGGTGGATTTCGCCCGCGTCATAAAAGGTATTGTGGGCGTGGTGATCATCTTAAAAAACAATATGATCAGCTGGGGGAAAGTGGAATTTGATAAATAAGCATATCTCCGTCGGTGAAATTGCGCGGCGCCGCGCCGCGCGCGGCGGTTATTAAGCAGAATCTTCTTGACATTGACTACAGGTTGTGATAAAAATAAGTGTAGATACAATATATAGAGTAACGCGTGAGGAGGATTTAAACCAACTTTGAAAAATAAGGCGAAATCTTTTAAGGGCTCAGAAAGGAATTGGGCCCTTTATTTTTAATGAGGGCATAACTTATGGAGAAATTATTTAATTATAGGCGACATAAGGCCCTTCCTTAAAAGGTATAGGAAGGCCTACCCCTGTGGGGTAAGTTATATACCCGAATTAACCCCACCGAGCGTGTCAAAATTATCGAAGAGAATTTTGACACATGGTGCGAGGTGGGGACTACCAGTGCTCATTTATGAAAACAGTAGGCTTAACATACGATTTAAGGTCAGAATACAAATTTAAGCCCGGAGATCCTCCGGATGCCAATGCTGAGTTTGACCATCCATCGACGATAGGCGTTATCGCCAAAGCGATCGAAGCCAACGGTTTCAAGGTAGAGCGCATTGGCAACGTGGTCAATCTTATGGATAAAATCGGTTCGCTTAAAGCTGATATCGTCTTCAATATTTCTGAAGGCCTTACCGGACGTAACCGTGAATCTCAAGTGCCTATGTTGCTTGAGATGGCCCGCATCCCTTTTGTTGGCGCAGACGCCTTGACCCTTGGCTTGACTTTAGATAAAGTGATGGCCAAGAAGATCTTTATCGCCGACGGAATCCCTACCCCGAAATTTTTCGAAGCAAACTCTAGTCAAGAAATTCGCAACATGAACCATCACCGCTATCCACTTATAGTCAAGCCGCGCTTTGAGGGCTCTTCCAAGGGATTGAGTGAGAGTTCCCGCGTAGAAAACCGGGAAGAGCTGATGAAGCAGATCGATTTTGTGGTCAATACTTACAAACAACCGGCGCTGGTGGAAGAGTTTATATCCGGCCAGGAGTTTACCGTGGCTATTGTCGGCAATGATCGCCCCGAGGTGATGCCGGTGGTGCAGATCAAGATCGACGGGAAACTTAAGCTTAACGACAAGTTTTATACCTTTGCCCGTATCACCTCCAATAGGTTGGAATATATCTGTCCGGCAAAGATCTCCGCGGAACTGCGGAATAGCTTGAGTGCTTTGGCGCTAAAGGTTTATAAATCGGTAGAGTGCAAAGATTTTGGCCGGGTGGATTTTAGGGTAGATAATGAGGGCAAGCCTTATGTCCTTGAGATAAATCCGCTGCCGTCACTTTCTACCGAAGACGTATTTAAGCTTATTGCCGAAAGTATCGGCATCACTTACGAGCAGATGATCGGAAAGATCCTGCAGAGCGCTCTTAAGCGCCACAACCTGAATTAATAAATGAAAATTGCCCTGACTTGTAATCTAAAAAAGAAAGATTCAAACCTTCCGGCGGATTATTTCTCGGAGTGGGACTCCGAGGAAACTATCAACGCCATTACCTCAGCCCTTAAAAATAAAGGCCATAGCGTGGATACTATCGACGTGGAGTATCCCGGTCTTTTTTCGTATTTTCGTAAAAATCGGGTAGATATGGTTTTTAATATCGCTGAAGGTAAATGCGGCAAGTTCCGTGAATCGGAAGTTCCGGCAGTGCTGGATTACTTGAATATTCCTTATACGGGCTCCGACACTTTTTCGCTTGCCCTGGCTTTGAACAAGGCCCTTACCAAAAAAATATTGAAAGCCGAAGGTATCCCTACTCCCAATTTTCAGGTTTTCTCAACCGGCAAAGAAACTCTGGATCCCTCATTAAGATTTCCCATGATCGTCAAGCCCAACTGTGAGGGTTCTGCAAAGGGCATCAATAAATCCAATGTGGTGCGCAATATCGAAGAGCTTGAGGCCAAGGCCAAAGAGATAATCGAGGTATATAAGCAGGAGGCTCTGGTCGAGGAATTCATCGAAGGTAAGGAGCTTACCGTTGGAATTTTGGAAAACGGAAAGACCAGCGTTCTGCCTATTTTGGAAATCGATTTCGAAAGCTGCAGGCAAAGCGGAGAATATTTTTATTCCTGGAGAATGAAAGAGTATCAGGGTAATCGGGAGATGGGGCTGGTGCCCACATTCCATTGCCCGGCGCGCCTGGATAAGGAGACAGAGGAGCGCGTTAAGGATGTAGTGGTGCGCACGCACCGCGCCGTCGGCTGCCTGGATATTTCGCGCACCGATATACGCTTGGATAGTAATGGTGTCCCCTATGTCTTGGAGATCAACCCATTGCCGGGGTTAAACCCCCGGGAGTCGAATTTCCCGATCATGGCTTATGCCGCGGGGATGAAATACGAAGAACTTATTGAGGCTATACTTAAAAGTGCCTCAGAAAGGAAAAAGTTAAATTGAGTCATCCTCAGTCGCTAATCGAAAACCATAAAACTCTAAGCCAGCAGCAGGAAACGCAAAGCACGCCGCGCATTATCAGAAGGCCGCGCGATTACCAGCAGATCTCACTATATAAGGATGTGAATCCTCTGGATTGGGAAGATTGGCGTTGGCAGCTGAAAAACAGAGTTTGCAACAAGGAGCTGCTTTCTCAGATCATTAAACTTACACCTGAGGAAGAAAAGGGGATTGATAAGGCTAAGGGCAGGCTTTCTATGGCTATCACTCCTTACTGGGCAGCCTTGATGGATCAAGAGGATGCCACTTGTCCTATTCGTCGTCAGGCAGTGCCGGTGGCAGAGGAATCTGCTGTTTCACCGCACGAGATGACTGACCCGTGTGCCGAGGATCGGGATTCTCCGGCGCCGCACTTGGTTCATCGTTATCCGGATAGAGTACTATTATTGGCCACCGAAGCCTGTGCTATGTATTGCCGTCACTGCACTCGCCGTCGCCTGGTAGGTGACCATGAGCCCAAGGGAGAGTCCGGAGCAACTCGTTTTGACGCGGCGATTGAGTATATCCGTCAGAACCGTAAGATCCGCGATGTTCTGATTTCCGGCGGAGATCCGCTTCTGCTTGAAGACGAAGAACTGGAAAATCTACTGCAGAAGATCCGCTCTATTTCCCATGTGGAATTTTTAAGGATAGGCACGCGTATTCCTGTCACCTTGCCGCAAAGAGTCACCGAGAGTTTGGTGAATATGCTAAAGATTTATTCGCCTATCTGGATGAGCATCCATTTTAACCACCCCAAAGAGATCACTAAGCGCTGCAAAATAGCCTGCGATATGCTTTCCGAGTCCGGAGTTCCGCTGGGTAGTCAGACTGTGCTTTTAAAAGGTATTAACGATCGTCCCTATATCATGAAAAAGCTGTTGCATGAGTTGCTTCAGATACGGGTGCGGCCATATTATATTTACCAGTGCGATCCCGTTCGCGGCACTCAGCATTTTCGCACCCCGGTTTCCGTCGGCATAAACATCATGGAAAAGCTGCGCGGACATACTTCAGGCTACGCTGTCCCGACTTATGTCATCGACGGGCCAGGCGGTGGCGGCAAGATCCCAGTCGGCCCAAATTATATACTTTCCCAGGCCAAGGGGAAGTTCGTCTTGCGCAATTACAAGGGAAAGATCTATACTTACCTCGAATAACCGTATTTATTCAGGCGCGAAACTCTAAAGGAAAGCCTTGAGGGTTTCGCGCTTTTTTGTGGCAGAAAGCTACACCCCGCTTTAAAGGTTCAGCGGGTGTGTCCTTTCTGGACCACACACCGGCCTTTCCCATAAGGCCGGGTGTACGCCAATTTAGCCTTGACCCTCCCATACAGGTATTATATAATAAGGCTTCCTCTTACCTTTAAAGCAAACACCTGGCTTTATAGGAAAGGCCGGTGTTTTGTCCTAAAAAGGACACACCCAGCATACCTTATAGCTGGGGTGTAGTCCTAAAAAGGACACACCCAGCATACCTTATAGCTGGGGTGTAGTTTACTGCAACACCCAACTTTATAGGAAAAGTTGGTGTTTTGCTTACTGCTTACACCTGGCTTTATAGGGCGTAGCTTACTGTAACACCCAACCTTATAGGAAAGGTTGGTGTTTCGCTTTCTGCGAAAGGAGTCTTGCCATGGCAGTGTTAAATAAAAGAAACTTTATTCTTTTAGGCCACGCCCAGTCAGGAAAAACTTCTCTTGCCGAATCGCTGCTGTATTTTTGCAAGGCCATCTCCCGCAAAGGTAGCGTATCCGACGGCACCACAGTCAGCGATTATAGCTTTGACGAGATCGAGCGCAAGAGCTCTATAAACTTAAGCCTGTTATTTTGCGATTATAAAGGTAACCGCATTCAGATAGTGGACACTCCCGGATACGCTGATTTTTACGGCGAGGTCATCCAGGGTATACGCGCTGTTGACGGCGCGGTTTTGGTAGTGGATGTGTCAAGCGGGGTGGAAGTAGGCACGGAATGCGCCTGGCAAATTCTGGAAGAGAATGACCTGCCTTGCATGATTTTTGTCAGCAAGACCGATAAAGAAGCCTCGGATGTCCCCAAGGTTTTAGAGAATATAAGAAATACTCTTTCCAAAAAGGCTTTTTTCATTGATAATGCCGATAACCCGGAGTTGATCGAGGCAGTGGCGGAAAGCGACGATAAGTTGCTTGAGAAATTCCTTGAGAGCGGGAGTTTGTCTGCGGAAGAAGTAAAGTCCGCGCTTACGCAGGCGGTGATCAAGCGTAAGATCTTTCCGGTTGTGGCCGGCTCGGCTCTGGCGGATAAGGGTTTGCCGGAGTTGTTGGAGGCAGTTATAAAATACTTTCCTGATCCGCAGTCGCGGTTAAAGGTGAAGGCAGCTGACCCAGCAAAGCTGGACACCATAAAAGAGGTTGTTTTGACCGCGGAAGCCCCGTTTTCCGCTTTTGTCTTTAAGAATATTTCCGATCCTTATGTCGGGCAGCTTACTTTATTAAGGGTGTTTTCCGGCATCCTCGCTTCGAACACTGGATTCTATAACGTCAACAAAAAGACCAAGGAGAGAATAGGCACTATCTTTAATCTGCAGGGGAAAGAACAAAGGGCCACTGACGCCGCTTCCTGCGGAGATATCGTGGCCATTGCCAAGCTTAAGGAGACAGAGGTCGGGGATTCCCTGTCTAATGATAAAGAACAGTTTTTGTATGATCCGCTGGCTTTCCCGGAAGCAGCCATTTCTGCTTCGGTGAAGCCGCATTCTCGCGAGGACGAAGAGAAAATATCTGATGCCCTGCATAAGCTTGCGGCGGAAGACCCCACGTTTACCGTGCGCCATGATCCGCAGACCAAGGAGCTGATTATTTCCGGCATGGGCGACCTGCATTTGACGGTCATGGTCACGCGACTGAAAAAGCGTTTCAATGTCAATGTGGATCTGGGCACGCCTAAAGTTTCCTACAAAGAAACCATTACTAAGGTTTTAAAGGTCCAGGGTAAATTCAAGCGTCAGTCTGGAGGCCGCGGCCAGTATGGTGACTGTTGGATCGAGGTGCAGCCCCTGGAAAGAGGCAAGGGCCTTGAGTTTGTGGATAAAATATTCGGCGGCGCTATACCCCGGAACTTTATCCCTTCGGTGGAAAAAGGGGTGCGCCAGGCAGTCAGTGAAGGGGCGGTTGCCGGTTATCCGATTGAGGATCTGCGTGTCACTTTGGTTGACGGCTCTTATCATGATGTCGATTCCTCGGATATGGCTTTTCAGAAAGCCGGATCTATGGCTTTACGTAAGGCAGTGAGTGAAGCCGGGCCGGTACTTTTAGAGCCGATCATGGATGTAGATATCACTATCTCCGAAGATTTTCTGGGTGCCATTTCCGGAGATGTCAATTCCCGGCGCGGCCGGGTGATGGGTATGGATGTCAAGGGAAGGAATCAGATCGTCAAAGCCCAGATACCTCTTTCTGAAATGTTCAAATACGCCAATGATCTGCGCTCCATCACCGGCGGAAGGGGTTCTTATATTATGCGCTTTTCCCATTACGAGGAAGTCCCGCATAAAGTAGCGCAGTCTATCATCACCCAGTACCAGTCTAGCCGCAAACACGAAGAGGAGTAAATCTTAAAATGAAGATCAGTATTATTTCTATTCCCGAGATAAACCCGGGCAAGCATAATATTAAGGACGCCCGCCTTGACCAGGTGGACTCCATTACCAAAGCCAAGAAAAAGACTTATATACAGATCGAGGCGGTTGCCGAAGATGCGGCGCTTGATTCCGACGCAATACTAGTGGCAAGAGATTCTGCCGCAGATTTGATTCTAAAAGATTTGGAATTTGCGGAGACCCGGTTTTCCCGCTCGGCGGATGAGGCGGAAAAAACGCTGTTGAATAAAGTAAAGGTCTCACTTGAGAAGGAACAGCTAGTTTGTAATGTGGCCTTAAGCGAAGAGGAAAAGAAAGCGCTGATCAAGTACGGGATGCTCACTAGCCGGCCGGTGATCACCTCCGAGAAGTCGGAGGCTGAAGAGCCGAACGCTTTGCTTAGCCGCGCAGTGCGCGAGGGCGGGTACATCAGCTTTTTTACTACCGGAGAAAAAGAGACCCGGGCCTGGCTGATCCGCAAGGGCACTACTGCCTGGGAAGCCGCAGGTGCCATACACTCGGATATCCAGCAGGGTTTTATCCGGGCGGAGATCATCAGCTTTGATGATTTTATAAAATGCGGAGGAGAGAACCAGGCCAAGCAGGCAGGCAAACAGCGCTTGGAGCAAAAAGAATACGTGATGCAGGATGCGGACTTGGTTAACTTCAGGTTTAATAAGTAAATGTGGGTATCAGAAAATCAGATTATCAGTAGGCAGAATATCAGAAAATCAGGGTATCAGATTTAACCTGATCCGCTGATACCTAATATTCTGCCTACTGATATCCCGATATGATGATAACCGCAGTTAATTGTTTTTACGGGAGAAAGATCGATGGTCAAGATTCGGCGCGCGCTGATAAGCGTCTCGGACAAGGCAGGAATACTGGATTTTGCCAGGGAGTTAAAGAAGCTAGGCGTTGAAATTCTTTCTACCGGTGGCACGGCGAAATTGCTTAGAGAGAATAATATCCCGGTTCAAGAGGTCTCAGATTACACCGGATTTCCCGAGATGCTCGACGGCAGAGTAAAGACTTTGCATCCTAAAATACATGCCGGGCTTTTGGCTTTACGGGAAAACAACGAGCACATGGAGACCTTGAAAAAGCATGACATCGGTTTGATTGATATGGTGGTGGTGAATCTGTATCCTTTTGAGAAGACTACCCAGAAGCCCGGGGTTTCAATTCTCGAGGTGATCGAGAATATCGATATCGGCGGCCCATCCATGCTGCGTTCTGCGGCCAAGAACCATCAGTCAGTGGCAGCGATCTGTCATCCCGGCCGCTACCCACAGGTGATTGAAGAGCTTAAAGTTAATAACGGGGCGTTGTCTGAGGCGCTGATGCGCGAGTTGGGCATCGAGGTGTTCGCGTATACCAGCCGGTATGATGCGGCGATCAATAGTTACTTGAGCAATCATTTTAAGGTCCAGAAAGAGTCCGCCGGTTTTCCCCATGATTTAACGGTGAGCTTTGAGAAGATCCAGGAGCTGCGTTACGGGGAAAATCCGCACCAGAAAGCCGCGTTTTACCGGGAAAAAGGCAAGGCCAGCGGTATCATCAACGCCAAGCAGCTGCAGGGAAAAGAATTATCCTTCAATAACATCCTTGACCTTAATTCGGCTTTTGAGCTGGTGAAAGAATTTAAGAATCCGGCGGCAGTGATCGTCAAGCACAACAACCCCTGCGGCGCTGCCGAGGATAAAACCCTGGATAAAGCTTATCTTGAAGCCTGGAAGTGCGACAAACTTTCCGCTTTCGGCGGGATCGTGGCTTTAAACAGGATGATGGATCTAAAAACCGCGAGTGTTGTTTTAAAAAGTGGATTCCTGGAGTGCGTTATCGCGCCCGGTTTTGATAAAGGGGCCAAGGCATTATTTAAAGAGAAGAAGAACCTTCGTCTATTAGAGTCGTATGATCTTGAGTCGATAAAAGAAACGGATTTTAAGCGGGTCAGCGGTGGGTTGCTTTTGCAGGACAAGGATCTGGATACCCTGAATATGAATGAGCTCAAAGTCGTGACCAAGAAGAAGCCGACCAAAAGCGAAATGGCTTGCCTGATTTTTGCCTGGAAAGTGGCAAAACACGTCAAGTCCAACGCCATCATCCTTTGCCGTGGCACCAAGACCGTGGGTATCGGCGCGGGACAAATGTCCAGGGTTGACTCCGTGTTTATCTCGACGAGAAAAGCCGGGAAACTCGCTGCTGGGTCCGTGATGGCCTCAGACGCGTTTTTCCCCAAGGAAGATGCGATCCAATTAGCCGCAAAATATAAGATCAAAGCCATTATCCAGCCGGGCGGCTCCATTGCCGATGAATTGATCATCAAGATGGCGGATAAACATAAAATCGCCATGGTTCTGACCGGCATGCGGCACTTCAAACATTGATCGTTTTATCCCCTCTCGGTTTATGACCTACCCTCAGACAATAAAATACCTCGAGAGTTTTGTTAATTACGAAAAATTCATCGACTATCCTTATAAACAATCCCTGAAGCTGGAGCGCATTAAAGATTTTCTTTCTCTCATCGGCAATCCTCAAAGCCATTTGCGTTGTATCCATGTAGCCGGCACTAAGGGCAAGGGTTCGACTTGTGCCTTCATTACCTATATATTGCGGGAAGCGGGGTTCAGGGTCGGGCTTTATACCTCTCCGCATTTATCCGACTTTCGGGAGAGAATTCGTATATTAGAGTGTCAAAAAGCCGGAAAGCTGAAGTTGGTGTCAAAAGTCCGGAAAGCTGAAGTTGGTGTCAAAGTGTCAGATCCGTTTGAGGGGATGGTTGCCAAGCTTGAATTGGCTAGGATAGTTAGCAAATTAAAGCCGGAGATAGATAGGTATAATCAAGGCTCAAAATACGGGCCGCTGTCATTTTTTGAAGTGTATACTACTTTAGCCTTTGTGTATTTTAAGGAGCAGAAGACGGATTTCGCGGTGCTGGAGACTGGTTTAGGCGGAAGGCTGGATGCGACTAATACCGCCAATGCCCTGGTAAGCGTGATCACGCCCATCAGCTACGAGCATACCCAGAAGCTGGGGAAAACCTTGCGAGAGATCGCAAGGGAGAAGGCGGGGATTATTAAAGGGTATCAGTGGACCGGAAAGCTCGAATGGGTGTCAAAGGACCGGAAAGCTCAAGTGGGTGTCAAAGGACCGGAAAGCTCAAGTGGGTGTCAGGCGATTGTGATAAGTGCGCCGCAGGAAAAAGAAGCGGCAATTGTAATCCGTAATAGATGTAAAGAAGTCGGGGTAGTGTTACAGGAAATAAATAAGCCTTTAATGGGGATAAAGCTTCCTTTGTTTGGAAAGCATCAGCGGATAAACGCTGCGGTTGCGGTTAGCGCAGTCAAGGCGCTTAAGTCAGGGATAAGCCAAAAGATAATACGAAGAGGGCTCTTGAATACTCAATGGCCGGGCAGGTTTGAGGTTGTGTCCAGGAATCCTTTGGTTGTGCTCGACGGAGCTCAGAATATCGCTTCCGTAAAAGCATTAAAAGAAACCATCAGGAACAATTTTAAATATAAGAAATTGATCCTAGTGCTAGGAATATCCAAGGACAAAGATATTAAAGGGATTTGTAATGAGCTTTATAGTTTAGCTGATCAGGTTATCTTGACCTGCGCCGATAATCCGCGAGCAGAAAACCCCAAGGTTTTAAGCCGATATTTTAAAGGCAGGAATTATCTTTTAACTAGCAGCGTAAAAGAGGCGAAGCAGGAAGCAATACAGCTTGCTGCAAAAGACGACCTTATCCTTGGGACAGGGTCTCTATTTGTGGTGGGAGAGCTGAGAAATGCATAAGTATAATATCGATGATACCATCGCTGCGATTTCTACGCCTGTGGGCGTTGGCGGGATCGGGATCGTGCGCTTAAGCGGCAAGGGTGCGTTGGCAATTACAGATAAAATATTTTTTTCTAAAGGAAAGATAAAGCCATCGGATTTTAAGAGCTACACTATCCATTACGGTTTAATAAAGAACGGCGGGGAAATAATCGATGAGGTGATCCTTACGGTGATGCGCGCTCCCCGCTCCTATACTAAAGAAGACGTAGTGGAAATCAATTGCCACGGCGGGATAGTGGCTTTGCGGGATGTTTTGGACCTAGCTTTGGTAAACGGAGCGCGTTTAGCTGAGCCGGGTGAATTCACCAAGCGGGCGTTTTTAAATGGCAGGATTGATTTAGCCCAGGCCGAGGCGGTTCTGGATATTATCCGCGCCAAGACTGATTCTGCCTTAAGGATCGGCCTTGGGCAGCTAAAAGGGGCGCTGTCGGCAGAACTTAATAAAATCAGGGATGTTCTTTTGGATATCCTTACTCAACTTGAAGCGAGCATTGATTTTCCCGAAGATGCAAACGACACTGTAGATTTTAATAGCGTTGGTGCAGGCTTAAGAGAGTGCGACGGTAAACTGAAAGCCATGCTGGCAAGCTCAAGGCGCGGCAGGATCTTTCGTGAAGGGATATACGTGGTTATCTGCGGTAAGCCTAATGTGGGCAAGTCCTCGTTATTGAATGCCCTGCTTAAGCATGAGCGTTCTATTGTCACGCATGTTGCCGGCACCACTCGCGATGCTATCGAGGAGATTATCGACATAAAAGGTATTCCGGTCCGCATCGTGGATACCGCAGGGATGCTTAATCCGCGGGGTTTAGTCGAGAAGAAAGCTGTCCAGCGCTCAAAGAAGCATATTGCCCAGGCGGATATCGTTGTAATCCTTTTTGACGGAAGCAGAAAATTATCAGCGCAGGACAGGGATATTATTAGATCGTTAAAGGGCAAACAGGCCATCGCCATTATCAATAAGATGGATTTAAAACAAAAGATTGAAAGGGAAAAGATCACTAAGCAGTTTATTCATACGATCTCTCTTTCGGCAAAGAAAGCCAGGAATATAAATCTTTTGGAAGATAAAATCGTAGAGTTGGTATATAAAGGTAAGGTCATCGGCCCGGAATCGGTGGTGGTGGGAAACCTCAGGCATGTCTCCTGCCTGCGGGAAGCCCAAAAACTTATTGCGCAATCTGCCGGTTCAGTGGATAATAAAGCGTCTATAGAGCTTATTGCCCAGGATGTTAAAGACAGCCTGGGATATTTAGACGAATTATTGGGAAAGAAGTTTTCAGAGGGTTTATTAGATAGGATATTTTCTAAATTTTGTATAGGAAAGTGAGACCTTATATGGATAAGAAGAAAATCGAAAAAGCGGTCAGGGATATTCTGGAAGCGATCGGAGAGAACCCTAATAAAAAAGACCTGCAGGAGACTCCCGCGCGGGTAGCCGAGATGTTCGAGGAGATCTTTGCCGGCATTGGCCAGGACCCGGAGAAGGAGCTTGAGGTCATTCTCGACCAGAAGCATCACGAGATCGTGCTTTTGAAGGGCATTCCTTTGTACTCTACCTGCGAGCATCATCTGCTCCCCTTTATCGGCAAGGCGCATATCGCATATATTCCTAAGGCAGGCCGGGTCACCGGCTTAAGCAAGTTGGCCAGGGTAGTGGATATCCTGTCGCGCAGGCCTCAGGTACAGGAGCGCTTGACCACACAGATCGCCGAGATCATTATGGGCAAACTTAAGCCGCTGGGTGTAATGGTGGTGATCGAGGCAGAGCATTTATGCATGTCCATGCGGGGAGTGAGAAAGCCCGGCACTCTGACCGTGACTTCGGCAGTGCGCGGAATCTTTAAGGAAGACCAGAAGACCCGTTCCGAGACCCTGGCGCTTATAAAAGGGTAAAGATAAATTTGCTTGAATAAAGGGCGATTTGGTTTATAATTATTAAAAGATACACCTGGCCTTAAAGCACCTTGGCATAAAAGGTACCTTTGCCTATTTGATGGCAAAGTATGCCTCTTGTGAGGCAATTGCCAAGTGCGCCCCTTCTGGGCAGGATAGGCCAGCAGCACAAAGGGAGGGTAATATGGAAAATAGTAGTTTGGGCAATACTTCAACCGGAATGCAGCCCAATTTAGCTGCGCTTTTAAGCTACCTGGTCGGCCCTATTACTGGGATAATTTTCTACTTAGTCGAGAAAGAAAATAAGTTTGTGCGTTTTCATGCCATGCAATCTATCATAGCCTTTGGATTTCTTTGGGTGTTGAACGCGGTCCTGGCGATCATTCCGGTGATCGGCTGGGCGATCATGCCTATTGTGGGCGTGGTAAGCCTGATCCTGTGGATATTTTTGATGGTCAAGGCCTATCAGGGCGAGTATTTCAAGCTTCCGATTGCCGGCGACATCGCCGAGAAGAATTCTTAATCCGGATGCGAAGCAAAATAAGTTAAACTTCTGCCGGCAGGGGTTGTCCCTGCTGGCAGTTTTTATTTAAAATGAGAAAAATATTTTTTGTCATTATCTATTTAATATTTGTTTTAACCATACCTGCCTGCGCCCAGCAGCAGTTTCCTGAAACAAAATCCGGAGACATCGCGCTGGATACCTGGGTAAAGATGACTGATGACGCCATTGTTCTGTATCAGCAGCGTAAGCATAAAGAAGCAATTGCTTTGGCGCGCAAGGCTCTGGATTATGCTACTGAAAAATTCGGTCCGGAAAATCCCAATGTCGCCGAGTCCATGGATAATCTGGCTACCTACCTGACTGCCGAAGGTGAATATATTGAAGCAGAAGAACTCTATCGTAAAGCCTTGGTGATCATAGAGAAGAGTTTCGGTAAGGAAAGTGAATACACCGCGATATTCCTAAATTATCTATCGGATTTCTACCGTAAGATCGGTAAAGACGATGAAGCGGCAAAGCTTCAGGCCCGCGCGCAGGAGATCCGGCATAAAAATAAATAATCATGCAGATAAAACTTAAGGATTCTGATGGGGTGGCGATCTGTTGTATTAGTGGCGAGATCACCATAGATACTGCTCCTGAGCTGAAGAAAACCTTTAAGAAGATCATCGATAATAAGACCCGCAAGGTGCTTTTAGATTTTCGCGGGGTTGATTATATCGATTCCTCAGGCCTTGCCTCGTTGATCGACCTTTCGCGTAACCTTAAGGTGACACAGGGTATGGTTTTTATATCCGAACTTTCGCCTAAGGTCAGCTCGATCTTCAGCATCACCAAACTGGATAAGGTATTCCGGATCTTTGATACCGAAGAGGAAGCGCTCAAGAATTTTTATGGCTACTAAAGAGCGCAAGAGCCGTTTTTTTGAATACGAAGAGCGCATCCGCAAGAGCTACCTCGAGTTAAAGAAGGCTTACGCGGAAGTCCAGGACTCTTACGCCGAGATGGTCTTTCGTTTGGCCCTGGTGGCTGAATATAAGGACGATTCTACCGGAACACATCTGGTGCGCATTGCCGATTATTCCACCGAGATCGCCCGGGCCATGAATCTATCGGCCAAAGACGTGAATTACCTTAAATACGCCAGCGTCATGCATGATATTGGAAAGCTGGTGGTGCCGGATGCGATATTGAAGAAGCCAAGTGGTTTGACTCCCGAAGAGCGGGAGGTGATCAAGAAGCACGCGGCCCTAGGAGCGAATATATTTAAAGGCAGCCGCTCTCCGCTTTTAAAAGTAGCCAAGCTTATCGCTCTGACCCATCATGAGCGTTACGACGGGACGGGTTATCCTAGCGGCCTTAAGGGCAAGGATATCCCGCTTTTCGGCAGAATAGTCGCCTTGGCGGATGTATTTGACGCCTTGACTTCACAACGTCCTTATAAAGAAGCGTACGGATTTGATGAGGCAGTAGAGATGGTAAAGGTAGAGTCGGGAAAGCATTTTGATCCGGATGTGGTAAAAGTTTTTTTAAAATGCAAGAACAAGATCCGTGAGATCTGGCAGGCGACCAAAGATATCGACGCCTTTGTCAAGGACAAAGCTAACGAACAGGGCATTGAAAACTAGGGGATAACCTTGTAGAATCAATAACACCTGGCTTTATAGCACCTTGGCATAATGGATTGCCAAGTGCGTGCCTTGTGGGCACGGATAAGCCAGTGTAAAAGGAGGAACACGATGAGAAAGCTGTTAAAAATCGCATTTATCGCGGCCGTCGGCCTGCAGTTGTCAGCGCTTAGTTCTTTTGCTGAGACTAAAGCAACGAAGCCGGCTCAGGAAGCGCAGAAGCAGGAAGTCAAGACCATATTTAATTATAAAAGCGAGCTGGGGCTTACTGACAAGCAGTCCGAGGATATGAAAACTCTTGTTTCAAAATTGCAGACTACCCTTAATGAAAAAGGCAAGGAGATCAGCGAGCTGCGTCAAGGCCTTTCACAGATGATCAAGAATAAGGATCCACTCAGTACTATCCGTCCTCAGCTTAAAAAAATAGCCGACCTTCAGGTGGATATATCTTACTCTGATATTGAGACCGCCCGTAAGATCGAAGGCGTGCTTACTCCCGCCCAGATGAAGAAGTGGCAGGATATCCAGCTTTCCTCTTTGGATAAGCTTAAGGCCGAAAGTACCAAGGCCACCAAGAAATAAGCGTCAATATCCTTCGGGTGAAGAAAAATATCTTCATCAATATCGGTTTGGCGCTGGTTACAGTTTCTTTGGTCCTGGGTGCCGCGGAAATCATCATGCGCTTTGCCTGGAAGATGGGCAAGCTCCCTGACCGGCCTTTGTACCAGAGAAGTTCCGATCCGTATCTGCGCTGGGAGCTTAAGCCCGGCTCTCGTCATGCCTGTGTCGAGGTAAATTCCGATGGATACCGTGGTCCGGTTCGTCCAGTAAGAAAACCCGCCAATACTTTTCGCGTTTTAATGCTAGGGGATTCTGAGACTCTGTCTCTCCTGACTTCTGAACAGGATACTCTTGTCGCGCAGCTGGAAAATATTCTAAATGCTAAATCCACCGGCTTGCGCTATGAGGTGCTTAATTTCGGAGTCGAAGGGTACAATACTTTCTCGGAGCTAGAGCAGCTTAAGGTGAAGGGACTTAAGTATGATCCTGATCTGATCATTCTGAATTATTGCCTGAACGATCCTGACCCTGCGGAATATTATTTTTCTGATTCTTTTTGGATGCGCCACAGCGCTTTGGCGCGCTATTTTTCTACGCGTATTAAAAAAGCCTCCATAAAAAAAGAGCGCAAAAAATCCAATATAAAAAACGAGTCGGATTTCATTCTCTACCTTCATCAGCCGAAATATTTTCTTCCTGTGCAGCGGGCTATGCTAGAGATCGCGGATATCGCAAAGGACCGGGGGAACAAATTTGTGGTGGTGATATTTCCTTCTTCCGGAAAAGGGGTAGAGGATTTCAAGGAAAAGTATCCTTTTACCGGAGTGCATAAGCTGATAAAAAGCATTTCTTCGGATAATATTATTTTTATCGATCTGATGGATGAGTTTAACCGCTTGGGTCTTGACCCGGTAAAGGTCTCTATTGATTATTATCACGACGAGAGCCATAAAAACGCGGCTACCCTTAGAATCTCTGCAGAATATATTTACGGTATTCTGAAATCAGATAAAGTTATACCTTAGATTCATCCCTGATGGGCCATCTCCATGAGCCGAAACAATCAAACCCTAACTAAAACTTCGTTTTGGCAAAAAATAGCTCTGATAATATTCGGGTTATTTTTGACTGTTGTTATCCTTGAGATAGGATTACGCCTGGGAGGGTTTGTATTGTTGTCAATCCAGGAGCACAGCAACAGGGCCTCTATCAGCAAAAAAGGGACTTATCGTATTATGTGCCTGGGTGAATCCACCACCGCAGGGCAGTATCCGCTTTTTCTGGAAGAAATACTCAATCAGCGCAATATCGGCATAAAATTCAGCGTGATAGACAAGGGTATTATCGGAACAAGTACAGCCGCTATATTATCCATGCTTGAATCTGATCTCGAGACATACCATCCGGATATGGTCATTACTATGATGGGGATTAATGACATGGGTCCGCATCTGCCTTATGAGGCTATTTCTGATTCGAAGTTTATAAATTTTTTAAAGTCTTTTAGAACCTATAAATTAAGCAGGCTCCTTTGGTTACATATTGTAACCAAATTAAAAGATTCAAAACAGCCTAAGCCTCTCCTTCAAAGAGTCGAATTACAACAGGTTTATGCAGAAGACAAGGATGCTCCGTCAAGTGAAGCATTATTAAAGTTCAGTAAGGCTATAGAGCTCAACCCCAAAAACGAGTGGGCATATATTGAGCTGGGAAAGCTTTATCAAAACAAGGGTAGATTCTCTGAGGCTGAGGAGTTATTCAAGAAAGCCATAGAGCTCGATCCCAAAAACGATTATGTATATTTTGGGCTAGGTGATTCTTATCAAAACATGGGTAGATTATTTGAGGCTGAGGAGTTATTCAGGAAGGCTATAGAGCTTAAGCCCACAAACGATTGGGCATATCTTGGGCTGGGAAGGCTTTATAAAAGCAAGGGCAGATTCTCCGAGGCTGAGGAGTTATTCAAGAGAGCCATAGAGCTCAACCCTAATAACGAGTGGGCATATATTGGGCTAGGGATTTCTTATCAGCGCAAGGGCAGATTCTCTGAGGCTGAGGTGTTATTCAAGAAAGCTATAGAGCTTAACCCTAAAGACGATTGGGCATATTATGAGCTGGGAAATTTTTATCTAAGCTGGGGTAGATTCCCTGAGACTGAGGAGTCATTTAAGAAGGCTATAGAGCTCAACCCCAAAAACGAGTTGGTATATTTTGGGCTGGGAAAGTTTTATCAAGCCCAAAATAGATTTCTTGAGGCTGAGGAGTTATTCAAAAAGGCTCTAGAACTCGACCCTAAAGACGATAGGATATATGGAGCGCTAGAGTTATTATTTGGAGAAATGGATAGCCTAAGGCTTGCTAGGGAATATGGTAAAAAGGCCAAGGAATTAAGATCAAGCTACTATTATCCAATTACAACTGACAATTATAATAAGCTTAAAGCGATCTTAGACAAAAGAGGTATAGCGTATGTTTGTGTGCAGTATCCCATGCGAAATTTAGAGACGCTTAAGAGGATATTCCAAGGTAATGCAGAAGGCATTATGTTTGTAGATAACGAAAAGATATTTAAAGATGCTCTTAAGAAAACCGATTACCGAGAATACTTTAATGATATGTTCGGCGGCGACTTCGGTCACTGTACAGGAAAAGGCAATCGTCTTCTCGCAGAGAGCATTGCTAATACCATACTCAAAGAAGTATTTAACAAATAGATTCTTTTACCACTGTCTGTCCAGGCTCCTGTATTGTATCGCCTCCGAAATATGTGGTGCTTCGATGGTGTTGCTTCCCGCTAGATCCGCTACCGTGCGGCTGACACGTAGGATCTTATCATAGGCCCTTGCCGACAACCCCAGCTCATGCATAGCCAGCTTCAGCAATTCCCTTGCCTCAGCGTTTAGGGAACAGTATCTTTTTATCAGCTTAGTGTTCATTTGGGCGTTAAAATAAATCCTGTCTTCTTTGAATCTTTCCAGCTGCAGTCTGCGAACTTTTTCCACCCGCTCCTTGATCGCGGCTGAAGGCTCGGCGTCTTTAGCCTCAGTCAACTCTTTGTATTTTACCGCTGGGATATCGATGTGGATATCGATTCTGTCTAGTAGTGGCCCTGAGATCTTGCCCATGTATTTTGCAATCTGGTTGGGGTGACAGCGGCAGGTTTTTTTGGGGTCAGTGTAGTATCCGCACGGGCAGGGGTTCATGGCCGCGACCAACATGAAGCTTGCAGGAAAGGTGAAAGACCTAAATATCCTGGATACCCGGATGAATTCATCTTCCAGCGGCTGTCTTAGTGCCTCCAGACAGTCGCGCCGGAATTCTGGGAGCTCATCCAAAAATAGGACTCCGCGATGGGCCAGGCTGATCTCGCCCGGTTGTGGCATAGAGCCTCCGCCTACTAGCGCCACAGAGGAGATGCTGTGATGGGGTGAACGAAAAGGCCGGATGCCGATCAGGCCGGTTTTATCTGTAAGCGTTCCTACCGTGGAATGCACCTTGGTTACTTCTAGCGCTTCTTCAATGGTCACCTGCGGCATTATGGTCGGGATTCTCTTAGCTAGCATAGTTTTTCCGCTTCCCGGGGGCCCGATCATGGCGATATTGTGCCCTCCGGAAACCGCCACCTCCAGCGCGCGCTTGGCCAGATACTGGCCTTTGACCTCGGAGAAGTCCAGCGGATAAGCCAGACTTTCTTGAAAAATGCTCTTTAGGTCAAGTTTAAAAGGCGTATACCCTTGTGGGTTGGATAATAATTCTACCGCCTCTTTCAGGCTTCGTACCGGCCAAATATCTACCCCGGAAACAATCCCTGCTTCCCGGGCATTGGCTAAAGGTAGAAGTATATTCTTGAGCTCGTTCTTTGCTGCGGCAATGCTTATGGGCAGGGCTCCGCGCACCGGCCTAAGTGTTCCGTCCAGGGAAAGCTCTCCGAGTATGTAGTGATTTTTAAGTTTTTCTTTATCCAGCTGATCGGTCGCAGCCAGCACTCCTAAAGCAATGGCCAGGTCAAAGCAGGATCCCTCTTTACGTATATCCGATGGAGCTAGGCTGATGGTCAGCCGCTCCTGCGGCCAGTTGAAGCCGCAGTTCTTGATCGCGCCCCTTACCCTCTCCTTGCTCTCTCGAATGGCGGTGTCCGCCATCCCCACCAGCGTGACTGCCGGCAGGCCACGTGAGACATCCACTTCTATTTCAACCGGATATGCCTCAATTCCCAAAAGACCGAAACTATGCGTTTTTGCTAACATTTAACACCTCCTACTATAATAGACGTAAGGGGTGGCAAAATCTAACACAAAAAGTGTAGCCCCGCGCCTTTCCGCCCCAGAAGGGGCGCACTAGGCAACGCCTCGCAAGAGGCGTACTTTGCCCTCCTATAGGCAAAGGTGCCATTTATGCCAAGGTGCTAAGCGCAGGGGCTAACGAAAAAAACCTTGCAATATTGGGTCTATATCAATATAATATTAGCCTATGGACCTGAATATTCCCAAGAACGCAAAGATCGCTATTTTCGTATTACTCCTTACTATAACTATCTTTAGCGTATATAAATACGTTTCTGCTTTAAAGGAGAAGTACGAGCTCCTGAACGCCCTGAACGAGATCAAACAGCAGGTCCAGGTCTTGGAAAATGACAAACAGAACCTTTCGCTTGAGCTGGAGAAGGAAAAACAGCTTGCGGATAAGCTTAGCGAACAGAACGCCGGCTTAAAAGATAACTTAAGGGCCAGTATTACCAGGCTGACTAGGCTTTTTACGGATGCGGAGAATACTCAGAAGTCTTTGGAAGATATGCGCGCGCAATTCTCACTGCTTAAAGCGGAGAACACCGTTTTAAAAGACCAGACCGCTAAGATGTCTTCTGAGAATGAGTCAATGAAGGCGAAGCTTAGCTCTGTTTCCGAGATGAAAAAGGCTATCCGCGAGTTCCGCAAGCAGATGGGCAAAGTCGGTAAGGAGATCAAGCATCAGGTCAACGCCAATCAGGTCGCGGAAGGCAACCGCGGTTTTGTCATTAAAGACGGCCAGCCTACACTTATCCCTAAGGTAATCAAAATAGAAGTAACCCCTGCTCCTGCCCCGGCTCCGGGAAAAGAATAATGAACGATATTTTTGCCCAGTTTTTTAAGAATAAAATTCTGATCATAACTATATCTGGTTGGCTTATTGCCCAGACCATCAAGGTGATCATTGGCATCTTTCGCTTGAAGCGTTTTGATTTTCGCTGGTTTGTGGGTACAGGCGGAATGCCCTCGAGTCACGCCACGGGGGCTTCGTGTCTGGGCACCTCTATAGGCATAAATTACGGTTTTGACAGTGTATATTTTGCGCTTGCCGCCGCATTTGCTCTAGTGGTGATGTTCGACGCGCAGGGCGTGCGTCGGGCCACCGGCAGACAGGCGCGTATTTTGAATAAGATTACCGATGATATCTATTGGAAGGGCCGCATCAAAGACGGCCAACTGCGCGAACTTATCGGGCATACGCCCATGGAAGTGATCATGGGATTTCTTCTGGGCGTAGTCATTGCTTTTGTAGCGGGTTAGAGGAGGATGTGTGAATAAGAAGCTGTTGATTATAATACCTACTCTCATTGTGTTGGTTATTGTAGGCGTGTTGGTTTTGAATATCAAGAAATGCCGGATAGGCCTGTCTGTAGCAGGGAGCAATCTTTCGCAGGCTCTACCCTTGATCAATCAGGCAAAGGAGCTGGAGGCAAAGGGTAACCTTGTGGAAGCAAGGTCTGTTTACCAGAAGCTGGTCAGCGATTTCTCTAATTCTCCCGAAGTGATGAACTGGCAAAAACGCCTGGAAGAGCTGAATATGAAGTTGCTTTTTTCAACTGCTATCACCCTTAAGAGCGTTTTGTATGAGATCAAGCCTGGGGACACTCTGACAAAAATAGCCAAGGAACATAAGACCACCGTCGAGCTGATCAAGAAAAGCAACAATCTTTCCAATGACGCTATTTCTCCCGGTAAGAAGATCAAAATCTGGACCGCTGCATTTACTATTTTTGTGGATAAATCCCAGAATAGCCTTTATTTAAAGACTGATGAAGATATCTTTAAGAGTTATGTGGTGGCGACAGGCAGGGATAACTGTACACCCGTAGGTACTTTTAAGATCGCCACTAAACTGGTAAATCCCACTTGGTTTAAGGATAATGAAGTCATCCCTGCGGGAGACCCCAGGAATATCCTGGGATCGCGTTGGATGGGTTTTGACGTCGCTCCTAGTTATGGTATTCACGGCACTACCGAGCCGCAGAGTATCGGCAAGCAGTCTACCTCTGGGTGCGTGCGCATGTTAAACAGCGATGTCGAGGAGCTTTACACTATCATCCCCGTTGGCACGGAAGTGACCATTGTTGATTAAGCGAGGTGATGATAAGATTCCCCGCCTCATAAACGCTGCTAAAAATTCCTTTGGAATTTTTAGCGCATTCGGCGGGGGTAATTCGCCCATACAATTTATGTCGCCCAGAGAAGGGCTCCATAAATTGTGGGCTCATTAAAAATGACTACCATTGGATTAAGTTTCGAAAAAGATATTGTCGAGCTTGAGAAAAAAATTAACGAGCTGAAGCATTTTTCCGCCAGCCGTAAGATCGACCTTTCCGCCGAGCTTAAGCGCCTTGAAGAAAAGCTGGAGCAGAAGAAGAAAACCACCTATAGTAATCTTACTGCCTGGCAGAAAGTCCAGTTGGCCCGCCACCCCAAACGTCCCTATACCCTGGATTATATCAGCATGCTGATGACGGACTTTATAGAGCTGCATGGGGATCGGGGCTTTAGCGACGATAAGGCTATGATCTGCGGCCTGGCAAAGCTGGATAATCAAAAGGTCGTAGTGATGGGGCATCAGAAGGGCCGGGACACTAAAGAGAATTTAAAGCGTAATTTTGGCTGCGCCCATCCTGAGGGATACCGCAAGGCTTTGAGGGTGATGCAGCTGGCCGATAAATTCGGGCTACCTATTGTGATTTTTATCGATACGCCCGGTGCATATCCGGGGATAGGAGCTGAAGAGCGCGGACAGTCTCAGGCCATCGCATATAATCTCAGAGAGATGATGCAAATAGCCACTCCTATAATCGCTACAGTCATAGGCGAGGGCGGCTCAGGCGGCGCATTAGGTATCGGAGTCGCTGACCGTGTATTTGTGTTTGAGAATTCTTATTATTCGGTTATATCGCCGGAAGGGTGTGCGGCGATACTCTGGAAAGACGGCGCCCGGGCGCCGGATGCTGCGGCAGTCTTAAAACTTACCGGTCAGGACCTGATTAAGATGGGGATTATTGATGGAGTTATTCCTGAGCCGCTGGGCGGAGCGCATCGCGACCCGCAGGCCATGGCGCAGAATATAAAAGAAGTGTTGCTTAAGAACCTGAAAGAATTAAAAGCAGAGCCGCCCGAAGAGTTGCTTAAAGCCCGTTATAAGAAATTCCGCAGCATGGGAGTGTGCGCATGATCGAAAAAGAATTGCTGTTATTAGGTTTACTTAAGGAAAGCCCCAAGCACGGCTACGATATCAAGCGCAAGATCAAAGAAATACTTTCTTTATTTGCCGGTGTAGATTTAAAGTCCATATATTATCCTTTGCAGGTCCTGGAAAGAGACGGTTTGGTGATCAAACGTACCACCAAGCCCGGCAACCGGCCCGAACGCATTGTTTATGAGCTCACCCCCAAGGGCGAATCCTACTTTGACGATTTGCTTAACAAAAGTTTTCTTAATTTTAAGCGGCCACAATTCAGCCTGGATTTAAGCCTTTATTTCCTGCACTTCATGAAACCTGCGGTAGCCAAGCGCAGGATGCGCGCCAGGCTTTCTATCCTTAACAGGGTCTCTAAAGGCCTTGAGCAGATGATCAAAGAGCAGTCCAAAAAAAAGCCTTCTTCCCTTGCCCGCATTCTGGAGCATAACAGGCGTCAGGTGCAGGCAGAGTCGGATTTCCTCATCGACCTGATCAAGTCCGTCTAGAAACCCTTCTTTGAATACATAACTCATTGTGAATACGTAAGATTTCTTCTTGTAAAAACCTCAGGTTTTTCTTGACAGGGGGAGTTTTAAGCCTATAATATAGTAAAATTTTACTAATTAAATTAAACTAAGATTTCACCTGGCCCTAAAGGATGGGCCAGTGTTACGCTTTCTGCGTAAGGAGAGCTCTAGATATGGATTGGAATCCGGAAGTCAAAGAGAGGTTCAGGGTTTTTATCGCTAAGATACCGGTGTTTCACCGCCACATTACCGAGGTGGCGGTGACTAAAGTAGCTCAGGAGTTAGCCAAAGGCAGAAATTCAAATCAGGTTCAGGAGCAGGATGTGGTAGCGGCTTTTTTCTCCGATGTGCCTTCTCCGTTTTACAGCATGATGATCCGCCTCCTGGAGCAGACTGGATTTGATTATAAGAAGTATGGGTATCCTAAAAACGCAAAGAAATAATAATTATGTATAGTCTTGCCCCTTGCCTAAGCGCCCCAAAAATCTCTTCGATATTTTTGTGGCAGGCTGCGGGGTTAATTCGCGCAAATAACTTACGTCGCAGCGAGCAAAACGAGTGCTCCGTAAGTTATGCGCTCATTAAATGAAAATTGCGGTTATCGGTGCAGGGGCCATTGGCGGACTGGTCGCTGGATATCTAAAACTTAAAGGCAATGATGTAGTTTTGGTCGGCAGGCAGGATGCGGTTAAAGCTATTAAGGCCGACGGATTAAAGATCTCCGGGGTGCGCGGAGAGCTGGATATCAGCCTGCCGGTTTGCGAGACTTTAAGCGAGAAAGTAGATTTAGTGATTTTAGCCACCAAGACCCAGGATTTAGAGAGCGCGCTTAAAGCCAATATAGATTTTATCCGCGACGCGCTTGTCCTTACCACTCAAAACGGCTTGCAGGCAGATAGCATTGCTGCCGAGTTTATCCCAAAAGAGAAGATCATCTCCAGCATCGTGATGTTTGGATCTACTTATCTAAAGCCCGGTGAGATTGTGCACAACTTTGACAAAAGCTGGATCATCGGCAAGGCCTTTGGCAGGAATGACGATTCAGTGGTCAAGGTAAGCCACGTTCTTAATACTATTTTTCCCACAATAGTCAGCGAGGATATTCTGGGGATGAAATATTTGAAGGTTTTTGTAAATTCCAACAACTGTATTCCGGCGATATTGGGCGTAAGTATGCAGGAAGCTTTTTCTGATACTGATATCTGCGCCGTAAGTGTGGCTATTTGGAAAGAGGGCTTAACTGTTGTAGAGAAGGCAGGGGTCAATTTATCTTCACTTCCGGATTTTCCTCTGGAAAGGGTGATTAAGCTCGCTGCGCTTAGCCTGCCAGAAGCAGCGAAAATATTCTCCGGAATCATGACTAGTCTTAGCCGCGAGCCGATGTACGGCTCGATTCTGCAGAGCATCAAAAGAGGCAAGGCCAGCGAGATAGATTATATAAACGGAGAATTTGTGGCTTTGGCCAAGAAGAATAACGTCAGCGCTCCTTTAAATGAAAAACTGGTTAGAATGGTGCATCAGGTAGAGCCTGCCGGTAAATTTTTCTCTAAGCAGGAGCTTCTGGATAATACGAAAGGATTATATTAATATGGGCGAAGTAAATACCCCTTTTCCGAAATTAAAACTCACTGTAACCGGAGTATTTGGCCTTTGTTATCACGGCTATGAGATCGGCGATGAGATAATTCTTGAGGATTTCACTCATCCGCCTAAGCATTTTTGTTTAGGTTTGGCCCATGCTTTGTTTCCGTTGATCTATGCTTTAAGTTTCGGGGCCTGTTTTCCTTTTCGCGATAATCAGCGCTCGCTTTTAGTGACTTGCCCTGACGGAGGAAAATTAGAGTTTAAAGCGGAGATTTTGGATAAGGGCGGCTTGGTCCAGGTGATCCCAAAGGATGCGAATTTCAAGGGTCCGAATCCGAAAAAAATGGTCATTGAAGTAGTGCAGGCAAAAGGCAAATGTACCTTTGGTTATAAGGTGGGGGATAAGTGGGAGACGCAGGGGTTAAAATGTATTCCGGGTTTCTGCGGTGCGGCATTCCATACCGCGTTTCCGGCGCTGTTCGCGCTTAATTTCGGAGCGAAGTTTTTCTTTATGCCGGACCCTGACTCTATCGATACCGTCACTTGCCCTGACGGAGGAAATATTGTTTTTAAAGTCAAGAGAGTGGAAGAATGATCAAGGAGAATTATCTGATGTCAAAAAGACGTGTAGTGATCACCGGCATAGGAGTAGTGGCTCCCAACGGCATTGGCAAGGATAACATCTGGAAAGGCATGTCGGGCGGAGTCTCCGGAGTCAAGTTGGTGGATGGTTTTGATGTTTCCATATTTAACACCAAGATCGCCGCCGAGGTGCGGGATTTTGATCCTTTTAAATTGGGCCTTACTCATAAAGAGGTCATGCGCATGGATAGGTATGTGCAGTTTGGCGTGGTGGCAGGCGATATGGCCATAAAAGATAGCGGACTGAATTTCTCCAAAGAAGATCCGGAACGTATCGGTGTGTGTTTGGCCAATGCTATTTGCGGTACAAAATATATGGAAGAGGAGTTTGCTTTGGTCACTGATAACGGCAAAAAGCCGATAGATCCCAGCAAAGTGCGGCCGGATCTGTATGACGCGGCGATGTTTAACACGCCGTCCATTGAAATCAGCGCCAGGTACGGATTTAAAGGTATTTGTGACACGCTTTCCACAGGCTGCACCGCCGGGACAGATTCCATGGGTTTTGGCATGGAGACTATTCAGGACGGCGAGCATGATGTGATGGTATGTGGCGCGGCAGAGGCTCCTATTACCCCCATTACCTTTGGCGCGTTTGATGTAGTGAGTGTTTTGTCAGCAAGAAATGATGAGCCGGAAAAAGCATCGCGGCCATTTGACAAAAAGCGTGACGGTTTTGTTTTATCGGAGGGCGCAGGAATTTTGATTTTGGAAGAATTGAATCACGCCTTAAAGCGCGGTGCGCATATTTATGCGGAAGTCCTTGGTTTTGGCACAAGCTGTAATGCCTTTCATATGACCGATCTTCCCGCGGATGGCCAAGCCATGGCTAATTGCATAAGTCTGGCCTTGAAAGATGCGGGGATGAAGCCAAGGGAAATCGAATATATCAATGCCCACGGTTCATCTACGCGTATGAATGATATCTTTGAAACTAATGCCTATAAAATGATTTTTGGAGATTACGCCTATAAATTACCGATCAGCTCCTTAAAATCCATGATTGGTCACCCTCTGGCCGCGGCGAACGCGGTAGAGTTTACGGTATGCGCAATGATCTTTGAGAAGAATATTCTTCCTCCCACGATCAATCAGGAAGAAAAGGATCCATTGTGTGATCTGGATTATATCCCCAATGTCGCGCGAGCCAAGAAAGTAAACACTATTCTTAAAACAAGCAGCGGTTTTTCCGGGATCCATTCCTCGTTAGTATTAAGGAGATATGAGTGAGCAAGATTGCAATCACTGGTGTCGGCGTAGTCACCCCCTCTGGAATAGGCAAACGCCAGTTCTGGGCGAATATTAAAAGCGGACGCTCTTTTGTCAAAGAGATCACCCGTTTTGACGCATCCCTTTATCCTTCGCATATCGCGGGGCAAATCGACGACCTGGATAAGTATTCTACAATTTCTGAGAGGCTTTTGAAGAAGATCGACGCTTTCTCGCACATGGCTCTGATCGCCTCGGAGCTGGCTCTGCAGGATGCGGGGGTCGATATTAAAAAAGAAGACCCTAATCTAGTGGGTATATTTTTAGGTAATGCTATTGGAGGATGGTTGTATGCCGAGACAGAATTGCGTGATATGTACATGGAAGGCAGGGAGGGGGTTTCTCCTTACATGGCTTCTGCCTGGTTTCCCGCTGCTCCTCAAGGCCAGGTGTCTATTTATTACGGGATCAAGGGGTTTTCTAAGACAGTTGTATCTGACCGGGCAAGTTCTTTGATGGCCCTTGGTTATGCGCGCAAAGTTCTGGCAAAGAATAAGCTGAACATGATCTTAGCCGGAGGCATGGAAGCGCCGGTTACGCCATATGCCTTATTATGCTGCAATACCTATGGCGCGCTTTCTGTAGATAACGCGCATCCACAGGAAGCTTACCGGCCTTTTGATAAAAAGCGTAATGGTTTTGTAATAGGTGAGGGCGCGGCAATCGTAGTGTTGGAGGGCCTAGATCGTGTCAAGTCGCGTAGCGCTAAATCCCTGGCGTATATTACCGGTTTTGGTACTACCTGCGACGGAGTGGACAGGATCAATCCTGCTGGCGACGGAAAAGAATTAGCCCGGGCGATCAGGATGGCTTTGGATGAGGCAAAGATTTCACCCGATAAAATTGATTACATTTCTTTGGATGGTTTGGCTGTAGATATCTGGGATAATTCAGAGATTGACGCCATAAGAAGCGTCTTTGGCGCGCGCATAAAAGATATTCCTGTAAGCTGCCCCAAGTCCATGTTTGGAAATCTTTTGGGTGCCAGCGGAGTTGTAGATATGGTCATTGCGATCCATGCCATGGAGCACAGCTTGGTTCCGCCGACTATTAATCTGGAGAGCCCGGCTGTAGAAGGTCTGCTATATGTAGGTAAGGAAGCCAGAGAGCATAAGATCAATAAAGCGCTGATCATTTCGCGCGGCAGAGGCGGGATAAATTCAGTATTGGTAGTAGAAAAAGCATAATAATGAATGCACCTGGCTTTAAAGGATAAGCCAGTGTTGCGCTTTCTGCGCAAGGAGGTAGGATATGAAGATTCTTTTTGTAATGCCGAAAGTCGGCGCCTGGGCATCACACGGAATACACCGCTCGCCAAATCAGCTTTATGCGCACTGGGCCGCATATGTGCGGGAAAGAGGATATGAGGATGTGTCGGTCATAGACGGCAGGGCTGAGCAGATCCCCATGGACCAGCTTATTGAAAAAGTAAAAGAAAAAGCGCCGGATGTGGTAGTAATGGGTGAGCAGCTGCACGGCTATGGTGGCTATGGAGTTTTGCGCCACTTTAAAGATGCGGCAGCAGGAATTAAAAAAGCGCTGCCTAAGACAAAGATAGTGCTTGGCGGGTTGTGGTATTCAGCCATGCCTGTGCCGACGCTGGAAGAGAATCCAGCAGTTGATTTTGTGGTCATGGGGGAAGAGGAGTCTTTCGGAGACCTGATCGAAGCCATAGATAAGAATAAGCCGCTTAAGGATGTGGGTGGTGTAACCTCACGCGTAGGCAGCGAGATAATCATGGGGCCGCATAAGCCGCTCATGGAGGATCTGGATAAGCTTCCTTTGCCGGCGTATGACCTGTTCCCGATGGATAAATACGTGGGCCACACCTATTGGAAGCCGTTTGTGGATATGGTCACTTCCCGCGGATGCCCCTCAGCTTGTACATTTTGCTATGAGTGGGATCAATTTGATCCGCGTTCCCCCTCAGACTTTTTAAAGTGGCGCGCTAAGTCTCCGGAAAGGGTGATGGAGGAACTGAATCTTCTGCACAAAAAGTATGGAGTTAAGGTTGTGGTCATTCAGGACGATAATTTTAATGTCGACCCTGCCAGGGTGCAGAAGTTCTGTGAACTTAAAAAAGCATCTAATAATCCCATCAAATGGGTGTCTTTGGGACGGGCCATTGACTGGGTCAATTGCGAATCCATCCTGCCCCTGATGAAAGAAAATGGTTTGTTTATGGGCGTTTTCGGCATCGAGGTGACCACCCAATCAGAGCTTAAGAAAATAGCTAAAGGCACCACTCTTGATCAGATACAAAAGACCATTGATATCCTGCGTAAAAACGATATTGCTATTGTCGCGGATATCATGATGGGTTTTGACCATGATACCGAAGCTATTATCAAGAAGCGTTTTGAGTATAGCGACGCGGTGGATCCGGATATTCTGTGGTTAGGTTACGTTACTCCTGCCCCGAACTCTCCGATGTGGAGGATTGCGCTTAAGAAAGGCTGGATCGATCCGAAGAAAGTGGATTTCTCTACCTGGGATTTCTTGCATCCGGTCATCCCCACTGATCATCTGACTACGGAAGACCTTGGTCGTCTGGGTTCCTGGTGCATGCGTGAATTCTTCTCCAAGCCCGGACGCATCAACCGCATCATGGAGAGTAATTTCGACCCGCTTGCCAAGCTGTGTTTCAAGGACCAGTTGGATAACCTTAACAAGTGGGAAGCGGCAGCGGTCAATGGAGAAGTGTTGATTTAAAGTTTTTAGATGCGAAGCGCCAGAAAGCTTTGCGGCATTTATGAGGCGGAAATTTATAGGAGGCGTTTATGAAAGAAAAGATCAAAGGAGTGTTGAGTAATCTTCTGAAAGTTAAGGTTGAAGAATTAAAAGACGATGTCAGCCTGCAAGATAGTATTGGCGTTGACTCAACCGAGATGGTTGAGTCCGTGATTGCTTTGGAAAAGGCTTTTGGCACTAAGTTTAGCCCTAAAGAGATCACTAAGTTCTCGACCATCAATGAGATAGATGCAGTTATTCAGTCAAAACTGGTAAAATAATGAAGATAGTAGATTTAAGCCTGCCCATAGACGAAAAGGCTTTTGAGGTCCACCGTGTCCAAATCGAGCGGGTAACGCATGCCGCCGGGGTGGAGAAATTCAACCGGGTGATCATGGGGAAGACCTTAAAAGGCAGGATTCAGTATCTTCTGGGTAAACGCATCTTAAGAAAAGAAGATCTGCCGGATGAAGAGTTTCTTTCCCTTGAAGTGGTACATGCGCCGGTGCATGTAGGCACCCACCTGGATTACTCTTTCCATTATGGCACAAAATCTGAGGGCCGGCCTTCAAAAACCGCGGATGAGATCCCTCTAGAGTATTGTTATCAGGACGGCGTGAAGCTGGATATGTCGCATAAAAAACCGGCTGAGTCCATCACCTCCCAAGATATAGAAGAGGCCTTAAAGAAAATCAGCTATACACTTAAAGCTTTGGATATAGTTTTATTGCGTACAGGCGCGGATAAGTTTTACGGCGGACCGAAGTATTTCACCGATTATCCCGGAATAGATGTCTCGGCAATTGATTATCTTATGGACAAGGGGATTAAGGTTTTTGGCGTAGATACTATGGGTATTGATCGGCCGTACCGTTTTATGCTTAAAGAGTTTTTAGAGGAAAAAAATCCGAAAAAGTTTTACCCGGCGCATTTTTATGGCCGCAAACGAGAATTTATTCATATCGAGCGTCTGGCTAATTTAGAAAAGTTGCCGGATTCCGGATTTAAGATCATTTGTTTTCCGGTGCGCATCAGGCAAACCGGTGCTGCCTGGGCGCGAGTAGTGGCGATTTTATAAAGGAGAAAATATGGGCCATACATGTAATTCTATAATCATTAACGCGCCTTATGATCTAGTTTTCGATATTTCTAACGACATTACTCGCTGGACAGAATTATTCGGCACTGAATATAAGAAGGCAGAGGTTTTAGAAAAGAAAGATAATAAGATCACTTTCCGCCTGACTGACGAAGACGATAAGTCCTGGGTTTCCTGGAGGTTGCTATTCAAGGATAAATATTTTACCTATGCTCAGCGTCATGAGCCAGTATTTCCTTTTAAGTACATGAAAATTATCTGGCTTTATACGCTTGTCCAGGAAGGTATGGCTTTGGCTAATGGAGGCCAAACTACGGACTTCTGTCCTGTTAAGCTGACTTGGATTCAAGATTTTGAAATGGAAAAAACTTTTAAATTTAATGATACCCAGATCGAAGGGTTCATTAACGAAGGCTCGCAGCATAATTTGAAGATATTTAAAGAGATCATAGAGCGGGAAGCAAAGAAATAAGTTGAGCAATTTAACTTTTATAATTCTTTGCCTTGAAAGCGCGGTATTATCATTCAACGTAGCGGCAGCCGCGGCTTTGGTTCCCTCGGTTGCAAAAGAATTTGCTCTTTCTCAGTTTTTAGTAGGTAAAATCGTATGGTTTTATATGCTGCCATACGGAGTATCCGCGCTTTTCTACGGCCCACTGGTGCGGGCATATGATGCCAAGAAAGTAGAGCTGGCTTGTTTGTTTTTTTTCTCCTGCGCGAATATTCTGGCGGCTCTAGCGCAGAATATCGGCGCGCTCTTTACCGCGCGGGTGCTGATGGGGGTGTTCGGCGCATCAGTTATACCTCTTGGCTTGATCTTGATCGGCGAGCATATTGAGCCTAAGAAACGCGGTGAGTATGTAGGATTTTTTTTCGGCGCTACATTTGTAGCGTCCTTACTTGGGCTCCTGCTAAGCAGCTTCATCCATTGGCGCCTCATTTTCCTGCTCCCTGGAATAGCCGGATTCATTTTGATGCTGGCGATGTATTTATTCCTACCCAGCTTTAAGCAAGATGCCACCGGATTCAGGGTAAATTACGGTCGGGCGCTTAAGAACAAAAACGTCTTAATAGTATTTACCTATATATTTATGGTCAGCCTGTTTTATCACGGGGTGCAGCAGTGGCTGGCAGTGTATTTTTCAAAAAGTTTCGTTCTTTCGCAATTTTATATCAGCATGCTGATAACGCTGACTAGCTTAAGTGGAGTATTTGGTGAGGTAATCGGGGGAAAGTTTTCCGATTCTCTGGGCAGGGTTAGAACTCTTAATATCGGAATAGTCTTGATGGTAATCAGCGTGTCTTTATTGATGTTGCAATCGCCATTTCTGGTGTTGGCGTTATTAATGATTGTCTGGGGGGTGGGTTGGACCTTTAATCATGCCGGGCTCTCTACGTTATTGACTGATTTGCCTAAGGAATATTTGAATGAGGCAGCTAGCCTTAACAGCAGCGTGCGTTTTATTTCCGGGGGCTTAGGTGTAGCTTTGGGTGGATTAGTTATGCAACAAAGTTTTGCTTTGGGCTTTACGGTTTTTGGATTTTGTCTTATCGGGTTATTATTCTTAAGTAAAAGGTTGCCCCTTGCCTAATCACTTTGAAATTCTTGTGGGTTGCCTCAAGAATTTCATGCGTAGGCTTCGGGGTATTTGCAGAGCTGAAAAATAATGGCAAATTAAGGGGGTAAAGATGGAAAACTTAAAAGGAAAGACAGCGATTATAACCGGTGCCAGCCGCGGGATCGGTAAGGCTCTGGCATGCACAGCTGCGGGCCTCGGGATAAATTTGGTGATTGCTGCGCGCCAGGAAGGTCCGCTTAAAGAAACGGCGGAAGAGATCGCTAAAAAGTATAAGGTCGAAGTCTTGCCGGTTGTCTGTGATGTCACAAAATTAGAGGATTTGGAGAACTTGGTCAACAAAACCAAGGAGAAATACGGCAGGATAGACATCCTGATCAATAATGCGGGGGTATCTTCCCAATATCCGTTTCAGGAGCAGCCCATTGAGGATTTTGAGAGGCTGGCGCATACCAATTATCTGGGGTATGTGCGCTTGATACGGCTGGTGATCAACGATATGATCAAAAACAAATCCGGAGCGATCATCAACATGGTTTCCGGTTCGACCTTGTGCGATCCGCTTCCGAGGAATTTTATTGTTTATAGCTCTTTAAAGGTGGGGTTACGCGCTTTTTCTAAGGGGTTATTTTGGGAGTTGCGCGACCATGGAATAAAGGTGACTTCCATCTTGCCAGGAGTTACGGATACCGATTTAACCGGGAAGCTAAGCGAGATTACCTCTAACACATCGCGTCTGATGACTACTGAGGCAATTGAAAATGCGGTAAAATTCGCGCTTACGGTTCCGCAGAATGTCTGTCCTTTGGAGATCTCGGTGATCAATCAGCAGACGCCGTGGACGGCTCCGGTGATTCCCTTTAAACAACAGCATCCGGATAAGTAGCTTAGAATATGTAAGCCAGATTATCAGGGAATTAGAGAATCAGCGTTCAGAATATCAGGGAATCAGAGAAAACTAAACCTGCTATCCTGATATTCCGCCAACTGATATTCCGATATACTGATAACCTAACAACTAAGGAGGAAGAATGAGAAAGCCGTTATTTTTAGTTCTAAGTTTTGTCCTTGTAACATTTTTAGTCTGTTTTGCCGCGGACAATTTGTTGGTAGATGATTTTGAGGTGGATGTTTCCGGAGGCCCTGCGGGTACTTTTGATTTTGGCTCTGGTAACGGCTCATCAGTGGTAGTTACCGCAGATAAAAATACGAAGAATAGCGGAAATCAGTCGATCAAAGTAGTATATGATGCGGTTAAGGGTGGGTATATGTATATTGCTAAGGGTTCTGCCCTTGACGCTAAGAATGCCAGCTGGCAGATAAGCCCCGAGGATATCAAATGGGAAGAGTATAGCGCAATCTCCTTTTTTATGTATGGCACTGACTCTAAGGCACAGGTGGCTTTTGATATCAAGGATAACGGTAATGAGCTGTGGCGCTTCATCGTTGTAGACGACTTCACTGGATGGAAACAGATCGTCTGCAGCTTTGATAAATTTGTCCTGCGTACCGACTGGCAGCCTCAGAACTCCGACAATAACGGTAACATTGATTACCCCATCAAAGTGTTCCAGTTTGAGCCTTTACCTGAATCCAAGGGTACGCTTTACTTTGACACAGTGGAATTGGTGAAGAAATAATATGAAGAAGCAAGACAGCAAAAGCCTTAAAAAACGATACCTGATCTGGTTTTATAAGCAGGTCAGGGAATCTCTGGATAAGATAGATCGTAAGTTCACCCAACTTGAAATCGATCAGTATATTTTGGAGCAGATGCGTAAATTTGATACAAGCAGAGCCGCCAAAAATTATATTGAGGAATTCAAGGTATATATCCAGAATAAAGAAAAGGATGCTTTGGGCCGCAAATACGAAGGTAAGGAGCTGAAGCCGGAATATTATTTCCTGCAGCTGAAGCTTCAGGCTATTGAGAAGTCGATTGAGAAAGAGTTTGGCAAGAAGGGCCTGGAAGAGATCGAAGTTTTTTATGAGCAGGAGATGATTCGGCGCATCCTCCAAGAGCGGGAGCAAAAGCTTTAGCCATGAAGTATGCGGTATCTTTTGAACTGTAGAAGGATTGCGGATTTCATAAAAAGGTTACTACAATGAAGATAATCGACGCGCACAGCCACTGGCTGCCGGAAGAGGTGATTCTCAACGCCCATTTTTACCATAAGGGTTGGGGCATGATCGAGGCACAGCTTAAGGCAATGGATGAGGCCGGAATCGATCAGGCGGTACTTTCGTATCCAACTTCTGACGCTTTTGTAAAGCTTGGTGGCCACGGCGCGGTAGCAAAGGCCTTTAATAATAACGTCGCCAGAATATTGAAAGATCATCCTTCGCGTTTTATCGGGGCAGCTGTTTTACCTATTGATAACGAGGAAGAGATGTTGTGGGAGTTTAAGCGCGCTACCGAAGAGCTTGGATTCAGGGCGATTTCGCTGGCCACAAGCTATAACGGGATATATCTTGAAGATTCAAGATTCCTTATCTTGTATAAGCTGGCGCAGGAGAAGGCTATCCCTATTTTCGTGCATTCGCAGATAGTCAATCCTATAGGTTTTGAGCGGGTGCAGGATCCACTTCTGACCCCGGTGATCGAGTATGTTTTCGACACCACGATTTGTATTGGTAAACTCCTGATGTCGGATATCCTGCGTGATTATAGCGTGAAATTTATCTTTGGGTATTTTGGCGGAGTCATCCCAAATCTGTCTCATCGATTTGATGCGACATATCAAATGCTTCGCGGGGTCGATTTTGTCAAAGATTTAAAAGGCAATCCGACGGATTTCCTGAAGAATATATATGTGGATACCAGCGGAGATATCCGCAAGGCTAATTTTCTTGCCGCGCTGGAACTCTTAGGTCCAAAGCATTTATTGTGGGGCAGCGACTGGCCGGCAAAGAAGGACATCCTTAGCTCGATTAACGCGGTGCGGAGTTTAGAGGTGTCGGAAGAAGATAAAGAAAGTATTTTAGGCGGGAATTTAGATAGAATATTTACTTCGTGAGGAATGCATGTTAGCGGGTGGCTTGGCTTGATCCGAGCACGGCCATAAGCCGCGCGCAGGACAAGCCAAGCCACCCTGTCTTCGGCAGGTGCCCGCTAACTATAGCCCGCGAGAAACAGGAATTTTTAACACCTGGCCTTATAGGATAGGCCAGTGTTTCACTTACTGTGAAAGGAGAGTAAACATGCAGATGCAAAAAGATGTGCATATGACGGGTAAGGACCTGACGCAGATGGTGCAGCTCAGGCCGCAGGATGTGGGTAAATACGCCATTGTCCCAGGGCCAAAAGACAGGCTGGATGTGCTTTTGAAAAAAATAGAAAATCCCGTGAAGAACTTCTCTTTCATGGAGTATAATATGTACACCGGCATGTTCAACGGCATCAAGATCACGGCCATGAACGGCGGAAGGTTCTCTACTGACACCGCCATCACCGCGGAAGTGATGTGCAATGCCGAGATCCAGAATATTATTCGTATCGGCACCGCGGGCTCTTTGGATGAGTTTATTAAAGTCGGAGATTTATTTATTGTAGATGAAGTAATCCGCGGCGACGGGGTCACCCCGTATTACGTGGATAAAGATTTCAAGACAGTTGCCGATAAAAAGATCTCCGACACCATGTATGATATCGCAAAAAGCATGGGCCTGAATGTGCACCGCGGCGTGGCTTGGACCACTGACGCGCTTCTTCGTGAGACACGCGAAATAGTGGAAGTCAAGCGCAAAGAAGGCGCAAAAGTAGTGGACATGGTCTCTTCGACCCTGCTTACTATCGCCCAGACTTACAAAATAAAGGCAGGCTCGATCCTGGCAATCAGCGACAATGTCATCACTGGAGAGATGGGATTTATGAATCCCCTATATTACATGGCGGAGTCAAATCTGATTACGATTGCGTTAGAGGCAGTGAAAAAGCTGGAAGGAAAATAATTAATAAATCAGGGACGGTTCTCAACTTAATCTTAAACTGTCCCTTAAAGAGGGACAGTTTTGCTTCGGTTTGAGAACCGTCCCTGAATAAGGAGAAAGATGAAGTTTTCGCCGTTATTTTGGCCGATTCAATTAAAGGGCAGCACAATCTACATCCTTGATGAGACCAAGTTGCCGCATAAGCTTGTTTATGTAAAAGTAAGAAATTATAAGCAGGCGTGCCTAGCGATAAAAGAGATGAAGACCCGGGCAGTGGGACAGGTGATCCTGGTTTTCTGCATCTTCCTGCAAGTCATCCAGCAGACCAAAGACAAAAAGAAGCTATTGGTAGTGCTTGAGAAAGTGGCTAAAGCTATCAATGCTACCCGGCCAACCCTGTCTTTTAAGTTCCTTACCACTATGGTCTTGAACTGGGCCAAGTCTAATATTGACCTTGAGCGTTGCATCAAAGGTTTCCTGGAGAACTTAAGACATAAGCGCATCCAGCAGGCGGAGGAGATGAGCAAATTTTTAAATGACGGCGACGCTGTGCTTACCCACTGTAATATCTCAGGGCAGATGCCTTTGATCGCGCAGTTTGCTAAAAAAGAAAATAAGCGCGTGCGTTTCTACGCTACCGAGACCAGGCCGTATCTGCAAGGGTCGCGCCTGACTGCCTGGGAATTAAAGCGCGAGGGGTTTGATGTGACTATCATCTGCGATAACATGGTGGCCCAAGTGATGTTCGAAGGCAGGATCAATAAAGTCATCGTCGGAGCGGATAACTTAGCGCAAAACGGGGATATCGCTAATAAAGTCGGCACCTATCAGATCGCGATCCTGGCTAAACACTTCAACATTCCTTTTTATGTGCTTTGCCCACCGGCATCTGAAGCCAGAAGCGGCAAAGACATCTTGATCGAAATCCGCCCTGACCATGAATTGCTGGAGTATCAGGGCATAAGCCTGGCACCCAAAGGGGCAAAGGCATATTACCCGGCATTTGATGTCACTCCCAGCCATTTGATCACCAAACTCATTTATCTGAGGGTTTAAATGTCCGATCATGAAAATTTATTGAAGGATGAGATCATTAATATCGGTAAGAAATTATATGGCCTGCGGCTGGTTGTGGCGCGGTCAGGAAATTTAAGCGCCCGAGTCGATAAAAATACGATTCTTATTACCGCTACCGGCGCAAGCCTCGGAAGCTTAAGCGGTGATGATATCATCAAGGTTGATTTAGCCAGTGAACAGGATATAAAAAACAGCCGCCTGACTACGGAATTCCCCCTGCATAGCACAATATACAAAAATTTTATAAACAACGTGATCATCCACTGTCATCCCACTTTGGCTAATGCCTATTTCGCAACCGTTTCAGTTCTTAAGACACTGACTTTTGAGACAAAGCTATTCCTGGGAAATATCCCTGTTTTAGGACAGGATACTCCCAGCATCACCAGGCTTGAGCCGGTAATCGAGGCTTTAAGGATGAGCAATATTGTTGTGCTGAAGAATCACGGCGTAGTCGCTATCGCGGATAAATTTAAGGACGCCTTATATTTAGTCGAGGAGTTAGAGGAGGCAGTAAAGGTCGCGGCTGTAGCCAGGCTTTTTGACAAAGAGATCCTCGATGATCTGGATACAGCGTTAAAAGAAGGCTTGACCAGTGAAGAAATCGCTTACCCAATGTTTAGCAGAGAACATGTCCAGGCGATCGTAGACCTCGTAAATAAAGATGAACTTATCGCGCAGAAAGGCAAGGAGCTGGATCTGACTGTGCAATTAGCGATAAAGCTCGACGGGACCGATAAGGCCTTCAAATTCAATTTCGAAAAAGGAAGGATCATTAGGTTAGACCCTGATGCTAATGCTTCTTTTGTGATTTCTGCGCCAAAGGAGATCTGGGAGCAGGTATTTTTGGGAAGACTTGATTCGTTTGTGGCGGTTACGCAGGGCAAAATGAAGCTAGAGGGCCAATTAGCGCAGCTCTCCAAGTGGTATGTGCCTTTTACGCGGCTATTTGCATTATTTAAACAGGTCAAGTTCAAGTGAGGGAGGTCATCATGGACTGGGGAATGAAAAACAGACTGAACAGATTGATTCCTGACGGGAAATGTTTCTTTATGCCTATCGACCACGGATATTTTCAGGGCCCGACCAGTTGTTTGGAAAAGCCGGGAGAGACGATCAAGCCGCTGCTTAAATATTGCGACGGTCTTTTTGTCACCAGAGGAGTTTTGCGTTCAGCGGTTGACGCACTGAACAGCCTGCCGATCATCCTGCGGGTATCCGGCGGCACAAGCATGGCGGGTAAAGATCTGGCTAATGAGTGCCTGACCACTTCAATAGAAGAGATCATCCGGCTGAATGCGAGCGCGGTGGGCATTTCTGTTTTTGTGGGCAGAGATTACGAACATCAGACGCTAAAGAACCTTTCTGAGCTGGTAAACGAATGCGAAAATTACGGTATCCCTGTAATGGCAGTTACAGCGGTGGGAAAAGAATTAGAAAAGCGCGACGCGCGGTATCTGGGGCTTGCCTGCAGGATCTGCGCAGAGTTGGGAGCTCGGATCGTAAAAACCTACTGGTGCGAGGATGGTTTTGAAAAAGTAGTGAGTGGCTGCCCGGTTCCTGTGGTCATTGCCGGCGGCCCAAAATGCGCGTCTGAGACTGAGGTGTTTGAGTTTGTCCATGACGGTATGGAAAAAGGCGCTATCGGGATAAATTTGGGAAGGAATGTCTGGCAGAGCCCCCATCCGGTAGCAATGGCTGCAGCCCTGCGTGCCATAGTGCACGAAAACGCTACGGTAAAGGCTGCCCAGGAATTGTTTAATAAGATCAAGAGCGGTAAAGGGGAAAAATAATGTATGTGGCAATGTATTACAGGAATAATGATGTCCGCTTAGAAGAAATCCCTAAGCCTCAGATCGGTCCCGGAGAATTGCTGGTCAAGGTAAAAGCCAGCGGCATCTGCGGCAGCGATTGTATGGAATGGTATCGGGTAAAAAGAGCCCCTCTTGTCCTGGGACATGAGATCACCGGAGAGATTGTGGAAGCGGGAAAGGATGTCAGGGGCTATAAGGCCGGGGACAGGGTATTTGTTTCGCATCATGTGCCTTGCAATAGTTGCCGCTATTGCTTAAGCGGCAACCACACCGTTTGCCAAACACTGCATACCACAAACTATTATCCCGGAGGTTTCTCGGAATATATCCGTGTCCCGCAGATCAATGTGGAGCGCGGAGTATTTTTACTGCCGGAGGGGGTATCTTTTGAAGACGGGACTTTTATCGAGCCTTTAGCCTGCGTATTGCGCGGCCAGAAAATGGCGCGCCTTGGACCCGGTCAGACTGTGCTTATCCTGGGAGCGGGAATTTCCGGGTTACTCCATCTTTTAACAGCGGTCGCGCAAGGGGTCGAGCGCGTGATCATCACGGATATAAATGAATACCGGCTAAAGGCGGCCAAAGAATTAGGGGCTGATGACGCCCTCAACGCCAAAGATGACCTGGTTGCCAGGCTGCGAGAGGCAAACGAAGGAAGGCTTGCGGACCTGGTGATTGTTTGTGCTTCCAGCTTCTCGGCTTTTCAGCAGGCATTACAATGCGTTGACCGCGCAGGCACGTTGTTGTTTTTTGCTCCGACAGACCCCGGAATAAGCCTGCCTATCCCGGTAAACGATTTCTGGCGCCAGAGCATAAGGATCATGCATTCTTACGGAGCCAGTCCCTCGGATTTAGCCGCGGCGGTAGATTTGCTTGGCGCTGGAAAAATACCTGTGCATAAGCTGATCACTCACCGTTTAAGCCTTAAAGAGGCAGGCCTTGGTTTTGCGCTTATGGCTTCGGGGAGGGAATGCATCAAAGTGATCGTCGAGCCGCATAAATCCTGATCATTAAATATGCCGATTCCGCCTCTCAGGCGGAAAAGGAGAACTAAAAATGAATACAAAATTATTTATAAACGGGGAATTTAAGGAAAGCGAAGAGTTGCAGAAGGTAGTCAACCCCTCGACAGGAGAGGTGATTGCCGAAGTCTCTCTGGCCTCGGAGTACGATGTGCTTTCTGCAGTGAGCGCTGCGTGTATTGCCTTTGACAATAAGGATTGGACCGGCTTAAGCCTGGGAGAGCGTAAAGATTTTCTCTTAAAGATCTCGCAGGGCATCCTGGATAAAGCAGGAGAGTTGGCAAACCTTGAGACCTTAAACACCGGAAAGCCGATCAAGGAATCTACTTTTATGGATATTCCCTCGGCGGCGGAAACATTCCGCTACTTTGCCGAGAATTTAGAAAAGTTTCTTAAATCAGAGACTAAGAATGTTTCGACGCAAATCGCCCAAGTTCAGGCTCAACTTTTACGCGAACCTTTGGGCGTAGTTGTCTTGATCGTGCCCTGGAACTATCCTTTGTTGATCGCCTGTTGGAAACTGGCTCAAGCTTTAGCTGCCGGAAACACTGTTGTGCTTAAGCCATCGAGTCTGACACCTTTAAGCGTTTTGGAGTTAGCCCAGATCATCAAAGACGCTGGGCTTCCCAATGGCGTGGTCAATGTGATCGTGGGTAGCGGTGAGAAAATCGGCAAGGCCCTTTGTGCGGATAAGCGGGTGGATATGATCTCATTCACCGGAAGTAATGAGGTGGGTAAGAAAATACTGGAATACACTTCTGAAAACGTCAAGAAGCTGATCATGGAGCTGGGAGGAAAATCAGCAAGCATCATCTGTAATGACGCGGATATTGAGGCAGCGGTGAATAGCTCGCTTTGTTCGATATTTCTGAACCAGGGCCAGATGTGTACAGCTATGTCGCGCATTTTGGTTGAAGCGGATATATATGATCAGTTCGTTAATGACTTCGCCAATAAGGCCCAGAGGATAAAACTTGGGGTAGGAGGGGATTTTGAAACCCAGATGGGGCCGTTGATTTCTGATAGTCAGCGTAAACGGGTTATGGCGTATTTGGAGCAGGCCAAGAAAGATGACGCCAGGATAATCTGCGGAGGCAAGGTCCCTGTAGCAGAGCCCCTTAAGAATGGATTCTTTTTTGAGCCGACAGTGATTACGGAGGTCAATCCTCAATCCAACATATTTAAGGAAGAGGTTTTCGGTCCGGTGGTTTGCATTAGTAAGTTCGTAAAGCTAGATGAGGCAATATCCCTGGCAAACGCGACAGATTTTGCTTTGGCTGCCTGCGTCTGGACTAAGGATGAGGTAAAAGCCGCGGAAATTTCCAGGCAGCTTAATGCCGGTACTGTCTGGGTCAACACCTACGGGATGTTTTTCAATGAGCTGCCTTACGGCGGCTTTAAGCAGAGCGGTTTTGGCAAGGAGTTAGGCAAGGAAGGCTTCCTCGAATACACCCGCCTTAAGGATGTTATCGTCGATAAAACCAAGGACGCAAAACCCCTGGTCAATTACTGGTACGGATTCTAAAAAATCTTTCTTCCCCGCCTTGAAATCCGGTAATAAATAATGTATACTTATTCTGATTTGTGGAGGTAGCACGTTTCATCCATGCCACGGGATGAAGGGTCAGAATATGCCCTTTTGAACGTGGTTTTTTATGGAAAAAAAAGAAAACGCTTTCTTTATGAAGATAAAATTCATCAACAATTTGGTGCGGGTAGCGGTGATTTGCCTGGTTATATTTTTTGCGCTTTTAGGTTTAAGCATGGCGGCGCAAAGTCTGTCGCTGGTTGACATAGCTTCGAGAGTCAAGACTCCGGAAGCGCTGGCTGGATGGTTGAGCAGCAATGTTCGCTATGAGTTCGCCATGGGTGACGGCTGGCAGGCGCCTGAAGAGATCATTAAGCTTAAGAAGGGAGATTGCGATGATTTTGCCGTCTTGGCTCAGGCGATATTAAAAGAGATCGGCATTAAGAGCGATGTAGTGATTTTAAAATTCAGAGGCATTTCCATTTCCCATGCCGTTTGTGTCTGGAAGGATGCTGCCGGCAATATCAGCTTTATTTCCAATCAGAAATTGTATCATACTGCGGAGTCCGATATCCGTCAGGCTATCCTCAAGTATTACCCAGACTTGGAAACCATTATCTATACGGATCAAGACATGCGCTATACCAGGTTCGTTAAAGCACAGTAATTCTTCCGCTTCAAACCCCTTGACACTCTCCTTAAAGACTAGTAGAATTTGACCTATGGACTTCCTTGGGCTTTTAGAAAAACAGGCTGGCAAGTATTGCGATAAGCCGGCTATACTCTTTCGCGACTCCGCAATCACCTTTAGGGCGCTTAAGGAACAGGCTCTTTCTGTCGCAAGCGGCCTATCTTCACTCGGAGTTAAAAGATCCGATAAAGTCGCTATCTTTCTTCCCAATATTCCCGAATATATTTACAGCTTCCTGGGTATTTTTCTCTTGCGCGGTATAGCGGTGCCGCTGGATTTCATGCTTACCGAGGAGGAAGTGATCAATTTTATCAATCACAGCGAAAGCAAAGTCCTTATTGCCCAAGGGAAAAAGAGTATTGATTTAATGAACGTAAAGAATAAATGTCCATCTTTAAAAGAGGTCATCTTATTCGAGGTGGGGGAGGCCCAGAATCTTAATGAGCGGGATTTCCTTTTCTGGGATAAGGAATTCAGCGCTAAAGCTACGAATCCCGGGGCTTGCGAAAAGAACATCAGTGAACTGGACCACTCCTCGATTTTTTACACCTCCGGCTCTACCGGCCATCCCAAGGGTGTACTGCTTAATTACGGCCACCTTAAGAATCCGCTGGATACTTTTGAGTATTTTATTTCTTTAAGCGACAAAGATGTGCTTTTGTGCGCGGCGATCCCTTTTTCTCATCTGGGTGGCCTGGATCATGTGCTCTTGATGTTGAATTCAGGCATGACCATGGTTTTGATGGAGCGCTTCCAGCCTTTTGAGTTTCTAAAGACCATTGAGAAACACAAGATCAGTATTTTTGTCATTGTCCCGTCGATGTATGTGGCGGTTTTATCATTGAAAGAATACGATAAGTTCGATCTATTGTCATTACGCTATGCCGTGGTTTTCGGCGCGCCTTCTTCACCGGTGTTATTGGAGCGTTTTCACAGGCAGTGCCCGAATGCCTATCTTTTAAACGGATGGGGCATGACTGAGACCGCTGCACCCAACGCCTTTTTTGCTACCGGCACCAATACCCGGGAGATCCCGCACACCGGAGAATTTGCTCCCCAAAGCCAGGCAAAGATCGTGGGCGATAACGGCAACACTCTTGGTCCGGATGAAGACGGAGAACTGTGGATCAAAGGCAAGTGCGTGATGGTCGGATACTACAAGGAGCCGGAGCTCACTAAGCAGGCTATTACTAGTGATGGATGGCTAAGGACCGGAGATGTGGCTCGTTTTGACACGCGCGGCCGGTGTTCTATCGTAGGCAGGATCAAAGACATGATCAAAGTGGCCGGTGAAATAGTCTTTTCCTCTGAGGTGGAAGAAGTCATCCACCGCCATCCTAAGATAAGCGAAGTGGCGGTCATCGGCATCGCGGATACCATGCGCGGTGAGGTGCCTAAGGCTTTCGTTGTGTTAAAAGAGGGAGAAGTGTTGGAAAAGGAGGAGCTGCGTGAATTTCTGCGTCAGCACCTGGCCCATTTTAAAATACCCCATCATTTTGAGTTTACCAAGGTCCTTCCCAAGAACCGGGTCGGAAAAATCGATAAAGAGAAGCTGAAAGTCGCGGTTTCCTAACCCTTCGCAATAACCCTTTAGAACAATCATGCAGCAGGACTTAAAAAATCTCAATATTATTGAATTGCAGGCCATTCTTAAGGGCTGGGGCGCGCCTGGATATAACGCCAAGCAGATATTCAACTGGATCTTTAAATTAGGCGCGCGGGATTTTTCTGTGATGAGCGATCTTTCCGTTGGCTTGCGCAAACACCTAGAAGATAATTTCTTTATTTTGGGGTCAAAGATCGCCAAGCAGCAAGATTCTATAGACGGGACTCAGAAATTCCTCATCCGGCTGCCTGATGCAAATCTAATTGAGGCAGTGATTATTCCGGCTGAAGGCAGGGTGACCGGTTGCATATCCAGCCAGGTGGGGTGTAAGTACGCTTGCACTTTTTGCGCCAGCGGGCAATCGGGGTTTAAGCGTAATCTGGCCAGCGGGGAAATTCTGGAAGAGATACTGCTTCTGAACTTCGTAAAAAAACTTACGCATATAGTTTTTATGGGCACAGGCGAGCCACTGGATAATTATGATGAAGTCCTGAAGGCGATCAGGGTGATCAATTCTCCTGACGGAATTGGGATAGGCGCGCGCCGGATCACGATATCCACATGCGGGGTGATTCCCGCAATGAAAAAGCTGGCGCAGGAAAAATTGCAGATAGAGCTATCCATTTCCTTGCATGCCGCGAGTGATTTAATCCGCTCTCGGTTTATGCCGGTGAACAAGAAGTATCCGCTTAAAGCGTTGATGGCCGCATGTCAGGATTATATCAAAAAGACCGACCGCCAGATCACTTTTGAGTATGTTTTGATCAAAGGATTTAATTCGGATTTGCAAAGTGTCAAGGATTTGGCTAAAATATTAAAGCCGTTACGTTTAGCCAAGGTAAACCTTATTCCTTCTAATCCCATCAAAGAGATGAATGTCCAGCCGCCGGGGAAGTTGGAGGTCTTGTATTTCAAGGATTACCTGATCAAGCAAGGGATCCAGGTGACTTTGCGTAAGTCCCGCGGCCAGGATATCGACGCTGCGTGTGGGCAACTGAGGCTTAAGTATGAGAAAAGATAAGGGTGTCAAAGGACCGGAAAACTCAAGTGGGTGTCAAAGCTCCGGAAAATTATGCGGGTATCAGCGGTTCGTAAAATTGCAGGGGGTGTCAAGGACCGGAAAACTCAAGTGGGTGTCAGGGTGTCAAGCGATGGTTGTTTGTCTCCTGGCGGCGGGATTATTTTTTGGCTGCGCTAAACAAGAGATTAAGAATGCCGGCACAGCTAAGGGTAAAGAGATAATCTGTTTCGGCGACAGCCTGACCTTTGGTTATGGCGCAGCCCCGGCGGAAGACTATCCCACTGCTCTTAAGAAATATGTGCGTATGCCGGTGATCAATTCCGGAGTGGACGGAGATACTACTATTCTTGCTTTCAGGCGCTTGCAGGAGGACGTATTAGATAAGGATCCCTACTTAGTAATTGTTGAGTTTTGCGGAAATGATTTTATAAAGAAGGTTCCGATGGAGGCCACAATCCGCAACCTGCGCCAGATCATACGTAAGAGCCAGGAAAAGGGGGCGATAGTGGCGCTGGTGGATATCAGCGCGGGGTTCTTTTTGAGGGACTACCGCCTCGCCTTTAGGAAGTTGGCCCGGGAAGAAGGGGTGATATTCGTCCCGGCGATACTTAATGGAATCCTTACCAACCCTTCCATGAAAAGCGACTTTCTGCATCCTAACGCTAGCGGTTATACGGTTATCGCCGGCAGGATTTATAACGCCATAAAGCCCTATCTTAAAGAAAATAAGGAGTAAGATTTGCGGCAAAGATCTATCCTTTTGGCTTTTATCCTTTTATGCGCTGCGCTTATAAGCGGAGCATTATTCTGCGGTCTTCGTAATTTTAAGGAGAATAACCCCTCAGTCACGGAAACCATCCCGCAGCAGCTTCCTATCAGCCCGGGAGAGAAGCTTTCTTACGAAGTGACTTTTAACGGCCTTAAAGCCGGTACTATCGATTTTGAATACCTCAGCCGCAAAGATAATCTGGATCTTGTAGTAGTGACCACCAAAGTCAACGTCTTGAATATATTCCGGATCGACAGCAAGGATTCGGTGTATATCGACGCCGCTACCTGCCTACCTCAAAGGGTGGAAAGAGACGTGGTGTTTTTCGGCAAGCCTGAGCATATAATCGAAGAGTATAACCAGAAAGACGGTTGGGTGAACGTCATCCAGGAAAAAGGCGGCAAGATTAAAAATCGGATCATCCCTCAGGCTCCTCCGATTCACAATTCCCACAGCCTGTTTTTTATTTATCCTTTAGCTTTAGAGAATAAGATCGGGGCTCAGTTGGATTTTAATTTGCCTTTAGAAAAAGTAAAGATCAAGGTAAAGGAACTGCGTAAGGGGCAAACCAGCCAGGGGGAAAGAGAATTTTATGTCTGTGAGGTCAGCCCCAAGAGGATTGTGCTGGAGCTGGATAAAGAGAAAAGGGTGCCGCTTAAGCTGGAAATGCCGGCTTTGTGGAGCAAGCTGGTGATTACGAGGAAGTAAGTCAGGCGTTATTTAAGAACTGTTCAGCTATTTTTCTTTTACGGTTTAATGAGGGGATGTCGTTTTTATAATAAATCCAAGCAAGAAGTTTTAATGAGTCATTCTTTGCAAACCTTAGTTTCCAGGCAGGAAACTTTCTGTTTTTTCTTAAGTGTGAACCAAGGGCACCTTTAATACCTAATTGCAATTTTATATTTGTTTGAATCCACTTTAAATGTTTAGGGCTGGCTGAGTTAAGGGTAGTATAGAGCCTTTTATAAGAATACCGCTTTTTCTTGTACACAAGATATCTGTCGACATAAGTGAATATTGAGCCATCCCCATCTATGTGGCCCCGTAGAAAATCTCTGAAGTATGATTTTGGGACATCGATTCTTCCTATATTGTATGTTTTATTTGATCTAAGCCCTTTACTTAGCAACCAGTTATAAAACCTGACATTTCCAAACTGCACATGGTAATATTTCTTTTCGGGATTGTGAGAATTTGATTTTCTGCAGATCCTGTTTTTTAAAGATAGGCATTTTCTGAAAGTTCTTAATAACTGCAGGTCTGTGGATGTAAAATCAATATGTCTTTTATCTTTTGAGAGAGATCCGTCAGTGGTGATCAGTCCTACTATGTATGCAAGTTCCGGAGTCCACTTATAAGAATTAAAGGTAGGCATTATTAAGTGCCGGAGAAGGGACTTGAACCCCCATGAGGTTGCCCTCGGCAGCTTTTGAGGCTGCTGCGTCTGCCATTCCGCCACTCCGGCAAGAATTTAATTTATTGACGTAAGTTATTTTATAGTCTAAAATAGCAAAGGTCAATAGATATCGTAGCGTGTAAATGAATTATTGCGGTGGGCTGTCCCCTGAAGTAAAATGACTTGGGACGCCCCTCAGGCAATTAAAATTAGCTTCGGGGCTGCCCTTCGACTAGTGAAATTAGGCAGGGCGCCCCAACTAGAAGTAAAATGATATTGGGGCTGTAGCTCAGCTGGGAGAGCACTTGCATGGCATGCAAGGGGTCAGGGGTTCAAATCCCCTCAGCTCCACTTTAAAATTCCCGATAAGGGAATTTTAAAGTGCACTCAAGCGAGCGTAAAACAGCCCGACAAGGGCTGTAGCG
>CAYHBB010000004.1:0-47857 GCA_964354795.1 uncultured Planctomycetales bacterium | reverse complement strand
CCATCCGCCTTGGCCAAATGGGCCTCCCAGATTACCGCAAACTCCTCATCAGTAGGACTCCTTCCCAGGGCTCTTTCAGTCCGAGCCATGATTGCTGCTTTTTCTTGATCCAGGGCGGCGAGGGCGGGCTGGGGCGTGCTAGCTGTCCCGATCACAGGGCCGATCTTACCCAAGGCGATCTTAGAGATTATCTTGCCTGCTTCGGTGCCTAAGCTTTCAATACTTCTTAGTTGGGAGACCGCTTCTTTTTTTATTTCAATATCTTCGGATTCAACGGCTACTCTTGCCAGAACATCCGCTGCCAGCTGATCGCCTTTCATTGCCATATCAGTCAAATATCGAAACGCAGCAGGCCGCGAATTTTTATCTATGGATGGAATAAGCTTCCCCAGGAGGAGCACAAGATCCGTTGCTGCTTTTGCTGCGGTCTTGTTTTCATTGTTGGAGGCGGAACTTAATGCGCTGAATGCCCAAAACCTGACTTCCGGATTTACAGATTCGCTCCCAAAAATTCTCCCCAGACTAATCGCTGCGGCTTTGCTGCCATTATAAGCACCGTTACCAAGACTGGTGATTATAAGTTGAGTAAAGCTTAAGCTTTTTAAAGAACCCTTGACAACAAGGCTCTCCAGGTATGGAGCAAGCTTATCAAGGGCTTGTTCAATATTGGGCAGGTCGACGAAACCCGCAAAAATATAACTGTTCAAGCGGGAAAGGGCATCCTCGCGGACTTTTTCGTCCAGAGATTCATCCTTTATGGTTTTGGTCAATTGCTCTGCCAGCTCCACATCATTCCCAAAGAAAAACTTTTTTAGCGAAGAAACTACCCCTGACCAACCTGTGGCCTGCGGCTTCGCGGCTTGCGCCCCGGCGGCGGCTTTGTTCAACGTTTGAGCCATATCGCCGAACTTCAGCACTTCCACATTTGGATTTAACGCTTGCAGCGCCTGCATGACTTCGGGAGTTGCGATAGCGTCTGACACAAACACCCACCTGATATTCTTTCCATCCTTGGCCGGAACGATTACGGCTACTCCTGAAACAGTTACGTTGCGTCCGGCTTGCCCGGCATTGCCGATTGTCGCGGTAAAGAAATCCCGATTCTGGCCAATGCCTTTGGTCAAAAAATCAAGGAGCGAAGATATTTCCATAGACAGACTACCCTTAGCAATACCATGCCCCTCATACGTTCCTCTTGCCGCTTCTGTCAGCTTGCTTTCTTGCGCCGTCCAGGTCAACCCTTCATTGATATTGTAATCACCGGTGCGTTGTTTTAAATCAATCAAAGCATCATTGACCGCTTTTCTGGCATCCTCTAATTGTTTCGCCTGTCCAGCGGCGGGAGCGGCGGAAACTGGAGCGCCAACCTGCGCCTGGGCTGGGGTGCTTGGTATAGCGATGTTGATCACTTGGGGAACAGGGCTTAGGGATGAATCGGCTATCCCAGTAGCGCCCAAATGCAGATTTGCATTTGGCGGCGTCCCCGTTCTTTTCTGTTCTATAATTGCCGCCTCTCCCAGCAGGTTTCGTGCCTCTACTCCTCCGGAAAAATAGCTTCTAATGCTCTGGCCAAAAGGAGTTTGCATAGGCTCCTGAATATTATATTCACCGTCTTTAAAAGATTCCTGGTACTGGGCAAAATAGGTGTTTTTTGAATAAGGGGCATTTGCGGTCAACCCTTGCAGGTTGCTTTGATCAATAAGCGAAGCGTAAAGTCCACCCCTGCCGCGAAAACGCGACTTAAACCACTGAGCCATGATCAGGGAATAATACACCTGCCTGAGAGCGGAATAGCGCTTTGAAGTGTTTATCTCCTGAGTGAGCTTGGGAAGGATCAGCTCCCGGATAAGTTGGGAAGAATATTCATTAAGCTGTTTTGACTTTTCGTCCTTAAACTCGTACATCATCGAACCCTTCAGATAATCCTGCTCCAGCATCACTTTAAGTGAAGCTTTATAGATGTAGGCGGAATCATTGGTTTCACTGATGATGATCTCACCCGGCACGATCCAGGGACGGGTCAGGGTAGGGATGGTGATATTTCCCGATCCAAAAAGCTCTTCAGCTTTTTGATAAAGCTTATTCCAATACTCTCTTCCTTCGGGAGTTTGCGGCGAGGTGAACTTAGCAGTATCTTTCTTTAATTGCAGGTCTGACTCTAGCATTATCTTACCTACATCGGTCTGGGCAAGATAATTGTCGATCATATTGTCCGGTGAATCCGGCCGCAGGTTCACCCAGAAAGTATCATTGGGCAGAGTGACTCCGACCAGGAAATATTTCAGCACGATCTTGCTGGTGTCCTCGACAGTCGCTTCATTCAAGTTCTTTACATCACCTCTATCAAGGAGGATCTTAAAATTATTATCTTTGGGATTATAGGAGAAGTAACGCAGATGGAGTGGGCGGAATTTATCCTGACTTAAAGCCTGGCGAAGATTGCTCATGTAACCGGCGATATTCAAATCTCCGGCTACCTGCGCAAAGCCTGTCTGTTGCAGGAAAAAAGATATGCATAATAATAAAGAGACGAACTTAAATAATCCCCGTGGCTTAGGCAACATTTTAGTACGTTTCAGTTAGGCCCTATTACAGGCCATAAGGTTTATCAGCCATTACATTTAAAGTGTATAGTATAGGTAAGGACAATTCAAGACAATCTCGGAAAGCGCTTTCTTATTGATACACAACAGGTTACGAGAATTAAAAAACTGGGGAATTACGCAGAAAACTTATTGATTGGACATTCGTAACTCGATAATTACCAGAGAGATTAAATGATTGGACAATTAATGCGGCTTTATGCTTATAGAGGGCTAAATTATCACTACAAATTCTCCGCGGGGGCGGGAATTTTGAATTTTTTTTAGGATTAATTCCGCACTCCCCCGCAAAACCTCTTCAAACTTCTTAGTCAGCTCGCGGGCTAAAACAATTTCTTTGTCAGCAAAAACTTCTTTTACATCCTCGAGGCAGGAAATGATCCGGTGGCAGGACTCATAAAAGATAACTGTAGATTTTAATTTACTTAATTCCTTTAATTTATTCTGGCGGGATACTTTTTTATTGGGGAGAAATCCGGCAAAATAAAATTCGTGTGCCGGTTTTCCCGACAAAACAAGCGCATTGATGAATGCGGTGGCGCCCGGGATAACCGTGATCTCAATCTTATCTTCTATCGCAGCATTGATCAGATTGTATCCGGGGTCAAGTATGCCCGGCATTCCCGCGTCAGAGACCAGCGCGATATTCTTACCTGCTTTTAAAAGCCCTAGCAGATATTCCGCTTTAATAAATCTATTATGCTGAAAAAAGCTTGTAGTGGGAATTTTGATGCCGTAATGGTCGAGAAGAATCTTTGTGTGCCGGGTATCTTCACAAGCGATCAGGTCTACGGATTTCAGGACCTCGACGGCGCGGTAAGTGATATCTTTGAGGTTTCCTATGGGTGTAGCAACGACAAAAAGCATGCTTACTCCCTGCAGGCGTAAGCGAGGATCGCCTCGGCGATATTCTGGGCCAGGATCTGGTTGCCCTTGGGAGAACAATGTCCGACAATCCCTCCGGCGTAATCCACAAAGTAATCTTCATACTTGCCGTTTGTCAAGGCATCGCGGAAAATTTTCTCGTTGTCCACAAAAACGATCCCAGACTCCGAGGAAAAAATATCTTTTAACGGCGCAACGCTTACCATGGGGTACTGAGCGCAGACAAGCTTGATTTTACGCTCTTCAAGTATGTTTTTAATAGATAGATAATCTTTTCTTTCCTGCTCGCTATAGGCAAAGCCGGCAAGCCTGCGCGAAATATAGTCTCTAAATTCCTGCTGCCGGAAATCATAACGGCCCACCCCTTCTTTAAGCCGGCTTTCTTCTTCTGGGCCCCTTGGCCTAAGACGTTTGGCTTCGGAAAAAAGCACCGCGCTTCTCATCATGTCACCATCATCAGCAGCCATCCATGCCAGGCAATGGTAGGCAATATCGCAATTTTTTCCTTTAAGGTCCCTGGCCTTCTCAAGCTGCTGCTTGGCTAAATCTTTCTTTCCTAAATCATTATATAACAACCCTAAAGAAATATAGGTCATGTCCGTAGCTTGCCGATTAGAAATCAGGCTGTTAAAGTACTCCTGTGCCTCTTTAAAAAGCTTCTGCTCTCTATAGGCCCCGCGCAAGCCAAAATATGCCTCTTCGCGGTCCGGATCAACATTTATCGCGGCCTTAAACTGCTCCTGCGCTTCAGGATAGCGCTTCTGGTCAAGATAACAATAACCTAAACCGCAAAGCCCTTCATAGCGCATTTCATTCAATGCCAAGGCTTTTTTAAAAGCCTCTTGCGCCAAGAGATACTCTCCCCGAAAAATATTGTCTTTAGCCTCCTCTATCAGTTCCCGGCCTGGGCCCTTACCTGTTATGGAAGGTTTCACAAAGATAGAAGAAACTGGTTGGGGAGCGATTTTCACTTCCAGCAAGCGTACACCGCGGGTCGGTTTTTTGCTGACCGGGGCAGACTCTCTCTTTAATTTTGGCTCTTCTATAAATATATACTGAATAAGCCTGACTAATTTTACTACCCGCAGGTTTTCCAGAAAAGATTTCTTGGCCTCGGGCTTATTCTTGCCGGCAAAAACCGGGCCCGGCCCGCCGCTCATCATGGCGATCACCATATCCGGCTTATAACGGTTAATATTGCTATCAAGCTGCGACAATATATATTCTGAGCTTACTCCCACCATCCCTTTATTGATCACCGAAAACCGGATCTTCGGGCAGCGCTGGTTCAGGATCCCCTCCAGCTGACGGGGATAGGAATCTTTTCCCCCGAGGGCCGTGCTTGACTCCCCTATACACATGATCCGATAATCCCCTTTGCGGCCAGCGGCAGATTTGTTGAATGCCTCCTGGTTCTTCAAGAAAACAAATCCTCCAATACGCAGCCCGGCTTCCAACAAGACCAGATAAACCAGCGCTTCTACGCAAACCCTTAGGATTTTTTTACCAAGCGGCGGCTTAGGCCGCGGCAATGTTTTTTTCATAATGAATAAAGCTCCTTAAAACATCGCGTAAATAAACGAGGTATATGGCGTGCTCTGCCCGAACCAGACCAGGACAATTGTAAGCCCGACCACCAAGAATAAAAACACCCACCAGCGCTTATGCCCTGCGAGAAATTTATAAAAAACCCTTCCTATATTCATCCATGCTCCTTGAGTCATTTATTATACATTAAATAAACGGATTTGCGGTCTATTTTTCCGCTACGCAGCCTCTTGACGCGGTGGCAGAAGCAAATCCGGCCCGGCCGCTCGTGCGGCTTCATCCGGTAAAAACACCAGCGCCGTATTGACGCTTCGGCTTTTGCCTCATCAGCGCCTTTGCGTAACACCATGGCGCAAGCTGTCCTACGCACACCCACATCGCAGAAAACATGCGCATCCTTAACTAGCGGATGTCTCTTAAGTATTGCCTCGAGGCTGACGGCGTTTACCCACACGCCATGAGCCTTAAAGAGGGCGTTTTTCCTTCCCTCGAGATAAAGATATCCCCGGCTATCGATACGGCCCAGATCATCCGACTCGAACCAGCCACGATACGGATTTTTGTGCGTCAGTTGCGGATCGGCATAATACCCGCAGAAAAGCGACGGTCCCCGGTAATAAACCGTCTTGTTACGGCCACAGCGGACGCTAAACCCCTCCAGGACTTTTCCGCAGCTTGTTGAGTTTTCTTTTCCTATAAAGTGGGATGCGATAGGATGACACATCTCTGAAGAGCCGTAATGCTCAAGGATCTTTTTACCAAAAGCCCTCTCCCACTCCCGAAAAATCTTCTTATCCAACTTTTCTCCGCCCGAAACAAAAACTCGCACTCCACGAAACCCTCGACGAAGAATCAAGGCGTGAGAAAGAAGAAAATCATACATTGAAGGCACTGCGCAAAATATCGTCGGCCGTAGAGCGAGGATCCGGCTTAACGCAAATGGGTTGGGCACGCTTCTGGAAAGAATAACGCTTGCGCCTGCTTGAAAAGGAAATAAAACACTGTTGCCCAGGCCATAGCTTGAAAATATGCGCGAGCAGGAAAAAATTCTATCCTTATACGAAAGGCGCAAAACAGTACGGGGATATATATCCACCAGCAGGTCTTTATAGGTGTGGACTGCGGCCTTAGGTTCACCTGTTGTCCCCGAAGTAAAAAGCATGATTGCGGGGTTGTTGGCGTCCCAGGCAACCTCTTCATTATCCGCGGGTATATTCTTCAGCAAAGCCAGAAAAACATCGGAGGAATCCTCTCCTCCCAACGCCACAACCGCAAGCGGTTTGATATTCTGCGCTGCAGAAAAGGTGCTTAAAAAAAGTTTTGGCTTTATAGAACTGTTAATGTCCCGGTATTCCCGGGAAGAAAGGCTCGGGTCAGCCAAAACCGCGACTATCCCCAAACGCAAACAGGACAAAAATGAGATCACGAACTCCAAAGAATCATAAAGCGCAAGGACGACCCTGTCTCCCTGCCCAAGGCCCTTGCTTTTCATCCAGGAAGAGCAGGCCAGGGTCAGCCGGTAAAGATCGGCATAGGTATATTGCTTTCCGTCGGCAAACAGGGCGGGCCTGCCGCTTTTAATATGCCTGTGTATAAGAGCGTAAAAAACCGAATCCTTATATCCGGCCCTTGCCAGCCTGACCGCGGAAGCAGTCATCCCGGCTCTTTCAATGACCCGGAACAATTCTTTTCCCGGCTCATAGCGGAACTTTCCGTGAAGCGGATAAGAAGAAGCGTAAGCCCGGGGAATCCCGTCGTGGATAGTGACCGCGTTTGCGCCTGCCAAAAGCCCACGCATCTGGCCGCCGCGGCTGACCATTTCCAGAGAACTGGTAGCCGCAATCACCATCGAAGGACAAAAAAGCCTTAAGACGGCAATGAAATTAAGCGTCGTATTAATATCCGGTTTAGGATATCCGGCAAAAGCCGTACCCGCGGTAGGCACAAAGGTAAAGGTGGCACCCATAGGTATATCCAGCCTGCGAAGCAACAAAATATCTCCGGCAAGGCCGGCCATATCCTGTCCGGGAAGGCCGATAATATTCCCGGAGCTCACCATAAACCCCAGCTTTTTTAAATACTCGACATGCCTGAGCCTGTTGGCCAGCGTATCCGTGGGCTTGATCCGCCTGTAAAGAGCTGGGTCTGAAGTCTCGAATTTAAGGAGGTAGCGCTCAATACCGATATCCCTCAGCCTCCTGTAATCATCAAAGCTTAAATTTCCGAAGCCGCATAAGAGAGAAACATCAGAATAACGAAACTTGATCTCCTCTAAAATTCCACATAGCCGTCGAAACTCTTCACCCGCCCTTAATTCTCCGGACTGGATCATTATGAGACGTCTTCCGGAATTATATAATTTTTCCACCTGCTCCAACATTTGGCTCCGCGTTAGGGCGTACCACCGGATACCTGAACTAATATGCATGGCGCAGAAAAGGCAGGACTGCACGCAGATGTTAGAATACTCAATAACGCTTCTTACCTCAACCCGGCCCCCGAAAATCTCATCTCTGGCCTTTCGCGCCCAGCGGAAAAGCTCCTCCTGTTTCCTGCCACGCAGCCCAAGCGCTTTGATGATCTCCTGTTTTTCGCGCAAACCCCAACTCTTGCTCACGCCTTTTTTATCTCCCGCTTCTTTTCAATAAGCTTCAGGATCTTTTCCACGGTATCGAAATTCTCCATCCTTACTTCCCTGGGCAGAATCTTGACCCGGAAGGTTTTTTCCACGAAAGCCACCAACTCCAGCATTCCGAATGAATCCAGGATGCCGCTTTTGAAAAGAGATTCTTTCGGAGAAAGCCGGCGCTTGTCCTTAAGAAACTTTTTTTCTATAAATTCCATCAGCTGCTTTTCCATAAACATCCTCCTTATCGGGCATACCTTAAAATATCTTTCTCGATATTATTTATCCTGCGCCGGGAATAAAGGCTGTAACAATCCAGGATCTCGCGCTCAGTGAGGTATTTTTTCTGGATGCGCAGAGCATTCAGGATCCTATCTTCGGACATCACTATCTCGGAATAAAAACGCAAAGATATGTCCCTGAAATCTTTATGGGATATAAGCGGTGTTTCTTTGAAACTTACATCGTGATAACCGCAAGAATAAGTGCTGCGAATATCCTTAACCCGGATGCCCTGCTGCCTAGCTAATTCAAAGATCTCGGTATGCGGATAATATTTCACCGCCGCTATCTGAGGACTGACCAGCTTTTTGAACTGCTTCATGAAATCAACCGTAGCAAAAGCCTCCTGCCTGGTCTCGGTAGGAAACCCGACCATGATAAAAGAGCCGACCATGATGTCTTTATCGCAGGTATAGTGGATGTTTTCCGCGGCCTTTGCTATATCCAGGTACTTCCTTATATATTTCTGCAGCCGGGGGCTGGCGGTCTCGATATTATAATCCACGAAGATCACCCCGGCCTCGACCATCCGGTCGATCATAGCAAAATCTACCAGGTCGCTCCTGACGCTTGCAGTCAGGTATATATTGATCTTCATCCGGCTTCTGATAATCAGGTCCAGAAGCTTCATTGTCCTGCGGTAATAATAATTGAAATTGTCGTCATAAAAACAGAAATCCCTAATGGAGAATTTGCGGTAGAGCAGCTTAAGCTCCTCAAGGACGTTTTCCGGGCTGCGGGCGCGGACTTTCCTCCCGAACATCCCGTGGCAATAAATGCAGCGGTATGGACAGCCGCGGGAAGGAAAAAGATTTGCCTGCCGGCGGCGGGAATAGGCGTATCCCATGAATTTGCGGTATTTATCAAGGTCTATCAGGCTGTAATCGGGAAAAGGCAGGCAGTCAAGGTCTTTGATAAAGGGTCGGGGCGGCGTGCGCAAAATTTTGCCCGCGGACAAATACGCAAGGCCTGCGATATCGCGCGGGCTGCGCTTATTCTTAAAGCATCGCAAAAGCTCGGTAAAGGTAACCTCTCCTTCGCCAATCACGCAGTAATCTAGATTAATATCTTGAAGCGCGGTTTCCATATCGTTTGTGGCGTAAGGGCCCCCAGCAACAACAGTTATCCTGCTGTCAAACGCCTTTACCTGCTCTGCCGTACGGTGGAAAATTCCGGCAAAAATACTGGAGGCGCGGATACCCACTACATCCGGCCGCACCTTCCTTAACACTACCTCAAAATCTCCTTCCCGCGGACAATCAACTATCAGGTTGACTATCCTGACTGAGCAATCATCTTTAAGCTTTTGCTTTACATAGGTAGCTAAAGACATAAGCCCAAGCGGCGGAGTCACCAGCTCAAGATCAAGTAGGCCTTTGCTATGCATCACCCAGGAGCCGTTAGCCTCAACCAGCAATACCTTGATCACTGTCTTTCTCCCTTATCAAACTGCAGCTCATGCCAGAAAGTATACACTGACGGCAGACCGCCGAATCCGGATTGAAGCGCTTCCTTATTATACGCGCGTATACGCGGCCGGATTTTTTTGAACAGACGATTCCTCGCGCCGGGGGAAGCGCAAGCCAGGGCTCTTTCTATTTCCTTTAGGACGGCTTTCGCCTGCGCCATCTTTCTTAGCGCCGCATCGCTAAAAGAATGTGACTGATAGCCATAACGCGCCCTTGCCTTTGTAATGACCTCAGTTGCACAAAGATAAGCGCTGATTATCTGCCTGCGGGTCATCCAACGAGTTTCGTAATTGAACCTGCCCTCCCATCCCGGAGAGAGTGCGGCGGCTTCATATTCCGCAAGACTCCGATGAAGTATCCTGTATCCGTAGCGCCCGGGGAAGTCGTAAGCCGACGAGCCGGGATCAAGCAAAACTATGGGAACGATAAACACGGCCACCTGCTTGCTGTCTTTAAATTTTTTCAGCAGGCGCGCGCAATAATCCGCTGTTTCAGATACGGAGCGCGGGGTCTGCCACGGCAGGCCTACGGTAAAATAGGCCTCTACCCTTTTTGCTCCGGCATTTATGGCTTTTCTGACCCAATCTTCAAAATCCCGGTTAGAATAATCAAAGCACCCGCATGATCGCCGGATTCTGCGCTCATGCGACTGAAGGGAAAACTCGATAACCGGCTCTGCGCTACGCGCCATCTCCTTTATTATACGCGGCGGAAGAAACCCGTAAACAGGCGCGTGCATCCCCATGAAATCTCCGGACCTGCGGATTTCGGGAAGGAGCCTTTCTAGGCTCCGGCAGGCTTGGTGCCATTGCGAGAAAATCAACATCTTCGACGCTCTTTTCACTTGCGGCAGGTCTGCGCCAATATATTTCATGGAGCGAATCTCCCGGAGCATCACGGGCAACGGTTTAAACAATAGCGGATCTTTCTGTAAAAAATAGCGGCTAAACGCATAGCGGGAGCCGGAACAAAAACAGCAATTATGCCTACAACCGAAGTGGGGGATAAATAAAACATTGTTGACGCTGCTTTCGCGCGCACCGGGAAAATCCCAATCCGCAGAAAAAATATCCTTTGAAGAATACAGCTTCTTTTCCGTGCCCACCAAAACACCATCCTGCTTATACATAAGGTTTGGTATACCGGAAAAACCCTGCTTCTTTTTAATGCGAGAAACAAGCAAGGCAAGCGGCTCAAAAGCAACACTTCCCCTGACTACAAAATCAACCTCCGGCCTGCTGATAAGCTCTTCGCAAAAATATGTGGCGCAAAGCCCGCCGAAAATAATAGGAATTTCCGGATGCGCCTTCTTCAACAGGCGGGCGATAGCAAGCGCTCCCTGTATATGCACTGCCCATTGTAGTCCGATACCAAAAGCCACAGGTTTTAAGCCGCACAGAAATTCCGGGACATCAAAACCTTTTTCTTTAAGCATTCTATCAGCGATGTTGCTTGTACCGACAGATATTCTTTTTTTCTCAAGATAGTTCTTTATACTTAAGAAGCCCGCGGGCATCACCTCAAAAACCGGGGTGGAATGCGCGGCTACCCCGCCCATCAAAAGAATATCTTTGCGTTTTCTGAAATCATAAAACGCCGGGGGATGCAAAAGCATCAAGTCGGGAGATTTACACATAGCTTAACCTGTCAAAGCGCTGACAAGCGCCTTGATCTGCCTGATATCCAAGACAATAAAGCTGCTTGCGACCATTGCATAACAAAGGGTGAAAACCGAAGCAAGCCTAACGGCTAAACCGCCGGGCAAAAATCCCGCGACGGATGGAAAACGGTTACGCAAGTTACGGTACATATAATAAACAACCAGGCCTCCCCCGTTAAATACCCCGAGAAGCACAAAATTAGCCTGCAGGCCGTGCCAGAAAGCAGCTACCATCGCTGTAAGAAATAACCCGCAATAAATAGTCAAGGGGTTCGGGCGATAACCAAAGAGAGGGAAATACACATAATCCCTAAGCCAGCTGGAAAAAGACATGTGACAATTCCTCCAGAAAGCGGCGAAGTTCGGCTGGGCGTAAGGGCGATTGAAATTTTCGCATATCTTATAACCCAAAAGGCGAGAAACCCCGACAGCAATATCAGTATAGCCGGAAAAATCCAGATAAATGCGCACAGAGACAAGCATCACCACGGCCACGATAACCGGTTTCGGGTAGCCTTGCGGCGAATTTAGGGCCGGCAGAAGCAGCGCGAAAAGTTTATCCGCGGCTACCTTTTTGATGATCCCGCGGATTATACGGTAAAGCCCGTAATTTACCCACGACGGACTGACGCGCCTGGGATTCTGAGTATAACGATGAAAACGCTCGAAACGCTCGATCGGCCCGGCAATAAATGTTGGGAAAAATAAAACATAGAGGAGAAATTCGCTAAACCGGCAGCTGGGTAGTGAACCACGGTACATTTCCACGAAATAGTGGATCAGACGAAAACTTAAGTAAGAAACGCCCAAAGGTAGGACAAAAGACCCCGCAAACCGACCGGAAGAATTGACGTACTTAAACCAAAACAAATTTCCCGAAATGAGTAAAACAACTCCAGCAAGAAAAAGCCCGCGATGCCTTTGTATGCGCGGCAATAGCAAGCTAGCACGCCAGACCAACGCGCAAAGCACCAACAGATAATAAGCGTACCATATATTAAGATACGCGAGAAAAATAATGCTCATCCCCAACAAAAATATTTTTCTTAATCTGTTGGGAATAAGCCAATTAATAAAACCGACCGCTATCCAGAATAATGAGAAGAAAAGTACGCTATCCAAACTATTCGACTGTTACCGATTTTGCTAAATTCCGCGGCTGATCCACGTCACATCCGCGCTTGAGAGCGATATGGTACGCTAATAGCTGTAAGGGAAGAGCCACGATGAGGGGTGAGAAAAATTCTTCGGTCCTGGGGACATAGATGACTTCTTTGGTCAGCTCTTTGATCTCCTTATCCCCAACGGAAGCAATGACAATAATCCTTCCGCGGCGAGAATGGATCTCCTGGATATTAGAAGTTATCTTATCGTAAACCTTGGAGTGCACAGCAACGCAAACCACTGCCCGGTATTCATCGATCAAAGCTATCGGCCCATGCTTCATCTCACCGGCAGGATAACCTTCTGCCGGAATATAAGAGATTTCTTTTAATTTAAGCGCGCCCTCCAGGGCGGAGGGGTAATTGATGTTACGGCCCAGGAAAAGAAATGATCCAAAATGCGAATGCCTGCGGGCCAAAGCCCCGATTTTATCCTGCTCTTTAAGCAGATTTTCCTGAAGCTTGGGGATCTGTTTTAGGCCCTCAATATATTTATTTATCTTCTCCTGGGACAAGGAGTTGCGTATCTCGGCCAAATATAGCGAGAAGAGATAAAACGCCACCTGCTGGGCAGTGTAGGCTTTGGTGGAAGCTACTCCGATTTCCGGCCCGGCATGGGTGTAAATCACGCCGTCAGATTCACGGGTTAGGGTAGAGCCCAAAACATTGCAAATAGAAATCACCGGCGCCCCGCACTTACGCGCCTCGCGCACGCCAGCTAAAGTATCCGCGGTCTCCCCTGACTGGCTTACCGCAATCACTAAAGTATCCTTATTGATCAACAGGTCGCGATAACGGAATTCACTTGAGACATCGATCGAAGTAGGGATCGCGCAGACATTTTCCAGGATATGTTTACCCACCAGGCCGGCGTGATACGCCGTGCCACAAGCCACAATGAAAATATTTTTTATACTTTTTAGTTTATCCTCCGGAACGCCTTGTTCTTCAAAGCTTATCCGGTTGGTGCCTTTCTGAATGCGGGAGGCCAAAAGGTTTTCAATGACCCCCGGCTGTTCGTTGATCTCTTTGAGCATGAAGTGTTTGTAACCGTTTTTCTGAGCCTGGGCAATGCTCCAGTTGATACGCGTGGGCTTGCGATTGGCCGGCTTTCCTTTAAGGTCAGATATACGACAGGTTTCTTTAGTCAACACCACCAACTCATTTTCCTCGAGGAATATCACCTCATTAGTATATTCCAGTATCGCCGGGACATCTGAAGCAATAAAGTTTTCTTTGTTTCCGAGGGCAACGATCAGAGGGCTACCCAGGCGCACACCCACCAGCTTGTTCGGCTCTTTTTTGGCGATCACCCCGAGGGCGCAAGAACCCACCAGAAGCTTGACCGTCTTACGCACCGCTTCTTCAAGAGGGACATCTTTGTAGAATTTCTCGATTAAATGGACGATGACTTCAGTATCGGTGTGGCTGCGGAAAATATGGCCTTCCTTGATCAGCTGGTGCTTAAGTATTTCGTAATTTTCAATGATCCCGTTATGCACGATGGCGATCTCATTTTTGCAATCGGCGTGGGGATGGGCGTTGGGCTGATTAGGTTCACCGTGCGTAGCCCAGCGGGTGTGGGCAATGCCCACCGAACCGGCAAGAGGCTTGGCTTTAAGGAGTTTTTCTAAAGCGCTGATCTTGCCGGCAGCTTTTCTGATCGAGGGGAGATTTTTGAGCGGATGGATAACCGCTATACCGCTTGAGTCGTAGCCGCGGTATTCCAGGCGCTTCAGGCCATTAAAAAGAATGGTCTGGGCGTTCTTTTCACCGACGTAGCCGATTATGCCGCACATACGAGCACCTTAATCCTTTGTTTAGCGAGACTCCACCGAGTATGACAAAATTATCGAAGTTCCCCACTGGAACGGAGAGAATTTTGTCATATTTTACGAGGTGGAGTGAGCGCTTTTGCCCCTTGCCTAATCGCGCCAAAAATCCCTTCGATATTTTTGGCGCAGGCTTCGGGGTGATTTGCTTCAAGAAAGATTCATCAAATCTATGACCCTAACGGGATTCGAACCCGTGCCGAGAGCTTGTCCCGCTGGTTGCATTTAATCTAGGGCGGGATCCCGCCCGCTATGCCATAGCTTGGCGGGAAAAAGCTCTTGTCCTAGAACTTAAATTTAGTGACCCTAACGGGATTCGAACCCGTGCCGAGAGCTTGAAAAGCTCTTGTCCTAGACCAGGCTAGACGATAGGGTCGAAGCTTCTGTCGTTCTTCAATCTGTCGCTTCTCTTATAGCTCTTAAGCTGATTCTCACGTTTACGCGCTTCAGTTCTTGTAACAAATCCTTCTTTGTATATCAGCTTAAACGGCCCTTTATTTTTCGTAGACCTGACACTGTTCTGGTTATGCCTCTTAAGCCTCGACTCTAAGTCTTCACAGCTACCTATATAATGTTTACCTTTTTCGTTTTCTAAAACGTAAACATAAAACATTTTTGTCGAGAGCTTGTCCCGCTGGTTGCATTTAATCTAGGGCGGGATCCCGCCCGCTATGCCATAGCTTGGCGGGAAAAAGCTCTTGTCCTAGACCAGGCTAGACGATAGGGTCGCATATTGCTCGCTGTCCCGAATCCCTGAATCTGCGAAGCAGGTCGTGTGGGATAGGGTCGAAGATACTAAAGAAATTTATTCCTCTTCGTCGGCGATGACCGGCGCAATGCAGGAGACGCGGTCCTTATCCTGCAACTTGATCAGGCGTACACCCTGCGCAGACCTTCCGGTCTCCCGGATATCCTTGACTGCGCAACGTAAGAACGCGCCATTCTGGGTGATCACCATCAGCTCGTCGTTGTCATTGACCGCCTTGATATTCACTGCCTCGCCGTTTTTATCGGTGATCTTTATATTGGTCACGCCTTTTCCGCCGCGAGAAGTCAGCCTGTATTCGTCGATAGTGGTACGCTTGGCAAATCCCAATGAAGTGACTGTCAGCACTTCGCTGCCCTTTTGCGCAACCACCATATCAATTACCTGGTCTTTTTTCCCTAAGGACACCGCGCGCACACCTTTTGCCCCGCGGCCCATATCGCGCACTTTTTCCTCGGAGAAGCGAATAGCCTTGCCCAAGCGAGTGCCGATAAGCAACTCCTGCTTGCCATCAGTCATCTCGACTCCGATAAGCGCGTCATCCTTTTCAAGGGTAATACCTATAATCCCGCCTTTGCGGGGATTTCCGTAAGCCTCCAGCTTTGTCTTCTTGATCAGGCCAAGCTTGGTGACCATCACCAGATATTTATCTCCGGTGAACTCTTTAACCGGGATAGTCGAGCTTACCTTGACAGAACTTTCAATCTGAATCGAGTTGATAATAGCCTTGCCTTTAGAAGTGCGCCCTGCCTGCGGGATCTCATAAACCTTAAGCCAGTACACCTGGCCTTTATCGGTAAATATCAAAAGGTAGTCTTTGGTGGAAGCCACAAATAAGTGCTCTATAAAATCCTCTTCTTTTACCTCAGCACCTGTTGCGCCCTTGCCGCCGCGCTTTTGCTTGCGATACGAGCTGACCGGCAGGCGCTTGATGTAGCCGCCGTGGCTGATAGTCACCACTACATCTTCTTCGGCGATCAAATCCTCTACTTCCAGCTCCTGCACTTCGCCTACAATATCAGTACGACGTTCATCGCCGTATTTTTTCTTTAAGTTTTCCAGCTCTTCCTTGATAATGCCTTCGATCTTTTTCTCTGAAGCTAAAATCGCCCGGCACAGATCAATCTTTTTCATCAGCTCAGCGTACTCTGCCTCGAGCTTATCCTGCTCCAGAGCAGTCAGGCGCTGCAGCTGCATTTCCAGGATCGCTTGAGCCTGGATCTCGGAGAAATCAAACTCCTTGACCAGGTTGACTTTAGCTGCTTCCACGCTCTTGGAAGTCTTGATCACCTTGATGATGCGATCGATGAATTTAATCGCGATCTTTAAGCCTTCCAGAATATGCGCTCTCTTTAGGGCCTTGTCCAGGTCAAACTGGGTCCTGCGCCGGATGATCACCTTGCGATGCGCGATATATGCATCCAATATCTGGCGCAGATTCAAAACCCGCGGCCGGTTCTCTACCAGTGCCAGCATGATAATACCAAAGGTGCCTTCCAGCTGGGTATGTTTAAAAAGCTGGTTCAAAACTATTTGGGATTCGGTATCGCGCTTAAGCTCCACCACAATACGCATACCGTCCTTATCCGACTCATCGCGGATATCGGAAATCCCCTCTATCTTTTTGTCATCCACTAGGCCGGCGATAGCTTCGATGAGCGCGGACTTTTGCACCTGATAGGGGATCTCGTTGATGACGATCAAATCTTTGCCGCCCTTCTGGCGCTCAATCGTTGCCCGAGCGCGGACAGTCACCTTACCCCTTCCGGTCTCATAGGCCTCTTTGATCCCGCCTTTACCGCAGATCACGCCACCCGTCGGAAAATCCGGGCCCTTAATATAACGCGTTAAGTCCTTGATCTCGGCGTTGACGTTATCCAAAAGATAGATTATGGCGTCCGCAACTTCATTAAGGTTGTGCGGCGGAATATTGGTGGCCATGCCTACAGCAATACCGCTTGAGCCGTTGACCAAAAGATTGGGAAGCGCCGCGGGTAATAAAAGCGGTTCTTTTAACGAAGAATCGAAATTAGGGCCAAAGTTAACGGTTTCCTTATCGATATCCCCGAGCATTTCATCGGAAATACCGGCCAGACGCGCCTCGGTGTAACGCATGGCTGCCGCGGCGTCTCCATCAACTGAGCCAAAATTTCCCTGTCCGTCAACTAAAGGATAGCGCAGAGAAAAATCCTGCGCCATTCTTACCATGGTGTCATATATAGCCACATCGCCATGCGGATGATATTTACCCATGGTTTCACCGACGATACGCGCGCACTTTTTGTAAGGCTTGTGATGCTCTAGGCCCAGCTCCTGCATAGCATAGAGGATCCTGCGATGCACAGGCTTAAGTCCGTCGCGCACATCCGGCAGGGCGCGGCCGACGATTACGCTCATAGCGTAATTCAGATATGAATCCTTTACTTCTTCTTCAATATTTACCCGGATTATTTTTTCGTTTCGAGTGTACATTTAATGAGCAGGTAATTTATGGAACGTTAATTTTACTAGTTGTGACATAAATTATAGCCCCGAAGGGGCGTCTGCGAATTAATCCCGCCGAATGCGCCAAAATTATCGCAGAGAATTTTGGCTGCGTTTATGAGGCGGGAAAACATTATATGTCCAGATTTTTGACCTGATGCGCGTACTCTTCGATAAATTCGCGCCGCGGCTCTACCTGGTCCCCCATCAGCACGGTAAACATCTTATCAGTTTCCACCGCATCTTCCAAAGTTACCTGCAAAAGAGTACGCTTCTCAGGATCCATGGTGGTTTCCCAAAGCTGATGGGGATTCATTTCACCCAAGCCCTTATATCTTTGAATATGCATGCCCTTGCTGGCAGATTCCTTAATATAGGTGAGCACTTCTTTAAGGCAAAATAAATCCTTCACGTCTTTTTCATCAGTCACCCGGTAAAGGGCCCTGATCTTTTTCTCAGATTCCTTGGCCTTGGCCTTAACTTTAGCCTTTGTTTTACCCTTGACTACAGCACTTTCATCCACTACTACTTCCGGCCTGTAAACGGAAATATCCAGGCCCAGCTTTTCAATTTTAACCACCAGCTCCTCAATATCCGGGGCCTCGAACAACTCTAAAACATCCTTATCAATCTCTTTGCTCTCCTTCTCAGAAAACCCGGCTAGTTCTTTGTCAGTATAGAGAAAACGGTATTCCGCCTCCACTTTTACCCTATAAACTGGCAGTTTTTTGGTCTTTGGGTGCCTAAAACTCAAGTATTTTGAGAAATCCACTCCCTTTTTCTCTAAAGTCCTTTCCAGCCTTTCAAGTCCAACCAGGGCCTGCAAAAGGTCCTTAAACTTGTTGTCAGTGAATTCTTCCTTGTCTTTTAGACGCACGAACTTTTGGCCTTCACGGCCCAACTCCAGCAGCAATTCATTCATCTGCTGTTCAGTCTGGATATATTCCTCACGTTGGCCCCTCTTTATTTTATAAAGCGGCGGCTGGGCAATGTAAACATGTCCCCCTTCTACCAATTTCTGCAGCTGGCGGTATAAAAGCGTGAGTAACAGGGTACGGATATGCGAACCGTCAATATCCGCATCCGCCATGAGGATCAATTTATGGTAACGTAACTTGGCGATATCAAACTCTTCTCCCACCCCGGTACCCAGAGCAGTGATGATAGTGCGGATTTCTTCGTTGGATAAAATTTTATCTAAGCGAGATTTCTCCACATTCAGGATTTTGCCCTTTATAGGTAATATGGCCTGGAATCTTCGGTCGCGTCCTTGTTTGGCGCTATTATGAACAAATATACCGCTTGCCAAAGCAAAATTGTGAGTGTTAGGCACCTCTATATCATAAACGTCAATTTTTTCTTTTACGGTTTCGATTCTCTTAATTTTATGGTTATAATTCTCTACCGCTTCTAATAAAGCGCGCTGGTCACAGTCAAAAAATCTGCTGGCCAGCGTATCAAGCTTTAGCAGATTATTATCGCGCTTAAAAAGCGCCTGCCTTTCATCATCGTAGAGCTCAAGATTGCCATGACCTTCATATACCGCCCTTGCAAAAGACAGGCTTCGCTCTAAATAGGTGCGACTGTAAGCGGCTTTGCGCTTCTTTCTGAAATCACTAGTCCACTGCTGGCTTGTTTTGCTCCTTCTCCAATTCAAAAGATCCTTATCAGACCATTCTATCTTCGCTTTTTTTGCTAAAAGCTTTTTTGCCTCGGGATGGCTCTTGAAATATCCTCTCACTCGTTCGGATTGCTTTAGCCTGCTTTCGTCTTTAGCCCAATATGTTTTTTGAGCCAAATCCAAAAGCTCATTGTTTTTTTCCCTATATGCGGCATTACTTTTGTAAAACTGCATAAATTTATCCGACATAAATCTTTTATACTCGGGGCTCTCCCACTGCTTCTTTGCCTGCTCACTAAAGAAATTTTTCTTCTCCAAGGACTTTTCTTTAGCCTGCTTTCTAAACTCACCTGTTCTCTTTGCTTCAATTGCTCTTTGTTTAACATCAGGGCGATGAAGAGTGTTTTCTAAGTGTGCATAATGCACCGCCATGTGCTGTTTATTATTCAGACGCTGTATATTAGTAGGATTATTATTTAGTTTATTAAAATCTATATGGTGGCGATACTTACCACTAGGGGCAGTGTATATATTATCCCCAAGATTAAACATATCTGACAATACGTGAGTATAGTTCCATTTTTTTGCTTTTGGGTCAAAAACCATTTCATAGCCATCTAAAATACAATTACCCTCTTTAATTGAAATTTTTCTATAAAGAGGGGCGAGACTATCTTTGAAAGTTAGTTTCGCAGCGGGAACATAACTACCATCAACTAATCTAAATAAATGATCTGGGGTACACCTAAGCTCCTCCCCATTATCCAAAATAATTTTAAGCACCTCTGCGTTTCTTTTGGTTATTCTTGGATTTAGTACGGGAGTAATACCGATATGCCCATTATCGAGCATGGTATAACAAAAATTCTTCTTGCCTTGCTTATTTTCCTTGACTAGCTCTTTAAAAGAAACGTTGCGCCCGTCGGTAAGCGCAATTTTCGTCTCTCCCGACCAACATCCGCCTGCGGAATCTCCCTCGACAATATAAAGCTCACATAAAGCCGCGTCTCTTTCCGAGCAGTCTGCCAGCTTTCCCGGCAGGCCCGCGCCTTCCAACGCGCCTTTGCGGCGGGTAAGTTCTCTTGCCTTGCGCGCGGCTTCACGCGCCCGCGAAGCCATAATGACTTTATCTACGATCTTATTGGCTACCGACGGGTTCTCTTCAAAATAGCTGCTTAAGGCCTCAAGGCTTGAAGATGCGGTCAGGCCTTCGACCTCAGAATTACCTAATTTAGTTTTAGTCTGTCCTTCAAACTGCGGATTAGGCACCTTGACGCTGACTACCGCGGTCAAGCCTTCGCGCACGTCATCTCCGCTGATAGCGATATCGTCCTTTAAAAGGTTCTTTGCCTTAGCATATTGATTTATGGCGCGGGTGAGCGCGGAGCGAAAACCGGATAAGTGCGTACCGCCCTCGATAGTATTAATATTGTTGGCAAAGGAAAATACCGTCTCGGCATAGGCGTCGTTATACTGCAGGGCGACTTCCAACACCACATCATCCTGAGTCTTGGTAAAATAAACGACCTTATTATGCAGGGAGTTCTTGTTTTTGTTCAGGTATTCCACAAAAGTGACGATCCCGCCGTCAAACTGGAAAACCGCCTCTTTTTCGCTGCGCTCGTCGGAAAGCTTGATCTTAAGGCCCTTATTTAAAAATGCTAATTCCCTTAAGCGCTGCTGCAGTATGTCCCAGGAGTATTCGATCTTGCTAAAAATGGTCTTATCCGGCTTAAAAGTGATCTTGGTGCCGGTTGAGCTGCTTTTGCCGATCACGGTCAGCTTGGAAACAGTCTTGCCGCGCTCGTAACGCTGGTGATAGACTTTACCGTCGCGCTTTACCTCCACTTCCAGCCATTCAGAAAGCGCGTTGACGCAGCTGACACCCACGCCGTGTAATCCTCCGGAGACCTTGTAACTACGATGATCAAATTTACCTCCGGCATGCAAAGTAGTCAGGGCCACCTCCACCGCCGGCTTCTTCTCGGTCTTATGCATATCCACCGGAATACCGCGGCCGTTGTCAATGACCGTGACGCTGTTATCTTCATGCACCTCGGCCTCAATATTATCGCAATAGCCGGCCATGCTCTCGTCAACACTGTTATCCACGACTTCGTAAACCAGATGGTGCAGGCCGCGGACGGAAGTATCGCCTATGTACATTGCCGGGCGCAGCCTAACCGCCTCAATACCCTCTAAGACCTGGATACTTGTGGCGTCGTATTTCTTATCCCCACCAGTTCCGGCGGTTTTATCCGCCTTTTCCTGCGCAAGCGGTGCTTTTTTGATCTGGTCTTTTTTTGTTTTGCCTTTAGCCATAATTATGTCACTTCTCCGATACGAAAATGGATATCCTTGACCTCGGCTGAGCACTTTTGCAGCTTAGTAAGTATCTTGGCCTTATCCAAAGTGAACTTGTAAACCCAGCTTGAGGAATCCACCTTGACCCCGAGGATACCCTTACGGAAATAATTAAACTTTATATGCTCAAGCTCTCTTTTTGTCAAGGCTTTTTTTAGCCAGTCCTCAGGAGTATTGCCCCCGGGAGAGCTTTTTTTAGCCACTAATTCCTTAAAAACGTTTTGAAGAGTATCCTTGATCCGTTCCATTAATGACGGCATAAGTTACGGAGTCCCGCTAGACGGGACGACGTAACTTATATGCCGGAATTAACCCCGCCGAGTGTGTCAAAATTATCGAAGTCCCCTAATGGGACGGAGAGAATTTTGGCACATGTTACGAGGCGGGGTAATACTTATCCAAGTCGCATCGGCAGCACAACATATACGTACCCGTTGCTACGTATCACTCCGGGCTTCTCCCCATCAGTAAGCTCAAGCTCTACCGTGTCAAACGCAAAATTTTTCAAGACATCTATCAGGTAATTGGGGTTAAAACCAATGACCATCTCCTTACCGGAATACTCTATAGCCACCTCTTCATGCGATTCGCCTATGTCCGGGGTGGATTTGGAAACCACCAGCTTGTTCTTAAAGACCTCGAATTTTACTGCCTGATAATCCGGGGTGGAAAGCAATGCCGCACGCTTTACCGCCAGCAAAAATTGCGTACGGTCAACTTTTATCTTGTTTTCTGAAGGCCCAGGAACGACCTGTTTATAATCAGGAAATTCTCCTTCGATCAAGCGGGAGATCACCACGATCTCACCCATTTCAAATAACACCTGATTCGCCCCTAAGACAATAGATATCTCACCGTCCTCGGCCAGATTCCTACTTAACTCATGAATAGTTTTTATAGGGACGATCAAACTTATATCCTTATCAATACCCTGGCTGATTTTTCTATCTATGACCGCCAGGCGCTTTCCGTCGGTAGCCACCAAAGTCAAAACATTTTTATTGATCCTAAACAATATCCCGTTTAAAATATACCGTGTTTCATCAAATGACGCGGCAAAAGAAGTCAAAGTCAACATCTCTTTTAAAACATCCTGCCCCATTATCACCACTTCTTTATCCTTAAACTCCGGCAATCTAGGAAATTCCTCCCGCGCCAAACCCATAATCTTAAACTGACAACTCTCTGTCTCTATGGTCACTAGATTATTCTTTTTAGTAGTCATACTTACATGGTCCCCTGGTAACTCCCTAATAATATCGCTGAATCTTTTTGCCGGAATCGTGATCGCCCCGGGCTCTTGGATATCCACAGGTATTACACAGCTTATTCCTATATCTAAATCCGTAGCTGTCAATTTCAACTTATCTTGATAGGTCTCTATAAGTATATGGGAAAGTATAGGTAACGCGGATTTTGTGGTGATCACGTTTTGTACAGTCTGGATTCCATTTAATAAAACCTCTTTTCCCACCTTAAATTTCATTTTTTCTTTCTCCTTCTATTTAGTATAAAGATATTTAAATCGTAATAGTAGTAATCAGGTTATAGTTCTGTTGAAAACTTTATAACTTAAATAAATTCACTATACTTAACCAAAAGACAACCTTTAGATAACCTTTGGATTACTGTTTAATAATCTGTCGTATTCCTTCCAGGCGCTCTTTAAGCGTTCCATTTTTAACCAGTTCCCCTTTTATCTTAGTATAAGAGTATAAAACCGTGGTATGGTCCTTGCCGCCGAAATAATTCCCTATTTCAGGTAGGGATAGATCCGTCATTTCCCGGCTCAAGTACATGGCGATTTGACGGGGAAGCACAATATTTTTATTCCTGCGCCGGGCCTTGAGGTCATGTAGGGATATACCGAACTCTTCCGCAACGCAGCGCTGGATGAAATCTATAGTGATCAGTTTTTTGGTTTCTTTCAATAGATCTTTCAGCGCTTCTTTAGCCAGATCTAAAGTGATGGGCTTTTCTTCCATTAAAGAGTAGGCCATGACTCTGACCAGCGCGCCTTCCAGATCCCGGATATTGGTCAAGACCAGCCCGGCGATAAAAAATATCACATCGTCGGATACACTGACCGGCTCTCGCTCGATCTTCTTTTTCAGGATCGCCACCCTCGTCTCAAGGTCCGGCGGCTGGACATCCACAGCTAATCCCCATCCGAAGCGGGAAACCAGGCGCTCCTGCAGATCAGCGATCTCTTTGGGCGGCCGGTCGGAGGAAAGAATTATCTGCTTGTGCGCGTCGTAAAGGGTGTTGAAGGTGTGGAAAAACTCCTCCTGCGAGGAATTCTTACCGGCGATAAAATGTATATCGTCTAAAACCAGCACGTCGAGGTTGCGGTATTTCTGGCGGAAGGCCGCGGTTGAGTGGTGTTGGATAGCGTCAATAAGCTCGTTGGTGAATTTTTCCGAAGGTTGATAGCAGATCTTTAAATTCCCCCCCACTTTATTTTTGATATGGTGGCAGACTGATTGGATCAGGTGAGTTTTGCCAAGGCCGGTCGAGCCGTAAATAAATAAAGGGTTGTAAGCTTTGGCCGGAGACTCCGCGGTGGCCAGGCAATAGGCGTGGGCGTGGCGGTTTGATGGCCCGACCACGAAATTTTCAAAAGTATAACGCGGATTTAATTTTAAATATCCGAAACTCTCATGAGTTTTTGCCGGGTTTGCGGGAACTGGGATTTTTTCGGGAGTGATTTTTTCCGGCGAGCCGATTTCCAGCTCAAGAGTGATTTTTTTCTTTGCCCCGCAGTTGCCAAGGCTCTCTTCTATTGCCGGGCGGTAGTGTTTTTCCACCCAGTCTTTGAAAAAAGTATCGGGCGCTTCCAAGGTAAGGGAGTTCTGGCCCCCGGATTTCGCCTTGAGGGGCGCAATCCAGGTATCAAAAACCGTTGCTCCTAATTTATCTTTAAGGCAGGCCTGCGCTAGTTGCCAGGCCTTGATGGTTTCGGGCATGTTCGGGCTATCCACAACTTATCCACATCTTGAATAACTCTGTGGAAAATCAAAAGGGTTAAATTATCGTTACTACGTTAACACAAAACATAACTAAGAGCAAGACAAAATAAATAAAAGGCGGTAACAATTGTATGCTTAAGCCTTGGCATTATACATCAAACCCGTAGCAGGTCAACAAAAATTTTTGCTCGCTAAAGTTTGGATTTATTTACGCACGTAAGTGTTGACATCGTGCGACGTTATGTTATAATCAATAAACTTTTAGAATTTGTAAGGGCAAGACGCCCATTTCCCCGTCGGGAAAGTCTTTCCGGCGGGTTTTTACACTATTACGCCTGTTTTTGGCAGGCAGAAAGCAAAAAATGAAGAAAAATTTAAAGACGCCGACAAATATTGTCGGCAAGCGCAAGCATGGGTTTCGCAAGCGTATGAAAAGCCGCCACGGAAGGGACGTTTTAAAGCGCCGCCGCCAAAAAGGCCGTAAAAAAATCTCCCGCTGATGCTGGCGAGACTCTCCATTTTACTTATCCGCGTGTATCAGGGGTCGATCAGGCATATGATGCCGGTCGCCTGCCGGTTTAATCCCACCTGTTCTGAATACGCCTTGCAAGCTATCTCAAAATACGGCTTTTACAGGGGTGGTTTTAAGGCTTTTGTCAGGCTGATGCATTGCCATCCCTATTCGGGAAGAACCGGGTTTGACCCGGTAAATTAACCTATGGAAAAACGTTTATTTTTAGCAGTAGTCTTATCTTTAGCGGTTCTAGTTGGTTGGGGTACCTTGGTATCTAAGACGCAAAAGCCTGTGAGCCAACAGGTTGTAGCAAATATTGCTCCTGAAGGCAGCCAGGCCGCCAGAACCATGGCTGCGCAAGCGCCAACGCAAGTGTCTGCGGTAACCCCGGCATCTGTCCAATCTGCTCCCTCCACCCTGCTTAATTTCCCCCAGGAAAAATTTGATGTAGATTTTATTGAAGAATCCGCAGCTATAAAGAATGTTACTTTTAAAGCTTTCCAGGATTATAGGTATAATTTAAAATCTGGATTTGCCTTAGCTGGCAAGGAAGCTTTCAGTAAAGAGCGCTTGACCGCTAACACCGCGACTTTTATTCATAAGGATAGAGAATTATTGATCACTAAAAAGTATATTTTCTCTAACGCTAATTATACCATAGATTTAGAGGTTGAGGTTCAGAATAATTCTGGAGCTCCTATCAAGCTGGATCTGCCTTTAGTTTTGGGGGTTTTGGATTTTACCCCAAAGTCTATTGACACTACTTATTTAAATGTAACAGCCGCGACTAATGAGAAAGTGATTCAAGAAAACGGCAAAAAGGAAATGTCTTGGAGCAATGTAAAGTTTTTGGCAGTGCGCGACCGGTATTTCTGCGCTATTATCGAGATGGTTGACGGCAACGCCGGGGCCTATGTACGTAAGCTTAGCGTACAGGAGTCTGAGGTCGGTCTGACCCTAAAGGATCTAACCGCAGCACCCGGGCTTCCACTTAAGCTTAAATTTCGTATCTATTTAGGGCCACAGCAGTTGCAGGTTATTAACGGTGTAAATCGGCAGTGGGGCGCAGTGATAAATTACGGAATATTTGATTTCTTTGGCCAGGCAATCCTTCAGAGTTTGGAGTTTATCCAGCGTTTGGTGGGCAACTGGGGTTGGGCAATTATACTTCTTAGCGTATTGGTTTTTCTAGTACTCTTCCCTCTTACTCTTAAACAAATGCGCTCTATGAAAGAGATGCAAATTCTGCAGCCAAAGATTGAGGAGCTGCGCAAGAAGTATAAAGACAATCCTCAAAAGTTGAACCAGGAAACCATGGCGCTTTACAAAGAGCATAAAGTCAATCCTTTGGGTGGCTGTCTGCCTATGCTTTTGCAGATGCCCATACTATTTGCCTTGTATCAGGTGCTGATGCGCTCAGTGGCTTTGCGAGGTGCAGAATTCCTGTGGATCAAAGATTTATCCATGCCTGACCGGCTGTTTACCTTGCCGCAGGCAATACCAGTTTTAGGAATCAAAGAAGTTAATATATTGCCTATTCTGATGACCATAGGAATGTTTCTACAGCAGAAAATGTCCACTGTGAAACAGTGCAGCGATTCCAGCACTGCTCAGCAACAGAAAATTATGATGATAATTATGCCGGTGATGTTCTTGGTGTTTTTCTATTCTTTACCGGCTGGCCTGGTGTTGTACTGGGTAGTGAACAGTACGCTGATGATGGCCTACCAGTTTAAAGTCATGCGCGCAAAGTAAGGATGAGAAGAAGAAAAATGAGTATTGAAATTGAAGGCAAGACCGTTGAAGAGGCGGTTAAAGCAGCCTTAAGTGATTTGCAGCTTCCGCGCAACAAGGTGAAGATAGAAGTGCTCTCCGAAGAGAAAAAGGGGTTGTTTGGCATGCCTGGCGCAAAGCCGGCCAAAGTGCGGGTTACCCTGAAATAAATTCTTGACAAAACACCTGTTTTTAAGATAATAGTGGTAGTAAATGGAGAGCGGGGTTCCCCGTGAAAATGGGCTGACTGTAACATTTTGAAAGCTGGTCAAGAATGCTAGACCCTTGGTACGTAACAGGTTTTTGCGATGGAGAGGCTGCCTTTACCTACAGCAGATCAGGGGGTACTTTTGGCCTGATTTTCAGTATTAAGCAAAGAGCAGATAGCCGGAAGATTATCGAAGATTTGCGTCAATTCTTTGGCTACTTGGGTAATATTTATGAGGTAAAGGAATCTAAAGAAGGTCAAAAATCTGGGCACACAAAACCCTCTGTAATATATAAGATTACAAGAATAGATGAATTAAAACTTGTCGTAGATCACTTTGACAAATACCTATTACAAAATCAGAAAAAATTTGAGGCATATAGTGTTTGGCGTGAGATGGTAATGTACAAACTAGAGAATTATCGTGATATTGAATATGATAAGCTTCGTGTATTAGCGGAAAAACTGTCGAGCCTTAATTCTAAAAGCCGCGCATTTGTAATACACAAAAAATAATGGGTAAAATAATATCGATTTGTAATCAGAAGGGTGGCACAGGTAAAACCACCTCGGCGATAAATATCGCTAGCTATCTGGCTGTCCTTGGCAAGAAAGTCATGCTTATTGATTTGGATCCGCAGGCTAATGCCACCAGTGGAATGGGGATCAATAAACATAATGTCCAAAAAAGCACCTACCATGTTCTCCTGGAAGAGCAGGAGATCCAAAGTATACTCCAACCTACAGCTATACCCAATCTTTTATTAGCTCCGGCGAATCTCGACTTGACCGGAGCGGAAGTGGAATTAGTGGGAGCTTTAGGCCGCGAGTATAGATTAAAACGCGCACTGCAAAAAGAGCGGGAGAGCTTTGATTTCATCATCATTGATTCTCCGCCGTCATTCGGATTGCTGACCATCAATGGTTTGGGTGCTGCGGATTCAGTAATAATACCGGTGCAGTGCGAATATTACGCTCTAGAAGGATTAACGCAACTCCATAATACCATTAAACTTGTGAAGGATAATATTAATACAGGTTTACAGGTGGAGGGCGTGCTTCTGACTATGGCGGACTTTAGAACTAATCTCACCAAAGAGGTGATTCAGGAAGTACGCAGCCATTTTAAAGACAAAGTTTATCAGAGCGTGATTCCGCGTAATATTCGTTTGACGGAATCGCCCAGCTTTGGGAAACCAATTGTACTATATGACAAAGATTCGCTGGGCGCGCAAAAATATGAAGAGTTGTGTAAAGAGATTTTAGGCTTGCCAGTGACACCAAGTAATATATTGCCGGAAGGAGCATAGATTATGGAACATCGTAGAGCGTTAGGAAAAGGTATCGGCGCGTTGATACCTCAGAAGCAGGAGGTGGAGCATAAGGAAGAAGTTCTTTATGTTTCCGTCGAGCAGATCCGGCCGAATCCTTTTCAACCGCGTGAGGATTTTGACGAGGCTAGCATCAAGGACCTGGCGCAATCCATCCGGGAAAAGGGCGTGATCCAACCGTTGTTGGTCAGGCGTTCGGGCGATAATTTTGAATTGATCGCCGGGGAGCGGCGTTTGCGTGCTGCTAAGTCATTGGGGCTCAAAGAGATACCAATTTTAGTAAGAAATGTGGAGGATGTTGATTCTCTGGAGATCGCGTTAATTGAAAATATTCAGCGCCAGGAATTAAACCCCATCGAAGAAGCTCACGCTTATCAGCACTTGATGGAAAAATTTCACATGACTCAAGAAGCCATAAGTGAAGTCTTAGGAAAAGCCCGGGTGACCATTTCCAACACCATGCGGCTTTTAAAACTTCCCCATGAGATCCAGATGGAAATTAAGAACGGCCGCATCAGCTATGGGCACGGCCGGGCGCTGATCGAGATCGAAGATATCAACCTGCAAAGAAAATTCGCGCAGGAGATCATTTCTAAAGGTTTGTCAGTGCGGGAACTGGAAAGCCTGATCAAGACCCGCAGGCCCGTCGGAATAAAGCGCAAAGCCGGCGCGTCAGTGCAGCGGGAACCGGTGATTGCGGTACTGGAGGAAGCGCTTCAGCATGCGCTGGCGACCAAGGTGCGTATTACCAAGCGCAAAAAACGCGGGCACATCGTGATCGAATTCTATTCACAGGAAGACCTGGAACGTATTACTAACGTCATCAGAGGGGGGAACTAAATGAGTCAGGCAGCATTGATCCTCATCAAGCCCGACGGCCTTAAGAAGTCGCTTACCGGAAATATTCTAACGCGGCTTTCGGAGACCAAGCTTGAGATCGTGGCGGCGAAGATGGTGCGGGTTTCCGAAACGCTGGCTAAGGAGCATTATGTGCACCTGCAGGATAAGCCGTTTTTCGACGAGCTGTTAAAGTATTTGCAGGGGGAGCTTCATGGCCGCAAGAAAGTCATGGCCCTGGTCTATTGGGGAAATGACGCGATCAAGAAATGCCGGGAGCTGGTCGGCTCCACTAACCCGGAAGAGGCGGATCCCACATCCATTCGCGGCTCGTACGGAAGGATCACAACTCACGGGGTGTATGAAAACGTGATCCATGTCTCAAGTGATGACTTGGAGGCGGAGCGCGAGATCAAGTTGTGGCTTGACCCCGACGAAATTATCGTAGATCTGTATCCGACCAAAGAAATAGTGGCGAAAGATCACAAAAAGAAAGTGTGGGCATAAGAATATGTTGAACAGTATGACTGGTTTCGGCGGCCGGGAAAAAGAGATCATCCCATTCGGAAAAATATCAGTGGAATTGCGCAGCACCAACCACAAGTTCCTGGAGGCGGTGCTTCATCTTCCCGACGGATTTCTCTCCCTGGAAGATAAATTAAAAAGCCAGATCGAGGGTAAGATCAAGCGCGGCAGGCTGATCTGCGCGGTGAATATCTCAGGTAGCAAGTCGAGCCACGTGCACGTAAATAAACAGCTTTTGAGAAACTACCTGACCACTTTTAAGCATATGGGCAAAGAGTTCCATATCAAAGACGATATCAGCATCAATACCTTGATCCATCTGCCGGGAGTGCTGTCTTTGGAGGAGCATGATTTTCCTAAAACCAGTATTTGGCCGCACTTAAGGGCCTTGCTTAAAGGGGCGCTCGATGATCTGACTAAGACTCGGCGCAAAGAAGGCCAGGCAATGCATGATTTTTTAAAGAGCCGGGCACAGATGTTGTGGCAAAGGCTTGAGGCGATAAAGAAGCGCTATAAAGTAGCGGTGAAAGCCAGGTTGGCTATGCTTGTGACCGATGATGAGAGGACCTCATTTTTGAAAGAAAGCGATGTGGCCGAGGAAATAGAAAGGCTCACCTTTCATATCCGTAATTTCAAAAATAAGCTGTCCAAGTCCGGGCCGGTAGGCAAGGAATTGGATTTTATCGCCCAGGAGATGCAGCGCGAGGCAAACACCCTGGCCGCCAAATCTTTTGATGTAGGGGTGTCATCCACGGTGGTCGAGATGAAAAGCCAGATCGAAAAGATCCGCGAACAGGTGCAGAACATTGAATAAACGGGGCAAAATATTCGTCATATCCGGGCCGTCGGGATCGGGTAAGACAACGCTGCGGGACAAGCTGCTGGAAGACGTTTCACTTAAGAGAAAATTTACCAAGTCTGTATCTTTTACCACCCGGCCGAAGCGCTCCAGGGAAAGGCATGGCCGGGACTATTTTTTCTTGAAAGCCGCGGATTTTAAGCGCAGGCTTAAGGCGAAAGAAATTCTTGAATGGACGAAGTACTTGGGTTATTATTATGGGACGTCCAGGAGCTTTGTCAGCAAGCATCTGGAGCAGGGTAAATATATTATTTTGTGCCTGGATTTAAAGGGAGCGCTCGGGGTAAAGCGGCTTTTCCCGCGTAACTGTGCCACCATCTTCGTTCTACCGCCTTCGCTAAAAACGCTGCGCCAGCGGATTGAGAAACGCTGCCAGAAGACCAAAAGGGAAGAGATAGCCAGGCGGCTCAGGCTGGCTAAGATCGAGCTTAACAGCTCGCGGCATTACGATTATACTATCGTAAATAAAAATCTGGAGCGGGCGGTCAGAGAATTAAGAAGGATAATTTTGGAAGAGATGTGTTAATTTTGTAGTTATTTTACGGTAAGCAAAATAAAAACTATTGAAAGATAGATAAGGCACCTGGCCTTAGCCCCTTCCTTAGTCCCTTCCTTAAAAGGTATAGGAAGGGCTACCCCTCTGGGGTTAATGCACCTTGGCATAAAGGATTGCCAAGTGCGCCCATTCTGGGCAGGATAGGCTGGTGTTCCGCTTTCTGCTTTACACCCAGCCTTAAAGGATAGGCTGGTGTTCCGCTTTCTGCGGAAGGAGGTAGCTGATGGGGTACGTGGCTTTGGAAAAGCTTTTGGATAAAAGCAATACTCGCGAATCGGTTTATAAATTGGTGATTTTGGCTTCCCGTCGGGCGCTGGAGATCGCTGAGGGCCAGCCCAGGATGGTAAGCGCACCCTTAGATATGAAGCCTTCTACTGTGGCGCTGCAGGAAATCGTCGAGGGAAAGCTGCAGTGGAAGAAAGTAAAGAGCGTGGATTAAGGTGGCTAAGGGCAGGAATGTAATATTGGGGGTTAGCGCTAGCGTGGCCATATATAAAGCCTGCGATATCGTGCGCAAGCTTAGGGCTGAGGGGTGTAGCGTCACAGTGGTGATGACTCAGGAGGCACAGGAGCTGATCAAGCCGGTTCTTTTTCAAAGCCTTTCGGGCAACAATGTGTACTGTGGATTATTTGACGCACCCGAAAGCTGGGAGATAGAGCATATTTCTCTTGCCGATAAGGCGGATTGTGTGCTGGTAGCTCCGGCGACTGCCAATGTGATCGCGAAAGTTGCCGGCGGGATCTGCGATGACCTGCTGACCTGCGTGATCTGCGCCACAAGGTCGCCGGTGTTGTTGGCTCCGGCGATGAACGAGAATATGTACGTAAATAAGATCACCCAGGGAAACATCCAGAAACTTAAGTCTTTGGGTTATAGATTTATACAGCCGCGAACCGGCAAGCTTGCCTGTGGCAAGACGGGAGTCGGCTGCTTGGCGGACGTCGAGGAAATAATCAAAGAAGTAAAGAAGGTTCTGTAAAATACGGCGCGGTAGCCAAGTGGTAAGGCAACTGTCTGCAAAACAGTTATACACCGGTCCGAATCCGGTCCGCGCCTTAATTTGATGAATTCTCCTCAAGGCAAATTACCCCGAAGTGTGCGCAGTCAATTTCTGAGGCACCCCACAGGAATTGACAAGCGTTTACACGAGGGGTGAATACACGAGGGGTAAAGGTTATGCCGTTTATCCCGCCTCATAGGCGCCGCAAAATTTCTTTCATAAATTTTGCTGGCATTCGGCGGGATCAATTCGGCCATACACTTTATGTCGCCCATCATGGGGCTTCCATAAAGTGTGGCCTCATTGAGGGCAAGTGGTGGAATGGCATACACGAAGGACTTAAAATCCTTTGGCCGTAAGGCCGTGAGGGTTCAACTCCCTCCTTGCCCAGTGTTTGCCATAGATTAAATTATAGGCAAACACGTCCCGAAGCCTGCTACAAAATTATGGAACAGAATTTTGTGGCGATTAGGCGAGGGGCAATTTTGCATGCTATTTGTAGCTTTAAATTTAAGTATTTGAAATATTTCGGGCGCTTGGCGCAGTTGGTTAGCGCGTTGCGTTGACATCGCAAAGGTCACTGGTTCGAGTCCAGTAGCGCCCATTGAATTTTGCGATAGTTTTACGGTAGGCAAAGGGTAAAAGAACCCATGGATCTCTCAACTCTACGACACTCTTGTTCGCACATCATGGCTCAGGCGGTAAAGGAAATCTGGCCTGAGGCAAAACTTGGCATCGGCCCTTCCATCGAAGACGGGTTTTACTATGACTTCGATAAGAAAGAGCCTTTTACTGACGAGGATATAGCCAAGATCGAGGCCAAGATGCGCGAGATCATCGCTAAAAATGAGCCCTTTGTGCGTGAAGAATTAAGCAAGCAGGCGGCACTTGATTTATTCGCCAAAATGGCCGAGCCTTACAAAATAGACCTGATCAAGGGCTTGGGCGACGAGAAGGCCTCCATTTATCAAACGGGAAACAGTTTTACAGATTTATGCCGAGGGCCGCATGTGGGCTCGACCGGCGAGGTAAAAGCTTTTAAGTTGTTGTCAGTTGCCGGAGCGTATTGGCACGGGATAGAGACTAACCCCATGCTGCAGAGGATCTACGGCACCTGTTTTCTTTTTCAAAAAGAATTAGACGAATATTTAAAGAATCTGGAAGAAGCTAAGAAGCGCGACCACAGAAAACTTGGGCCCGCATTAGGGTTCTTTGATATCTATCATGAAGAGGCGGGTGCCGGGTTAGTTTTTTATCATCCTAAAGGCGCGATATTACGCAAGATCATCGAGGATTATGAAAAGGAGCAGCACTTAAAGCGCGGATATGATCTGGTGATCACCCCGCATATCATGCAGGCCCAGCTTTGGAAGGCCAGCGGCCATTATGACTATTATAAAGAGAACATGTACATCTTTAAAATAGATGATAAAGAAAGCGTGATCAAGCCGATGAACTGCCCCGGGCATATTTTGATTTATAAATCAAAGACCCGTAGTTACAAGGCTTTACCTATTAGGTACTTTGAGCTGGGCACGGTCTACCGTCACGAAAAAGCCGGGGTTTTGCATGGGCTCTTGCGTGTCCGGGGATTCACTCAGGATGACGCGCATATTTTTTGCCTGCCGGAACAATTAGAAGATGAAATAAAGGCAATCATCGATTTTGTTTTTGAGACCATGAAGGTCTTCGGCTTTAATGATGTGGGGATAGAATTAAGCACCCGGCCGGAAAAATATATCGGCAGCCTTGAGGATTGGCAGAGGGCGACTGATGCTTTGGAGGACGCTTTAAAAGCTAAGGGCCTGCGTTATGAGATCAACGAGGGGGACGGCGCGTTTTACGGCCCCAAGATCGACATTAAATTAAAGGACGCGCTGAAGCGCTCCTGGCAGTGCGCGACAATACAATGCGATTTTGCGCTGCCTAAAAGGTTTAACCTGGCCTATATTGATTCCGATGGACTTGAAAAGCAGCCGGTCATGCTGCACAGGGTTTTGCTGGGCAGCTTAGAGCGTTTTATCGGCGCATTACTAGAGCATTATAACGGCGAGTTGCCCTTGTGGCTTTCTCCGGAACAGGTGGTGGTGATCCCTATCAAAGATACAGTTAGCGCCTACGCGGCAGGAGTAAAGAAGGCTTTGCTGGACGAGGGGATCCGCGTTTCAATCGATGACAGCAACGAGACTTTGAATAAAAGGATCCGCAACGCCGAGGTAAACAAGATCCCTTATGTCCTAGTGGTAGGTGAGCGTGAGGCGGCGCAGGAAGCGGTGGCAGTGAGAATAAAAGGTGTTGGGGACAAGGGGGCACAACCTTTGGCCCAGTTCATAGAAAGTATTAAACAGCAAATCGCACAACGCCAATAGTGCTGCGACTGACGGCATCCCGTCAGGAGCGTTTGCTTTGGCCGTATGCGCAAAATTCAAAGGAGGCTGGCTATAAAAAATTTTATCCGCATCAACGAAAAGATCCGTGTCGCGCAGGTCCGTCTGATCGGCCCCGACGGTGGGCAGCTGGGAGTGGTTTCTATTCAGCGGGCACTTGACCTGGCAAACCAGTATGAGCTGGATTTAGTCGAGGTGGCAGTCACGGCCGTGCCGCCGGTATGCCGCATCATCGATTACAGCAAGTTCAAGTACGATCAGGAAAAGAAGGAGCGCGAGGCCAAGAAACACCAAAAGCAGAGCAAATTAAAAGAGATCCGCCTTAAACCGAATATCGACGAGCATGACTATATGACCAAGGTCAAGCATGCGTCTGAGTTTTTAAAGAGAAATGACAAGGTAAGAGTGAACATGTTCTTCCGCGGAAGGCAGATGGAGCACATCGACATAGGAAGAAAGATCCTGGATAAATTTATCGCCGACACGCAGTCCGACGGCACAGTAGAGAAGAATCCGAGCATGGAAGGCAGGATCATGTCTTTCGTGCTAACGCCTAAGTGAGCCCACAACTTATGGAGCGAATGAAGTGAGCGAACATAAGTTGTTTGGGCGAACTTATCCCCCCTGTTTTGCTTTCGTAAGAAAGCAAGGGGGGATGAAAGAAAAGCTAAGTGAGGACATTTTATGAGTCGGGAGAAATAAAACAAAAGAGGAGAATTAATGCCAAAATTAAAGACCAAAAAAGGCGTGGCAAAACGCTTTAGGCTGACCAAAAAAAGAAAAGTAAAATATTCGCACTGCGGCAAGGGCCACCTTGCAACGTGCAAAAAATCCAAGAGGATCCGCAAGCTTCGCCGGGCGGACACCCTGGGGGACAGGAAGACCACGGCGTTTATTAAAAGCATGTTACCGTACGGATAGGAGAAAAGTAAAATGGCAAAGATCAAACACAGTGTAGCGACGAGACGGCGCAAGAAGAGGACGCTTAAGGCCGCGAAAGGCTTTTGGGGCGACCGCAGCAAGCAGTATCAGCAGGCCAAGCGCGCGCTTCAGCATGCGAAGGTCTACGCTTACAGGGACAGGCGGGTCAAGAAACGCGAGTTCCGTTCATTGTGGATAGTGCGCATCAACGCAGCCTGCCGTTTAAATGACATCACCTACAGCAGGTTTATTAACGGCTTAAAGAAAGCTAAGATCACTTTGGACCGTAAGATCATGGCGGATCTGGCAGTGAAAGATGCAGCGGCATTTAAGAAACTGGTAGAATTAGCCAAGGGATAAAATGTATATTCTAATCGTAGGTTGCGGCAGGGTAGGGGCGGAGCTGTCCAAGCTTTTGGCCCAAGAAGGCCATAACGTGGTGGTCATTGATAGAAACCGCGCGTCGTTCGACCGGCTGGGCGGTTCTTTTAACGGGGTAATGTCCGTCGGCAACGGCTTTGACCTGGAGCTTTTGAAACAGGCGGGCATTGAAAAGGCCGACGCTTTTTGTGCGGTGACTAACGGCGACAACACTAACCTGATCTGCGCGCAGGTCGCCAAAAAGATATTCAAGGTGCCCAAAGTTTTTGCCCGTGTCTATGACCCGCAGCGCGCGCATATTTATACCGCGCTAGGCCTTGACATCATCAGTGGAACGATGCTTTTCTCATCCATGCTGCGGGATAAGATCATCGAAAGCCGGTTTTCCAGCTATCTGATCGAATCCAAGGACCTGGGAGTCATCGAGATCGAAGTCAAGGACTCACTCGCCGGCCAGCACATCAAAGACATCAATATGCCGGGAGAGTTCCTGGTGGTTGCCATCAAAAGGATGGACGGGATCATTATCCCGGAAGCGCATACGCTGCTTAAGAATAAGGATACGCTCATGGCGGTAGTCAAGGTCGCAAGCCTTGACAAGGTCCGCGGACGTTTTCAACTTAAATAGGGGCTGATTATGTATATTATAATTGTGGGCGCGGGAAAGATCGGGTATTACCTTGCCAAAAGGCTTTGCGCCAGCAAGCACACCGTAAGCGTGGTGGAAAAAGATAAAACGCTTTGCGAAGAGATGGCCCGGGAGCTGGAGGCGCTGGTGATCAACGGCGATGGATGCGAGCCGGCCGTGCTTGAAGAGGCGGGTATCGAGCGCGCGGATGTCCTGGCCGCGGTCACCGGCGACGATGAGGACAACCTGATTATCTGCCAGCTGGCCAAGGAGCGTTTTAACGTGCATCGTACTGTCGGCCGGGTGAACAACCCCGGAGACGAGCATACCTTCACCCAGCTAGGCATTGACGTGCCGGTTGACTCCACCAAGATCATCGCCAAAGTCATCGAGGAAGAAGTATCGTTTTCGGATTTCGTAAATCTCATGAGTTTTAAGCGGGGCAAACTGGCTATCGTGCGCCTGGACCTTCCTGAAGACTCCCCCGTAGTTGGAAAAGAGTTAAAAAGCATCAAGCTGCCTCCGGACTCGGTCATTGTTTCGGTATTGCGCGGCGAGGAGGTCATTGTCCCTAAAGGAGACACTGTTTTTAGAAACGGCGACGACGTCATTGCCATTACTCTTATCGGTAATGAGCCGCAGCTCTTGAATCTTTTAGCCGGCAAACTCTAAAATGAGAATCAATATCCCCTTAAACATAACCTTAGGTATTGTCACCGAAATCGCCTATACCCTTGCTATAATGCTGGCGGCGTTTATTATCTGCCTGGCATTGACCTGGAAGTTATGATCCTAAAACCCCGCCTCGAAGATCTAAAGATAATCGGATATTATTTAGGCAAAATCATTTTAGGTTTGGCTTTGACCATGGCCCTGCCTATCGCTATAGGCTTGGGCTTTGGCGAAATTAACCCCACTCTTGATTTTACTATCGGGCTTGTTATCTCCACGATCTGTGGTTACTTGCTGACGGTTTTCTGCTTCACCGAAAAGGATATGAATTGGATGCACGGGATGATCGTGGTCAGTCTGGCATGGCTTGCGGCCATGATCCTGGGGGCTATTCCTTTATATTTAAGCGGCCATTGGAAATCTTTCCTGGATGCCTGTTTTGATGCTATGTCAGGATTTGCGACCACTGGTTTGGTGCTGGTGCAGGACCTGGACCACCTTTCCTACGCGCATAACTTTTGGCGCCACTTTATCATGTTTATCGGCGGCCAGGGGGTGGTAGTTGTAGCGTTGTCTTTTTTTGTAAAAGGAATGAGCGGTGCCTTCAAGATGTATGTGGGTGAAGCGCGCGATGAGCGAATCCTGCCCAATGTCATAAATACTGCTCGTTTTATCTGGATCGTCAGTTTGACTTATCTTGTGTTGGGTACCCTGGCCCTGGGCCTTGTGGGGGTTTGGGAAGGGATGCGGCCGGTGAACGCTTTCTTTCACGGCGCCTGTAATTTCATGGCTGCCTTTGATACCGGAGGGTTCAGTCCGCAGTCGCAGAACATCCTTTATTACCATAGCTTTTTTTATGAGATCGTGACTATAGTGATCATGATCCTGGGCGCGATAAATTTCAAGCTGCACTATCATATCTGGATGGGAAGCCGTAAAGAGATACTGAAAAATATAGAGACAGTGACTCTTTTTGTCACGGTCATGGCTACTTTCGGAATCGTGGCGGTGGGGCTTAGCCAGGTTGGGATATACTCTAATGCCGCAGCGCTTTTCCGTAAGGGTTTTTACCAGCTGATCTCCGGCCACACCGGCACGGGCTTTCAGACCCTCTATGACCAGCAGTTTATGGGAGACTGGAACCATTTGGCGATAGTGGGGGTGATCATTGCCATGGCCCTCGGAGGCGCTGTATGTTCGACTACCGGCGCGATCAAGATGCTCAGGGTGGGAGTGATCTTTACCGCGCTAGGCGAAGATATCAAGCGCATCATCATGCCGGAGAAAGCCATCGTGGTGAAGAAATTTCATCACATCAAAGAAATATTTTTAGAGGATAAGCAGGTCAGAAGCGCGCTTATGATCACGCTGTGTTATCTGGTGCTTTATGTACTGGGCGCGTTCGCGGGGACTTTTTACGGCTATCCGTTCCTGGACTCTTTGTTTGAGTCCACGTCAGCCGCGGCGAATGTGGGATTGACTTGCGGAGTCACTTCCGTAGGCATGCCTAATGGGCTTAAAATGGTCTATATCTTTCAGATGTGGGCAGGCCGCCTGGAATTCCTTTCCATATTCACGCTCTTGGGATTTATATTTGCGGTGGTCAAGGGGAAAAAGTGAGAAAAAACATTTTACAGATATTAGGATTCTTGGCGATGATTCTGCTTCCTTGCGCACTTTACGCGCAGACTCTTTCTGTAGCTGAGATCATCAAAAATGTCAAGTCCTTCGACGGAAAAAACATAACCTTTGAGGGAGAGGTCATCGGAGATGTGATGCGGCGGGGGAATTTCGCCTGGGTAAATGTCTATAATTACGACGATGCCTTAGGGGTATGGATGAGCGCTTCTTTAGCGGCAGGCATTGATCATACAGGAAGCTACCGGGAAACCGGGGACAAGATAGAGGTGGTGGGAGTTTTTCATCGCGCATGCCCAGAGCATGGTGGAGATATGGATATACATGCTCAAGGCATACGCAGGATTTCCTGCGGAGGTCCGATAACGGAAGTGCCGAGCAGCAATAAAAGAAATTTTATTATTTTCTTATTGGGAGTATTTGCCGTTTTATGGATATTCACTCGATCAAAACGCAGCTAGACGCTGATATTCAGGCGATCGCCTCTCTTCAGGCACTGGAGGATTGCCGCCTTAAATATCTGGGCAGGAAGGGCGTTATCGCCGAACTTACCGGCTTGATCCCCACGCTGGCTAAAGAGGAGCGGGGAAAGTTCGGCCAGGAGGTTAATGCCCTTAAGGGCCGTATCAATGAGTTGGTAGGGCAGAAGCAAAATGAGCTGTCGCAAAGTCACCCTGCCCGCGCAGAGCGCGGGCGCACCACGTCATCAGGGCAGGTAAATGACATTTTCATGCCGGGGATCGCTCAGGAGCTTGGCCATATACATCCCCTGACCCAGGTAATCGATGAGATCTGCGCCATATTTACCCAGATGGGATTCGCTATCGTTGAAGGCCCGGAGATCGAGACGGAGTTCAATAATTTTACCGGGTTAAATATTCCCTTAGACCACCCTTCCCGCGACGCCTTTGATACCTTCTATTTAAAGGATTACTCCAAGCTGCTTTTGCGCAGCCACACTTCGCCGGTGCAGATACGGGCGATGAAATCGCGTAAGCCTCCGTTTGCGATAGTGGTTCCCGGTAGAGTGTACCGGCCGGATGCGGTGGACGCATCGCACTCTTTCATGTTTCATCAGATCGAAGGCTTTGTCGTGGACACCGATATCAAATTTTCCGACTTAAAAGGCTCCTTAGAGACTTTTGCTAGGGGCGTCTTTGGAAACGATATCAAGATGCGTTTTCGTCCGCACTTCTTTCCTTTTACCGAGCCGTCGGCAGAGGTGGATATATCGTGCATTATCTGTAAAGGGAATCAGGTGACCAGAGGATCAGGCAATCAGGAAAAACGTTGCAGTGTGTGTGGTGGAAAAGGCTGGCTTGAGGTGCTGGGCTCTGGGATGATCCATCCCAATGTTTTCCGTCACGTGGGGATAGACCCCAAAAAATATACCGGTTTTGCCTTTGGTATGGGTGTGGAGCGCATCGCCATGCTTAAGTATAGGATTAATGATATAAGATTATTCTTTGAGAATGATTTGAGGTTTTTGAAGCAATTTTAATATGAAATTCACCTACAACTGGCTAAAAGATTTCGTGGATATCAAACTTACGCCTGAAGCGTTGGCCCAGAAGCTTACCATGGCCGGATTAGAAGTCGGCGGCGTGGAGGAGAAGGATGGTGATTTTGTCTTTGAGGCGGAGATTACTTCTAACCGGCCAGATTGGCTCAGCGTTATCGGTATCGCTAGGGAAGTCGCAGCAATAACCGGCGCAAAATTAAAATCAGCCAAAGCATCAAAGTGCCGGTGTGATAAGGCTTCGGGCAAACTTGCCATTAAGATCGAAGACAGAAAAGACTGCTCGCATTATAGCGCAAAGATCATCCGCGAGGTAAAAGTCGGCCCGTCGCCAAAGTGGATGAAAGAGCGCCTTGAGCTTATCGGCTGCCGCAGCATCAACAATGTGGTGGATATCACTAATTATTGCCTCTTTACCTGGGGAGAGCCACTGCACGCTTTTGATTTGGATAAGCTGGGTGCTGAAGGAATCATCGTTCGCCGGGCAAAGAATGGTGAGAAATTAGTCACTATTGACCAGGTAGAGCGTAAGCTTGACGCAGATATCCTGGTCATCGCGGATCTTGTTAAGCCGGTGGCAGTGGCCGGGGTGATGGGCGGAAAAGACACCGAAGTCACTGAGAGAACCAAAAACATTTTATTGGAAGCAGCGGTATTTAACGGCTCGGTGGTGCGGCGGGGAAGGCAGAAACTAGGGTTATCCACTGATTCTTCATATCGCTTTGAGCGGGGAGTGGATTTTGAGACCGCGGAATTTTCTTCATGCCAGGCATCCGGATTGATCGAAGAATTGGCTTTAGGAAAATGCATTCTGGCCAAAAGCTTAGGCGTAGCCAGGCCCAAACCTAAAAGCATAAATTTAGATCTGGGGCTAGTGGAAAAGATTCTAGATGTAAGGATTCCCGCGGAAAAATTAAAGAAGATCTTGAGCCACTTGGGATTTGGAGTAAGGCCTGCCGGGAAAAATAAAATGACAGTGACTGTGCCAATGTTCAGGGAAGATGTGGCTCTTCCCGAGGACCTGATCGAAGAGATCTCTAGGATTTACGGATTTGAGAACATTCCGCAGACTTTGCCATCGATCAAGCCCCAGGTAAGTACCCGCGGCTCAAGGGATTTAGTCGCTCTTACAAAGAATGTCCTAACTGGGCTGGGTTTAAGTGAAGCGATAACCCACAGCCTGGTGGATCAGGACCTGTTAAAGGGGTTCGACCTTCAGGATAAGCAGCCGGTTGAGATCATGAATCCTTTAAGCAAAGAGCAGGAGGTGATGCGCACCGCGCTTATCCCGAGCCTGGCGCGTTGTGTTTCGTACAACCTGAATCAAAAGCAAGAGTTTATTTTTCTTTATGAAATAGCCAGCGTGTTTTCCAAGGCGGAAAATTTCCCGAAAGAAGAGCTGACTTTAGGCGTCGTTTTATGCGGGACAAAATCGTTTTTCCTTGAACAAGGATTGGCAAAAGAAAATGCTTCGCTGCTAGAGATCAAAGGCGTTCTGGAAAGATTATTCTTAAGCCTTGGGATAAAGGAATATGAAATCAACCCCGCCGGAGCAGGTGCTATAGAGGTCATAGTCGGAGGCCAAAAAGTAGGAAGCTTGATCAGTCTTGAAAAAAGTGTATTGGCAAGAGTTGACATCAAGAACAAAGAGGTGTTTGCCGCCGAGATCTCTTTGGAGAAAGTGTTCGCGGCCGCGGATTTAAATAAGAAGTTTGTTTCACCTCCCAGATATCCCGGGATAACCCGTGACATCAGCCTGGTTTTAAAAGATGACCTGGCAATAAAGAGCGTTTTATCCAGCCTTTACGAAAAAGGAAGTCCGTTGTTAAGAGAGGTCAGGATCGCGGATTATTATAAAGGTAAACAGATACCCGAAGGCTTCCGCAGCCTTACGGTAAGCTGCCTTTATCGCTCGGATGAGCGTACGTTGTCGGAGGCTGAAGTCAACCCGGTGCATGGTGAGGTAGTCCGGATATTGACGGACAGCTTTGGGGCTAAGATTCGGTAGGGAGCAGGTCCGATTCCCTGGGTTGATTTATCCCCTTACATGTGTTATACTTATAACGCAGATAAAATTATAAATCCCTGCGGTGCTCGTTGGAAATTCGATAATTGTTGAACCAACACCTTTATCACGGGAGCCAAAACTTCTTGATACGCCTTGGCGTTCAAGGGAGGCACCCACCTGAAACCAGATTTGGTTCAGACTATCCTTCCGACGGCACATTGCGGGGATTTATTTTTCCCGCTATGCCATAGCAAGAAAAATACCCCGAAGCCTTGCCCAAAATTATGGAACAGAATTTTGGGCAGTTTAGGCGAGGGGTAATTATTAATAGAAAAAAGAAACCGCTTTCATCCTATGCCCATAGACCTGTTTGAGGAAAAGAAGGCCGCTTCCATTGACCTGCCATTGTCTGTGCGCATGCGGCCGCAGGCGCTGGATGAATTCGTCGGCCAGGAACATATCTTAGGGAAAGGAAAGCTGCTGCGCCGGGCGATAGAAGCAGATCGCCTGAGCTCGCTTATCCTTTTTGGCCCTCCGGGCTGCGGCAAGACTTCTCTTGCCTGGTGCATCGCTTCCGTTACAAAATCCCACTACATCACTATAAACGCTACCACCTCCAATGTCGAAGAGCTGCGCCGGGCGATAAATACCGCTAAGCAGCGCTTGCGCTCCACAGGAACCAAGACTATTCTTTTTATCGACGAGATCCATCGTTTTAACAAGGCTCAGCAGGACGTGCTTTTGCCGGATATCGAGGACGGTAACCCAATTTTGATCGGGGCAACCGTGCATAATCCTTATTTCTCCATTGTTGCGCCGTTAGTCTCGCGCTCGGTGGTCTGTGAATTAAAAGCTCTTAAGGAAAACGAGATCGGTGAGATCCTCAACGCCGCAATAAAAAATAAAGAGCGAGGCCTGGGAAATTTAAAAATTAAAATAGATAAAAAAGTTTTAAGTTTCCTAGGGTCAGTCTGTGAGGGTGATGCCCGCCGGGCGCTGAATGCTCTGGAGGTGGGGGCCTTGACTACGCCAAAGTCTAAAGACGGCGCAGTTGATTTTAATCTAGAGGTGGCCGAGGAATCTATACAGAAGAAAGCTGTGGTCTATGACCATGATGAAGACCAGCATTATGATACTGCCTCAGCCTTTATTAAGTCCATGCGTGGCTCTGACCCAGACGCTGCTGTGTATTGGATGGCCAAGATGCTTTACGCCGGAGAAGATCCACGTTTTATCGCCAGAAGGATCTGCATCCTGGCTGCCGAGGATGTAGGAAATGCCGATCCATTAGCTTTAGTTTTGGCCAATGCCGCTTTGCAGATCTCGGAGTTTGTGGGAATGCCGGAGGCGCGCATACCTTTGGCCCAGGCCTGTATTTATGTTTCCTGCGCGCCTAAATCCAACGCCAGCTATTTAGCCATTGACAAAGCCCTCTCCGACATCGAGAATAAGAAGGTACAGGAAGTGCCGGAGCATCTTAAGGACACAACCGCTGACGGCGATGCGTTGGGGCATGGCAAAGGGTACAAATACGCGCATGATTTCGCCGGCCACTATGTGGATCAGAAATATACCCGGCTTAAGGTGAAGTATTATGAGCCGACGGATTCCGGCCACGAAGCGAAGATCAAACAGAGGCTTGAGAACTTGAGAAAAAGGAGACTTGAATGAAGAGAGTAATTTCAATCGTCATATTTTCAGCGTTTCTACTACTTGCGACTGGATGTCAAAACACCCAGACTCGGGCGACCGAAGGCGCGGTGATCGGCGGTGTTGTAGGCGCGGGCGCAGGTTACGGCATCGGTAATGCCTCAGGCCATCACGGTGGCGAGGGTGCGGCAATAGGCGCGGTGGCAGGCGCGGTCCTGGGCGGGCTTTTGGGCGGGCAGATGAATAAAAATAAATCCAGCCAGGAGTCTGCGGGCCAAACTGCATCTAGCGCGAGCCAGCTTTCTTTGCAGCAGATCGTGGATATGAGCAAGCAGGGAGTTAATGAAGTGGTAATCATCGACAAGATCAGCCTGACAAATTCCAAATTCACCCTTACGCCGGCGGATACTGAGTATTTAAAACAGCAAGGCGTTTCGCAGAAGGTCATCGACGCTATGCTGGCGGCGAAAAATTAACACCTGGCCTTAAAGGATGGGCCAGTATTCCGCTTTCTGCGGATGGAGGGAATATGCCGGAAAAACGCCATTTCGATCGTTTAAGGCTTGACGGAAACGTGCATATCAAAAGCGAGAACGGCCAGCCCCTTGAGAGCAAGGCTTTCCTGGAGAATATCAGCTATGTGGGGTTCGGGATGTATTCCACCCAAAAGTTTATACCGGAAAGCGTGGTGGATTTTGAGCTTACTGCCCAGCAGCTTGATCGGCCCATAAGCGGCAAAGGTAAAGTCTGTTATGTGGCTGAGCCGGAATCAGAGCGCTCGCCATTTTACCGCATGGGCATAGAATTTATTGATACCAATAAAGATGCGGTCACTTATTTGATCAAACGCCTCCAGGCAAAAATGTCCGAGGATGCCCGTAGCAGGACAAATACAGCGCACGTAGATTTTATTCCTTACTAAATTAATATATGGAACTATTTTTTTGGATTATGGGCTTGACTGGTGGCGGCCTGATGATTTATGGCGTGTATGGCGCTCTTTCATCATCAGGGTCCCGTCATAGCGCCCGCCCCAGCCGTAAATCCCCACTTCCTCCCAGAGAAATCACCGTATCTTTTCAGGAACAAAGAATCCAAAAACTTCAGGAGCATGTTTTTTCCCTCGAGAATGAACTGCAGATCCTGCAGGCAAAGTATGAGGCCAGTCAGCGGGAGCTGGAGCCTATCAAGGCTAAGGCCGGGCAGCTGGAAGAGGAAATAAAGCGCAGGGATGATTGGGTCAAGACCTCCGAGGAGATGCTTAATAAGGTAAAAGATGAGAACCTCACCCTGCGCCGGAAGTACGCGGATAAGGAAAAGGAGCTGCAGGAGGAGTTTACCAAGGGAGTGAACTTTAATAAGGGTTTGAGGGAATTAAATGACAAGATCGAAGCGTTGGATTTTCAGAGCAAGGGCCAGTCTGAAGATATTGAGATAAAAAAGCATCAGATAGAACGCCACCTTAAAGACATAAACGAACATCAAGCAGCCATCGCCCAATATAAAAAGAAAGAAGAAGAAAGCGAGTGGGTGCCAAAGGCTGAGTTCAACCAGCTTAATGAAGAATTCACTGAGCTGGAAAAAGAGCAGGATGAAAAGGATTCAAGGATCAAGGCGTTGACTGATGAGATCGTGCATCTGAATAGTCAGTTTATCCAAAAGCCTGCTCGGGTTACGGAAGAGCCTCTGGGCCAGCCGCAAGTAATTTTGCCGCTAGCGCAAGAGCCAGCGCCTGCAGAAGCGGAAGCGGTAACTCCGCAAATAATAGAGCCGGCTGCGGAAGTTGAGCCTGCGCAAGAAGCTATTCCTGTTGAGCAGCCTCTGGCAGAGCCGGAACCCGTTGAAGCAGAGCCTACGCCTGCGCAAATATCCCCTGTCGCAGATAACATAGAAGAGAAAAAAGAAGAGACCAGGCCTGTCCCGCGTTACGATCTGGCCAAGACCCGTAATATTGGGATCATAGCCCATATCGACGCCGGAAAGACCACATTAAGCGAACGCATACTTTTCTATACCGGAAAATCACATAAGATCGGCGAGGTGCATGACGGCGGCGCGCAGATGGACTGGATGAAGCAGGAGCGGGAGCGCGGCATTACTATTACTGCCGCAGCCACTACATGTTTTTGGAAAGAGCACCGCATCAATATCATCGATACTCCGGGGCACGTGGATTTTACCGCCGAGGTAGAGCGGTCGCTGAGAGTCCTGGATGGAGCAGTTGCGGTTTTTTGCGCGGTGGGGGGGGTGGAGCCGCAGTCAGAGACAGTCTGGCATCAGTCGGATAAATACGGGGTGCCGAAACTGGCCTTTGTGAATAAGATGGACCGCACGGGTGCTGATTTCTACGCGGTCTTAAAAGGGATTGAAAATGATCTGGGCGGAAATGTCTTGCCTATAGAAATCCCAATAGGCGCGGAAGATAATTTTATAGGGGTGGTCGACCTCATTGAGATGAAAGCTTATATTTATGTCGAGGAGACGCAGGGAAAAGATTTCCGGATTGAAGATATCCCCGCGGAATACCTTGAGCAGGCCCAGCACCACCACCGGATTTTGGTAGAAAAAGCCGTGGCTTTTGACGATATGCTGATGAAGAAGTATCTGGAGCAGGCGCCGGTCACTCCCGAAGAGCTGATAGGCGCGATACGCCGGGGCACGATCGCTAACAAGGTGGTGCCGGTATTGTGCGGAGCGGCGTTTAAGAATAAGGGTGTGCAGAAATTGCTGGATGCGGTGAATATGTTCCTGCCATCGCCACTGGACCTTCCACCGGTAGAGGGGCACGACCCGGAGCACGCGGATCAGGTGGTCCCCCGTCAGGCAAATGTTTTTGAGCCTTTCTCAGGGTTAGCTTTTAAAGTGCAGGCAGATCCTCATATGGGTAAGCTGGTATACGTACGGGTCTATTCCGGATGCGTCTCTACGGGATCCTATATTCTGAATTCCACCAAAAATAAGAGAGAGCGGGTGGGTAGGATCGTGCAGATGCACGCCAACTTAAGAGAAAATATCGACCATGCCTTTGCCGGAGATATCGTGGCTATACCGGGATTTGGGGACACGGTTACCGGAGATACTCTTTGCGATCCGCTTAAACCGGTGTTGCTGGAAGCTATTCAATTCCCCACGCCGGTTGTTTCTTTGAGTATCGCGCCTAAGTCCCGGGGCGATCAGGAGAAATTAGGCAAGGGTTTAAATAAGCTGACTGAAGAGGATCCTACATTCTTTGTGCAGACTGACGAAGAAACCAAAGAAACCATTCTTACCGGCATGGGCGAGCTGCACCTGGAAATCATTGTGGATAGATTAAAAGAGGAGTTTGGGGTAGAGGCGATTGTTGGTCAACCCAAGGTGGCATACCGCGAGACCATATTGCAAACTGCTGAGGGAGAAAGCAAATATATCAAGCAGTCCGGCGGCCGCGGACAATACGGCCACGTGGTAATGGAACTTTCACCTAATGAGGCTGGCAAGGGATTTGAATTTATCGATAACATCAAGGGCGGAGCCATCCCGCGTTCATTTATTCCGGCGGTAGAAAAAGGCGTGATCGAGGCCATGCAAAAAGGAGCTTATGCCGGGTACCCGGTGGTGGATGTAAAGGTGAGCCTGGTTGATGGCTCTTATCACGAAGTGGATTCCTCGGAAATCGCCTTTCGCATGGCGGCGATACTGGGATTTAAAGATATTTTTATGAAAGCCAGCCCTATTTTGCTTGAGCCGTATATGTCGCTGGAAGTAGCCACTCTCGAAGAGTACGTTAACGGCTGCGTGGGGTATATCTGTTCCCACCGCGGCAAAATTCTGAATATTGAATTAAAAGGAAAACAAAAGATTATCCAGGCAGAAGTCCCGTTATCTGAAATGTTCGGCTATGCTACGGCCTTTCGCTCATTATCCAGCGGCCGGGCAAACGCATCTATGGAGTTCTCCAAGTACTTGCAAGTCCCGCAGGAGATCGCGCTGAAAGTGGTGGAAGAGAAACAGAAGCAAAAAGAAGCCCGGTAACCTAAATAGAAAACGTTTTCAAAAATCCCCTAAATAGCCTTGAGCTACCGGCAAAATAGTGTAAACTTTTTGTACGGAGGTGGGGATGAGAATATACAATTCTAAGGGCGCATGGGTCATATTATTGGCTTTGATTTTCCTGCCATTTCAGGCTTATGCCGAAAAA
>CAYHBB010000003.1:0-114851 GCA_964354795.1 uncultured Planctomycetales bacterium | reverse complement strand
AAGCGCTGGGCAAGCCCTAGGGCTTCCGGCCTGGCTGAGCCAGGAGATAGTATTACAAATTCTTCTCCTCCGAAGCGTATAGCTATATCGTATTTACGCACCAGCTTTTTCAGCTGCGCGGCGAACTGTTTGAGGATCAGGTCTCCGAAATCAAATCCATACACTTCGTTAATAGATTTAAAATAATCTATGTCCACCATGACTACGGAAAGAGAGTGGGCGTATCGCTTTGCCCGATGAAATTCCGCCTCCATTACTTTTTCCAGGTAGCGCTGGTTATAAAGCCCTGTCAGGGAATCCATGAGAGCTATTTGTTTTAGTTTTCTGTTTGATGACGACAGCTCTCTGTTTAAGCTTTCCCGCTCTTCTTCGGCTTGCTTGCGGGCTGTGATATCGCGGACATATTCGATAGCTCCTTTTAGTTCCCCGGTCTTTTCATCCAGCATGGGAAAGCTAAAAAGATCAAACCATCCTACTATTTTTCCGTTTGCATCTCTTTTAGGCGAAGGCTCAAAAGCCGGTTTTCCACTTTTAAGTGTCTGCATGGTGGGGCAGATTTTGCACGGGGTATCCGCGTAGTGATAGGCGGCGTAGCATTTTTTTCCCACGAGCGGCATATTAAATTCATACCACTTTTCCATGGTGCTGTTGACTCGGACGATATTCATTTCTTTGTCCAGTACGCAAATACCATCCTGGATGCTGGAGAAAATATTTGAAAGGAACCGCTCTTGCTCTTCCAGTGTCTGTGCGGAAGTTTTTTGCTCAGTAATGTCTCTGCCTACTACCTGGTAACCGGTCAGCTTGTCTTCTTCAACGAATATCGCTCGGGCAGTCCATTGGATCCAGTGTAGTTTTCCGTGGTTGTCAATGATCCTGCTTTCCTGTGTGGTTACCAGATGGTCTTTAGTAAGCCCGCTTACGCTTTCCTCAACTTTTTTGCGGTCTTCCTCTAGGATGACGGGTTTGAATAGCTTACCTATCAGCTCATCTCTGGTCTTTTTAAAATACCGGCAATAGGCGTCGTTCACAAATACTATTGCTCCGTTAGGCAGTAATCTGCAGATCATCTCCGTTTGGTCTTCGATGATGGAGCGATATCTTGCTTCGCTTTCTTTTAGCAGATTTTCTATGCGTTTACGTTCTATGATCTCCTTGTGCAGGTCTTCGTTTACCTTGGTCAGTTCCGCGGTCCTTACTTTTACCCTGATCTCAAGTTCCGCATGAGTTTCCTTAAGCCTTTCTTCTAATAATTTGCGCTCGGTTATGTCACGGGCGATCCCGGCAGTCCCGATGACTTTACCAGATGTGTTAAGCACGGGAGTTTTTATAGTTTCTATCCATTGTATCTTGCCCGTTTTATCCGCCAGCGGTTCTTCGACAGCTTTGCGTTTCTTGGACAACATGACTTCTCGATCGTCCGCGCGGTAGCGCTCAGCCAGATCCTTCGGCCAGATATCCAGGTCTGTTTTGCCTGCAAGATCTTCGGGCTTCACTCCGCAGGCTTTTCCGAAGGCATCATTTACCGCGATAAACCTGCTTTCTTCGTCCTTGAGCCAGGCTATATCGGGGATAGAGTCCAGAATAGATTTTTTTTGGAATTCCACAGCTATCTGTTCGGAAGTCTTATTTTTGTTTTCCATGTTTAAAGGATAAAAAAGCAGCTCCCCGCATAAGAAAGCTGCTTATTTATTATAATCTTCACACGCAAAGATCATGGCTTGACTCTTTGTATGTATAAGTATATACCCGCGCACTGCTTAAATCAAGCGTATCTTGATCTTAATATTCTCTTTGGTGCGCCAGCGTCATATCTAAAAAGGAGCGTAGCCTTCTCGATCTTGTGGGGTGCCTTAGTTTCTTAAGCGCTTTAGCTTCGATCTGGCGCACACGTTCGCGGGTGACCTTGAACACATTGCCGACTTCTTCCAGCGTCCTCGGGCAACCGTCGTTGATGCCGAACCTTAAGACCAGGATCTTTTTCTCGCGCTCAGTGAGAGTGCTTAAGGCGGAGTTCATCTCTTCTTTGAGCATGGAGCGTACGGTTTCATTGGCGGGAGAAACCGCTTTTTTGTCCTGTATGAAATCTCCGAAGTGAGTATCCCCTTCATCACCTATAGGCATCTGCAAGGAGATCGGCTCCTGTGCAATCTTGAGGATCGCCTTTACTTTTTCCTGCGGAAGCCGCATCTTGTAAGCGATCTCTTCAGGCGTCGGCTCCCGGCCGTTTTCCTGCACAAAGACGCGTGAGAAACGGATTATCTTGTTGATAGTCTCGGTCATATGCACGGGTATCCTGATGGTCCGGGCCTGGTCAGCTATGGAACGGGTGATCGCCTGCCTGATCCACCATGTGGCGTAGGTAGAGAATTTGTAGCCGCGCTTGTACTCGAATTTCTCGACGGCGCGCATCAGGCCGATATTGCCTTCTTGTATCAGGTCAAGGAAGGATAGCCCTCGGTTGGTGTATTTTTTAGCGATGCTTACCACAAGCCTTAAGTTAGCCTCGACTAATTTCTTTTTGGTGCGACTAAACCTGGCATTCGTAGATTTGACCAGCTTCATCTGTTCTTTGACGCGCGGGTAGGGTTCGCCGAGCTGACGCAGCAATGCGCGTTTTCTCTGGGCGTTGCGCCTTGAGCTTTTTTGCATCTGGTCGAGCTCCTTGATCAAGCGATTAAGCTTGCGCACCGCTGTCTCGACTACCGAAGTGGTGAAATTAAACTGCAGCTGCAGGCTGATCATTGCCGTATCACTGCGGGTGGATTTCAAACGCTTAAGTATCCTTCTTATCTTGCCGCAGATATTGGGCTTTTTTACCCTAAGATCCTCTTTTACCACTTCTTCGGGGTTGATCTTACCTTCAAGGATATCCTCGGCAACCGTAATGATCTCGTTGCGGGTAAACCTTATGGCCAGGGCAGCGCGCTTGAAGCGCTCTTCCGCTTCTTCTATCCTCTTGGCGGATTCGATTTCGTTCTCGCGGGAAAGCAGGGAAATCGAACCCATCTGCTTGAGATACATCTTGACAGGGTCATCAAGAGGCATAAACCGCTCTTCAGATTTTAACTGGTCCTGAAGAGCTTCTTCTTTAAGCTGTATTGCCTCTTCCTTCATCGCGGAACTGGTCTTTTCATGGGCTTTCTCATCGTCTGATTCGATGATCTGGATGTCCTCGTTTCCCAGCCTCTCAAACAACCGGTCGATCTCCTCCGATGAAGATAGCTCCTGCGGCAGAAGGTCGTTGACTTCATCGTAAGTCAAAAACCCCTTCTGCTTGCCGAGTGAGATGATCTTTTCCATTCCCTTCCTAGCTTCCTCTTCTCTTTTTTTCATCCCTTTCACCCCTTTTTAATCAAATTGTGGAACTCTTGCATAAGCTCATGCAATTTTTCTTCTTCGCCTAGATGCTGCGCGGTCTTTATCTGCTCGTGCAAATTCTCCCTGCGTAAACGCAGTCTTTCGAGCTTCATACGCTGGATGCAGTCGTTTGCCAGCTTTTCTTTGTCGTGTTTAGCGATATCATCCAGAAATATCGATTCACAGACGATCTGGGAGATATCCTCTTCATTAAAGTGATGTATTAGCGTGCGCGGTTCGACACTTCTGCCTTGGCTAGCAAGGTCAAACATAACTGAGACTATGCGGGAAGCCCGCTCATCATGAAAATCTGCCGGCTCAAGGCTATTGCGAATGCGTTCGATCAGTTTGTTTTCTTCCAGCATCAGCCCGATAAGAAATTTTTCCGTAGGATTTATCGCCAGCGGTTTTTTTGCCGCTACACTTTGCAGCCGCTGAGCGGGACTAGAGCTTTTCTGCTTACGCATTTCCTGTAGCAGGGCCTCTTCCCTGATGTCCAGCTCCTGGCTTAAACGCTTGAGATATTCCGATTGCAGAACAGCGCTTTTAAACTTAACAATGCTTTCCAGCATGTGCGCGCATATCCGGGCTTTGTCTTCAGCTTCTTTTTGGTTAAACCGGGACTTAAAAAACCTAAGCTTATAGTCAAATAAGCTGACCGCCTGCTGTACGAGCTCTTTAAATTTCTCAACCCCGAATTTACGCACAAATGAATCGGGGTCAAAGCCTTTGGGTAAAGTTGCGACTTTTACCTGCATATCTTCTTCGATGAATATATCCAGGCTGCGCAGCGTCGCCATCTCGCCGGCTGAATCTCCGTCGTAAACCAGCACCACATTATGGGTGTAGCGTTTTAGCAACCTTATCTGCTCGACGGTAAGCGCGGTGCCTAAAGACGCGACGATGTTTTTAAAACCCGCCTGGTAAGGCAGAATAAAATCCAGGTATCCTTCGACAACTGCCGCGCTGTCAGAGTCCCGGATCGCGTCCTTTGACCAGTTAAGCCCGTAAAGATGTTTTCCTTTTGTATAGACAGCGGTTTCCGGGGAGTTGATATATTTAGGTAAGTTTTGGTCAAGCACACGGCCGCCAAAGCCAAGCGGGCGGCTTTTTATGTCAAATATGGGAAACATCAGCCGGTTGCGGAAGCGGTCATAATAGCCACCGACATCCTTAGGGATTATCAGCCCGGCTTTTTCCATGACGGAAACATTTACGTCCTGAGCGCGCAGATGGCTCATCAGTGAATCCCAGCGCTCTGTGGCAAAGCCTATTTTAAAGAGCCTGGCTGACTGTTCGCTGATCCCGCGTTTTACCAGGTAATCTTTGGCTTTCGTGCTTTCGATCGACTGCATTGAGCGCTCATAGCTCGATACAGCCAGTTCATTGGCTTTAAATATTGAGGTGATCAGGCTTGTAACTCCGGGGTCCTGGCGCGAAGCCTCAGGTAAAATCACCCCCGTTTTCTTGGCCAGCATTTCTACCGCTTCAGGAAATTCCATGCGCTCATGCCGCATCAGGAACTTGAATGCGTTCCCCGACTCGCCGCAGCCGAAGCAGTGGTAGATCTGCCGGTCCGGGGAAACCATAAAGGATGGGGTTTTCTCCTGATGGAACGGGCAGCAGGCCTTAAAGTTCCTTCCAGCGCGCTTAAGCGGAATGTAGCCTCCGATCAACTCTACAATATCCACGCGGCCGAGGATTTCTTCCAGAATGTTTTCCGGGATGCGTCCAAGCATAAATTATTTAGTTACGTGTTATTCGGTTGAACCCTGAGCAGCTCGTGATCTGAAGCTTTTGTTTTGCCTCTTTTTCGATCCTGTCCAGAAGCAGGTTGATACCTAGATTATCGCTTGAGATGTGTCCGGCAATGACCACATTGAGATTGGCGTCTAAGACTCTCTTAAAATGCTCTTCGCTTAAGTGCATGGAGATCAGGGTGCGCACCCCGACTTTATATAATTTATCGAAAATATCTTTCGGCCCTTCGGTCCCTCCGGTCATTTCCACCAGGATCTTGCCTACGCTCCTTTTCGGGTTTCCCACAATAATTCTGGGGCCGACACTGTGCTTTGAGGCTTCTTTATATTCCGGGATTCTTTTAAGGATTTCTATGATATCCTGGACGGTCTTAGGCGACTCTTTCTCCATAAGGCTTTTAATAAAACTAAAGGCGTGATTGTCGGCAGGCGTGTGCATGCACATAAACGGTAGATCCAGTATTCTGGCTGCGTCTACCGGCCGGGTGTGATTTTGCGCAAGGATTCTGCGGGAAACCTCGGTTTTGCGCTCATCCAGCATTTTCTGGGCAATGACGCGGTCCAAGCCGATCTTTTGCAAAACGTCCACCTGGATCTGCATCACCTCGTGTAAACGCGCGTAAGCCTTGCCTTCCGGATGGTGCGATACCACCAGGTCCAGCCCTTGGCGCTGCCTGATCCTGTCAGCCAGAAGCAGTTCCGCTACTTCAATATCTATTCCCACCATGATCTTTCTGACCTGAATATCCGGATTCCCGTGCAATATGGCTGTGTCACCGTAGGAAGTGATCTTTGATTTTTCGGAACGGGGATCGCGGTCTGAGCCAAGTTTTACTACATGATCATAGAATTGGGAGAGTTTCATGATTACTTGATGTCCCCTTTGACTTCTGCGACAGTAGGATTAAATTTTTCTGACTTCATGAGCCTTGAGCCGATATTGTTCCAAAGCCAGGTATACACACCGGGTTGCACTTGGAAAAGCTGTTTCCCAAAATATGAATGCGCAGAGCTGTTTTTAAAGTATGTTACGCTAGAAATCACCATAGCGAATATCACAATACCGCTGATCAGGTATCCGCGCAGTATCCCTAAAGCCAGCCCCGTCCACCTATTAATAATTGAAGGAGAATCCAGTTTTATAAAATTGCGGCAGATGCTGCGCAGTAGTACGAATATAAGGTAACCGAGGATTAGCATGATAATGAAGCTTAGAAAATCAAGGAATTCCAAAGGCATGAGCTCGCCCGATATGCGCTGCTTAATAAAATCTGATAAAACGGTGTAATAGTGAGAAGATATGTAGATAGCGCTGATCACTCCGCCAAACTTAAAAACTTCGGTCATGATGCCGGTTCTCATAGCGATGTAACCTATTCTAAATACAATGATTAGAACAAGTATGTCCATCCAGTTAAAATGTGTGATAAAGTCGGTAAGCATGTCCATTCCCTTCTGTTCTTATTCCAAAGTTGTTAAAGTATAACATATGTAGGGCCTATCGTCAAGGAAAGCGCTTTCTTTTTTAATGAGCCCACAACTTATGGAACTCTTGTTTGGCATGAAGGCGACATAAGGCCCTGCCTAATTTGATGGGCAGGCCTACCCCTCTGGGGTAAGTTGTTTGGGCGAATTAACCCCGCAGCCAGCGATAAAATTTCTGAAAGAAATTTTGAGCGTTTAGGCAAGGGGTAATGAGCCTTGTTAACAGTTTACGCCTTGAACCACTCGATCGTCTTTCGCAGTCCATCTTCCAGGTTAACGACAGGCTGCCATTTGAGGATTTTCTTAGCTCTGGCAATATCAGGTTTACGCTGGCGGGGGTCGTCCTGAGGAAGCGGCTTGTATATGATTTTGCTCTTAGTTTGGGTCAGCTTGATAAGTAATTTTGCTAATTGAAGTATGGTAAACTCGCGGGGATTCCCCAGATTAACCGGTTCGTTGCATTTTGAAAGCATCACCCGATATATCCCTTCGATCAAGTCATCGATATAGCAGAAACTTCTGGTCTGGGTCCCTTTACCGTACACGGTCAAGGGCTTGTTGTGCAGGGCCTGGTAAATGAAATTAGGCACCACTCTGCCGTCAAGGATACGCATGCGCGGGCCGTAAGTATTAAAGATCCGGATTATACGGGTGTCGACTTTATGCACCCGGTGATAAGCCATGGTGATAGCTTCGGCAAAACGCTTTGATTCATCGTAACAGCCTCGTACTCCTACAGGATTGACATTGCCCCAGTAGGTTTCCGGCTGGGGATGTATGAGCGGGTCACCGTACACTTCCGAAGTAGAGGCGATCATGAACTTCGCTTTCTTGTCTTTTGCCAGCCCAAGGGCATTATGTGTGCCGAGGGACCCCACTTTTAAAGTCTGAATAGGGAATTTCAGGTAATCTTCCGGAGAGGCAAGTGAAGCAAAATGCAGGACGTAGTTTACCTCTTCTTTGATATCTATGTATTTAGTGACATTGTGTTCGATAAAGCGGAAATCCGCTTTTCCCAAAAGATGCCGGATATTATCCATCTTTCCGGTTATAAGATTATCCATGCAGATGACCTTGTAACCTTCTTTGATCAGGCGCTCGCACAAATGTGACCCGATAAATCCGGCTCCCCCTGTAATGACTACAGTTTTCTTAGGCATATTCCTCCATAAAATACTGCACTGTTTGACGCAAGCCTTCTACAAAATCCACTGTCGGCTTATATCCAAGGACCTTTTTTGATTTAGAAAGGTCGGCCAGAGTCTTAAATACATCACCCGGCCTTAAGGCCAGCAGCTTTGGCTTAATGCTTTTCCCCATGACACTATTCAAGATCTCTACAAGCTTTAAAACAGTATAGTCTTTTCCGGATGCCACATTGAACACTGTACCCTTAAGTTTTTTGTTCCCGGCGGCAAGCAGGTTGGCGCTGACCACGTTCTTTACAAAAGTAAAGTCGCGCGACTGCTTTCCTGTGCCGAAAATCGGCGGCTGCTGGTCATGCATGATGCAATAGATAAACTTTGGGATGACTACCGCGTATTCGTCGTCAAGAGCCTGCCGGGGCCCGAAGACATTGAAGTACCTTAAGCATGCCGTGGGCAGCCCATAGTGGTGGCTGAATATTTTGCAGTAATACTCCCCAGCCAACTTGCTCAGGGCATACGGAGAAATCAACTGGGAAAGAGCATCTTCTTTTTCAGGGAAGACGAACACATCTCCGTAAATAGAACTTGAGGAAGCGAATACTAAAGATTTAGCGTTGCAGCTCCTTGCCGCTTCCAGCATATTTAAAGTTCCGCCGATATTCACTTCGTTGTACGATGCCGGATCCACCATGGATTTCGGTACACTTCTGAGAGCCGCCTGGTGGAGGATATAATCAATGCCCTTAGCCGCTTTAAGGCAGGTAGATCTATCGCGAATATCGCCGCGCATAATCTCGATTTTCCCCGCTAAATCCTCCAGGTTCTCTTTTCTACCGCTTGAGAAATTATCCAGCACTCTTACAAAGTGTTTTTTACTAACCAGCTCATGGACGATATGTGAGCCTATGAAGCCAGCTCCTCCGGTAACTAAGAACTTGCTCATAGCCTGACCACCCTCCTATCTCGTACTCCTTTATAGACATTGCGGGCATCGAAAATACACTTCGCATTCTTTAAGATGGAATCAAACTTAATGGTTGAATGGTCGGTGGCTATGACTATACAGTCATAATTTTTCAGGTTCTTTTGCGACAATTTAACAGATTTCAGGTCTATCTGCCTGAATTTTAAGTAAGGTATCAGAGGGTCGTGATAGGCGATCGCAATGCCTTTCTTTCGAAGACATTCGATGACATCCAGGGCAGGAGATTGACGCAAATCTTTAATGTCCTTCTTATAAGTGGCTCCGATCACCAAAACCCTGGATTTTGAAATAAGTTTGGCTTTTTTACGCAACAGCGAAACAACGCGCTCGGCTATGTATCCGGGCATATTGCTGATTATCTCAGAAGCCAGTTTAATAAAACGGGACTTAAAGCCGAACTGGCGCGCTTTCCAGTATAAATACAATGGGTCTTTAGGGATACAGTGGCCCCCAACTCCCGGGCCGGGGTAAAACGGCATAAACCCAAACGGTTTTGTTTTAGCCGCCTCTATTACCTCCCAGATACTTATTCCCATCTTATGACACATCATAGACATTTCATCAATGAGCCCGATATTGACCAGTCGAAAGGTATTCTCAAGCAGCTTGGCAGTTTCGGCAACACGCGATGAGGAGACCGGCACGACCTTGTTGATGATTTTTGCGTAAACTAGCGAAGCCCTACAAGTCGCTTCCGGGCTGATCCCACCCATAATTTTGGGTATCTTCTCGACAGGATAATTCTTGTTACCCGGATCGATTCGTTCGGGCGAGAAACAGAGATAAAAATCGCGGCCATGTTTTAAACCGCTGCGTTCAAGCAAGGGAAGGATGACTTCATCAGTGGTGCCAGGGTAGGTCGTGCTTTCCAGGATAATAAGCGCCCCGCTTCGGATATTCGCGCTTACAGAACGGATCGCTTGTTTGATATATGAAATGTTAGGATGGTATTTTCCCTTAAGCGGGGTAGGCACGCAGATCAATATTACTTCAACCTTTTTCAGCGCGCTGAAATCATCAGTCGCCCTGAAGCTTCCGCGTGATAATACACTTCTTAATTCCGAGGCAGGAACATCGGAAATATAAGATTCTTTGCGCCAGAGCTTTTTAATCCTGTCCATATCGGTTTCTACGCCGATTACATGAAAGCCCTTCTTTGCAAAAGCCATAGCCAGAGGCAGCCCTACATATCCCAGGCCCACAACCCCGATGCCGGCCACTTTAGTATTTAAGCGCTTCTCAAATGTTGACCGTGAATCAATCATGCACTTTCCTTCCTATCCCAACATAAGTAAATCCCAGTTTTCTTAACTTTTCAGGTTCATACATGTTGCGGCCGTCGATCAACAGCGGCCTCTTAAGCAGCTTTTTTACTTTAGCGAAATCCAGCTCTTTAAATTCATTCCACTCTGTCACCACAAGCAGGCAATCCGAACCCTTGCAGACTTCGTAGGAGTTCTTGCAGAAAGTAACTTTTTTTAAGACCTGTTTAGCTTTTTCCATAGCCTGAGGGTCATATACTTTGATTTTAGCGCCTTCTTCCTGAAGCGCGCGTATCAGCTCAATTGCCGGGGCATTGCGAATGTCATCAGTATCCGGTTTAAATGACAGCCCCAGGACCCCGATGGTTTTATCTTTTACGATCCAAAGCACATTCTTGATTTTTTTTAAGATAAAGCGCCGCTGTTCTTCGTTTATCGCTTTGACTGACTTAAGCAGTGAGAAATTGTATCCGATCTTGTCGCAAATATGGATAAACGCGTCAAGGTCTTTGGGGAAACATGAGCCGCCGTAGCCAATGCCGGTATTAAGAAATGAACGGCCGATCCTTTTATCCAAGCCCATGCCCTGCGCCACCTCTTCTACATCCGCACCTACTTTATCGCAAATTTGAGAGATAGCATTAATAAAAGAAATCTTGGTAGCCAGGAAGGCGTTGGAAGCATGCTTGATCAATTCTGCGGACTTGATATTGGTGACTACGATGGGCACGTTTAGCGGACTGTAAAGAGCAGTGAGCAATTCCTTAGCTTTCTTGCTTTCTACCCCGATTACGATCCTGTCCGGATGCATGAAATCGCTGATAGCCGAGCCTTCACGCAGGAATTCCGGGTTCGAGGCTACGTCGAATTTTATGCCTGAGGCAACGTGAGCGGAAATAGTCTTTTTTACCCATTCTCCAGTTTCTACCGGTACAGTTGATTTTTCCACGATAAGACGATACCCCGGCATGCCGAGCGCGATATTGCGCGCCACGTTTTCAATACCGGTTAGGTCCGCTTCCCCGCTATCTTGTGCGGGAGTGCCGACCGCGATAAAGATAATTTCCGAGCTTTTTACCGCAGCCTTGATATCCGTGCTAAAGGATAAACGTTTAGCCTTTACGTTATTCGAAATCAGCTCTTCCAGGCCTGGCTCAAAAATCGGCGAGACTCCTTTTTTAAGCCCTGCGACTTTTTTTGCGTCATTGTCCGCGCAGATGACTGTATTGCCGAGCTCGGCAATACATGCGCCCGTGACTAAACCGACATATCCTGAACCTATGATTGTGATCTTCATATTCTCCTCGTTTTTAAGGATTTACTTGTGAGCCGGGCCTGGGCTGATTATAGCTCTGGTCAAAGTTAAATTCCATTTCCGGGAAGGCTTTGAGCCTAAATACAAACCAAATGGTATGGCCTTGCATCTGGGTTATGTTGTAAGTGATATCCATCTGCCAGCAATGCAAATCACGGGAAAGGGTGTACTCCTGCTCTTTAATGCCTCTTTTAACGCTGGGGTCATGCCCCATCTCGTATCGTTCGTAAATGGAAAATTTCCATTTGGGGCTCAGGCGCCAGGAAAAGCTGGAAGTAACCTGGTTCCCCGCTTTTCGTGCATAACGCTGCCCGATGCCAAACGATCCTTTTTTCCCTAAAGCAAAACCCAGATCGTAATTCACGCTGGTGAACTTGTTGTAGTTTTCATCAGTCCGCGCCACAGAGCGGTTATAGGTAGAGTCGGCAATGATGGACAACCAGTTTGTAGGGTAGAAATTAAGATTTAAAAGTATATCCGAAAAATTGCTTCCGCGTTTTACGCTGTATTTTGGCTTTAGGTAATAAATCGAGTTCATCCTAAAATTAAGGATATCAGTTTTAATATTGTTGCGTTTGGTCTGTAGTTTATTAGAAAGTTCCAGGCTCACGGAATTGTTTCTGGTCATGCTGTCAAGGCCGTCAATCTGGCGCAGTCGGGAATTAGAGATGGTAGGTTCATGGTTAAAATAGTAATTAATGGTCGGAGTGATGATATGCCTCAGCTCGTCAATATCCATGCCTATGAATTTGGTGTGCACATCAAAGAGCCGGTAAAATTTAGTGCTCATATTAGCGCCGCTGTAGAAAACTGTCCTTGGCGCGATATTCTTGCCAGAGATGTCTTTGCTATACATGGTTTCTTCATTGGCCACATACGGCGTAAACTCAATAAAAGAAACCTTTGTGGCGTATGAGAGTTTGTTGTAGAAGTCAATTCTATTATAGTGGACATCCGTGGTGCCAAGGCTTGTGTTATTTGTAGCCGGGGTCATGGTACTGGTTCTTTTTAGATTATAATTAACTCCCGAAGTACGGTTTTCCACATAAAACCTGCTATCGCCGATCTGTGTGGAGGGTAGGCTGAATTTGACTTCGGGGAGTTTCTCCAGATAACTTGAATACCAACTATTGGTGAGTTTCTGAATCGTAAAATCAAGGCTTGAGAATCCAAACGAGCGGTGCAAGGTCATGTAGGTAGGCGGCTGTTCGTCTTTTTCATACTCTCGGTAGAAATAATCCTTAAGAAAGTTATAGTTACTTCCCAAGTTTGCCATCTTAGAGTCCTTGATTTTATAATATTCTGCAGTTAGGTAGGTGTTTTCGTCTATATCCCATTTATGGCGCAGGCGGATCAGGTATCTTTCAAATTCGTTGTTTGGAGCCGCCTCCGGCATGGTAGTGTCTTTTTCATGTGTATAGTACAATTTAAAATCGCCTTTTCCGAATTTACCATTATAATTTACTCCGAAGCCTTCGGAAATCCCAACTTTTTGGCGAATATCTAAATAAATGCGTCCGGTGACATTTTCTGTCAGGTTAAAGCGCCATGCGGTAAACAGATACTGCCCCCATTCTTTTTTGCTCCCGGGCATGACCTGCACCGGCGCAAGGGGATCCCTAAAGGAGTGCTCGTATTTAGGCAGAAACAACACCGGAACTCCTCCGATGTAGAAAGTAGCACCTTTAGCGATCATTTTATTCTTAGGGAAGAAATTCAGCTGGCGCACGCCGATACGGTAATGCGGATGGTCCATGTTGCAAGTGGTCAAATACCCGCGCCTGTTTACAAATTCATTCTGGCTTACTTTCTCCAGCTTTCCTGCTTTACAGTAGTAAGGCGTAGAACGAAAGTTAGCGTTGATAATCGTGCCGGAGCTACTCTCAAAATTATAAATAAGCTTATCGCCTTCAATGACGCCTTCTTTTTCATCCAGGCGGGCATTGCCTTCGGCTACCCCGCTTTTTGTGGTGGTATTGATGGTGAGCCTCTGGCAGGTGAGGGTCGAGCCTTTGTAGGTGACTACGGCATTTCCGATTATAGTCACATCGCGGGAATTTGTGGCGTATTCGATCTGGTCCCCGCTTAATTCGATCGGTAGTTCCGGGGCTTCTTCTTTTTTATCAGTTTCCGGCTTCTTAGGCTTCTCGGTTGCAAAGGCTTTTCCTACGAACGGGTCTTTGGTCGTATCGTCATAGACCAGATCTTTCTTGAATTCACGGATCTCGTCTTTTACCTTTTGGCGGCTTTCGTTATATTCCTGGGCAAAACAGAACATCATGTAGGAAAAACCGAAGAAGCACAAAAACGACAGAATCCATATCGCAAAGAGTGGGTAATTTGCTGCTGAGTTTTTGTTGCGGGGTTTTTGCATTAAATAATTTTTACTTTCACGTACACGTGGAATCAATAAAAATTTTTATTTTCTCAATTCCTCTTTCACCATTAACGCCGCGCCGATCAATCCGGCATCCTTAACCAATTTTGCCCTTAGAACTTTTACCCGCTTAGCCTGCACTTTCATCGCTCTTTGGCGGATCGTCTCTCTTATGGGATCGAACAAAACATTCCCGGCATGGGCGACGCCTCCTCCGATAACAATAGCGTCGAGATTCAGGGTATTTACTACGGCAGTCAAAGCCACGCCCAGTTTCTTGCCGACATCCTGCCAGATACTTAAAGCTAATCTATCATTCTTTCTGGCTCGTAAACTCAACTCTTCCAAAGAGATACGTCTCTTGAATAATTTCTCAGCTTTTTTCATTATGCGGGTGTTTCCGACATACGCCTCAAGACAAGCCCTTCCTCCGCAATTACAATGCGGGCCATCTTCGTTTATAGGCAGATGGCCGAATTCGCCGGCAGCATTGTCCAGCCCCCGGTAAAGCTCTCCGTTAATAATGATCCCTCCCCCCACCCCTGTGCCCAAGGTAATGCAGAGAATATTGCGGTACCCCCGACCGCTTCCCAGCGCATATTCTGCGCGGGCCATCATCTTTGCGTCATTATCCAAGAATACTGGCAGGAGTAATTCTTTTTTTAAAATGCTGGCGAGTTTTACTTCTTTCCATCCGGGAATATTGGGGAAAAAATGCACGATCCCTTTTTGCGCATCCACCGGCCCCGGCACCCCTATCCCTAGACCAAGGATATCGCGCCTGTGTAGTCCTTGCTCTTTAATGATTTCTTCGACAACTGTTTTTATCGCGCGGATAAGGCCTCTTTTGCCGGGATATTTGCGGGTGTCGAATACGCTATATCGTCTAATTTTATTATTCAAATCCAACAGGCCGACCTTAAGGTTAGTCCCACCTAAGTCTATGGCAATGATATACTTATTCATTTTGTAGTATTGTATATTAATTTGAGGAAAATTGCAAGAAGAAGTTAGTGCGAGGGCTGGTATAAGCAGATGCGATTTCTTCCCGACTGCTTTGCCATATATAGGGCCTGGTCCGCCCTTTCAATGAGGGATTTTGTTTCGTGGGCATCACCGGGGTATGTCGAAATGCCGATGCTTATGGTGGCTTTTAATTCTTCATCATAGGCTTTTATGACTTTCTGTTCTATGGCGCGGCGGATACGTTCCGCGGCAAAGCGGGAATGTTCTTTATCTGTTTCAGTTAAGATAATGCAGATCTCCTCACCGCCGTATCTTCCGATCAGGTCTATCTGGCGGATGGTATCCTTGATAGTCTTGGTGACATCCTGCAGAATGGCATCTCCCACCAGGTGCCCGTAACGGTCGTTAAAGTCCTTAAAGCGGTCGACATCGATCATCAGAAAAGACAGGCGAAGCTTGAGCTTCTTTGAGCGGCTCAGCTCTTCGTTAAAACGTTCCATGAAATACCTGCGGGTGAATACGTGGGTGAGGGTATCGGTAATGGTCAACTCCTGGACTTCTTTGTAAAGCAGCGCGCGCTTAAACCCTAGAAGGAATTGTTGGGCGAGAATATGGAATTTGTCGGTTTCCTGGTCTTTAATCATGCGCGCGGCCAGAAAGCCGACTGTTTTTTTATAAACATTAAGGGGCAGTATAGTGTAGTCGCTGTATTTGGTGATATCTTCATCAGGCCCGAGCAGCCTGCACTCTTCTACCCTCATGTAACGGCTGATTTTCTCTTTAAACGCCGCAAACACTTTCTCCTCTTCGAGGTTTTTGCAGATATCTTTGGTTATGTCGTATAGGGCTATAGTGTTTTCAACTTTGCTTTCCAGCTCCTCGTTAGCGGATTTAAGCAGGCGGTTATTTCTTCCCAAATCATCATGCCTGGCTTTATATTCTCTTACGGAGTTCTCGGCTGGGATCAGGCCGAAGGTAAGTATGTGCCTAAGCGAGACCAAAAAGAATATCAGCAATAATATTAAGATCATGCCCGGTATCATGCGCTTACCACCTTGTTTCTGCCTTTTTGCTTGGCTTCATACATCGCTTTATCGGCTTTCAAGATAAGCTCATTCTGCTCGATTGCGTCAGCAGGGAAAGCCGCGACTCCTATTGAAGCCGTTATATGCGTTTCCTGCCTCCGTAGGACTAGCTTTTCCTGTTCGATACGCTTGCGCAGTGCCTCCGCGATCAATGTCGCCTGTTGCTTGTCCACTCCATCGAGTATAACGCAGAACTCCTCTCCCCCGAAGCGGCAGGACACAGCGTTTACATCTTTAAGGGATTCTGTAATGTTTGAGCTTAATCTTTTTAAGACCAGGTCTCCGGCGGTATGGCCGAACTGATCGTTATAATTTTTGAAGAAATCGATGTCTAGCATAAGCAGGGAAAACGGTTTTGCCTGGCGGATAGACCGCTTGCATTCTTCTTTAAGGCGTTCCAGAAAATACCCTTTTGTATAAAGCTGGGTCAGGCTGTCGTGGATCGCAAGATCCTGAGTTTTCTTAAAGAGCTCGCTGTTTTCCAGGGCAACGGCCCCGATGTCGCATACAGTCACCAACAACCTCAGGTCATCCTGCGAGAAAACATTTGCTTCCGGGCTGTCCATACGCAGCAGCCCTAAGAATCTCTGCTCGATTACAAAAGGCGCGCTTACCAGCGAACCGATAGGCCGCGTTTCCTGTGCCTTCAATTTCTCAACGTCAAAGCGAAAGTCTCTTTTCATGTCTTCTATAAAAAGCGGGTTAAGGTGCCGCATCACCCAGTGGTCAAAGATATCCCCTTCCTTGGCTTTGATCACCTGAGTTTGATGGGATTTCCTGGTTTTGATAAGTATCATTTTCTGGTGGTGTGTATCTATCAGGTATAACAGGCAGGTGCAATTGTTGTTTGAAATGACCGAGGAAGCAATGGATGTAAGGCTGGTAGCGACCGAATCAATATCCAGGTCGCGGTTGATCTCTTCGATTATTTCTTTCAGGCTGTTGTAGCGGGATATTTTTGTCAGAAGGGCTTTGGCGATATTCTCTTCCTGCAGGGACTGGTCGCTGACTATGTTTATTTTTTCCTGGAGTTCCTCGATCTTATACTCCAGCTGATATTTGCGCGTTGAAGAATTCTTGTAAAGTAGCGTGGCAATCAGGACGCAGGCGCAATAAAACAAAAAAATCGGCCCTAGATACACCCTGCCGATTTTGATTAGTAATATAGGTAAAACCAGAAATAGAAAAAAATACAGGATCAGATAGGCAGAGATTCTTGAGGGCTGGGATCGAGCGGGACCCGGCATAACGCCTCTTCTTTTGCTAAACTATGGTGTCTTCGGTATTTTTATCGAAGAAATGGATTTTGCTCATATCAAAAACAACGTCCATGTCCGCGTTTACTTTCGGCTTGTCATGCGCGCCGACTCTGGCGATGAAAGTGTGTTTTCCGGTATTAAGGTATAAATATACCTCAGAGCCCATCGGCTCATATACTTCGCAGTTTACCCTGACAATATTTTCCGGAGGGGCCTCGGAAACAAAAAGCTTATCGTATATATCTTCCGAGCGGATGCCCAAGATCACGTCTTTACCCACGTAAGGCATCATTGTCTTATGCATATCTTCCACCAGCTTTACCATGATCTTGCCTTCGTCAAAATAAAGCTTCCCTTCTTTTTTGATTATTCTGCCGTTCATGAAGTTCATGGGAGGCGAACCGATGAAACCGGCAACAAATTTGTTCTTCGGCGTATCGTAAATTGAAATCGGGTCAGCTACCTGCTGTAGGATGCCGTCTTTCATCACCGCAATGCGGTCTCCCATAGTCATAGCTTCTACCTGGTCATGGGTGACATAGATAATGGTAGTCTGTAGCCTGATATGCAGCTTATGGAGCTCGGTGCGCATCTGCACGCGCATCTTGGCATCAAGGTTGCTTAGGGGTTCATCAAAGAGAAAGACCATTGGCTTTCTGACGATTGCGCGGCCTACTGCCACGCGCTGGCGCTCGCCACCTGAGAGCTCCCTGGGTTTTCTTTTAAAAAGGCGTTTAATACCCAGTATCTCGGCAGCCTCATTGACCCTCTGCGCGATCTCTGGCTTAGGAATATGGCGCAGCTTAAGCCCGAAAGACATGTTCTCAACCACGGTCATGTGCGGATAAAGCGCGTAGTTTTGAAAAACCATGGCGATATCGCGGTCTTTAGCGGGCACGTCATTTACGCGCTTATTGCCTATAAAGACATCACCTGAGCTGATCTCCTCAAGCCCAGCCACCATCCTTAAGGTCGTAGATTTTCCGCAACCCGAAGGCCCGACCAGGACCATGAACTCTTTATTCTCAATCCCCAGATTTACGTTGTCAACTGCTTTCACATTACCCGGGAAAAGCTTGCAGATGTTCCTTAAACTAACTTGTGCCATTTGATGAGCTCCTTAGCGTAACCGACTTAAATTTGAAATATTATAGCAATGTCATCCTTAAAATCAACTTAAATAATCGACTAGTTGCCTTAAGGTGGACTTAAGGCTCTTGCGATGCACTATCATATCGATAAGTCCGTGGTCCAGCAGAAATTCCGAGCGCTGGAATCCCGCGGGCAGTTTCTGCCTGATGGTCTGCTCAATGACGCGCGGCCCGGTAAAGCCGATCAGGGCTTTTGGCTCCGCGACCATCACATCGGCGACTCCGGCAAAAGAGGCCATGACCCCTGCCATCGTCGGGTTAGTCAACACTGAAATATACGGCAATCCTGCCTTATGATGATAAGAAAGCGCGGCACAGGTCTTAGACATCTGCATCAGGCTGTACATTCCTTCGTACATGCGCGCACCGCCGCCGGAACCTGAGGCAATGATCAGGGGAAGCTTGTTCTTTGTGGCGTACTCAATGGCCCGGGTGATCTTTTCTCCGACTACCGAACCCATGGAGCCCATGATGAAGCGGGAATCCGTGGCTGCTATCACCACTTTTTTCTTCTCAAGCAATCCAATTCCGGAAATGATCGCGTCTTTTAACCCTGTAGCTGCCTGATCCTGCGCCAGCTTAACTTTATAGGTTTTAGGGCCAATAAAATCTAATGGGTCGCATGCCGTCAGATCCGCGTCAAACTCTTCAAATGTCCCTTCGTCTAAAAGCAGTTTTATACGCTCCGGCGCGGTAAGCACAAAGTGGTAGTTGCATTTAGGGCACACCTTAAGATTTTCCTCAAGATTCTTATTGTAAAGGGTAGCGTTGCACTCCTCGCACTTTGTCCAAAGGCCCTCGGGCATCTCTTTCTTCTTTGAGCGTACAATCGTGTATTTGGGTTTACCGAACAACGCCATGATCTAATCCTCGTGTTTGCTGATTACCAACCCGGATAATACCTTGGGATAAAAATAAGTGGATTTTGCAGGCATACGCTCTCCCTTTAAGGCCACGGCAATGATCTCCTCCATTTTCACCGGATTAAGGAAGAAAGCTATGCAAGAGTTGTCTTTATTAACTATTTCCATAAATTCCTCGGCGTGAGGGCTAAAAGTGAGGTTTTCGCTATTTTCAATCCCAAAAATTTTCTTAAACACAAGGTGGTTAAGTATAGACACGTCCAGCGTCCGGTATTCTTTTGGTTTGTCCGGCATTTCCTTATCAAGAATTTTAACATTTTTCAGTCGGATCAGCCAATATCTTTTGTCCTTGTACATGCCGATGACATGCTGGCTGCGCCCTCCCTTTTCCATAAGAAAAAAGAACTTTGACCTGTCTCTTATTTCCTCAACGTCAAAACTTTCTCTTAATGTTTCAACAAACTTCTCAAAAGCCAGCGGCCTCTCTAATTTCAGCAGCCGGTGTATGGGGAAAATATATAATCCACGCGGGTCTGTGTTAGTGAAATAGGAAAGTACGTAATTGTAATCTTCTTCTCCCGAGCCTTTCCCTGATTTGCTCTTAAGCTCGTCGCGGTAGGCGCAGGCTACTTCATATCGGTGATGCCCGTCAGCGATAAATATATTCTCCTGGCGCATTGCCTCTTCCACGCTCTTTACGATCTCGGGATCGTCTATCCTCCAGACCTTATGCACCGTACCCTCGTCATCGGTGACGTTTATAAAGACATCGCGGTCTTTGATGAACTTATTGAAAACGCGCTGGATGATCCTTTTCTTGTCTAGGAATATGGAAAATATCGGGCTTAAGTTTGCGCGAACCTGGCGGGTAAGCTTGAGCCTGTCTTCTTTGGGGCCTAGTCTGGTATGCTCGTGCTTAAATATGGCAGTATCAGAATCTTCCAGGCGTAAAAGCGAAATAAAGCCGAAACGTGTGCGGGTCTCTCTTTTTATGCGGTATTCCTGGCTGTAAAAGTAGATCGCCGGACGATCGTCACGGATAAGGATCCTCTCCTTGAGCCATTCCTTAAAAGAATTTCCCGCGCGCTGATACTTGTCCTCGCCGGGAATATCATTTCCCAGCAATATGTGGATGAAGTTGTGAGGGTCAGCCTTATGGTAGGCTTCCTGCCTGGCGGGGGATATGACGTCATACGGCGGACAAACTACGCTAGCCATATCATTGACTTTATCCTGATTGTAAATAACTGCTTTAAAGCCTTTTATTGTAGCCATAAGAATATGGAGTTGCCGGTTAAGCCGCCTAGCGTGTCGATAAAGACGTCAAAGGCGGAAACGCTGCGGCCAGGCACGAACGCCTGATGGAATTCATCACTTATACCATAAATTACCGTAAATACAACCGCAAAAATGAAAATTTTGGTCACTGATAGGCTTGTTTTGCTCTTATTTAGGGCGCGGCTGAAGAAAAATGATAGCACCAGGTAGACGCTAAAATGATATACCACGTCTTGATAAGGAAATAGCGGGGGAATATCCTTGCCGGGCGTATTTGAAGCGTAAAAAATCACCCCCATTACACACAATACCGGCAACCAGTGCTTTACGAAGAATATCGCGCGTTTAATGGGCATGCGGGCAGGACTTGCAGCTGTCTTTAGGCTTAGGGCAGCTGTCAGAGCTTGAGCCTGATTTCTTTTTATAGTCAGTATCGTAAAAACCTGACCCCTTAAAGATTACTCCTGCACCGCTGCTGATAAGTCTTTTAACTTTTTTCTCGCACTTCGGGCACTTCTCGATGCGCTTGTCAGACATCTGCTGAAAAGCCTCGAATCTATGACCACAATGCGTGCATTCGTAGTCGTACGTAGGCATTATTTTTCTCCTTGTGCAGAAAGCACAACACCGGCCTTTCCTATAAGGCCGGGTGTAGCAGAAAGCACAACACCGGCCTTTCCTATAACCCCACAGGGGTAGCCCTTCCTATACCTTTTAAGGAAGGGGCTAAGGCCGGGTGTATGGGTGCGTCCTTTTTAGGACGGAACACCCGCCAATCCTTTATGGCGGGGTGTAACAGAAGGCGTAACACTGGCTTATCCTATAAAGTTGGGTGTACTACTTATCTCCTGAAATACGCGCAAACTCTTCCATCAGCCTGCGTTGCTCTGAAGTCAATCGCGCCGGGATTTCCACATTTACCCGCACCAGCTCATCCCCCAAACCTCTTCCGTGCAGATCCGGGATTCCTTTTTCTTTAAGCCTAAACACCCTTGCGCTTTGCGTTCCAGGTGGTATCTTCATGTTTACGTGGCCGTGGAGAGTCGGGACTTCAACTTCGCTCCCTAATACAGCCTTGCTTAGGCTGATAGTGATTTCTGTCGCGATATCATTCTGGTGCCGCTCGAAGATATTATGCGGCAGGATTTCGATGATTACGTAAAGGTCTCCTTTTCCGGCTGCTCCTGACTCTCCTTCGCCGCGCACGCGCAGATTAGAGCCAGTATCTACCCCTGCAGGAACTTTGACTTTGATATGCCGGGTGATCTTTGTCCTTCCTTCTCCCCTGCAATCCGGACAGGGAGCCTGCATAATTGAGCCTTCACCATGACAGCGCGGACAAGTCTGTGCCAGTTGGAAGAAGCCGTTTGAAACTACGGTCTGACCGCTTCCTTTACACTGTGAACAGGTGACTTTTTTAGTACCTGGTTTTGCGCCACTGCCTGAGCAGGTAGCGCAAGTTTCATAACGGGGGACTGTGATAGTTTTTTCGGTTCCGCTGGCTGTCTCTTCAAGCGTGATACCTACGGAAATCTGTAGGTCTCTTCCGCGGCGCCTGGATGAGCCGCTGCCCCGCCCGCCTCTGCCGCCAAAAATATCGTAACCTAAGTCGCTGAATATCTGGTCAAAGATCCCGCCCCCCAAGCCGAAATCGCCCATTCCTTGAAACACGCTGCCGAAATCCGCTCCCTTGAAAATATCCTCGTAAGCATACTTCTGGTCAATTCCGGAATGGCCGTATTGATCATAAAGAGCGCGCTTCTGAGCGTCTGACAGAACCGCGTATGCCTCGGATATCTCCTTAAATTTCTCCTCAGCCTCTTTCTTTTTATCATGCTCCACGCGATCCGGGTGATGGCGCAAAGCCGCCTCCCGGTAAGCCTTTTTGACCTCATCAAGGCTTGCGTTCTTTTTAACGGCCAGTATTTCGTAGTAATCGCGCTTTGTGCTCAAACCTTATTTCTTCCCTTCATCCTCATCTTTAAATTCAGCGTCAATTATATCTTCTTTTTTATCTGCGCCGGTTGAATCCTGGGCCTGCTCCTGTTGAGGGGCGTCGGCTTTAGGGCCTGCTGCAGAGCCTTGTTGCTGCTTTGCCGCTGACTGCTTGTAGATCTCTTCAGCCAGCTTATGCGAGGCTTTGGTCAGGTCTTCCATTCCTTTTTTGACTCGCTCAGTGTTTTTGTCTTTGATGGCGCTTTTTAAATCGTTTACGCTGGCTTCAATAGCGGCGCGTTCAGTCTGATCAACCTTATCACCATAATCCTTAAGCGCTTTCTCGGAGGCATAGACCAGATTATCCGCCTGGTTGATCACTTCTACCTGCTCTTTTTTCTTTACATCATCAGCTGCGAATTTTTCCGCGTCTTTGACCATCTTCTCGATTTCTTCCTTGGAAAGCTTCTTAGGAGCGGTGATGCGGATAGACTGCTCTTTTCCGGTTCCCAGATCCTTAGCTGCCACGTGCACGATACCATTGGCGTCAATATCAAAAGAGACTTCGATCTGCGGCACTCCGCGCTGCGCGGGAGGAATACCTACCAGGTCGAATCTTCCCAGCTCCACTGCATCGTCAGCCATGGGGCGCTCGCCCTGCAGAACGCGTATAGTTACCGCGGTCTGGTTGTCACCTGCAGTCGAGAAAGTTTGTGATTTTCTCGTAGGTATAGTGGTATTCCTATCAATGAGCTTTGTATTCACTCCGCCCAGGGTCTCAATTCCCAAAGACAAAGGCGTAACGTCAAGAAGCAATACGTCTTTGACTTCACCTTTTATAATGGCAGCCTGGATCGACGCACCCAAAGCCACGCACTCCATGGGGTCGACTCCCCGCTCAATCTTTTTTCCGAAATAATCTTCAACGAATTTCTGCACGATAGGCATGCGGGTAGGGCCGCCGACCATAATGATATTGTCTACATCCTTATCGCCGAAAGTCGCCCCCTCCTTCTCAAATGCAGCCTTGGCGTCCTTTAATGCCTGCTGTAAAGGAGCGCGGCATCTTTCGATTATCGGCCCCACTAGCTCTTCAAGTTTTGCGCGGTTGATGGACATGGTCAAGTGCTTTGGTCCTGTTGCATCCGCGGTAATAAACGGCAGGTTGATATCCGTTGACACGGTGCTGGAAAGCTCGACCTTGGCCTTTTCCGCTGCTTCGCGCAGGCGCTGCATTGCCATCTTATCGCCTTTTAGGTCGATTCCGGTCTCGCGCTTAAATTGATTGGCGATGTAATCGATAAGCGCATTATCCATATCAGTTCCGCCTAGCTGAGTGTCTCCGCTGGTGGCCATGACTTTGAAGCCGCCCTCTTTCCACATTTCCATGATAGTAACGTCTAGGGTCCCTCCGCCGAAATCAAAGACCATGATCTTTAATTCTTTTCCGGCTTTCTCTAATCCATACGCAAGGCACGCGGCTGTGGGTTCATTGATGATGCGCAGGACCTTAAGCCCGGCGATTTCTCCGGCGTCTTTAGTCGCTGTCCTCTGGTTATCGTCAAAATACGCGGGACAGGTGATGACCGCTTCTTCAACCTTATCCCCAAGATATGCTTCTGCATCCTGTTTGATTTTCTGCAAGATGAATGAAGATATCTGCTGAGGCGTATAATCTTTGCCGTAAACCTTGAAATGATAATCCTGGCCCATTTTGCGCTTGGCAGCCTGAATAGTCCCTTCGGGGTTGATGGATGCCTGCCTGCGCGCCGGCTCACCGACTAAACGCTGGCCGTCTTTGGTGAAAGCCACAAATGAAGGAAACGCCTTTCCTGATGCTACTCCCGCTCCTTCTGCCGACGGGATGATCACCGGCCGGCCGCCTTCCATTACCGCTGCCGCTGAATTCGATGTACCCAAGTCAATTCCGATTACTTTTGCCATGTCACACCCCCCTGTTTTAAATTTCTGTTAATTGCGGTTATCGGAGTATCAGATTATCAGTAGGTAGGTTATCAGAATACCGGATTATCGGGTTATTCCGGATACCCTAATAAACTGATATTCAGCCCACTGATCCGATTATATTCTGATACACGCTTTAAAATTTATTTCTTAGAAACTTTTACTTTTGATGTTCGGATCACCCTGTCGTTTAACAAATATCCTTTTTGCAGTTCTTCGACTACCGTGTGCTCCGGCAGATCCTTATTCTCCGTCTGCATCAGCGCCTCGTGGAAATGCGGATCAAAAATCTTGCCCTGCGCCTCGATTGGCTTTATTCCGTGAACTTTTAGCATGTCGTACAAGTGCGCAAGGATCATCTCAACGCCTTTCAAGAACGCCGGCCAATCCGCGGTATTGGAATCAGCAAGGTCCACGGTGCGCTCCAGATCATCCAGAATATTCAGAAGCTCAATAATAATCCCCTCATTTGCAAACTTGACGAATTCCTGTTTGTCTTTTTCCAAGCGCTTACGAGTATTCTCAAAATCCGCCTGAAGCCTAAGCACTTTATCCTGAAGTTGCTGCGTTTCCTCTTTCAACTTCAGGTATTCAGCCTCAAGGATAGTCACGGTTTTTTCCTCCTTATAGCTATCCTTGCGATTCACTTCGTGGTTATCTTTATGTTCGTGAATATGTTCTTCCATATTAGAAATCATCCAGCACATCGGTCAGACAATCGGAAATATATTCCAAAGTCGGTATGATGTGATTGTACTCCATGCGCGCCGGTCCGAAAACCGCCAGCTTTCCCGAAGGTTTATTATTTACGCGATAATTAGAGACTACCAGCGAGCAATGCTCGATTTCCGGGCAGCCTAGCTCTTTTCCGATATATACTTTTACCTTGCCGTCGAAATCCTGATTGATTATGCTCAGCAACCGGCCTTTGTCTTCGATCATTTTAATCACTATGCGTATCTTCTGGTAATCCTTAAATTCCGGCTGATCCAGGACATGGCTTAAGCCCCTGTAAAAAAGCTTATCTTGCCGCTCCAGAGAAGAAACCATCCCGGCATAATGGGTGATGATAGAGATGATTTCGGAAGTATCCTCAAGCGCATCTTCAAGACGTCCGATCTCGCGCCCATATTCCTTAACTATGCGCTCTTTTTCGTTATCCAAAAGGTCCATCTGAGAGATAAGGAAATCTACGTAATAGCGATAGCCTTTGTTGGTGGGGATCCTTCCACCCGAAGTATAGGGATGGGTCAAAAGGCCCGCCTGCTCCAGGTCGGCAAAGATATTGCGGATAGTCGCGGAGCTTAGATCAAACTCCTTGGCAACATCGCCCGAAGAAACCGGCTCGGCGTTTTGGATATAGCGGTTAATTGTCGAAGCTAAAACCGCTCTTTTCCTGGAATCGTAATCTACAGTTCTGACCATTTAATGAGCAGACAACTTACGGAGCCCTAAACTTACGTAGTAGCGACGTAAGGCCCTTCCTATCCCTTTTAAGGAAGGGGCTAAGGTTAAATTAGCATTCTCAAGGGGAGAGTGCTAAGGGACAATTTTAACATATTTTACTGTGTTGTCAACCCCGCCCTGCTTTAATTTTAATTCAATTTTAATTAGGGCGGGGCCAACCTTCTTACTAAAAAACAACTTCCCCTTTTCTTCCGCAGAGATCGGAACACTGGCCTATCCTTTAAGGCCAGGTGTATTGTTTATTAGCACTCTATACTAGAGAGTGCTAATAACTGTGCAAAAAAAATTTACCCTATTGATTCTTTCTCTAAAATAATCCTAATGCCATGAATATTTACGTGTTTATCTTCCATTAAGTAATGCACATATTCCAACTTTCTTACGTCTTTCAAAGAATACAAACGGTTTTTTTTTCCTATACGTTTAGCGCGGACAATCCCTGTATTATCTAGCTGGCGCAAAGTCCATATAGGCAAGTCCACTAACCTGCTCACCACGCTGATCACGTAAACCGGCTCATCCGGACTGATGTTTATATCAAATAGAGGCATATCAAACCCCTTGCGCAGAAAGCTGCACCCCAGCTAAAACGTATGCTGGGTGCGTCCTTTTTAGGACGCACACTGGCTTATCCTATAAAGCCAGTGTGTATATTCTAAAGTAAGTATAACATCACTTAATTTGATTGTCAAGAAATACTAACAGTTTTTATTAGATAAACTAACTGACTTCCTCTATCTCTCTGTTGTGCAATAGTTTCTGAGATAGAATCTTTGGGATAATCAGCTTTATTTTAATGCCTTTTTGTATATATTTTATTTCTTCTATCTTCGCCTCGCGATGGAGCAGATTCACCAGATCCATTCTGGAGTGAGCAACGAGGATTTCCATTCGTATCATGCGGCTTGTAAAATGCTGAGATATCTTCTCAAGCAAAGTCTCAAGATTCTGGTTTAAGCGAGCAGAGATTGCTACAGAATTTACAAAATCATTCTTCAGCTGCGCCAGCCACATGGCGTCTTCCAAAAGATCGGTTTTATTCAATGCGGTGACTACGGGCTTCTTATCTACTCCTAGTTCTTTAAGCACTTCCCAAACCGCATCGTTATATTCATGCACCCGAGGGTTTGAAGCGTCCAGCACATGCACCAGAACGTCCGCTTGTACGACTTCTTCAAGTGTAGCTTTAAAAGCTTCAACCAGATTATGCGGCAGATTATGCAGAAAGCCTACTGTGTCTGAGACAATGACATTTTCCCCGTTTTCTAACTGCAATTTCTTGGAAAGCGGGTCCAGGGTGGTAAAAAGATTTTCTGAGGTGACTTGATTGGCTTTTGTCAAGGCATTGAGCAAAGTTGACTTTCCGGCATGAGTATATCCTACAAGTGCCACCGTAGGTATGGCGTTATCGGTGCGGCGCTTGCGAATAGTATCGCGGTGTAGCGAGACCCGCTTAAGGTCGTCTTTTAGCTTGTCAACGCGGCTTCTGATGCGGCGACGGTCCACTTCCAGTTTCTGCTCACCCGGGCCTCTGGTGCCAATGCCTCCGCCAAGACGGGATAAGATTACGCCTTTACCTATCAGTCTCGGCAGCAAATATTGCAGTTGAGCAAGCTCAACCTGCATTTTCCCTTCCGGACTTTGTGCGCGCAGAGCAAAAATATCAAGGATCAGCTGAGTGCGATCAATAGTCTTAATACCGAAAATTTCTTCAAGATTTCTTTGTTGCGTCCCGGATAGATCATGGCTGAATATCACCGTATCCGCATCCAAGCCCTGGCACATCCCTGCCAGCTCTTCAACTTTGCCTTTACCAATGAGAAAATTAGGCGTGGGTTTTTCGCAAACGCAGGTAATGTTTTCGATTACAGCTGCGCCGCAGGCAGAAACCAACTCCTCCAGCTCCTCTGCCAGATCTTCAAGCGGCCATTCCCGCTTTTCCGTCCTTAATCTAATAGTTACTAAGAGAGCGCGTTCCATTAATGAGCAGACAATTTACAGAAGCCCTGAAAGGGCAACGTAAATTGTAGCTCGCTCCTTTCTAAATGTTGGTGCGTCTGCGAATTAACTTCGCCGAGCGTCTCAAAATTACTGAAGGGAATTTTGAGATATATTGCGAGGCGAAGTAATCCTCATTAATATCTTCTTAGCAATTTCTTTAGGCTTATCCATCTCTTTTATATTAACCCAACTTATACGCTTATCTTTCCTAAACCATGTAAGCTGCCGCTTAGCGTAGCGCCGAGAGTTACGCTTCATGAAATATTTAGCTACATCCTGGCTGTATGCCCCGGCAAAATACCCCTTTAGCTCGTTTATCCCGATAGGGCATGCCGCAGTCTTGCTTAAGTTTTTCTTTAACAGCCTCTTTACTTCATTAACCAACCCCCGCTCAAACATCTCCTCAACCCGCTTATCAATTCTATTATAAAGTTTATCCCGCTTCATGTTTAAGCAAAAAACCTTTACATCAAAATCATCCTTTAGGCCATGCCTTAGCTTCTGCAACGCTGATATAGGCTTACCAGTGAGCTTAAAAACCTCGAGAGCACGGATAATACGTTTAGCGTCATTATGATGGATCTTCTCTGCAGCCTCCGGGTCAACCTTACGCAACTCCTTATGTAGATAATCACTGCCCTTTTCCAGGGAGATTTTCTGCAATTTCTCTCTTATTGCGGGATCTTGCGCATCCAGTTCAAATATACCTTCAATTAAAATCGACATATAAAGCCCTGTTCCGCCTACAAATAGCGGGATTTTCTTACGTTTTAAGATATCTTTTATCTTCTTAAGCGCGTCTAAACGGTACTGCGAGACATTATACTCTTTTTCTGCAGAAATCGTGCTGATCAAATGATGTGGGACTGTCTTAAGCTGCGCGGGTGAAGGCTTAGAAGCGATGATATCCATACCTTTGTATATTTGCATGGAATCGCAGGAGATGATCTCAGCTTTAAGCTTTTTTGCAAGATGAAGCGCTACTTCTGTTTTGCCTACAGCCGTAGGCCCAACAATAAAGATTAGTTGATTTTTTACTGGTGATTTGTTGCGCATGCGCAAAGCGCAGGCAGGGTGACGTGGGGACTTGTTAAACATTACTGGCAGATCTTTGTGGGGTAACCTTGCTGTTGGAGCTGTTTTTGCAATTCTAAAGCTTCCTGCTGTGTGCTTGATTTGCCTACTCTGACCCGGTAAGAAGCCTTTCCGTCTATCTCGGCATCCTCAGTATATGTGCTAAAACCTTTCTTCGCCAATTCCGTAGCAAGGTTTATAGCATTGTCTTTGCTGGAGAAAACCCCGATCTGGACTGAAAAATCTCTTGAAGCAGGTTCCGATTTAACTTCTACCGTTGATTCAACCTTAGTCTCTACCGGCTCTCGCACTTGCGCTACTGAAATAAATATACCTTTATCCTGCTTAGCCTCAAGACTAAAAGGATATTCTGATTTTAGCTGCTCCTGCAATTCCTTATTTTTCGCTAAATCACCCATCTTTAAAGCTAGCTGACTTTGCCGGTATAGAAGTGCGGATTTCAGCTTTTGATCAGGGTTGATCGCTAACACCTCATAAGCGCTCTTGGCTTTTTCAAAATCTCCCTGCAGAAAATAAACGTCTCCTAAAGCAAGCTGAGCCTGGGAGCGGTATTTTCCGTTAGCGAATTCGTTTAATATCCGATTAAACATGTCTGCAGAGCGGATAAAATTATAATCTTTAAGATAGCTTAAGCCAAGATAGTAATACAGCTCATCAAACCCCGCATGATTGACCGAGGCAAGCAGGATCTTCTCTCCCTCAGAAATAACGGCCTGGTATTCGCCATTTAGATAAGCTGCCTTGATCTTGTCCAGGTTCAGGCAGTATCCGGCACCAACAAAAATAACTAAATTAACGAAAATAACGATACTAACAATTCTTCGCATTTTTCTTCCTCGAAATCTTTTTTTGCAGCTCCAATATTAACGCGTGCCTGCGCTCTTTCTCTTCTTTTGGTATATCATCCACCATCTTGGTGGCTTCGGTGTGCGGACGTATCGAATATTTAAAGATAAAACCGGCTTCAAACTCGACATTTTTTACCACATCGTAAGTATCCTGGAAATCTTTTTCTGTTTCTCCGGGAAAACCTACGATTATATCCGTAGTTAAGGCGCCATTGGGTACAATTGTACGATATTTATCGGCCAAATCCAAATAGTATTTTCTAGTATAGCCGCGGTTCATAGCTTTTAGGATCCTGTCTGAGCCGGATTGAATAGGCAGGTGCAGGTATTTCTTAAGCTTTCCGCACTCCGCCATTGCTTTAAACAGTTCCAATGAAGTATCTTTGGGATGTGAAGTAACAAAACTAAACTCGTTCAACTCTTTTATCTCGTTTACCATCTTTAATAGGTTGGGAAAATCAATTTCAGGTAAAATGGGGACTGTCCCCGCTTTTTGGGGACTGTCCCCATTTTTCTCTACCCAATGATAGGCATTCACATTCTGACCAAGCAGGGTGACCTTGGTGATTCCAGCTTCAATATCACCTTTTATTTCTTTTAGGATATCATTGTAATCCCTCGAGCGCAATTTTCCCCGAACATAAGGAACAACGCAGTATGAACAGAAGTTTTCACAACCTTCCGAAATTACCACAAAAGCGTGTTCCTTATCCAGATGAAATCCAGTGTGGTATATCTCATCTTCCCGAAAATCAGCGTCAGTCTCGTAGATCTTTTTCTCGAAGCACCCGCCTTTATGCTTCTCGATTTCCTTAAGGATCTTAGGAAGTTTGCCGATATCCGCAGTTCCTACAATAAAATCTACCTTTGGAGCTTTCTCAAATATCGCCTCCCGGTAATTATTAGCCATGCATCCTACGACTCCGATAATAGGGACTGTCCCCGCCAAAGCCTTTTTCTTATCTAACCTAGGGGACTGTCCCTTACTTATCTTACCTACGGCTGACCAAACCTTCTGTTCCGCCAATTCTCTGACAGAACAAGTATTAAAAATTACCACATCCGCCTTAGCTTCATCATCTATCAGTTTGTAGCCGGCCCTATCCAGTAATCCAGAAATAACCTCGGAGTCCCTGATATTCATTTGACATCCAAAGGTGCGTATATAAACTTTCTTATTCATACCGGATATTATTTCTCTCTTTTAGATGCCTTTTTTAGTTCCGCCAAGAATTGTAAGAACTGCGAAAAAGATCACTGATTTAGTCATGCGCTCCGTCTGTCTCGTTATTTTCTGGTTTCCTGCTTCACTAAATCCTCAATCTTTTGCCCAGCGACATAAAGATCTTCAATCACCGCAAAGCCGTCTTTTACTCTGACAACTATATAGGCATCCTGTTTACCCGTTTGGGAATGTTTGCGATAGGCTGCTTCTGCCGCGGGCGCGGATTTTTCCTCCATATAGTACCGGTCAAACGGCAGATCCAAGTATATCTTACCTCCCGAAGGATAGCCCGTTTTTACTTCAATATATGCTTTGCCTATAGGCCTGCTCAAAGTAACGGAATTAAATCTTGCGAATCCCTGGTCATCGATTTCTATAATCGCATAAACAGATCTGCCTTTGTCAAAGTCCTGCGCACCCTGCTTAGTCACATAATCCTCTTCGATCCTTAAAGCAACGTATCTGCCGCGAAAAGCATCATATGGATCCACCGGCGCAGTCTTGAATTTAAACTGGCCGCCGTGCTTAAGCACATTCTCCCGCTTCGTTATCATGGAGAAGGGTATATAAATCTGAACTAAGGCTAATAATAAAAATAGGCTTATGCTCAGCTTGATCTTCATTTTACACCTCCCAGCCGGCGGGCAAGCGCCACATTAGTGACCAGAAACCCTACGCCCACGGCTATAAATACCAGCCCTTTGATCACAAAGCTGATATCGCTGTCAAAAAACCTTGCAATAATAAGTATGGCCAACATTAACATTCCGGAGTTAACAATCCCAAGGCTATTGTTGCGAATGCCGGAGGTAATGCGACTGACGCTCATGTACAACAAATAAGCATTAAAAATAATTATCGGCAGAATACCAGTCGATCCTTTAAGAAAATAGCCGATTATCGCTATCAGTGGGACTGCGCCGAACAAACAAACCGTAATATTCTTACGCTTTACAAAATCATAGAACAGCAGCATGGAAACAGCTACTATCGATAACGAAATTATATGGTCAGGTATGGCGCTAAGGTCTGAGATGTTTCTATCGATCCCGTAAGAATAGCCTGTTCCAAGTTTCCATACATCTTTAAAAGTGAATATAAACGCCAGCACAAACAACCCAATAGCCCCTATTAAGCGCATCGGCCGCTGCCAATTGACGGTTATCCTGTCTGAATCCAGGTTCCCAAGAAAATAAAAGATAGAATATAGCGAAGGAAATATAATTATCCATGCTCCGTCCCAGGTTTTCCCCAGGCTAAAACTTGCGCCGATCGAAGCGCATATGATTATGACCAAGGACAGAATTATGGAGCGCAAAACATACAGCTCCTGCCGCAAAGACCAAACAAAATGCGGTATTATTACGGCGGCCAGCGGCCAGAAAACAATAGCCTTAAGCGGATCGTTCCAATATGTCCCTGCCCAAACAGTGATACCTATTATATAGATAGCCGCAGGCAAAGTCGCCTGCATAAGATATACGATCGGAGCTATAAGCAGCATCCAGCTTAAGGTAAAGGTTCCGGCATTTCCCGGAATATTGTATGTCTGGCAGACTAAAGCAATCGAGGCCCCTACCATGAGGCTTAAGAAAGTAGCACTTCCTTCTTTAAAAGCTGCGGAGTCCGGCCGTTTCCACAAAACCCACAACGCCAGGCCCTGGCCGGCGATCAAGGGCAGAAACGAGATTACTCCCCTGGTAAACCGTGAAAGATCCTCCCAGTTATGGCCGATCAGCAGAATGATCCCCAGGCCAATAAGAAGAGCTCCTATTGAACCCAAAATGATCAATGTGGTTGTGGTTTTGGCAACGCCCTTGACTTCTCCGTAATGCTGCCGCAATTTATCTGCGGTGTCTTGAGTCAACATACCCTTGGCTATTAAATCCGGTAGTTCTTTATAAAGCCATTTTATACTCTGCTTATTCATAGCTCGCTCCTTAACTATGTTTAACACAGCTTTTTATTAACCGACTCTTGCCTTCCCGGGTCAAAGTTTTAATGCGTTTTTCTTCAAGAAACGCGTTCTTGAAATACCTGTACTTTTTGCTCCAGATCAGTTTTACCGGCCTGCGATACTTAGTGTACTTTGCTCCCTTACCAGCGTTGTGCAGGGCGATTCTTTTGCGGATGTGTGGAGTAAAGCCGGTGTAATATGTGCCGTCTTTACACTTGACAATATAAACATAAAATCTGCCCACTCTTTTAATAGCCATAGGCTTAGATCTTTAAAAAAGCAAAACCCCGCGCCTTCAAAAATGAAAGCACGGGGTTTTGATCTATCACGTACTATTTATTTCTTTAGTTTATCGATAGTCTCGTTCATATATCTTCCGGCAATATCCTTGCAACCTAAGCCGAAAGCCAGCGCGCATCCTAAACCGATTGAGCCCATGATGATGGCTACGGTAAGCTCGGTTATGCGGATACCGATATTGAGCTGCTCAAGAGCAACCAATATTGCAAATACCATTATAACGACTTCCACGATCTTGCTTAAGACCTTCGCCTGAGAAACGCCAGCGTTATTGGCGGCTGTAGTCACGATGTTTCTCAAGAGGGTGGCTACAAACATACCGACAATCAGAATAAAGATAGCCGCGATGACGTTAGGTATGTAGAGCACGATCTTGTTGAGCAGATCAGCGGCAATAGTCAATCCTACCGCATTGATAGCGACCATAAAGGTGACTAAGAGCGCTAACCAGTAGCAGATCACGCCGATGATCTCGGATAAAGAAAGCGTGATGCCGCCCTTTTCCAGTAACGCGTCCAGTTCAATGCGATCAGAAAGCATGTCAAGCTTTACAGCTCTCAATGCCTTGGTGACCAATCCCTTGAGGATGCACGCGATGATCCAACCAAAGACGAGTATCACAAGCACTAACAGGATGCTGACCAGGAACTGTCCGATCTGAGAGAGAACTGTTCTGGCTGGTTCGAGTAACACTACTTGCCAACTTGTCATCTTTACCTCCTTGAATATAGGCTTCGCACCATGCGAAGCCTCTTCAAAAAAAACACATAATCGCTATCTATATACTGCAAGGCCATTGCGATCTAAAGGCCGCGTGATTTTTTATAACTTTAACACATCTACGGAGTTATGTCAAGAGGAAAGTTTAGAAATCTAATATCATGCCGTCTTGGGCAGCCAAAACTTGAGTTTTAAGCTTTACCGAAAGCACCCGGGCCTGCAGTTCCGGATTAGCCCTGAGCATGGTCATGCCAAAGTGGGTTAAAACCGTCTTTTTAGGCAAGGTGTCACTGATAATCTTTTCAACCTCAGGCAGACTAAGGTGATCAATGCCCGGCCGGGGCTCATAGAAAACAACGCTTATGACCAGGAGATCCAAATCTTTATAGAACGCGTTCAACCCCTTGAAATAACGGGTGTCCGTCAATAAGCCGATGACCTTATTCCCTAGCCTGAACTTCAAACCATAGGTTTGCGCCGGATGAATATGCGGCATCGAGGTTATAAACTCAAATTCTCCAACGTGGTATTTTGATTTAGCCTTCAAGATTCCGATTTTCTTAGGGAACGCCTTTGCGTGAGCCAGGATCACCGAATCATCCTGAAAAGCATCTTCCGGACAGAAAACTACGCCTCTCTTCTTGAACCCTCCTTCGGTCATCGCCTCGATCATTACGTTGATATCATTGGCGTGATCCAGATGGCGGTGGGTCAGGATAATGCCATCGAGCTTGGTAGGATCAAGCTTGGGCCGGCTCCTTGCGCAATGCACGATGCTTCCCGGTCCGGGATCAATCAATATATTAGTATTCTTGCAACGGATCCATATTCCGCCCGAAGCGCGCAATTGCCGAATCATCACAAATCGCGCGCCCGCAGTGCCTAAGAATTTTAAGAAGTCTTTAGCCATAATTTCCTGAGCTCATCGTTTATTTTCTGCATTTGGGTAAAGGTAAGCTTCGGATCTGATTCCAGGTCTTTTTTAGCTATTTCAGATTTCTTGTCGTATTTTACAAAGGCTTCTATTCCGGCTACCGTAGCTCCCAACATTTTAGCTATCGACTGGATCTCTCTGTCATTAGAAACAACCACTATTTGTTTGCGGTTGCCCGACTCTTCCACTAGTTTACGTATCTTATCGTCCGCTGAGATCTTACGGGAAAAAACCACAGAGATGCCTGTATCATTGGCCGGCTCATAGGAATCAGGATATCCGTCAAATACAACAGTGACCGAGTTTTTTGGGCTTCCAGTAAGCTTGTTAAATCTAATGAAATTAAGGAGTGCTACTCTGTCGCTGGGGGAATTCTTAGCCTGAGCAGCAAGAAGAGGGTGTTTTATGAGATTGTAGCCGTCGATGATGAACTGTAAGGACATAGTAGGTCAGGCCTCCTATAATGGCGCAGACTAATATAAAGAAGAAACTAAGCAAGGACATGGCGACGGCGAGGTCCTTATCGACACCGACCAGGGGGAATAAATACGCGGCGGTATTTTCCCGCAGGCCCAGGCCTCCTATAGAAATAGGCAACATAGTGATCGCGCCCATGATCGGCAAGAATATCAGAAAGTAAATAAAGTTTGTATTGATTCCTACTGCCCGCGCGATGATATAAAAAGAAACCGCGGCAAAAAATTGCATTGCCAGAGATAGCGAGATGTTCTTTAAAAAAAGCGTTTTTCTACTGCGAAACAGGTGTATCTCGTGATGTAGGCTGGTTATCGATTCTCTGATCCTTCCGGCGCCCCGGGACTGCAAAAACATATTGATCTTTTTATAGATAAATTTATTGAATAGGGCTAGAAGGATTATAACCAGCAATCCGGTAATAATAAATACGGAAAACAAAACATTTTTATCCTGTATTAGCCTCCCGCCAACGGCCAGCGAAACCAAAGCCATGATCACTAGGCCCATATAACCGCTAAGCCTGTCCAAAAACACAGTAGCTATCACCTCTCTGGCTCTTTTAGTGTGGCTAGATAGGTCGATGCTGCGCATCAGGTCTCCGCCGATACTTGAAGGCAGGATCTGATTAAAAAATATCCCTCCCGAAAAAGAAGCGACTATGCGTTTTAAAGGAAGCTCCATTTTAATGGCGTCCAGAAGCATCTTCCAGCGCAATAGCGCCAATACATAAGGAATAACGAAAACACAGAAAGCAAGGAGCAATAACCGCATATCCGCATGACTGATGATTTCCAGCAGCCTCTTTTTATCCAGCTGCCTGAACAGATACCATAAAAGAGCAATGCTTATTCCGGCCTTTAATACTACCGAAAAAAACTGCTTAATGATCTTCATCTATCCTCTGAATTCTTTTCCGGTAATGATCCTGTAGGCTTGGAGATATTTTTCCGAAGTCTTATCGAGTATCTCTTTGGGCAGATCTGGGGCAGGCGGGGTTTTATCCCAGTCTAGGGTCTCAAGGTAATCTCTGACAAACTGCTTGTCAAAGCTTGCCTGGGCCCGGCCGGGAGCGTAATCATCTTTGGGCCAGAAACGTGATGAATCAGGAGTGAGTACTTCGTCGATCAGGGTGATCTTTCCATCATGTATACCGAATTCAAACTTTGTATCAGCGATTATGATACCTTTGGATAAGGCGTAATCCCGGGCCTTCTTATAGATCGCAATGCTATATTTAGCCAAAGCATCAGAAGTATCCTTGCCTATTTCTTTATCGATGTAGTCTTTCGACACATTGATATCATGGCCCACCTCGGCTTTTGTTGACGGAGTAAAAATCACTTCCGGAAGCTTATCAGATTCCAACAGTCCGGCGGGCAGATTAATCCCGCAAACTGAACGGTTTTTCTGGTATTCTTTCCACCCCGATCCGGATAAATAACCCCGGACAATACACTCCACAGGAAGCGGCTTTGACTTCAGGACCAGCATGGAACGGCCTTGTAAATCGGATTTATATTTTCTGGCTTCTTCAGGATATTCTTCCACATCAGTGGTCAGAAAATGATTTGGCAGTATATCTTTCAAAAGCTCAAACCAGAAAAGCGACAGGCGGGTTAAAACCTTTCCTTTATAAGGAATACCGTTGGGCAGGACCACATCAAAACAGGAAATCCGGTCAGTGGAAACAATCAAAAGCTTATCGCTCAAGTCATAGACATCGCGCACTTTACCGCGCCGGAAAAGTTTTAAATCCTTGAATTCGGTCTGAAGCAGGATTCTTTCACTCATTCACTTTTAACCTATTAGAGAGTTTTTCGTATTCTGTCCATAGTTCTTTTGGTAGGTCTTTCTTAAACTCTTTAAAGAATGTGTTTACTCCCTTTAATTCCTCAATCCAGTCCTCGGATTTGATCTCCAGAAGCTTTTCAAGAGCGCCCTCAGGAAGCTTTAGCCCCGTAAGATCAATATCAGTTGGCCGCGGAATAAATCCAATGGGTGTTCGAACGGCATCAACATTATTATTACAACGGTCAAGTATCCATTCCAGCACGCGCAAATTCTCCTTAAAACCCGGCCATAGGAACTTACCGTTTTCATCCACCTTAAACCAGTTTACATGAAAAATTTTCGGTGGTTTGGTCATGCGCTTGCCCATATCCAGCCAGTGCTTGAAATAATATCCCATGTTATAACCGCAAAACGGTAGCATGGCCATAGGATCGCGCCGCACTTCTCCGACCTGCCCCATCTGGGCTGCGGTGCGTTCAGAGGCCATGGTCGCGCCTACGAAGACTCCGTGTTGCCAGTTAAGCGCCTCATATACCAATGGCGCCAAATACTGCCTGCGCCCGCCGAAGACTATAGCGGATATCGGAACACCGTGATGCTGCTCGACTCTAAATGAGGTTGTGGGGCAATTTGAGATCGGAGTGGTAAATCTGCTGTTAGGATGCGCGGCCAGAACAGGTTTTCCGTTGGCATCAACCATTCCTTTTTTCCAGGGCTTACCCTGCCAATCAATACCTTCTTCCGGGACTTCCCCGTCAGCGCCCTCCCACCAGACGGTCCCGTCTTTTTTCAAAAGAACATTGGTATAAATGGTGTTTTTCTTGATCGTTTCCACCATATTCGGATTGGCGTGTGAATTGGTGCCCGGGGCAACGCCGAAGAATCCCGCCTCAGGGTTTACCGCCCAAAGAGTGCCGTCAGAATCAACGCGCATCCAGGCGATATCATCGCCCACCGTCCAGATACGGTAGCCTTTTACTTTCAGGCCTTCCGGGGGTAAAAGCATGGCCAGGTTGGTTTTCCCGCATGCGCTGGGAAATGCCGCGGTAATATACTCGATATGGCCGTTTGGCTCCTCGATCCCCATGATCAGCATGTGCTCAGCCAGCCAACGCTCTTTACGGGCAAAAAAACTAGCGATCCTTAAAGAAAGGCATTTTTTCCCGAGTAATGCATTGCCGCCGTAACCTGAGCCAACGCTCCAGATAGTATTTTCTTCCGGAAAATGCAGGATCAGGCGCTTATTAATATCCAGCTCAGCCTTGGAGTGCAGGCATTTAGTAAAATGATCCTGTTTCTCGAGTTGCCGCAACGCCGGATCACCTGCCCTGGTCATGATCAGCATATTCAAGACAACGTAGCGGGAATCAGTTATCTCCACTCCGATTTTGCTAAACTGCGAACCGACCGGCCCCATGGAAAAAGGAATGACGTACATGGTCCTTCCGCGCATAGAGCCATCAAATATGGATTTTGCTTTTCTATAGGCTGTGGCTGGAGCCATCCAGTTGTTATTCAGGCCGGCATCGCGTTTTTTCTTGGTGCAGATATATGTAAGGTGCTCTGTGCGCGCCACATCATTAATCGCTGTTCGGTGCAGGAAGCATCCGGGAAGTTTTTCCTGATTCAGCTGGATAAGCTCGCCAGTTGACAACGCCTCCTTCTCCAACTGTTTCTTCTGTTTTTCTGAGCCGTCAAACCAGACGATATCATCTGGTTTGCAGATGCGGGCCATCCTATTGACCCAATCGATCAGTTTTTTGTTGTTTGTGGGATGCTTGATTTTTATGCTCATTTTTTATTAATGATATATTTGTACGCGGAATCCGCGGCTGTTGCGCCATCGCCGCAGGCTGTAACCACCTGGTACAGGCTCTTCTTACGGCAATCTCCGCAGGCAAACATTCCCTCCTGAGAAGTACGCATTTCTTGATCAGTGATTATAAAACCAAATTCATCCCTGTCCAGCAAATTATTTACAAAATCAGTGTTCGGTAATATGCCCACAAATATGAATACCCCCTGGCAAACTATCAGACTTTCTGCTGCGGTCAACACGTTCTTTATCCTGACCGCCTCTACTTTATTTTCACCTGTAATCTCCACAACCACGCTTTCCAGGGAAAAATGTATTCTTGGATTTGCTTTTGCTTTCTCGACAAGGATCATTGAGGCTCTTAATTCATTGCGACGATGGATAATGGTGACTTTCTTTGCGTAACCGGCTAAAAAAAGGGCATCTTCGATCGCCCGGTCGCCTCCACCAATGACCACGATATCTTTTTCCTTAAAAAGCGGGCCGTCGCAGGTGCCGCAATAAGACACACCTTTTCCGGTCAGGCGCAACTCACCTAAGACATCCAGGCGTTTTGGCTGGGCTCCGGTAGCTACAATGACCGCCCTAGCTTTGAAATCGCCATCAGATGTTTTTACCAGAAATCCATCGACTGAGCTCTTGATCTCAAGAACATCATTACTATGAATACTTATCCCGACCTCTTCCGCCTGCTTCCTGAACCTGCTGATCAGCTCATCAGTGCCAAGCCCTGCGGGAAATCCTGGATAATTATCAATGGAAGGCGAAAGCAGGATCTGGCCTCCGGCACTCATTCGCTCAAAAACCAGCGTATCCATGCGGAATCTGCCGGCATATAGCGCCGCGGTCAATCCGGCAGAGCCGGAACCAATAATAATCACATCGTGTAAATTCATTTTTTCCTTAAGCGAATAAAGTTATCTACTGACCGATCGTAACCCATTTGCGCTGATGCGTTGAAATAACAGGCGGGAAGCTGATCGTGTCCGCGATGATAAAGCAGACACTCGCAACAGATGCCTTTTCTTGGACATCCGGGATAACTACAATTGCAGTTTGCAAGATTTTGTTTCTGATTCGGACAATCTTTCATCCTTATATTTCCTTTTCAGCTCTAAAAGCTTTTTCTTGATACGCACTTTATCCAGAAAGCTTGCGTAATCTACTATAACTCTTCCCCGCAAATGATCTATCTCGTGTTGTAAAACACAAGCCAACAAACCCTCAGCCTCGATTTTCACGCGCTTGCCGGTATCATCTAGTGCGCTGACTTTGATCTTTTTAGCGCGTTTTACCTTGATACATACTCCTGGAACACTTAGGCAGCCCTCTTCCATGGCCTGCGAGCCTTCTTTTGAAATTATTTTGGGATTGACCAGCTTATAAAGCCCGCTTCCGATATCCGCCACGATCATGCATTCGCTGATCCCCACTTGAGGCGCGGCTAATCCGATTCCGGAGTGGTCATACATCAGTTGGGCCATCTTGCTCAAAATATCCCGATGCCGTTGGAAGACCCCTGAAACTGCCCGGGACTTCTTTTTTAAGACCGGATCCGGAAAAAATTTAATGCTTAATCCTGTTTCTTTCATCTACGCAGACAATCTTAGGCTTAAGCGCCCTTGCTTCTTTATCATCGGCCAGCACATAGGTGACTATAATTACCAGGTCTCCAACGCAGGCGCCGCGCGCTGCCGGGCCATTAAGGCAGATCACGCCGCTTCCGGACTTGCCTTTAATGGCATAAGTTTCCAGACGGTGGCCGTTGTTAAGGTTAAGCACTTCCACTTTTTCATGCTCTAGAATATCGGCGGCCTTCATCAGGAAGGCATCAATGGTAATGCTGCCCTTATAATAAAGATTCGCCTCTGTGACTTTAACGCGGTGTATCTTGGATTTTAAAATGGTACGTAACATAGTGGTCTCCTGCACAGTAAGTGCGCACGCCTCGCCCAATAGGATGGGCGAGCGCGTCCTTTATGGACTGCCAACCTATCCTATAACCCCACAGGGGTAGCCCTTCCTATACCTTTTAAGGAAGGGGCTAAGGAAGAGGCTAAGGTTGGGTGCTATTTCAGCGCTTTGACGATAGCTTCGCCAAAGTCTTTTGCTACAAAGGGCCCGGCAGCGGTGATGATTTTACCATCAATTTCTACCGGCTTACCTGTGTAATCCGCTCCCAGGGATTTCAGCAGCTCTCCCTCGCTCTCCCAAACAGTAGCTTTCTTTCCCTGCAAAACTCCGGCTCTGGCTAAAATAACCGGAGCGACGCAGATGGCCGATACGACTTTGCCTGACGCGTATGCGTCCTTAGCCAGCTTATGAGCTACCGAATCATCAAAGTATTCAGCTGCTCCGGGCCCGCCCACAAATACAATCGCGTCAAAATCCTTGATGTTGACTTCTTTAAGCAGCATATCCGGCTTTACCATGGCGCCTAATTTGCCTTTGGCCGGCCCAAGCTTTGAAGAGGCGACCATGACTTCAATTCCGTTCTTTTCTAAGATTTCCGCCGGCTCCAGAAATTCCTCATCGCGGAAATTATCATGGGCAATGATCATCACTACTTTCTTCATGGCTGGCTCCTCCTGCGCTATTACACAAGAAATTAAAGTTCCCGCAGACAGTAAAAAAACGCATAAAATAATTGTTAATGATTTAGGCATTGAATTCACCATCCATCAAACGGAAGGTCTGACGCGCGATCATCAATTCTTCGTTAGTGGGAATGACCAGGCATTTCGGCTTACGAGCATAAGAAAAAAGATTTGAGCAGATTTTATCCCGGACACTCTTTTGATTCTCGCCTATTCCGGCGGTAAAAATTATGGCGTCACAGCCGTTCATTGCCGCCATGTAGGCGCCGATATACTTCTTTATCCGGTATGTAAAGATATCGATAGCCAGCCTCGCGCGTTTATTGCCCTTGTCTGCAGCTGCCTCTAGAACTCGCATATCATTGCTTAATCCGGAGATCCCTTTTAAGCCGCTGGCTTTATTCAAGATGGAATCCATTTCCGGAATATCCAGTTTCTTTTTCCTCATTATATAAGGGACCAGCGCAGGGTCGATATCGCCGCAGCGCGTGCCCATGACCAAGCCTTCCAGCGGAGTAAATCCCATACTGGTATCTATTGACTTTCCCTTGTCTATCGCGGTAATGCTGCAGCCGTTACCTAGATGGCAGGTGATCAGCTTAAGATCATGCAGCGGCTTTTTTAAGGCCTTGGCTGCTTCATGAGCAACATACTCGTGGCTGGTGCCGTGGAAACCGTATTTCCTTATGCCATTGCGCTTGTAGTACTCATAGGGAAGCCCGTAAATATACGCATAGTCCGGAATTGTCTGATGAAAAGCTGTATCAAATACCGCTACCTGCTTTACTCCCGGCAGCAGCCGCTTGCAGGCAAGGATCCCTTCCAGATTCGCAGGATTATGTAAAGGCGCAATCGCGCAGCACTGCCGTATCTTGCGGATCACTGAATCATCGATCAATACCGGCTTGCGGAATTTCTCCGCGCCATGCACAACTCTATGGCCCACGGCGTCAATGGAATCGACTTTTTGCAGTATAGATTTTAACCCGGTGTAATGGTCCTGAATGCTTGAGCCTTTTTCTCCAATATGCTCAATCGAGCCTTTTGTGACCAGCTTCTGGCCCGGCATGTCAAAAAGCTTATATTTTATGGATGAGCTTCCGCAGTTAATGACCAGTATCTTCATCTTTATTGAGCCCTGATAGCGCTGACTGCTACACAATCTACCACATCCTCGGTAATGCATCCTCGAGAAAGGTCACTCGAGGGCTTTTTCAAACCTAACAAGAGCGGCCCTACTGCCCGCGCTCCCGACATCCTCTGGGTCAACTTATATCCGATGTTTCCAGCCTCAAGGTTAGGGAATATCAAAACATTGGCTCTTCCGCCTATTAAGCTGTCCGGATATTTGATGCGCGAAACCTCAGGGACTATTGCCGCATCCACCTGCAACTCTCCGTCAGCAAGCAGATTAGGAGCCATTTCCTTAAGCAGGATCAAGGCTTCGGAGATTTTTTCCGCGGATTTTGTCTTGGCAGAACCCTTTGTGGAGTAGCTTAAAAACGCTATACGCGGCTCAAGGTCCAGCACCTTCCCCGCCAATTCCGCAGCAGACAGGGCAATGCATGCCAGCTGCCTGCCGTTTGGCTCAGGGATGACTCCGCAATCCGCAAAAACAAATGTTCCGTTTTCCCCGTACGGGCAATTCGGGACATCCATAATGAAACAACTCGATACGATAGTGATCCGGTCGTCGATGCCTAAGCAGCGCATAGAAGCACGCACCATATCCGGAGTGGTGTGGCTTGCTCCGGCGACCAAGCCGTCAAATTTACCTTCCGCAGTCATCATGGAAGTGTAATAAAGCGTATCTATAGTGAATAGCTTTCGCACTACCTCCAGCTCCATGTCCTTTGCCCGGTGCTGGGAGTAAAATTCCTGGATATAACGCTCAAGCTCAGCTTTATCAACCATGTCCGGAGTAAACAACACCGCCTTTGCTAACCCCTCTTTGTTGATAAATTTCGCTGCTTCTACCACGCGCAAATCATCGTATTCCGGAAGCGCGATGGTCTTGATCTTAGCCCTTGCCCTTTCCCTGATCTTTGCTATAGCATCCATTTATTGCATCCCTTTCAGTATTGCATTTATATCAACATTGTCTTTGATTAATTTTACTACCGTGTCTATCTTTCCTTTATCGCAAGGCCGGATCTTTACCGTCATATCGTGTATATTGGTCGCCACGTCATAGGTGTCGGATTTCGCAAGCAGAACCGGGATCGCAGCTTTTACAAGCAGATTCATTATGGGTGGCTCTGGTTTTATCCCTCCGGTCAGGACTATTCCGCACACCTTAAGCCGCTTTTCTTCGGAATCCCGAAAACACCCAAGCGAGGTCATGATCATATCTTCCCGGTCTCCGGGAGTGATCATCAGGCTATCATCGCTGATATATTTTATAGCGTCGTGAGGCTCCATCGCTCCCACGATTACCTGTGAAACCGGGCTTTCCAGATTATCTTTGCCGCAGAGAAGCTCAAAATCCGTCTCTTCCAGGATCTGCTCGATAGTTGAACGGGAAAGCATTGGGTTATAAGGCACGACCCCTAAGACCTTTACGCCTTTACGCTCCAGGCCTTTTCGCACTAAATTATTGATCTTATCAAACTTTGCAGGCAGGACCTTATTCACGATAACGCCCAGGACCTTCACTCCTTCGCGTTCAAAAAGAGCCTTATTCAGGATTATCTCATCTATGGGCCTGCCGATGCCACCGGATGAAATGATGATGACTTTTGAGTTCAGGAGCCTGGCAACTGTAGCATTGGAATGATCAAAGACCGACCCCACGCCCGCATGCCCGGTACCCTCGATGATCACCAAGTCCTGATTCTTGGCTACTCTCCTGAAAGACTGCTCGATCTGCCTGGCAATGGATCTCTTATCGGGCTTAGCGATGTACTTTTCGGTAAACCCCTTTTCTACCGCTATAGGGCTCATATCCTTAAGCCTGCACTTGATCCCGCAGACCTCTTCTATAAGCCAAGAGTCTTCGTCGATCTTCTGACCCTCTTCCTCAAGGTAGCGCTGGCCGATAGGCTTGATAAATCCTACCTTCTTAAAGGTCTCCTGGAAATTCCTGATCAGCCCAAGCGACGCTGTGGTCTTACCGTCATTTTGCTTTGTCGCGGCAATAAATATTCTTTTCATAAATGAGCGCTTGACTTACGGAGGGCTCGTTTTACTTGTTCCGACGTAAGTCAATGCGCGAATTTATCCCGCCGAATGCACAAAAATTTTCAAAGAAAATTTTTGTAGCGTTTATGAGGCGGGATCTACCTACAAACACTCCTCGATCTTCTTCTTCAGCTCAGTCTTATTAAGAGCTCCGACCACCTGTCCCATGACCTTGCCCTCTTTAAAAAATATAAGCGAGGGAATAGACATCACCCCGTAGTGCGAAGGCGTTTTGGGGCTTTCCTCGACATTAAGTTTTCCGATCTTTATCTTTCCAGAGTATTCCTTGGCCAGTTCTTCCACGATGGGAGTGATCATCTTGCACGGCCCGCACCAGGTGGCCCAAAAATCCACCATCACCGGAATATTTGACTCCAAAACATCCTTTTTAAAATTACCGTCTGTGAAATGCAGCAAACTCATTGTTGTCCTCGTCTTGTTAATGGGTTAGATTATCGGAAGGCGACGCTATAAATTATCATAAACGTCTAACAAATGCAAGTAATTTTAGGCAAGCTTTTAGCGGGCTGGTTACACTTCGGATTTACATCTGCGGCAACGGTATACGGACTGGGTGATGCAGCCTAAAAAAAGCCCGGCAGCAATAAAAACTATGCCGAGCCCGTTTAAAAGAAGGAGTGGTATCCCCAACAGCAGTAGAAAACAACCAAAGCCGGTATACCTGCCTGCCTTGATCGTTTCAATATCAGAACCTCTGCAATTAGGGCAAATAAATTCTGCCATAATCCCTCCTTACGGCTTTATTATAATAAAAAATTCAGATTTGTAAACAGTTTTCTACACAAATTTATTAGGTAATAGCAGTAGTATTAGCCACATCTTTTATTGGGTATAGCCTGCGAAAAATAACCCCCCGTAAAATAATCTAAGGAGGCAGTCAGCTCTTCCAGGCGCAGCTCTTTCTCAAGGCGCTTTTTTCTTTCCTCAATTGAAATATTGTCCAGTTCAAGCTTGACCCTGAGCCTCTCAAAATACAGCTTAGTCACTTCATCAAGGATATCGCCGCGCAGCTGCACCATCAATCGGGAGCGGGTATCAATAGAAGTTTGCGCTTCGCTCCAGATCAGATCACCCAGCTCCCAGCTCAAAGACACGCTCCATCCGCTGTTGTTGTATTTAGTCTCGTCATCCGGACCGATGTAATATTTGCCCGGAGTGGTCGCTGTTCCGTAAGTGCCCCATACGGAATCCGAAATAGTATGGTTATCATCATGATCCAGGCTTACGCTAAGCCTCGGCAGAATCGCCTTTTTTGCCGCCTGACTCCTCCAGCGCTCGATTTTCTCCGGCTCGACTTCGGCGTACTCAATAGCTTTTTGCTGCACCGCTCGTATATCCGGCTCGTCTTTGGAATAGGCCGAAGACAAAATCTGGCCGGCCTTTAAGGTGAGCTGCTGTGAAGACGTCCTGAATAGCCCGTTATCACAGGCCGCATAAAGACGGCCGGCATTATCCTGCATCAAAGAATACACCACATTAGCCGTAAGGCCTAAAGATGACTCTTCCCAGCGCTCATCTCGGTAAGCGTATACATCTCCTTTTGCGGCGGCATAAAGCCCGCAGCTGACAAATACCATAATGAACCGGACATCCTGACTAAGTAGCCCGTATCCAGTGAGGCTCTCCCAGCTCTTGCCTCTATCCCGGCTCTGATACATGCCGCTTGAAGTCGCCGCATAAAGATGATTCAGGCGGTTGGGGTCGACACAGACGTAGCGGATCCTGGAATATTGCCTTTGCGCATCACCCTCTTCCATTGCCTCTTCTGTGTCAATCCCGTTTTCCGTAGGGCTTGCAGTCAAAATCGTCTCCCAATAATCGGATTTTATTCTTCCTTTGAATATTCCCTCAACACTCGCCACATAGATAGAATCCGCATCCCTTGTATCCCAGGCAATAGCCAAGACACTGCCATTTCCCAATTTTCCCTGGGCCTTGCGCCATGTCCTAGCCTTATCCTTACTTACAAACAGCCCTGCTTCAGTGCCAAGATACAGCGCATCCGGCAGGACAGCTAAAGAAAGACAGTTATTTTCAAAAGTATTCTTTCCTTTGAATATCCGCTTCCAGTCTTTGCCGCGGTTACGGCTAAAGTAAAGCCCGTTTCCGCAGGCAACATACAGCAGATCCGGATCCTGCGCGCCAAATTGCAGGTAATTGACTCCGTGGCACTGGCCGTTAACAGCTACAACCGCATCCCAACTTTTTCCCGCATCTGTGCTTTTATACAACCCGCTTGCGGAGCCTGCAAACAATACCTCAAAACTGTTTGGCTGCTGGATTACTGCCCGTACTTCAGTCATCCTTCCTCCGACACTCTCCCAAGTCACCGCTTCAGCATTTACATTCACGGTTAAGCCTAAGACGCCGATCATCAGCAGAAATCCTTTCATTTGTGCCCTCCTTTTTTTAAATAGCCCAACAAATTGATCATGCCCTCACTTCCAGCCTTCGGCTGGATAGTTCGGACAGATAACTTATGTCGCCCATTCATAGGGCTCCATAAGTTACCCCACGGGGGTAGGCCTTCCCAACCGATAAAGGAAGGGCCTTATGTCCTCACTACAATAGACGTATCAGGAGGCTAAATCTAACGAAAATATTTTAAGTTTTTATTTGTCTTAGGATAGGCAAAGGGCACCTTGAAAGAAAATAATCAAGGCGCCCTTTATTATGAGAGGAATTACCAGAGATATGCTTTAAAAGCTTCGTCAGCGCTTGAGAGCGCGTATTCCGGCTGCATCTCAGGCTTATTATACGGCGGCACTACACAAGTCAGAGTGTCGAATATTCCGACCGCTCCGCGTATAATAGCATTGATCGTACCTTGAGCCAAGCCAAGGGTCCATCCTAAAGCGGGGTCCCTGTCCTTAGATACGCGGGCTATTTCTGCCGGCACTTCCGCCCAGCAGGTAGCGGTATTGATCACCCCGCGGCCGAACTTGTTAACAGGAGAATTGGCGTAGTCCATCTCCAGAGTGTCGATGCTAAACGCCGGCTCATCGCCTTGCGCCCGCACCACGCTGCGACCCATACCCAGCAATAACGCCAATGGCAGGATCAATAAACATATGATGATTACCTTCTTAACCATTTGACACCTCCTTGCGCAGAAAGCTGCACCCCGCTTTATAGGATGCGCGGGTGCGTCCTTTCTTAGACGGATTACCGGCCTTACCTATTAACCCCACAGGGGTAGCCCTTCCTATACCTTTTAAGGAAGGGGCTAAGGCCGGGTACTAGTGATTGTATAGTGCCTTATGCATCTGATCCAATAATAATTTCTTCAAACCCTCCGCTGAATCTATCTTCTCCCCGGAGATCTTTATCTCCATAGCAAAATCGATTAATCCGCGCAGGATGTCGTTGTAGGAGAGTTTATGGCCAGTAGTGAAAAGCGCGTCCTTCCCGAGCTTATCCAGAAAATCTACCTCACTGCGGCCGAGCATTGTAATCACCCTATGGGTTATGATCTGTTTATTGAGTTTGATCATTCTTTCACCCCTTATTTAATCCGTAACCGGCATTCCGCTGTAAAGCCTCAGCGCCTGCAGAAACTTCATATATCTTCTGTGATGGTGCCTGCGGATCTTCCGGGCTATTTTACGCAGCGTCCTTTTCATATGCCAATCCTCTTTACCCAGAAAACAAAAAACCTTGGGTTAATCTGCTCTATTACCGTAAGCAAACCCAAGGTCTCATCCTTTGGCAGTCCCTCTATCCCCGACTTAAACATGAAATACTTAAGTCAGGGACAGGTAACTTTGCGTCCTCAGGTTACCCTGCACGCCATACTACTTGGCGCGTCCGCCACGTTTTGTGGCGGAAGTTTGCCTTTTCATCGGCCGCATGCACCAATGATCATTGGTGCATGCGTAGATCACCAAATTGTCAAATTGTCACTTTGCATTGTAAGTATAACACAATTATGGCTGTTTTTCAAGTCGGCCGGATTCTTCACTGAGGCGGGAATACTCCCCAGACTTTGCGCTATCTCCCATTTCCCGGTAAAGATCCGCGAACATCTCATAGTCGCTTACCAGATTCAGCTTATTTGCCTGGGCTATATCGATCTTCAGACCCTTATGAAAATACTCCAGCGCTTTCTGGTACTCTTTCTGGCCCTGATAGATCTCTCCGAGATTAAAATAATAATCGCTTAATTCTTTTTTCAGCTGCAATTTCTCAAATATCGCGCGACTCTTGGCGTAGAATTCCTTTGCCGCAGCAAGATCGTTTTTATTGCTGAAAACCAGAGCAATGTCAAAATAATCGCAGGCCAGATTATAGCGGTGTTCATGAGCGCTCTGGCGCTCGCGGTTGATCTCAGAGCTCTTAAGAAGATACCCCAAAGCTAAATCGTAATTTCCCTGCTCGTTATCCAACACTGCTAATTTACGCAGCGCTATAGCTTGGTTAAGCAAGTCATTACTCTCACGCGCAAGTTTTATGGCTTTATTGTAAAAATCGGAAGCTAACGGATACTCATTGCGCAGGAAATAAGTCCAGCCTATACCGGTGTATGCCGCGGCAAGAGACTTTGCGTCGCGCCTTTTTTCGCTCATCAGCGCATAATCGAAATAGGTCTTCAGAGCGTTATCCAGCTGCCCAAGGCGCGTGTAAGTTTCGGCTAGCTGAAGATAAGTCGCAAGGAGTTTGGGGTCGCTCGAGATTATATCAGCTGATAACGCGATAACCGCTGCATTATTACCGTTTACGAACAACTCTTGGGCCTGCAGAAATAAGGCATAGGCCCGGGGGTTGACCGTGGGCATCCAGCGATTAAAAAGCGCCCATGCTGCGGCCAGAAGGCCGCACACGGCAAAAATCATCAGCCATTTCTTATAAAACGAAACACCGATTACGGCCTTTGCTGTCTTTGATTTATGTCTTTCTTTAAACAGGATAAAATCAGGATCGCCGTATAAAAGATAGCTCGACCAGGAAAGAGCCGCTGCCCCGCTCTCTTTGGTCAGCTTAAGTCGGCTTAAGCGCATGCTTTCCCCCACCGTCTTCCCGCATAATAAATTCGCGTAAAACTCCCGGGCAAAGGATTCGCTTTGCAGATCTTCGACTCTGCGTATAGCTCCAATATAATGCCGCACTCCCGACAAAAGAAACGCTGACGCCAAACTGTAATTCTTTTCATGAAAATCCCGGGAACCGGATGATTGCGCTGAATAACAAGCGTTGGAGAATACCAGGCTAGGCATGGAAACATTCTCCCCAAGCGACAAAATATCAGCCGGAGTAAACCTACCGTCGTTTAATACCCAGCCGGTGTGCTTAGGGTTACTGGAATCAAATTCCGCGTGCCCGGCAAAATGTACGATTTCATAATCCTTGAGGCTCTTCTTGACATAAAGCTTATCAATATGCGTAGATTTAAAATCAATCTTGACACTATCTCGCCTACGGTCAAACTGATTCCTGATATTCAGGCCTTCCCGGTAGGCGTCTTTAAGGTCGTTGGTAGGATTCGCCAGAATGAGCATTTTATGGATAGACGAAAAAGAACGGTACTGCACGCGCGTAGCCTGGGTCTTTGTCCTTACCAATCTTCCCATGCTATAGCGCAAACAAAGAAATTCGTGTCCGTCATAGAACAGTTCCCAGGGGACATGGATCAATTCTTCATCAAGGGAAAGAGTAAGGCTACGGGCCGAATAAGCAAGAAGGCCTTCCTTAACCTGCTTGGTAAGCAAATGATCCCAAAGCATTCTACCGGATTTCTTAAGGCTCTCCCCAGTTTTATCTACCGCAAACATTGCCTCGTGGCATAACTTTTCGATCTCAGAAGAAGACACCGCAAGCCGGCCGTAATGCTTTAAGGTAGGAACCTGATCATCCTGCCGAGTAAGGCACATTAAAAGCTGCGAATCCTGCTTGAACACTTCTAAAACCAGCGCGTTATTTGACGGCATAGCTTTATCCCTTGATATCCAGCCTGACTGTGGCGAACTTTTGATCTACTGTGGCGATTTCAATGCGGTAGGTCCCTAACGCGACATGCTCAAATGTCACCATGCCTGTTGCGGCAAGAAAAGATTCCAGCTCCACATCCTCCCGGCAAAGGCTGATGCGCACATCTGAAAGTGATTTCTGCGTAAGTCTGTCCTTTACGCAGATCTTTATATCAAAAATACCAGCTCCCTTATTTTCCAGCTTTGCCTCAACACGCAAGTCCGCAAAATCTTTCAAAACAGTGATCTCATCTTTGAAATCTTTAATTGCGCGGCTACGTAATACCGGCGCCGGGACCAATTCCTGCCCTACGATTATATCCCCTGTTGTATGAATCACCTCAAAGAGCCTTTCTTTCGCCCGCAAGATTATCTCAAGAAGCGTGTCTTTGCTTGCCGGGATGATCAGATTTCTTATTTTACTCAGGAGTTCTTGCGGAACGTCCTGCTCCTCAGGCTTAAGGCCTAAAGCAAGCACGAATGACTTGGCGCAATCACAGCAGCTGACCAAATGAGCCTGAATCTGCTCGCTTTCCTGCGTTGATAGCCTGGATTCAAGGAAACAGGCCATGGTCTCCTCATTCGGATGTTCGCCGGTTACAGGCGGCAGTCCGCGCTTCCAACTTTTATAAAGCGCTTTTATGGTATTTTCTAGTTTGTTCATTATGACCCCCCTCTACCTAAATAGACGTAAAAACCGCCTAAATCTAACACAAAAAATGTAGCCCCGCGCCTTCCCGCCCCAGAAGGAGGCTAACGAAAATATCCCTTATTTTTGAAACAATCCCTTAATTTACCGAAAATCCTGGATTTACGCATATCTAAAGCTGGGCGGGATACCTGAAAAATACCTGCCAACTGCTCAAGATCAATTTCCTGATAAAGATGCAGCTCAAGAAAATACTTGTCTTTAGTGTCAAGCAGGCCGATGCACTCTTCAAGGCTCTTTTGCCCCTCTTTGTCGCTTAAGTTGTCAGCGGCGTCCAGAGCCATATCCGTCAGGATCTCCTTGATATCCGCCCCCTCTCCACCATCCTCATCCAATGAAACTGAAGCGGTTTTTAGCTTTCTTAAGCGGTCAAGCACAAAATTGACCACCACCAACCTCAGCCAGCTGGCAAAGCTGCAACCGTTTCTACCCTGAAAACTTTCGAGTTTCCTGCAATTCTGCTCAAAGAGAAAAACAAAGAGGTCGTGATACAAATCGTCGGGATTGGCTTGATGGCCATAGACACCGTGGCCTTTAAGCGTGGCATGAATATAGCGGTACATCAGGCGATGATAAACCCTTAGGAACTCCTCGCACGCCTGACGGTCACCTGCGATACATTTACGGATAAGTTCCTGATCATCCATAGTATATTGATTATACCACTAAATAATGCTATTTTTGCATTATATATAGGCCCTTATATCATGCGAATTCATTGACTTTTGGGTCAATATCCCATACAATTATTTGATGATGCTCACAATTCTGCTGCTATTCATATTTTTCCGGCCATTTATTTCTTCTCTGGCTTATCCTTATGCGAATACTATTTATTCCCTGATATTGCTAGGCCTGCTTGGTTTTTGGATTAATAACAAAAAAATCCGCCTACCGGATTTTAAGGCTATAAAATATCCGCTTATGCTTTTTCCCTGCGCACTGCTAATTTCATCAGTATTCTCTGCGGACAGACTTAACAGCTTCTCCGTGCTTTATCAATATGCCAGCGGAATATTGATATTCCTGATTTGCGCATCTTTTGTCGATAGAGACCGGATGCTGCTGATGCGCGTTATTCTTTCGGCGGGAATCATCGTCAGCATACTTGCTATCCATCAGTATTTCTTCGGATTCGCCAGACTTGCCAACCTCGTGGGCAAAGAGGGAATCAAGGACCCGTTCGTCACCGATTACATCAACAACAAGCGAGTATTTGTTCCCTTCGTCACCCCTAACATCCTGGCAGGATACCTTGCTATGATTATGCCGTTAGCCGTTATCTATAAACGCAGAATATGGCTGCTCTTCCCCGTAGCGGCCGCAGTTTTTCTTACAAAGTCTCTGGGAGCTTTGGCTGTCATTGCCATAGTTATTATAATTTATTTATTGCTGAATAAAGAAACAAATAATAGAAAGGTAATTTTGGCGCTAAGCGGCTTGATTATTGCAATTGCGGTGGTTGTTATCTTAAGATCCGCTACACAAAAACTTCATCAGCACCCGTTCTTTTCAACATTGATGCGCCTTGATTACCTGGGTGAGGCGCTTAAAATAATCGCATATGCCCCGTTTAAGGGTATTGGCCCGGGGAATTTTACTATTGCCGCATCCCGCTACGCCCATAATTCTTATCTGCAATTATGGGCGGAAACCGGAATCTTGGGATTACTTTCGTTCATTTGGTTTGCAGCAGTAGTCATCGATCAAGGTATTAAAGCGCTTGGAAGATCGGTGCGGAGCAAAGAAATCGCCAGCTTGTTATGCGCAAGCCTGGTATTTCTGTTGCACAATCTGGTAGATTTCAGTTTTTTCCTTCCTGAGGTGAGCTTTATATGGTGGGCGATTTTCGGCCTGCTATACTCTTTTAGCCGCGATTCTCTTTCTGAAAGCTGATCTTATATACCGGGGAAAGCCTAATAACTTCGGGATTACCTTAGGCCTAAAGATCAGCAGAAAAACAAACTCAGCCAAATCATAAATAAAAATAAAAGGCAGATGAAACAAAAACCCTAAGACTGTATCGTTTTTTATTATGGTAAGCCATCTATTCTTGATAAGCTCAAATTGCAGGTCATCACTGATGTAAAAACGCGCAAAACTCCTGCCTACGCCCTTTTCTTTACGCGCTGTACCGCCTCTGGAATGATATGCGATAGCCGTCGGCACATAATAGCCCTTCCAGCCCTTATTCTGCGCTCTCCACGCCATATCCAAATCTTCGTAAAAGAACCCGAAATCGGTGTCAAAATAATCCTGGCCTTGCTTTATCTCATCCAGCATTTTTCTGCGATAAAAAGCGGCTGCCCCATTCACACCAAAAATAAAACCAGGGTCTTCAAATTGTCCTACATCCTTTTGCCCATAGCCTCTTTCGATTGCCGTGCGCCAAAAACTTAAAGATAAGCCGGTTGAATCAACAGTTACCTTATCCATTCGTAGAATTTTACCACTTATCATACCAATGCGTTCTTCTTGACTCATTATCTTAACAAGTTCTTTGATAGAGTTTGGTTTCAAGATGACATCGTCATTCAAGCAAAAAATAAATTCTCCACGCGAAACCAGTATGCCTTGATTATATGCTTTAGAGAATAGCAAATTCTCCTCATTAATTATGGAGTTGATCCAAGGAAAATCGCTTTTAATCTCGCAAATCGTGCTCATTAAAGAAGCGTTAAAAACTACAGTAACTTCTATATCTGTGAACTTCTGCTTCTGCAGTGACTCGATGCAGCTCTTTAGCATCGCAGCATTATTGTGGGTAACGATAACTACTGAGACCATTTTATCTCCATTGCGCATTAATAATTGCTAGGTAATATTTCTAGAATCTAAAATTAGGGTTGCACTTCAGTACACAGGCGGGAACACTTGGAATCGAAGAAAGCTTTAGAGCACGGTTTCCTTAAACGGCGATGTTTAACTTATTCTTATCCAGCCTTCTTCTTAGATGGATAATACTCTTAAGCCCGTTACATACATAATCGAACTCTTCTTTGGATATTCTTCGGGCATTTCTTATTCCGCAGACACAAGCATACTTACACTCCGGAAGATACTCACACTTTAAACATTCGGGTGGCCTAACTTCATAATCATTAGCAATTTCCAGATGTTTTTTATAAATCTCATCTATTGAGTCTTTAAGAATATTTAATCTGGGCTTATCTCTGAACATGGCACAAATAAAAGTGTTTCCAAGCGGATCAAGCCAAATCGTGCGATAAACAAGCGCGCAATTAAACCTTGACCTTCTCTTCTTAAATTTGTTATCTAAATTTCCTAGCTTACGCTCCATTTCATCAAAAACGCGTCCGTAATCTTCTTGAAAAAATAAATTATTCGCTTCGTTAAATTCAAGCCTTATATCATTTATATCATTAGCTCTCTTTCCATTAAGACTATTACATATATTAGGTGTCAACTCGTACCCTATTGAATTCTGATGACAATAGTCTTTAATTTCGCCTATAGATTGAGCGTTAATCTTTGTAACTATTATTTTAAAACTATATTTTACTTTTATTTTTTTTAAGAATTCCAGACCGGCCATAACTTTCTTGAAAGATCCGGGTACACAGCTCACCTGCTCAAAAATGGCCTCATCTAGAGCATGGAGGCTAATCACGGCTCCAACAGGCGGATACTCAGTAAAAAGATCCTGGATATCTTTATCGGCGAGCCGTATCCCATTGGTAAGAATAGAAATCTGAAAGCCTTTTTTTGCGGCATACCGGTATATCTGAATAAATTCCTTTTTTACCGTTGGTTCGCCACCGGTAAACAAAAGAAAGATAATCCCGTTTTCCGCTAATTTATCTAGTACTTGAAATGACTCTTTGGTTGACAGCTCTTTGGTGGGAGTATTGTCCTGATAGCAAAAAGGACATTTTGCGTTGCAACGAAAGGTAAGTTCCCAAGTGCACGAATCAATTGTTTTATATTCAGACATTTCAACACATCAACTTAACGTTGTATCAAAGATTCTTTAAACATTAACAGCAGCAGCAGCAGCCGCAACACCCTCCACTAAAACCCACAGTAAAGATCTGGTCCATATCGATAGAAATAAGCTCGACTTCAGGATTTTCCCATTTTCTCTTTTCTTCCATTCTTTCCTCCTTCTTTTTTCTCGCTCCCCTTCTTGGCGCCGTTTAAACAAATAACCAGTTCCAAGCGGAGCAGTTTCTCCAGCAAGGCTTGTATTTCGCAATTAGCTTTGTCTTTATCAACATTAAATTCGGCAGTTACTGATTCAATAATATCCCTAAGATACATTCCTTTCTCGCATAATTTCCAAATAAATTGAGCACTGGCATTTTTAAGCATTACGCCCTTGACGCCGGAGCCCGGAGTTTTTTTAAAAGGGACAAGCAATAAAGTGTCACCGATCTTTCTTTCCGTGACCCTATCTGCCCTTCTATATCTCAATAACTTAACTTCTATCATTGTTAGCCCTTCAATAATTTAACGCTGTACTTATTATATATTATCTAATAACGTTTTACAAGTTTTTTATTAAGAAACGGCGTCATGTTAGTTGAGCGTATCCGTATAATTTTATTATTCATGCCTATTTGCGATTGCCAAATATCGGCTTGAAGTACGCCTCTTTGCCCTAAAACGGAAAAGGTTATTTTTAAAGAAGCCCGAGAGCCTCCTGGCAAAATATCCTGTTAACATATGCGATTCTACTATTGAGAAAACTCCTTTTTCCGAGATCGTCTTTTGTGCCAGATATTCATTCTGATTACTATAGAGGCTCACAGCCTGCGGCTTGTTGCAAGGGCATAAACAATACCTAAGTGGACACTTGATAGCCTTTGGAAAAACATGCCACCTGCCTAAAAAATCACCTAGCTTAATGTCGAGCTGGGCGCAAGGAAACATTTCGCAGTCGAAATTTACGGCAAAGGCAGAGCAGCCTGCATTACAGGATTGATTCCTTACCGGCTTAGCAACCTCTATTGCGTAAGGATTCAGCCTCTTTATCAATTCCACCTCTTCTTCTGAATAAGTCAAAGTATTGTCGCTAATAGGATAATCTCTGCCGTTATATGTTCCGACAAAAAGACTTGGCAGCACCTTGATACCCCGCATTTTAAAAAAATCAATGTCCTTTTCCATCCTTTTTAATAGAGGTGGAAATGCGACGTATTTACCTATCATCCTGAATCCTTTATTTTGGAATCTACTGACCAGCTCGCAAAGCCCGGATAAATCAAAATCTGTTTTCTCTCTTTCCAATACATGTGTACTGAAGACTATTTCATAAACCCTTTTGGGATCTACGATATCCATAAACTCTTCGCATTTATTTCTTAAAGAAAGATTCGTGTCTAAGCGTATATAATGTTTCCTGGTCAACTCCCGCATGAATTCAGTAAAATTAGGCAATAAGAACGGTTCTCCTCCGGTAAAATTAAACAATACTGTCTTGTTAAGCTGATCCAGTTTATTAATAATGCGGGGAATATCGATTTTCCTAAGCGCACTTTCTTTTAAACAATTACTATCAACAATGCAATATTCACAGGAAAAATTGCACTCCCTTAACAAGAACCATTGTATATACAAATCGTATTCTATTTTTTCAATCAGCATTCGAAAGGAAGAATCCATTTGCCCATTTAACAGGCTTTTTTTCTAAATCCGACTAAGGAGCGCTGCCCTGTGTTACATAAAAATCTGCAAAATAATCTTGAAATACTGGATGCGGTAATAAATTTAATTCCTTTATTCGTTCCTCAATAAAAACTCGATCCTTCCTCTTGTCTTCTCCTGTCTCGCCTCCTACAACCATTCCCCCGATTTTTTCGTTTTCTAATGATTTTAACGCAAGCTTAAATCTGTTATCGCTAAATAACCCTCCAGTCCATATATGATACATTAATGCCCTTCTCTGTGAATAATAAGGTATTTCGGGATGCCAATCAAAACCATAAATTAAGATTATATCACTTTCTTTTGTATGAGACTTAATAGCTTCTATTAATGGTTGAAGGTAAAGGTGATTCTTTTTCTGGATAGAATAATAGCTAAAGAAATATGTAGAGTACATTGTTAATAATAATGCAGGAAAAATTACTAACTTGGTAAAATATTTCCACTTATTATCTTCAAGGAGCGAAACCACAAGAAAAGCCAAAGAAGACAAAAGAAATACTGCATTAGCATAATAATAATATATATGTCGGTAATATAAATTGGTAAAGATAAGCGGACCGGATAAGAACAAAAGAAAACAAAACAAAGCCTCTTTACGATATCTCCGCGCTAAAATAAAAAAGAACCCAAAAATAAATCCATAGCTAATTATAAATACTTTTGTAGGATAGAAAATAATCGAACTACTGAATTTTAATATCTGGCTCCACGTCTCCCATGTAAATTTATCCCCAAATCTTCCAATATACCACCATTTTGAGGAATGCGAAATAAAAACATTTGCTATAGGATTTAAAGATTTCTGCATATCAGCAAAGTGTATATACCACAAATTAATAATAACTGGTACGCCGAATAGAAAAATAGAACTAATAAATTTTTTCTTGGAGACATCGGGTAAACCGATAACCCAACTATTACTGCGTACACGAATGAGAAAATAAAATATTAATCCTACTAAATAATATAAAAAAAAAGTTGTTATTTTAGTTAGGCCTGCCAAAGTTCCCACAACACAAGTAATTAACACTACGAGGCTCCGAGACTTAATTGTAGAATTAACTACACCCAGTAAGAAGCTTAGGCTAAGAAATAATGCTAAAGACTCAATCAAAAATGTGCGTGACCAAAAGATAAAAAATGGACTAGCTAATATCAAACAAAGGAAAATCAATCTATGTGATTTCTTAGCAATAAAATGAGTTAGCAAAAAATAGATGGGGATAAAAGAAAAATAGAAAAATATTAAACTGACTAATCTTCCCCCTTGATCTAAAGGAATTTTTAAAATAATAACAACTGCTGCCGCTATCCATTGGTATAAAGGAAACTCTAAGGGAACAGCCCAGGGCTTACCTAATACAGGTGTTATGTAATTTATTTTAAAACCATCCTTTATCGTATAATAAGTAGAAATTGCAGTTAGGGTTTGACGACTGCTGTGATTATCGCACAAAGTATTTCCCCAGCCGACAAAAGAAAGCATCAAGTGTATTGTTAAGCAAATAAAAAATAAAATAATGCAATATTTATAATTATCCTTGAGATCTAAATTGTGCTTTTTTCTCAAAGGAATCAGAATGCCGAGTTTTTTCTTCATTTTAACGAAGGAAAATAAGACCTCAATAAGTCTACAAAATTATTAAAACTTAAAAACATTGAAGGAAAGGCAATGCATCTTTTATAACATTTTTTACAAAAATAATATTCGCCTACCTTAGCCTTGACATCCTTTAACTGCTGCATCTTTGACCAATTATCGCGGATATCACCTTCCAACTCTTTTAAGGTATATGCATCACAGGGAATCGATATATGACCGTTTGGCCTGATATTCAAAGAAACATCCAAAGCCCTACATCTTCTACCCAATCCACCAGACATTATAAGATGCTTATAGAATCTGGGATTGGCCAGGACATCGGGAAAATCATTTTTAAATTCTTCAAGCATCTTTAGGAACTCTTCCTCACTTATTTTGCTTTTTTCTTGAATCTCGCTAACGGCATTTAATTCATTAAGGAATTTTTCGGTTTTTAATGAATAGGTGACCATGGAAAAATCGATTTGCACTCCCCATTCCCGGGCCCTAAGAAACAACTGCCTTAGATTATCTCTATTGACTATACTAGTAACTACACAAACGAGCATGGGAGGTTTTCCGGCCTTTATCAGCAAAGACACGCCTTCTTCAATTTTCTTAAAAGCACCCGGCGTCCCTCGAATTTGATCATGGATATCACCATAACCATCAACGCTAAGCCTTATTAAATCAGCCTTAACTAGAGTTGCAAGATTCTCTTTTATCGTTAATCCATTAGTAGTAAATATTAAAGTTAAACCGCTTTTTTTAATTGCATCCACCAAAATACCTATATCACCCCTAATAGTCGGTTCACCTCCGGTAAGCAGAATAATATTAGTTTTTAACTTATTGAGACGCTCAATCATCACTAGTGCCTCGGATGTATTCATTTCTTCGGCAATAAGGTTTTTTTCATTGCAGAAAACACAACGCATATTACAACGGTAGGTCACCTCCCAAACCGCTATTATGGGCCGCGGAAAACCGAGTTTAATACAAGAAATATTCTTTACTAATTTAACCAAATCTATTATTTTCTTAAGCATGTCAAACATACACCTCCGGAAAGTTCTGCATCCATTTAAAAAGCGTAAGTAAATTCCAGAGAGCCTTATAATGATTCCGCTTGCCCGAAAGATGCTCTTTTCTTAGAAGCGAAATTCTATTTTTGTCTATAATGCCAAATCTCGATACAGTTTCTTGGGAAAATACCTCTTCCATTGTATCTTTTAGGTCGGTACGAAGCCATCCGGCAACCGGAAAGGTAAACCCCTGCTTGGGATGACTCAAGACCTCTTTTGGCAAACCTATTCTTTTTCCTAATTCAAAAAGCAGATACTTTAATTTATTCTTCCTTATTTTCAGATTTTGCGGAAGGGTATTAGCAAACTCAATAATTGGCCTATGAATAAAAGGAGAACGCACCTCTAATGAAACGCTCATGCTCGCACGGTCGGTATTGGCGCAAACAAATTCAGGCAAAAACAACTTCTGATATTGAATAAGCATTTTATTTCTTAAATTACTTTTTTCCACAGGATATGCTGCCTCCATCACTTCTTCGAAGATATTGTCCTTAGTAGTAGCTCTTTTAAAAAATAAGTCCGGTAAATTTAATCCTTTATATAGTCCCGGTATTTCTTCCGGGGGGATCGCGGCTAACCAGCATTGATTCCTTAAAATATCAGGCCCGGGAAAGCCTTTCAATAAATTATTTACTTTAAAATCAAAACTCATATAGTCGCTACTGGCAAATAAAACTTTAGATGAAAGAAATTTAAATGAATTTATAAACGGATCTGGTAGGGCTGAAAAAATCTTTGAAGCAAGATCAGCTTTAAAAGTAACGTAACCGCCGAATAATTCATCGCCACCGTTTCCGGACAAAGCGACCTTGATATCTCCAGCGGCAAAATTAGATATAAAATAAGAGTTTACTAAGCCCGGGTTAGCTAAAGGCTCATCCAAATGATCCAAGATTTTATGAATTGAATTTAAAATGCTTTCTTTTGTCATTGGTATTACCGTATGGTTGGTCCCGTATTTTCTAGCAACTGCTTGGGCAACTTTAGATTCATCAAAATTCTTATACTCAAATGCAACGCTAAACGTCTTTAAATCATCTTTACCGAGAACACTCCTAGCATAATGCGTAACCAGAGAAGAATCTATCCCGCCGCTTAAGAAAATACCGTAAGGGACATCGGAACGTAAATGTTTTTTTACAGAATCAAATAATAAAGCATCCAGTTGACTAATTGCCTTATCAATATTTATCTTACTCTCATTATGCCCAGGGGTACTTTTCCAGTATTCATGAATGACAATAGAATTATTCTTCAAAACAAGAAAATGCCCAGGGGGTAGCTTCCATACATTCCTTAAAGGCGTAAGATTGCGAGGAAGAAAATCATAAACATGATATTTCAATATTGATTTTAATTCTATTCTCGGATCAACTTGGGGATGCTTGATAATACACCTTAACTCGGAAGAAAAAATAAAATTGCCTTTCTGTTGAGTAAAATATAGAGGCTTTTGACCAAGATGGTCTCTGCAAAGAAACAATTCTTGAGCATTCCTGTCAAAAATAGCAAAAGCAAACATTCCTTCAAGTTTCTTCAAACATTCTTTTCCCCATCTTAAATAAGCATACAATAATACTTCAGTATCGGTTTGGGTCGAAAAACTAACTCCTTCTGCATTAAGTTCTTTTCTTAATTCCAAATAATTATAAATCTCGCCGTTAAAGACAATATTATACCTTCCGTCAGCGCTAGAAAACGGCTGGTGCCCGGCTTTACTTACGTCTATGATAGACAAACGCCTGTGGCCCAAGAAACAATTGTTGACAATTTTGTACCCCGAATCATCGGGACCGCGATGTTTTAATAAATCGGTGATTCTCTTGCCTATCTCGTAATCCGGCAGCCCATCTTCTCTTAACCAACCAAATATTCCGCACATATTTTATCAGCTATCTTTCTTAATAGTGATTAACCAATGGAAACCAAGACAATTTCTTGAAGGATCGAATAAGTTTAAAATTGGCAAAAAAAATCTTTTTAACCTAATAGGCAGAAAAACATTTAATCCATAAATACCGCTTTCATATGACTCGATTTTAATGTTCAAGAAGTTACGTAAAAGCTTATGAACTTGCTTGCCTGAATACAGATTTAAAGTTGGGCAACCAAATAGCTCATAAATAGCTGTTCCAAGCTTATTTTCAATATTTGATTTTCTAATCTTGTTGTATATATAATAATCCTTTTGCATTACCTTATCTATAAACCTTGATATTTTACGTGCCATATTAACCAGGATTCCTTTTGGACAGCTCCTGCGATACAACATTAAAAATAGCTTGCCACCGGGCTTAAGCACCCTTTTTATTTCCGATAACGCCAGTTCTATATCAGACACATGATGGAGTACGCCTAATGACCAGACCGTATCAAAGGACTCACCTCTGAAGGGTAACTTTTGAGCATCAGCACTAATAAATATTAGGTTATTATTTAAAGCAGTCTGCTTAATTTCATTAACCGCTGATTTAAGGGAGCTTAAAGAAATATCTAAACCTACAATTCTAGTATCGTGATTTACTTTGCCTAAAGCCAGAAATACATCTGTTCCTTGTCCGCAACCAACAGACAACATCCGTTCGCCTTCCTTGAGATTATCCGGAAAAACATTTATCCAGCGGTCCTTATTTCTCCGGAATTCCAACCTAGACTTAGCATCATGCAAAAGACCATCTACAGGATTATCATCCCAAAACTTAGCATTTCTTTTTATATCCATAGAGATTAATTTGTTCTTATCAAAAGATCTCTTTTAAATAAATAGCTAATCGATATGTATCTTCTTCTTTATAAAAGCTGCTTCTGAATTATTCCTGCCCTTAAGAGTCAACACATACTCCAGTGTTAAGCCAACAGAAATTATCTGAACCCCAGCAATAATTAAAATTGTGGCTACTATTAATAGAGGCCTATTTACTAACTGAAATTTAGCAATTCCGGTAAAAAGATAAACTATGTGCTCTCCTAAAAGAACGGAAAAAATACAACTTCCTATAGAAAACAGTAATAACCCCGGCTTTGCAAAAAAATGTAATGGCCTTTCAAAGTACTTGGTTAGTAGAAGTACTGAAATTAGATCTAGAAAACCGCAAATAAACCTTTCAAAGCCGAATTTAGAACGACCATACTTTCTTGGGCGATGATTTACGGGAACCTCGGTAACCTGCGCTCCCATTGATGCTGCCAAAACCATAGGAAAACGGTGATGCTCTCCTCTAAACGTTACATTATCAATGACCCATCTTTTATAAACTTTGAGTCCGCAGTTTATATCGTGGAAATTTGTTCCGGTAGCAGATCGCACTATCCAGTTAAACACCAAAGAAGGAAATGTCTTTGTGGCCGGATCCCGCCTTACCTTCTTCCATCCTCCTACCAGATCGTAACCTTCTTGGAGTTTTTCGATCAATTTCACTATATCTTCCGGGTTATCCTGCAAATCAGCGTCCATGGTAACTAAAATATCGCCTTTACTATGCAGCATTCCGAAATATAAAGCTTTAGACTTGCCAAAATTCCTCCTGAGCTGCAATATTTTGCAACAATTGTTTCCTTTAGACAAATCAGCAAGCTTTTCAAAACCATTGTCAACCGAACCGTCGTCAACAAAAATATACTCAAGATCAAGTTCGTGTATCTTTCTTACCTCTTCCAACGCATTATATAATATCGGAAGACTCTGAGACTCATTTAAAAACGGTACCACTATGCTTATAAGAGAATATTTAGAAGGCATTTTAGTTCCCCCCTATCGAGAAAGACACATCAAATTTATGTTTCTCTTTTAAAAACCGGATTACTTTTGTAATAGTGACTGCCTGAATATTCGAGCTAACAAACTGATCAAACATATTTTCTGCTTTCATTTCCACGCCGTCAATGAAGATGCGCGGACTCAGATTGGATAACTGTAATTTAGTTCCTTTTCTTTCACTCTTAATCAAATCAATAATCTTAAAATTGTCCTCTTGAAAAGCAAGCGTTCTGTAAAGAACTATCCCTGAGTTTTTGCCTGAAAGAGGTGCTACGGATTGGTTAATGGCCGTACCTTTTTTCTTTCGGTATGAATCAATGAGTTTCCTTAGGCAAAACGACAAAAAAGGGATAATACAGCCTATCCTTAGAATCACTTTGGCGAAGAATGGCGGAAAGAAGAACTTCGCAGGGATAAAATTAACGCATGTAGTAATAGTATTGATCTTCCTGTCGGTTTTACGTAAATTAGAGTAGCCGCCAGTAAATAACTTATTTTTTGATATATGCTTATCGGAATAGCTATAGCCAGCATCATGGTATTGATGAACTTCGTTTATATTGCCTTCGTGCAAAAAGAACCTAACTGCCCCTGCGCCCGAAGGAAAGAAATTAACCTGCAAACCAGAATTTCTGTAAGAAAAAACATTGGCCTCATGGTGAAAAATATCCCCTTTATAGATTTTCAAACTATTATATGCTTTAATAAAAGAATTTCTCCGGCACATCTCTGCTTTAATCAATCCGGAAACTAACGGAAAGTAAGCCCATCGGCAAAGCCTCAAATCATCAGCCAAATAAGGTTCCACGCCCCTAAAGCCGCTATTCTGTTCAGAAAGAATTTTGGCTATTTCAGCGGATTCATGGGAATATTCCGATAATAACACTGTTCCGATCCGGGAAAGATAAGTATTAAGACATATACTTGGTTCTGCAGAAAGAGTCATATCCGGCTGTATAAAAGGATACATAAAAGCGTACAATCTTTGCATGGGGATTAAACCCGAGTCATCCTGCGTCATATAGCGGTAAAGCATCATATAGTCCAACAAAACACCGCAATAACCAAAATCCATGCCTGCTATTTCATTAAACCATCCTTCATCTTTCTGGGAAGATAATACGTCTCTGTGCTTCTTAGCCGCTCCATTGGCAAATATTTTGTTACCGGTCAGACGATAAATAATCGAAAGCGCGCAAGCAGCTGCAGCCTGATGGTTCATTTTCACAAAATCATCGCGCCTCAGTAACCAGTGAGATGCCTTACTGGCCGTTTGTAAGAATATTTCTTTATCTTTATTTTTAACAGAATCGCCGAGGAAATTGATGGCAAGACCGTATGCGATTATGGGAAAAACCGTTGCGGCAAAACCATGCTCGTTCTTATACCATTCATCAAAACTTCCATCACTATGTTGCTGTTTGCACCAAAACTCTAAACCGCTAGAAAAAGCGGTATATAAAATTTCCTTTCCAGGAAGCGAATCATCATAAAGTTCAGGATGAATAAGTAACCCCAAGGCGGCACCCGCCTCCTGAAAACGGATATCTGCAAAATCAGCAACCTTATCCCTCCAGTACGGATAGTGGAAACAGCCGAAAGTAGGAGTTACGGATTGCAAATCTTGCATCCATAGCATTCTTAAGGAGCTATCTTTTACATATTTTATTTGAAACTCATAATCATTCATAATTAGTAGAATATTTTTTTAATAACTTCTTGAGTACGTGGCTATAGTTTCTGAAGAAAGAAAACCTCATCATGTAAGCTCCTGCTAACTTGACCAGCATATACCTAAACGTTGCCACCGATGAATAGTCTCCAGGAAATGCTTGTTTCTGCGAAATCTTAAAATCCGCGAAACAACAAAAACAGATGTTTACCAGATTAGGAGCCGGAAGGATCATAAGCTTCTTATAAACCTGTTCGTTACCACAAAATGGGCAACGTAATTTAAGCTCATAGAAATGTTTATCGCCAAAACGCTCATCAAGCCGAAGCGTAGTAATGAGTGCCCCCGGAGTCTTATACGTACACATAAGATTCCACCAACATACCTTCAACACTAAGGCATAATACTGCCTGCCTGACATCTTCGACAAATTTATCAGCGGTAAGTTCCTAACATGGCCCAGCTTGTTTTTGATGAGCCCCCTCTCAAGCGCAAGGCGATAGATTGGGGCGTCAGGAACCGCCCGGATAAAATCCAAAGTGATTTGGTAGATGGAATTATTCTTCCACCATTCTATAGACTCATTGATCGTTTCAATAGTGTCAACCGAGTCGCCGAGAATAATATTTCCGGAGCATGCTAGTTTCTCCTGCCGGCAAATCTCCAGAGCATTGATAATATCAGCCCTACTAGTATGCTTCTCCATGCTCTTTAAAACTTCGTCATTCATACTCTCTATGCCAAAATGAGCGACTATCAAACCGGAAGCAACCAATTCTTTCATTACCTCGCGTTGCACATTTGTTACTCTAAACTGAGCCGTCCACTTAATATTGTAGGGTTTGATACGCTTTGCTAATGCTAGCATCCGAGTTTGATCCTGAGAAAAAAGCTCGTCATTAAAAGCGATAACGTTTGCTCCGAAAGTTCTGTGTAGATAATCAATCTCCGCAAAAACGTTATCGAGTGAGCGTTGGCGGTATTTCTTGCCCAAAGGATGATAGCAAAAAGTGCAGGAAAAAGGGCAAGAACGCGATCCTATAATCTCGGCGTAACGCAAAGTTTCCAAAATAGGTATCTGTTCGGCATATTTTTTTAATGGCTCCCAAACCATAGTGTAACCAAAATCTTTACGCTCTGGAATAGGCAGAGAATCAAGGTCCTCAATTTCCTCCCGCTTTTCTGTCAACACCAGCTGGCCGTCGGGACTCTTAAAAATTAGTCCTTTAACCATACTAGGATAAGCCTGTCGTTTAATGATCTCAAGTAATTCAATTATTGTATATTCTCCTTCGCCGATGACACCGTAATCAATCGGAAGTTTTGCCATGGCAAGCTCAGGATCAGCAGTTATGATCGGCCCTCCGATCACTGCGATAACATTCCGGTCAATACGCTTGGCATTCACAAGAATGTCCTCGATTAATCCCCAGTGCGAAGACATCCCCCCAGTGCAGATTATATCCACTCGCTGTTTCTCAAACTCACGCTTTAATAATACATGGGTGTTTTGAGATTCATGACAAAGATTCAGACACGATACCGAAACACCATGCTGTTTAAGAAAAGCATAGATATGAGCTAACCCTGCTGGATAATTATAGAATTGGCTAGGCGCAGCAAAACGGGGTATGACAAACATTACATGCATAGCCACCTTAGAAAAATATTCCGATTTATCGTTGACCAAATCTTCTCTCCATTTATAGCCCAGTTATGTAACATCTCAAAAGACGATTTGCCATGTTCGCAAGAATTGCTTATTTACTTTTTCTCAACACAATATACATATAGAGATGGATTTTCCCAGAATAGACTCCACTCTTTCTGTACGCAAGGTTTTTTTTCAAAGATATTAAAAACAGGGCCCAATTTATTTTCATCGATAAATCGAAATTCTCTTTTAGTTTCAATCACATAAGAGCCAGGCTGTAGATCCTCTAAACCCACAAAATTAATAACCTTTTTTGTAACATATCTGTTAATAAACTTAAATGGATGATATTCCTTCTTTATTAAAAAAGTATATTCTGGTGGCGATATAATAGACCCTTCTGGTATTCTTCTTAATACTTCTATCACATCACCGCTACTCATTAAGCGTTCTCTACCATACCTTGCCTCAAGATGCCTGTAGCTATGGTAAATGTTCGTTAGGGCTGATATACATATTCCAAGGATCAAAAAAGAGCATATAATCTTTGCGGAAAGCCTGGAATAATCAAGATAAGCAAGCGCTAAAATAGTAAATATCAAAGGAAACAAAAGTATAAGATATTTGTAATGAACAAGCTGCCGACCAGTATAATTCGATACTGCTAAACAGTAAACAAACAATATAAGTAATAAAGACCCACCTAGTATCCTATTGCCCTTGAATCTCAACATCCCCATAATAATTGTAGTAGGTAAAAATATATATGAAAAAATAACCCCCCATTTATTTAAACCTATAAAATATGCCTGCCATCCTAGGCCCAGATAATTTTGCGCTATCATAGTCAGTTTTTTAACCAAGGGTATTGCATTTGCTTCACTAGTAACTGTAGTCAATTTAGCGAATATTAATCTAGTGTTACACCAATCTCTAAAATAATCCGAATACAGATAAGGATATAATGCCACTAGTGCTGTAAAAACAGAGATTAGTGGAAGCAGCCACTTTTTGGAGTTATTTAAGTTTTTTACAAGAAAAACAATACAACTTAAAACAAAGACCACAGGCATTACAAACAAGCTAGCTGAATGTAAAGACGCCAAAATAGCTAAAACTATCCCATATAGGCTCCAATAGGCTATCTGGACAGTAAATGAAGCCTTTGATTCCATCTGGTACCTATAAAGCAGAAGAAAACAGAGTAAGAAAAAGGGGATCATACTTGGGTTCCAGAGATAACTGCTAAAAAATATATCTACAAAGAATATGCTGTACCAGAACCCTGATAGAATACTCAAAAAAATACGCTTCATTCTTTGAGTATTTTCCAGTAACTGATAGATAAAGATCATGATTAAAGGAATACTCAACCATGAAAAGAGAACATTGGGTATCGCTAGTATAATAGGATCTGCTCCGAAAAAAGTCACTGGAAGAACAAGATAATAGAAAAGTGGAGGCAGGAAATATTTAGCCTGGGAGACAGGTGGCCCCAGCCAATGCCATTTACCCTCCTCCCCTACTACGGAAGAAAACTTTGCCACTAAAGCATCTTTTGATTCCATGCAAGCAAAAGAATGAATAGCCGCATCAGGCGCATAACCAGGAAAATCAAAAGATGTATATCTTAGTATGCTCAATAGACGAATTGCGAATCCAATGACAAGAATAACTAAAATCAGAACAATCGCCAATCCTCTTAATCTGTTGCTATCTCTATTACTACCCAAGCTTACTCTCCATCTATAATATAGCTGATTAATTTATTCATAATAACTTGACCGCCATCTAGATTATTTGCAGCCAGGTGTATTTGTACTAGTCTCTATACTAACCGTAGCACCTGAACATAATTTATGATCGATCTTTGGCCCTTCCCCTAAAAATGCTTGAAACCTGATAAACTTATCACTAGAAAAATCATTCATATTCATCGCAAAAGAACTCAAAAGGGCCCACACAGGACCGCATATTACCAAGCATAAAATAAAGATAAACAAATAGCGACTATTTCTTTTTCCTCTTTTAAATATATTTAATAGACCTAATGAAACCCCTAACATCCCAAGCGTCACGCCTGGGATAAGAAGCCTGATTAACTCCCACTTATATCCTTCTATCATAAAAGTAAAGCTAATAAAAAATCCAATAATAAAAGTATAAGCCCCAATAATCCATAATGATTTATATGTTGGTATTGCGATAGTTCTTTTTGTTAAATCGGTAATATCCACACGTTTATACATAAAGAAAAGCGCCAGAGTCCCAATGATTGGAAAAAATAAAACTCTAAGTGATGTGAAAAAGATTTGTTCTGTAATCCAGGCGATTGGCATGAAATTTGCCTTCCAATCTTTCATATAAATAAAAACTTCTTTAAGGAAGGCGAGCTGACCCTCTCCTACGCCTCCCCCGGGAGTCCCCATCCCCAGCACCCCATTTATATGGAAAGGGATCCCAAGTAAAAAACGGATCCCTGAATTACTTTCAGGGCCAACAAACGTAGTCAAGAGAACGGGATATATACCAGACTGCATAAACTTAGGGGTCAACATTCCACCCTGTGGTATTGCAACTAATGCCGCGAAGACTAAAACAGAAGACCAGAAAATTGGTTCACTCATGTTTTTCGTAGTCCTTAACGAATTAAAAAATAATACCGGGACTAACATCGAAAGATATATTATATTCTGAGGAGCAGTAAAGAAATTAGTGATAATTATCAATGCGGCAACAACAAACAAGGGTAAAAAGTTACTTGTTCTTTTCTGAATTTCAGCGTGAAAAAGTAAAAGCATTAAAACTGAAAAAACACCGAATAACACGTCAGTATAACCACAAAGGGCAAACGGATTAATAGTATCGATTACTATAACATGTGTTATCGAAAGCGCGGTGGTCCCAAATAACATTAATAAAACGGCAGATAAAATTAGCCAAGGCTTTTTCTCATAAAGATTAATAAATCCATAAAAGAATGACCCTAAGAAAATAATGGACGAAAGAAACCATAGAAAAATAAACAGATAAGGACTTTTTCCGGAAATCTCTCCCCCCATAAAGCTTAAAATTGACTGACCGTAATTTTGGCCTATCACGGGGATAAACTTACACTCACTTATAAGATTAGAAAACCACGAATATCTGACATAAGGCAAAGTCCAGGTATGCGAAAAATCATCCAGTTTATAGCTGTTTGGATACAAATAAATAAAAATTAGCGGGGCATAAAGAATCCAACCCAATATTACATAAATCACAGATCTCTTGGATAAAAACTCTCGAAGGAACAGAAGTAACCTTTTATTAAACCAAATAAATATAAAAATAGTTGATAACAGCACGATCCAGACAGCCCAATCAGCACGATTTAACACTGTCGACAAAGTGCGTACTAGAAAGATATAGAATGCAATCCCGATAAAATAAGACGCTCCGATTCTCAGTGAAAAAGGAACCTCTTCCTTCCATTTCATGCTCCATGTTAATAAAACATAACCAGTTGTAGTACCAAAAAAAATAAGTAATAAGAATATAAATAAATGCGCCATAACCATCTCCTTCACAATGTGTGGTATCTTTGGCTTAGCAATTTTGTAATCTGTTTAAAGGCAAGTTTCATGTTTTAATCCTTTTCTTTAACTTTAAGCTAGAATTCACTATGCGATGAATAAACTTAAGTTTTGCAGCCCAATTCACATTCCAGTGTGAAACACCATACGCACGCTTACCAAACCTCACAGGAAAACGATGTATCTTAAGACGCTTGCAGCGGGCCTGATAATAAGCATAGAGATCAAGAGAATCATCATATGGTGGCTCTATCCAAGTATCGAAAAATGTTCGTGAAAACATGGTAGGCTGGGCGTTAATGTCACACATTGACTTACCGAATAGCAAAGTTTCGAAAACACTCATTCCTACGGTGAGCGCCACATCCCCTAAAGGACGGCCGTAGCGTCGTCCTTTTACAAAGATATCCAGTCCATACTTTTCAAACAATTCTAATGCTCGCAATGAGTCCTGAGGATCAGCCTGCATGTCAGCGTGAGTCCAACCAAGAATTTCACCTCTTGCCGCCCTGAGGCCAGTGAGAATACCGCGCCCGTAACCATTATTTTCTTCAATGCGAATACTACGACATCCAGGATACTGTGGAAGCAAATCGAAGAAAATATCTGGGCTATTATCTGTTGAGCCATTATCTACCAGGATAATTTCAATATCAGAGCGGCGAGTTACTTCCTTACATCGAGGTAATAACAAAGGGAGATTAGCTGCTTCATTGTGACAAGGAATAACAAGAGAAAACCTCATAGCACCTTCACCAATTAGATACAGCCTTGAACACTAACAAGTTCATACCCATTCATATATTAATAGGTTTTTTATCAGACTAATACGATACAATAGAGCCATCTTTCTTTATGGCTTCAGTAGCTTTACGCATTAAAATTACGCTTATGAAAAGAAATACGAGAAAATAAAGTGCGATGATCTTAATATTATAAAACAATTCTGCGTAATTAACGTTAGCGATAAAAATCATCCTTGCAACATCAACACACCTATAGACAGGAATTACATCCTTTATTATATCTATAGGAAACGGTAAGAGATAAGTCGAGAAAAAAATTCCCGAAAATAGTGAAATATAGTTTCGCACAAAAAAATCAATACCGCCGATTTCTTTGAAAAATAAAGTTAATTCAGCGACAATTACTGCAATACAATAATAAAATGGAACGATTAAAAGAAAGTATATTATCAAAATAGGAAAATTAAAAGCTTTCACATGGAGCCCAAATATAATTACTCCGACGAATATGTAAAGAATGATCATAAATGTAGTTCTTAAGAAATCTTCTACTACATGTATCATAACGTAAGTACATACAGGCACACCAACCCCAATTATGTGCTCAAGAACACCTGTCATCTGTGCATTTTTAATGTTAGAATTTAGGGCTACTATAGAATTTATAAAATACAGGGAGCTGACTAACCCAATATAAACTGATAAAAAGTATTCGTTTTGATTACCGAGAATGAAATTAGGAATATCAGTTTTTGTTAGCATTTTAGATACAAAACAAAACGCTACCATAAAAGAAAGCGAATTTATAGCTCCAACAAGTATTTGAATTCTATGTGATGAATACCATGCTATATTAAACTTAAAGAAAGCAAGGTAAGTTCTGATTGTTTTAGCTAACATTTACCAATGCTCCTTCATCAATTTCGACAATCTCATCATAAAACTCAGGCATATACTCTGTTAAATGGGACGTATAAACAATGATCTTTCCCTCTTTTTGCGCAGTTTCTCTTAAATGCTTCATGAGTACATGACGACTAACCCTATCTATCTTATCGAATATTTCATCTATCAAAATAACTTTGGATTCTCTCATAAGCCCTAGAATTATAGCTAGCTTTCTCTTCGTACCTGATGACAGCTGCCAACATTTTCTCAAAAGGTCCCCATCTAAACAAAACATTTTTGAATATACGCTGAGCCTAGATTTTATAACTTTGTGGGTTAGCCCCGAAATTTCACTAAAAAAATATATGTTCTGCTTAGCAGTTAAATTTTCATAAAATATCTTTTCATTAGAAGAGACATAAACAACTTGCCCTATTAAAGAACCACTACCATTAATTTGTATGCTTCCGCTATCCTGTAATATAATTCCCGATACAATTTTAAGTAAAGTAGTTTTGCCAGCGCCATTCCTTCCAACCAAAGCATAAATATTACCTCCTTTAAAGTGCATCGAAAAATTCTTAAGAGCAAAGATTACACGTTTCCTCAGGAAGGGGAAACGAGTTATGATGTAACTTTTATTAATATTAGCGAGTATTATATCCATATAATTTATGTCGATACCTTATTTTCTGAAATTGCGAAACTTTCGCGTCTAGATACAAAGAATTCCGAGCACCAGTCAATCTTCTCATTAAAAACAGTATACATCACCATATATAGGAAATTCTACATATTTAACTGTTCTTGTTTCTTATCCTGTACACTCCGTAATGCAACCAACCAAAATATTTTGAAAGCACTTTATTAAACCCGGTTCTTTTTAACGGGTTTCTTTCTAAGCGATCAAGGCCGAAAAGAATCATGTCATCAACCTTCTCAAAGCCTTTCGCCAGAAAGAGCTTATCCAGCTGTCGAATATTATGCGCCTGTTTAAACTTATAATATGCGTCATATTCTTCATACCAGATTCCCGTTCTAAGTAGGCGTATTATAGTAAATAATGATATACTACGCCAAAGCTTAAGTATGCTTCTAAAAATATACACGCTTGAGCCATTGACACACGAGGCTATAATATACCCATCTTCCTTCAAGTAAGACTTAAGGCCCCCTATGTAAACACTATTGTTCTTTAAAAAAGGTAAAATACCTATGGCTAAGATTAAATCAAAGCGCATTCCGTCAAAAGGGATTTCGCCATTTTCTGAGACTCGAAAATGTAATTCCGGATCATTAATTTTATTGCCAATACGTTTAATAGTGTGGTTTATAAATTTCACTGAAATATCAAACCCGTAAACATCAAATCCTGCCTCTGTCAACCTCAAGCTTATAAAACCTGGCCCACAAGCTACATCAAGGACATTGCACGCTTTTCGGTTCCTGGCTATCAGGGCGGTAATATAGTCTATCCTTTCATGAGTTAAGAAAATCCTTGAATCGGAACTCCCGGATTGCTTCTCCCACTTCTCAGACTCCCGATCCCAAAGATCTCGAAGGCTAGTTATATCAGATTTATCTGTTTCTAATCCTGACTTAATTACCATCGATCTATCTCGCGCTTATATATCGAATATACACACGTATAACCCGGACAATATTCGAAATAATAGTCCAAAATCTTGGTATATCCCGATAATGGGACCTTTAAAATCTCAATACTACTCCCAATAAAATCATTAGAATTATAACTTGAAACAACCATAAGAGTTTTAGCAGAATAAGAACTGTTACTTTTTATGGATTCGACACGCTCAATCTGAATGCTTGGGTATAGGCTCTTTAAAATGGTCTCAGGAACGAATCCGGACCCATGGAGACTTAAACAAATAGTAGGCCTATATCTTTCAATAGCCCTAAAGATATAAGTGTAATTAGATGCGCAAATGGCTGAATATGAAATTACTGTATTATAGCCGATGAACGCGCAAAAAAGATAAGATAATATTCGTCTGCGCTCCGGAATAACATAGAAAAACAAAGAGAGTATAAAAGGAACCAAGAAAATAAAATGCTTTGTAGTAAAACATTGGAGTTTAGTCGCATATTGAATCAAGCCAAGCAATAGGAAGCAAGTTGAAATAAATAATGCAATAGTCTTTACGCCACGATCCCGGATCTTGATTAGAATGAAAATGAAAAAGATAAATAGTACAATAAGAGCTAACCAAGCAATCAATGGAAACTCGAAAGACAGCGTATTAAAAAAGAAATTTGGCAAGAATTCGTTTACAAAATAGATAAAATTATTCTGCGATGCCAGCCACCCTACGTGCGACCAAATAAATGGCCTTGCAACAATATAAATAAAAAAATTAGTTACAATAAAGTTTATTCCAAGCAATATAGCCGCGATTATTAGTTTTCTATCAATTCGCAACTTATAAAATACCAGATAAAATATTTTAAAAATGCATCCGAATACAGCATGTGTATCCAGTGAAGTTACAATAAGCTCAGATATAAAAAATAAAACAAAATATCGGTTTGATCTGATTCGTAGATAGGCAAAGAAATTATACAAGGAAAAAAAGAACAGCAAATTAACAAGTGGATACCTGACTGTAGTGACCGTAGCACCTAAAAAGAACGAACCAAGGCTAAGACAAAGGATTGTTAAAAAGGCGGTTTTTTGATCCAAAAACTCTTTAAATGCCTTATATATATAAGCCAGCGCGGCAATGTTAAAAAGGCAATTAATAAACCTCAAATACGCGTACGGCGCAATATCAAATACATTAAAGATCTGGATAAATCTGACTAAGTAATAGTAGTAAGGAGTATGCCCTCCCTGCACTGTTTCAAGGGACCTAAATGGCGACAATATCCACCATACTTCAGAAAAGCTAACGATGTCATTATTGATTTTACTGAGCTGAATAAAAAAACATATTAAGAATGGAAGCGCAAATACAGCCCTTTTTAAGAATCGATTATTAACTAATTTAAGATCCATTAATTAAAGCGTTACTTAAGTTAGTAAAGTTAGTAAGAATAACGCCCTTTTCTTTAATCAACTCTCTTATTTTAATATTTAATAAAGCCTTGAGCTCATTTTCAAAATTGTAACCCCAGCCTTTATACTGATTTTCCAATGCAATTTCTCCGCGGCCCGGATGGCAGACTAATTCCGTAAAACCATCATGCAAAACAGATAATAAACCTAATAAGCGTGTTTCTGTCAAGTGCCCGCTGTACTCTAGGCCGATTGTTTCATCACAAGAAGCAATACGATTATTCCTAAGCTTCATTCTGAAAGATCTTGATAAAATATTGAATGATAAACATTTTAGCATCCCTGAAGAAAACATCGACAAGCAACGTGAATTCCCGCACCTAATATACGGTATTTTATACTCTTTAGTTAAGCTCAATATGCAATCTTGTATTCGGGGCAACAAATGCAAGTGGCGATGACTGTCAATATGGGATAAAGTTAGTCCCGAACCTAGAGCTTTTTCTATCTGCGCCCTTATCTCTGACTCAATGTCTTTTATATAAATCCGTCCCGAAAAATACCTATATAAGAATCTAAAAGTATTTTTGAAAAAAAGATTCTCACTCTCGACTAATGACCGTATCCGCTCTGCTGGCAAGACTGCTCTTTCATCAATTAAAGTAACATGTAAACCTATGTCCAGGCATGGGTTTTGCTTGCATAAAACAACCGCTTCTTCAAAAGCGCCTCCATTCGCGCAAATGGAAGCGCTCGTTATAACGCCACCCTCAAAGCCGTCAATTACGCCTTGGTTGATGACTGAGGAAAGCCCGAAATCATCGGCATTAATGATTAATTGCTTAATATCCTCGCTCCACCGCTGATTAAATCCTTGAGGTTTAGTTCAAGTAAATGCCGCATAATCCACCCAGGACGCAAATAAAAGCTGCGGTATATTCTCTTTCTTATCCTTACTAACTCTTCTTGTGAAAATGAGATATTTTTGATGTACGGAGCTGCGGAACTGTCCCAACTGTTCAGAAAGTCTACCGAACAATAATTTTCTTCAATAACCCTGCCCCTTAATCTAGTGCCTATGTCCGGTACGGCAAAGCCGACTGAAATATAATCACAAGCCGCCTCTTTCACATACCTTAAAGTCTTATCAATAGATGTTTGGTTGTCTTCAGGAAAACCTAGCATAAAATAGGCCAAAGTAGAGATATTATGCCTCTTACATAGCTTAAAAATAATCTTGCTTTCAGATAAAGAAATGCCTTTCCCGTATTTATCCAGTATATCTTGATCACCGCTCTCAATGCCAAACAATAACGCCTTGCATCCAGCCTGTTTCATTAAGCTTATCAATTCCTCATCTAAGATATCTACGCGCACATTTGCAATCCATTCAATTCCGGCTAACTTATTTTTAATTATTGAATTAAGAAGTTCTACAGCGTATTCTTTACTTACAAAAAAGATAGGATTAGCAAAGAAAATGTTTCTAATTCCCAAGGCATTCTTAACGAATTTTAATTCTTCCATAACGTTATCGATTGTCCTGGTCCTGTATCTCACGGCCCCAGCGCAGCAAAAAGAACATTTGTAAGGACAGCCGATTGAAGTAATAGTTATTACAAAGTTTTCTTTTTTAAATAACTGGAGCCTATATCCTTTATCTATAAATAAATCATGTCGAGGTATCGCTATGCTAAATGACTTGTCAGGCTCAGAGCACCTGTTAATGATTTCGCCGCCTTTTCTAAAATACATGCTCACGATAGCGTCATATTTACCTAATATATAGTTCGCAACATCATCATTTGTAAAGTCCAGCATAACTCCGTCAATAAAATAATACTCAAGCAAAAACCTGTTTCCGAGAGAGAGAAATATCGAGCTAGAGAGGACTATTTTTATTAGCGGATCATTGTTCTTTACAAGCTCCAGGAAATTAAGATCATCGTTCAAGGTTGCAGTCCCGGTCGCAGCAATAATCATATCAACATTACTGCGCGAAACCGCTTTAAGGCAATCTTGCAAACTCAACTTTAAGGCGATAGCATCAATCACCTCTAGCTCAAACATTTTGCTTAAACTGCCGCTTAAAACGACTAAATCTTGCGGTGGCCAATAGTAGCCCGCCTTAGAAGAGAAGCTGCAGTAATAATCCCGGATATACTGCTTACCAGCTGGCGGAACCAATAACAGGATTCTTTTTTTATCCAAGGTCCAGCACCCTCCCCGGGCTTAGTAGCTTCTGACCTATAATAACTTTAATACCCAATGACTTTCCCCCCCAAAATATTTCTCTTTATAATGGCGTTAAAATTTACAAAATAAAAAATACAAAGCTCTTTTATTATCTTTACCACTACACCGATAGAAGCTAAACGAGAGCGTCCCTTACTTCTAGAATAATACATAACTGGAAATTGCACGATTTTAAAACCTTGCATTTTCGCTCTTATTAGGAACTCTGCGCTAATAAATGACCCCTCCGATTCTAAAATAATACTATCCAATATCCTCCTATTGAATAGCTTAAAAGAGAAATTAATATCTTTTAGATTAATTTTAAATAGAAAATTAACTAGCCAATTATAAATAATGCTATAAACGGTTCTTTTTAAGCCATCGACTTCCCTATTTATTCTGTATGCAGATAGTAAATCGGCTTTTTCTTTATTAAATATTTCTAGGGCTTCATTGACATCCTTCAGGTCAAATGGCATATCAAAATCAGAATAAAGCACTAGCTCTTTAGTCGCCTCTTTGAAGCCTTTTCTTAAAGTCCCACCTAATTTGTTATTAGTCTCATTACAATAAATCTTTATCTTGTTATTATCTCTGGAATATTCTCTCAATAGGGCCAAGGTATTATCTGAACTTGCGTCATTAACAACAATTATTTCAAAATCATTGGTTATTTTTGAAATAGTTGCTAGCGCTTGCTCTATGGTCAATTTAACATAGGATTCTTCATTATAAACTGGATAAACAATTGAAATGCTTTTCATTCTCTTAAATATTCCCTGGCTCTATCGACATTTTTTTAAACTGACGGAATCGAAGATATTTAATACATATTCTTTTATAAAGTAGCTGGATAAACGACAGCCGTATAAAAATAAATTGATGGCACCAAGAGGATAATACCTTAATTTCAGACAAATAAAGTAAGCTTTGCATATGAGTTGTGAAATATATAACGGGGCGCCAGACAAAAACATCGGCTCCTGCTGAAGCTGTAAGCGCGATAACAGTGCTTTTGAGAGAGGAAACACTTTCTTTAAATCCTCATCCCTATATTCATTCATTATTTTTTCTCTGAGCACGGTATTAGGAAGTAAGGCTAGAAAAGTAAATGCTGCCTCTTTTAAGCCATGCCTCCTTGCAAATGAAACATTTTCTGAGACATCTTCTGCAGTTTGATAGGGTAGGCCGATTATAAAATACGCCCGGATATGCACACCATATTTCCTAAGCCACGAAATCACTTGAATAAGCTTATCATTAGTGAAATTCTTATTTAACAATGACTCTCTTATATTCTGATTTATATGCTCTATTCCGATAGTTGCTCCAAATAAGCCAGCCTCCCGCATCATCCTTATCATTTCTTCGGTACAACTATTAATATCTATTTTAGCAAAAAACCTCAGTCCTAATGGCTTAATAATACTCATTAGGTCAGTGAGCCAACCAATATCATTTGACATATTGTCGTCGACAAAATTAAAGCACTTGAAATACCTATTAATTTTCTGCATCTGAAGTATTTCCTTTAAAACGAGATCCGGCTTTTTATAGCAAAGTCCTGCCCTTTTGCCAAATCTACTTTTAAAACCAGAATAGAAACAAAAACTACAATTATTAATACAACCATAAGATGCCATAACGAAAGGAAATATACTGTAATACAGGAATGGGTACTCGCGATAAATAAACATATCCCTATCCTTAAAATCGCAAAAATGTGAATCGCTATCGAGCTTATTCCTTATTAACGTGCCATTGCGTCTTATAATAAAATTAGGAATATTTTCAGCTGGATAATTGCCCTCATAATACTGTATCAACCCATAAAGATAAAATCCGCTTCCTATGCAATAGGCATCTACATTACTATCTTTCTCAAAGACTTCTTCTTTATTTATAGTTATATAGCCACCTATTACAATTTTCGCACTACTATTCTTTTTTAGCAAAGCTGAAAGGACCTTGATTCTTTCAGCATCAGAACCCGAATCAGTAACACAAATCATGCCAGGCTGATTCGATTGAATCTGCGATATAATCCTAGAAGGAGACGTAATACCAACAATAAGTACGCTGGTGGAATGTCCAAATCCTTGCAAGTAGGCAGAAAGGTACTCGACTGCTAAGCTTTCGCGAGGTTCAAATTGGACAAAAAGTATTTTCATAATTTCTTATAGGTTATTATTCAAAAACTTGTATGTCCTTTTCGACTTTGAAAAGTATAAATTTACCTGCTTCAAAATACTGCTAATAGTAATTAATATGTCTACGGATTTTACGAAATAGTTTGCACTCTCCTGCTCAAGATAAATATTCCTGAGCAGGCTCTTAAACTTTGTACCCGGTTCGACATCCTTCAATCTTTCCTTACTACTGAAATGCGGGAAAATAATATAGTGCAGCTTAAGCGCTGCGTTATTGACATACTCCGTATTTTTTACCCATGGCAAAGAATACGCGTAGACGTGGTGCCCCTTAAGCTTCAAGGCAAGCATGTCGTCATTAATTACAGTTTCATTACTAGCTTTAAATAATTGGGCAAGCGTAGTTTTTCCACAACCAGAGTCACCGACAAATATTATCCCCTTATTACCAAGCGATACCGCGCTCCCGTGCATGATTAAGCCATTATTTCTTCTTATAAAATCACTATATAACCACCTCTTAACCACAAGGTCAAGGGGATGACAAATAGTGAGCTTTTCATTTTCAACAAAAATATCTATAAGATTATCTTTCTTCTTATGGTATACAATATAAAGATTTGAAATCCCTAACCTTCTAGCCAGATACCTATACACAACCATATCTGGCGCCTCAAATTTTGAGATTTGTGAATAATTATGCCCTATAGCCGAATCTAAAGCATCGCGATCATGCATAGTCGCTTGATATACAAGCTTAGCTTTATTATCAATGGTAAACTTCTTAGGCAATAACCTAACGATTACGTTAGGTTCTTCTTTAGTAGCAAACAGTTTATAGTTCTTTTTATTAAAAGTAACGAATCGGTCATTTCTAAGCCAAGAACATAACTCAAAAGCACTATCAACAATCCTAACTTTATTTATAATTCTCATATTAAACCTAGGTTGTTAAAAGTATAATTTCATGCCACTTTTGACATTCTCTTACCAGAACTAGCTTTCTCAGATAAGCAAGAACATTGTTGTGAGGAGGAATGAATCGAATACTATCTATCCCCAGCTTTTGAGCTATATCTATAAGTTTTAACAATAATTTCTCTTCTACGCCCGTATCTCGAAAAAGCGGATAAATAAATAGATTATTGAGCCACCATCCACTAAATTCGCAATAATCTGGCATCTTTATTAATTCACCATTAGCGATATTTTTTGTGAGAAAATAACCGGAAACCATATATTTATTCTTTGGTTTTTCAACAGATAAATTAACGCTCCCTTGTAAAGAAAAAGCGTTCTCATATACACAAACATAATACCGAAAAAGTGGAGAACTTTTAAGAAGCCGTAAAATAGCCTTTATCTTTACATTCTCAAGAATATGTCGGCAATATCTTAAGGCCATTTCTTTCAGCTGCATCCAGACAATGCCTCTTCCCTGTATTGGATACCTAGCAACAACTCCTATGACATCATTAAAACTCACACTTTCTGACTCAGCACAATTATCCCCCTGAGTAATCAAAAGGTTTTCCTGTTTTTTAATGCTAAGAACACGGTGGGCTATTAATCTTCTGTTTCGTATAAATAACACTATGTCTTGCTCTCGAAAATCAGTTTTTCTCTCAATACAAAGCCTTTCTCGGCTCACTAAAATTGGCCTCATGCTATCGCCGCTACCAATTAAATTCAATTTATCCGGACCCAAAACCGCGGCCGCCACATGTAAATCTGTAAAATTTATTCCGCCATGGACCAATGATTCCCTACCCATGATCCTTGATATATTCTTACAGTCAGGCAAACTCACCATATATTCTTGGCAAGTATGTAAAATGCTCTCGCACTTATTACCACATTCTGTTAGCCTAGCGATAAAATTGCTCCTTTATTTTAGGACGAGTTAAATAAAACATAACTATACTAATCAGTAAAATCTTGATCAATAGATCTTGAACTATAATTCTCGGAAGCATTAAAATTGCCTCTTCGGTCTCGGAAACAACTTCTTTGTTACTTGGATCAACGAGCCTGCCCACTATAAGCGCCATAAAGATATACGACTTTAGGTATATTTCAAAAACAAATTTTGTGAACATCAAAACAATAAAAGTACTTATGGTGACCATCCTCCATTTCTTTCCTAACCTTATAATGCCTATGCCTCCTAGAAAAATAATAAAAAATAAACCCGGGATAAGGAAAAAATAAGAAATCAATAGTGCGGGATGCTCTGAAAAAAGTTTATCAAAAAGTATTTTAAAATACTTTTCCCATTCAGAATTTATGTGAGCAGGATAAATTCTGAATGATAAATTAGCGAACTTAATCCATAGATAATTCTTCCAGAATGATTGACTAAAAAGAATGCTTCCTATAAGGCCCAAGAAACCATATATTACAAAAATCCACCCAACAATAACAATTCCAATAGATTTCTTGTTTTTCATAAATTGACGCCCCAAACACTAAAGATCAAGAAGCCTGCCGAGCTTATTTGGCTAACTCTCGTCGCTAAATCCATTATAAAGCTAACACCTTTAATGTCAATAAGTTGTACTGTTTAATATATCAAGAATGTTGTAAATTTGGAGGGATAATTCCTCGGAGATTATATCTTGCGTGCCACTCATTTCTTACTAGAAATTATTTGATAAATACAATCAGAAATAAAATCGTTTCCTTTTCCAGAAGGGTGATGGTACACAACATCATCCTTGAGATATAGCTCTTCTCGTTGATTTTCAGTCAATACCGCTATTTTATCATAAAGATCTAAATAGACCACTTCCTCGCCTTTAATAATACTTTTATAGTTAAGATATCTATTCTTTAAAAACTCATTTAGTTTTGCAATGGATTTTTTACCAAACGTGGCTAGCATAGGGCATCTTATAATAATTAATTCCTTTTTATCATTCTGAGCTGATTTTACCATATCTGAGAAAATTAGATCAGTGATCATTTTGCAATAATGCCATCTATAGAATTGCATATAAAACCAATTAATTATACGACTGCTTTTAATTATGTTTCTGAAAATAACGGGGTCGCTAAGATTCCTTAACGCAAGCTTATTATCTTTAATCGTAAAACTGGGCTTGTCCATATTTTCATTGCTGCGAAAGGCTTCAAAAACCCGAACAATATCTTCATCTATAAATGCCAATACGATTATATCCGGATTTATTACAGGTTCATATTTCTTATATGCCCAATACATCTGATCAATGCCATAGCCCACCATTCCTAGATTAAATATCTGATATTTTTCTCCAAGTTTTTTCTCAAGCAACCTTGCACATGTTTGATCTTCATTAATAAAATAGCCAAATTGAAAAGAATCGCCTAAAAGCATTATGCGTTTTTTGTTTAAGCTCAGATTATCCAAAACAAAATCCTTATTATTGCGGAATCCTTGTTTATTCGCTTTATAATAAATTCCATCTAGACCATATAAAGTTTTATTTTTTTTCAAAACCCAACCGAGGTCCTCTTCAGGTTCAAAATATACCGAGGCGTAATTGCTATATTCGCCAGGCTGCGTTCTTTCATAAACGGGGTAGTTTGGGAATGTCAGCCTGAAAACTATCTCAGCCAGAATAAAAATTACAACTATCTCTATAAATATAATTTTCATTAATCTCATCATCGTCCACTCATGCTTTATCGCAATTAGAAATTATTGGGCCCTTCTACTATGTCACGAGGGAAAATTTCATTCACAAGGTAAATTACAGGAAGGCTTGAAAAGAAGATTAACAACAAAACACACCAGAACTTCAAATTACGTTAGGAAATTTATAATGCGGGATAAACACGCAACGCGTCCACTCAAAAAACGTGCTTTGGTTTACACCACCAAAAATCACTTAAACTGTTTCTTTATTACTGTGCCCGCATATTTTCTTCTGCGGTACTACGGGCAGTCTCTATTGCTGCATTACTAGGATCACTCTTGTCAACGTAATTTTCTACTTCCGTAAAATAAAAGACAGCCTGTTTCCAATCTTGCATCTCGAAATAGGCAAAACCAATATTACTCAAAGCAAGACAACTATATGGATCCGCTTCTAAGTATTTTTTAGCGGACTGAATTGATAATTTATAGAAACTGTCGTCTTTATTTATTTTATAAGCTTCTCTCCCCTTTTCCAGATAATTAGAGCTTAAACTAAGGTTAATCTTTGTAATAAGGTTTTTGTCATCAGTTTTCTTGAGAGCTGCTTCGCATAATTTAATAGCTTTATCAAAATCTTTAATAGAATAACAGTAATCGGCTTTCATTAACATATCTTCGACAGTAGATTCGGCAGTAATATCCACATTATCAACTCTGTTGGATGACTTCGCAGATTCTGCATTCGAAATATCAGGCACAACGGATTCCTTTGAAATATTAACTGGCTTACCATCGATGCTTTTTACCTCAGAAAAGAAATAATACAGTGTCTCTCCTTTACAATCCATCTTTATATATTTATCTGTTTTTTCTAAAATTTTACCTTCTACGGTTTGTCCTGACTTGAGCACAATGGTCTCAGCAGAAGCGGAGACTGAGAAACACATGCATATTACTAATACTAAAACGCTTAACTTTTTCTTCTCCATCTTTTCCTCCTTTTTTCACCACTGCTTCCAGCACCACAAAAACAGATTGTTTACATCTTTTCTTTATTTTACCACTAAAAAAAACTATATCAATACCTTTTTGTAATGCTCCCTATTAGTCATGGGAAGATCCCCATAAGCCATATTTTAAATCGAAATGTCTTATGCTGAAAGCGATTGCTTCCCTAATAGGCTTGCATGTGGTAGAATCACTTGAAAAGTTTAGGTGTATAGCTTTAAACGGCAGGCCCAGACAAGAGTTGCATCATAATGAATATAAGTTCAATTAAAAATGAATAAAAATGTAAAAAATACAAACATCAGTCTTACTTTAGTGATTCCTGTTTATAATGAAGCACGGATCATTGAGACGGTCATACGAGACATATATGGGAAGGTGATAAAAAAAATACCGGGCACCAAATTCATAGTAGCTGAAGATGGAAGCGTAGACGGGACAAAAGAAATACTGCATAAGCTCAATGAAGAGATACCTTTTGATTTGATAAGTAGCAAAGAAAGAAAAGGGTATACAACCGCTTTCATAGATGCTTTAGGAATACCTAAAACGGAGTTGATATTATTTAGTGACTCAGACGGACAACATGATCCTGCGGATATATTTAAATTATTAAAGGAAATAGACAAAAATGACATAGTAAGCGGGTACAAAATGTCCAGGTATGATCCTACGTATAGAGTAATTATTTCAAAAATGTACAATTTCCTGCTTTTTATATTATTTCGGTTAAAAATGAAAGATGCCGATTCCGGATTCAAAATAATAAAGCGAAAGGTAATAGAAGATATTTTACAAGATGGCTTAAACTTTAAATATTGCGTAATGTCGGAATTTATTTTGAAAGCCCACCTTAAGGGATATAAGATCAAAGAAATCCCAATTACGCATTACCCGCGTAAATATGGCACAACCGGAATATTCAGGCCCACCAAATTACCTTCCATAATCTTTGAATTATTAAATGATATCATTAAAATAAAACTCACTTATCGAAAAATATGAAAATAGCAATATTAGGCGCAGGTCTTACGGGTATAGAGCTAGGAAGACATCTCAAAGAATTAGGAAATAAGTTTATTATTTTTGAGAAGGAGTGCAAAATAGGCGGCCTATGTCAAACCAATAAAACAGGTGACTACTATTGGGATTTTGCAGTTCACGCTATATGTAGCAAAAACAGCGAGGTAACAAATTATTTTCTTTCTCTACCGCTTGATTACGAACATTTAAACAGAAATGCTAAAATATTCCACAGCGGTAGTGATGGAAGAAGATATATAATCGAATACCCGTTTGAAATCGGAATCAAGAATCTACCTCTAAGTGATAAATTGGAGTGCATCAAAGGATATTTAACTGCTCAGAAAAGACGCAAAGAAAAAAGTTCTAATCTGAAAAACTGGATAGATAATCGACTTGGAGAAGGCATCGCTAGAAATTTTATGATTCCTTATAATTCCAAGATCTGGAATTGTGATCTGTCTGAAATATCAGAATCATTGGTTAATTCAAGGGTTGAACCGGTATCAATCATTAATTTCATAGCTTCTATCCTTGGTAAGAAAGTTGCTGGAAGAGAATATCAATCAAAATTTATATACCCGAAACAAGGCATACAGAAATTAATAGATTATACCGCAAAAGATATAGGTAATAATATAATATTGGATTCCTGTGTAAAAAAGTTGATCAAACATAACAATAAATGGACTATTATTACGAAAGACGACTTAAAAGAAGAGGCTGACATTGTAATCTCGACAATTCCATTGCCGGAACTTCTCACAAAAATAAACATAAATGGCGTGAAAAAAGAATATAATGTATTAAAGTGGAATAATACTTTCTTTGTAATGATAGGGCTTAAAAAAGGGGCAACATTTCAATTAATTAATAATTGTCATTGGGTATTCTTTAAAGAAGATGAGGTTTTCTATCGTGTTACTCTTATGCATAATTTTAGCCACGAATTCTTGCCTGTACTCGTAGCAGAGATAACCCAAAAAGACTATATTATTAATACTAGTGTTGAAGAGATAGTATCCCGAGTTATAAGAGATCTTATTAGAAAGGGGATAATCAAATCTGAGAATGAGATTGAGAAAACTGAAATAAAATTAAAAGAATACACCTATCCGATTCCAACCGTTGGCATGGAAGAAGTCAGGGATAATATACGTAATATATTAAAAGAACATAATTTGTATTTGTTAGGCAGAAGCGGTAATTGGGATTATATTAATATGGATGGGGTTATTTTAAATATACAAAAGTTTATCAACCAAAACTCATTATTACTTAATGGTCATTAGTTCGTGCCAACATCCTTAAATACGCTATCTAAATCAGGCAATAAAGAAAAACTCCTCCTCCCCCCCTTTTTTTTACACGGATCAGACTATTTATTTCTTTTAAAAAGCCTAAAAGAAATAGCTCCTTCTTCGTTAAAAAATTCCTTCTCTATAATATAATTTTCTTTTAAGAAGTTATTTAAATCTGAGAATTTATCAGGTGGATAAATACCATACCCGTAGTGGTTTCCAACGCTAGTGTCAACAATATAAATTGGCTTATTTCTTCCTAACTCATCAATGAATATCTTCCAAGTTCCAGGAACGATAGTTTCAGGAGTATCTATAAATGGCTGTGCATTTGAACGGGTTATCATGCCAGTCAAGAAATTGGAATATGTATACCGAGTAGCAGGCATACGCTTAGCTAAAATATAAATTTGTGGATAAAACCCCCATATTAATATTTTATCATGTTCACTGCTATTCTTTATTATGTACTCGGTGAGCATAACTAAATCCTTCTCTAATAAAAATCTTCTTTCTTCGTTTTTATCAGAAATTAATTTCTTAAAACTCCTCATCCAATAAACAGGGCGCAGCGAATAAAGAATACCAACTATTAAAAAAATCATTAGAAATATCTTAATAATGTATTTTTTAAATGCTTCAGCCTTATTCTTATAATCGCCAGACTTTGCATAAGAACTTATAAAAATATTTATATCCTCTATCGTTTTCCCACTCAGAAGACATAATGAAGGAAGAGTCATAATAAAGTAATGACCGAAGTTCCTTCCAGTAAAAACCGCACCAATATAAGAAAAAATAGCCCAACAAATAAGATAGAAACTAATAACCAATTCTCTATTAAGTCGTTTATAGTTATTTAAAAAATTACGGACCGCTATAAAACTAGCGCAAACAAAAAAAACCAATAATAGATAATTTCGTCCTAAAAAAGATTGCGCATTCAACAAATAACCAAAAGCTAATTTTATTCTCAATAAAACAGGAACTGCCGGTAAATAGTATTTAGTATTGTATTGCCAAAAATAAAACCAAAAATCATTTAAAGCATTATTAATATAAAAATAATAGACAAATATTATAGTTATTATAAAAAACCCTCCTGTCATTAAAACAAGGGGCTTGATTAAAGTGTCTATACTTTTTCGCTTAAAATAAACGAAAATACCACAAAATAATAATGTAATTAAATAATCAAGTAAAGCTGTTTGCTTAGAAAAAAAGGATAACCCAAAAAAAACTCCACTTAGAAAAAGAAAATATGTTTTGCTCTTAAAAATGAATCTTATGAAAAAATAGGCTCCTATTGTACTAAAAAGTACAGCGCACCATTCTGTATGGAAAGCCCACATATCTTTAGAAGAGTAAGCATATGAAAATATCCCAAAAAATAAAGCGGCAAAGTAACCGGCCCTTCTATTCCAAGCCAAACTACTTATAAGAAACAAAATAATGGAAATAAGCAAAATTAATAAAATCAACGAAAAATGAACTGCCACCATATTATTTCTACCGAAAAGCGAAAAAATTAAAGCATAAATAAAGTAGGTGATCGGGCCTCGATGATCAATGGCATCCCGATACACAATGCCACCATCCAGTATGGTATTGCCAATCACAGCGCTTACGCCCTCATCCACATTATAAAAAGGGCAAAAAATAGTCGGAAGCCTAAGTATTGCTATACACAAGATAATCAAAGTGATATAAACTATAGTTTTCTTAAATTCGATATCCATGGCCATATTTTTTAGGTAGTTATGGCTTCATTTGCCTTGGCACATACTTTTATCTAAATTTTCCAGGAAAATCTGTGCAGATACCAAAAAGACCCTGATCCTTAACTACTTTTTCGAAAGAAGCATTTTTTTTATCATTAATACATCTTAGAGATAATTCCGGCGAGCAGCAGATAATTTTTTTGTTAAACTTCTTAAAATGACTTAAATCTCTATAAATCTCCTGCTTTGTCTCATCCAGCCATAAATAATCCACTTTATTAACTAGATCAGGGCATATTTCTCTTTCTGTAATATACAAAGCTAAATTATCCTTAGCAATTTCTTTGTAAAACTTTCTAATAAAAGATTCCTGCGGGAAATCTGTACAAAAAAGAAAACAATTCTTTTTTCCGTTAATGGCTTGGCTGGCTCTATTTATTAATACTTCTGAATCCTCCTTTAGATGAAGAGCAAACAGTAAATCCGGATACTCCAATGCCAACTCTATCAAACCTTCAAATTCAAATATATTCTCCCCTCTCTCATTATGCGAAAGAATAACCCTTGCACCTTTTATCCTTAAGTCCGCTTCAATAGAAAACCCTTCTTTAATTGCATTCTTAAAGTTGCCAAGTGAGTTTTCCTTACTGCCGAAACTTATACCTCTATGCGAAAATATTACCATGTTACTTGCGAAAAGGTTCTTATTCCCTCAACTGAGCCCAGAGGACATATTATGTTTGCAGGATAAGCTAAAACTGTTTTCCGTGGAAATTCGTTGTATACACAGCTAATGAAGAATTTGTTATTAAACTCTGCCCTTTTATTAAGACCGATCATCTGCTCCGTAGCCGCAATAAAATCCTTAGCACTCGAGAAATAATATACCCCTACAGTAGCATCCTTAGATATCGGCGGGTTTACCTTTTCTTTAACCTTCGTTACAAAACCCCCCTTATCTAATTTCACATAGCTCCATTTCCAATATTTGCTTTTAAAAGTAGGAATTATTCCTTTTACTTTAGGCCTGTTATCCCTTATAAAACTAATAAAACCGCTCCCTAAATCAAGGTGCTGATCGATTAAATCGATTAATATATCTCCCTTGGTATCGCTCTCTTTGAGATACTTCAAAACTGAACAAGGGGCGCCTTCGGTAACTTTATCCAGAATAAATATTTCAATACGATTACCGAACAATTTCTTTAACCTTGAAGCAATGTTATATTTTTTATTTGTCTTCTCTACTAAAATAAATACCGCTTTGGATAAATCATACGGCCTTTTATCGGCAACATATTTTATAAGAGGCTTGCCATAGACATTAATTAAATTCTTAAAATCTCCAAATGTTTTTTCCACCTCTGTCTCTGGGCCAGCCAAGGGTATAATTACTTTCATTCTATATAACCCCATTTCTGTATAGCTTCTCTTAATTCCTTAGCTTGATATATGTTTTCCTTAGTAAATTTATTCTGTACCGATAATTCAATAGCCTGTCTCATTGCGACTGCACCCGCCTTAGATCCGCTTGGATGACCGTGAATAGCGCCTCCCACGTTGAGCATCACATTAATTCCAAACCTGTTTAAAATAGCATTGACTAACCCCGGATGCATACCACAAGACAACGAGGGCAAAGTTCCCCTAAAACCATCACTTACATCAGTAAGTATTTTAATGGCCTCATGCAATCTAAATTCTTCATCATGAGAATACCCTCCCCACATCCCTACATGCATAAAGTCTACTCCCATAAGCCGAGCTAAATAACATATAACATTCCAACTGATGTGAAAATCGTGCTTTGGGTTGGTGAAAATCATGTTTCCGCTCTTCTGGAAGAATATCATTATTGGCAAATCTAGATCTCTCAAAGATTTATATGCAGAAAGGCCTGACCAGATATTTAAGTGCACACAATTTCCTCCCATCTGATATACTCTCTTTGCCCTATCAATAAAGTAAGGATAATCGCTATTTATGCAGAAAGCATACACAATCTTTCTGGAAGAATTATTAATATACTTCATTACATATGAAGCTCTTTCCTCTAAAGGACAAATTGAAGGATTAGACATAATCTCATCTTCCTTTATAAAATTTATCCCTCCATCAATTAGCTCCTTTACAATATCCAAAAGTTTATATTTATTTAAGCCGATTTTTGGCTTGATAATGCTCCCTAAAATAGGCTTATTATATACTTTCATAAATTCGCGTATTCCGGTAACCCCGAACCTTGGCCCTTTAAAGACAGCAAGGAATTTCTTGGGAAATTTTATATCAAAAAGCCAACATTTGCTTATAGCATTAATATCAAGATGCCCTCCCATAAGATGACATAATAATTGATTAATCCCATCCTCTTTTAAATTAAGATTAGCAATAGGAAATGCGAACTTAACCTCACCCTTATTCCCTCTTTTTAACTCCCCAGATTCTGCCATAATCTTAACTGAGACATCCCGGAAAAGATCCTCTATTTCATAAACAGACCTTATCTCGGGATTCCCTATAGATTGCCCCAAAGCAAGCTGCCTTGAAATATCATAAAGGCTAAGATTTGCAGTAGACTCTAAAAAGTAACTTGCAACTATATAATCCTCTGGATTAAAGTCCTGCGTAAATATAAACTTATCTATATCCATCATTCTCCCTTTACACCCCTAAGTAAGCTTTCGAACCTGACAAATTGCGCTGGCGTACCTAAGATCCATGCAGGATATACATCTACCCCGATTACTGTCCGCCCCTGCTTTATAAAACGCTGAAAAACTTTTGACATATAGAATTCTTTTTTATGCTCTTCCCCGCTCAAATCATCTTCATCAATCATCTTCTTCGCTTCATTCGTGAAATATTTCCACCGATTAAAAACATAGGCGCCAACAATGCCGGGACAGCCTGCCTTAAACATATTTTCATCCTTCTCATTAACCTTAATTAACTTTTTATCCTTATCAAGCTGAGCATAACTCCAGCTGTTCTGGTCATCATCTCTTTTCACATAAGGCAATATCCCCCAGATTAAAGGATTATTTCTAACTTTCATCATTTCCATATATAACGGCAGGCTATTAAAAAACATATCGCAATCACTGATTATTACCTGCTCATCAGCAGGTATTTCTTTTTCAAGCAACATGGCAGTCTCAGCAGGACCACGGGTCGTCTGTTTGACATAACGAATATTAACTTTGGGTGAAAACATCTCTTTTAACTTTTGATCAATATAGAAATCTTTTATATATTCCTCTCTTGTAATAAAAAAAACATCCGACCAGTCAACGCTTAATCCTAAAAAATTATAAGAATTGACCGCCCATTTTATTAATTCGGCGTTTCCAAGCTTTACAAGAGGTTTAGGTATATTCTGAAAACCTGCGAAACGCCTACCCTCTCCTGCCATTAAAACGATAATTTTCATTTTAGTAATTAACCCAGTCTTTACTAGATCCTAACCTAAAACTAACCTAAATAATATATACAATATTCTATTATTATACAAAAAAACAGTTTCTTTGCTATAAGGCTTGAGTTTATAAAACTTGGCGAATTGCTCTTGTGGAATATTTAAAATATACTTTATGGGCTCAAAAAAATCATCATACAGAAGAAAATGGCTTTTTAGATACAGCTCATTTGCCTTTCTGGCAGAAGAATCGATAAACACATTTTTCTTAATAAAAGACGAGATTAGTTTTCTTTTAAGATGACTTGAACATAATACGTTTAAATTCGGCATGTTTATTTCTGAATCAAAAATATTTTTTACCTGCGCCAACAAGAAAAACACCGTTGAGCACATCCGCCCTAACTTCGCTTGCTTGATCACATAATCCCAATCGAATGAATTTTGGTATTTTTTTAGGATTAGCCCGGTGTCAACTACATTCTTCAAGCAAAGCGCCTTTCCGAATCTGCGCTGATGAAGCGCCAGGCTGAAAAGCGAATCCTCCGGTGACAGCGTCCCGCTGCATGCCCTTGACCAAAGCTGGGGCAAAATCTCCCCTTTCTCTCTCTTAAAATCAAGGCCAAAGTGCAAATCCAGTTCAATCATGTCATTATCTGAATTCTTTTTCAAAAGTGGGATGTGGCATTGTTTTTCTAACCAATAGTTTTGACTAAGACCTTCCAAACGTTCCACGAAACCTAAATCTGATAAAATTATTCTTGCGCGCGGCAGATTATTCTTTTCTACCAGTAAATCGATATCCGACATCCGCCGCGAAGGAATATTCATATATATATCCTGTAAAAAAGCTACGCCTTTTAAGGGGACTATTGCGATTTTGACTTGCTTAAAAGCTTCAGATATACACGAAAATTCGCCTAACAACCTCTGGTTAATAATTAAATTATAGAAATAATTGTCTTTTAAGAAAATAATCATACCAGGAGGAAATAAAAACGCGGAATCCAACACCACAGGATATAATATCGGGTGTATCTCGTGGTGCGAGACTAATTCTTTAAACCTATTCCAGTTTATGCGTTCAATATGCTCCTGAGCGCAGAAACCCTCATTCTCGCCTGAAATAACCCTTCTTAATAAAGATACAATCAGCTCTTCTTCCTTATTCATCTGTCAAATTCGCTAGTAAGTGCTCCTTCTTTCGTAACAATAAATCCATAAGCCATCAAGTTCCCGGCTCGATATTAATTTTAGGTTGCTATCAAGCCATTGTTTTACAGCAGTTGAATTCTCATCCAACTGCCCGTTTCTTGACCAATCCGAGCAAATAACCCATATTTTCTTAAATTTAAGGCTAAGTATTTTATGCGTCGGTATAGAATTTACAGATTCCTTTATTGGCCTATGCCAACTCGAGTCTAGGACTAGGACTTGAGAAGAGAATAAATAATACATACAGATCCCTTGATTACTATAAAAATTGATTCCCGGCATAACTGATTCATTAGTAAACGCAATGATATCGTCACGATCAATATAGTTGCTACGCAAGAAACTAATAACTGGCTTAACAGGTTTCTTAAGATACGCCCCCATGTGATATTCCAAAGGTGGATACATATAATCGTGAAAATATAGCGCGGCCCCACAGCTAAAAATCAGAATTAAAACACTTGCCATAGCTACCGACGCTTTCTTGGGTAATTCCATCACAAGGCAGGATATTAAAAGATAAAAATACGGACTAAATAGTAGCAGGGCGCGATTTAAGTATATTGAAAAAAATAAGCAAGAAAACAGAAAAGCTAATCCTATAGGAATAAATAGTAGAAATACGCAAAAGGAAACACTCCGAATAACCTCCTTTCTCTTTCGCATGATCATAAATAGCATGATGAAGAATCCCAAAATTAAAACAGATGAAAGTGTATATAGAAAAAACGTTCCACTATAACCTAACATATAATTCTGAAAGGTAATACTTAAAGACTGTAAATCCGGCTTAAATATCCAGAATCCCTTCGAAACCTCAATAAATTTAGATATAAAACGCGGCGCATAAAAACTGGATAATCCCAAAATAAATACAAAAGCTAAAAATACTTTATTATTAAGTGCTCTTGTAATGTATAAAACATAAAGAAATTGTGACGTAATTAAAAAAATATAAAAATAGTTAGTATATATGCCACACAAAGAAATCAATGTAAATAATAACCATAGTTTAAAACTACTTTTTTTATTCGCTAGGATTAGAAAGTAAGAAGATAATGTGCCAAAGAATAACACCATACTATAATCACGCGCCTCCTGGGCATACCAAAGATGAAATGACGATAGGCTAATGAGTAAAGTAGCTAATATTGCCGTTTTTCTATTAAAAAGCTCTTTGCCGATTAAATAAACGATCATTGTTGTTGAAAAACTAAACAGCACTGAAGGAAATCTAAGACTGAACTCAGAAACACCGAAGACTTTTACCCAAAAATGAAGCAGTGACAAGTATAACGGGGCATTCCAGTTATCTAGCGGGGCCCTAGAAAAAAATTCCGAAAACACTTCATCATACCAAAGATCATGCGACCCTAATTTATAGATGCGCAATAAAAATGATGCAACAAGTACCAAAGTAATAATTAGCGTGCTTGATATGCGTCGTTTATAAATCAACTCTGAAACACTCTTAAACATCTTATCTAAAACCCTCTCGTAATAATCTCGCGTCTCCCATAAACATATACGGATTGGTCATAAAAAGATAAATCATACGCGGAAAATCATAGCACAATAGAGGCAGCGCCTTTCCAGAATATTTCAACATCCCTTCATTCTTTTTTATAGTATAAAAACGGTTGCGAAAGCTCAAAAACTGACGTGTTTTCTTATGGTGGCCGGAGCTATTGCCATAGTGATAACAAATCAGCTCTGGCCTGAATAATGTCTTCCATCCCTTCTTCCCCGCCCGCCAAGATAGATCTACATCTTCTACCAAAAAGAAGAATCTTTCATCAAAATAGCCAAAATCATCCACAACTTCATTAAGCATCCGCCTTCTTAATAGCGAGGCGGCAGAACAAGCTCCAAAAACATTTCTAGGAATCTGAAACTCAGCACAATCGAGCTGATTGTAACCAATATCATAAAACCTCCTAAGGAATGACAGCGATATTCCCGCGGAATAGATCTTTTTCCTATCTTGTTGCAATACCTTCGGCTGAACCAAACCGATATCTGCCGATAAATCAGGGCAAAGGGCATCAAAAACTGAAAAGAAATCGCTGGAGAGCTCACAATCGCAATCTAAAGACAAGACCCAATCCCCAGAAGCAATCTCAATTCCCTGATTTCTCGCTTTACATGCCCCTAAATTATAGTTATTTTTGATCAAAACAGCTTGTGAACAGTTCCGGGCTATCAAAGCAAGAGTATTGTCTTTTGAACCATTATCAACAATAATGATCTCAATATCCTTGCGCTCTTGAGCTTTTATAGCCTCTACGCAAGGGACAATATACTTTTCGCTGTTAAATGTAGGGATAACGACTGAGATTCTAATCATGCGTATTGAAGCAATGCTTCTCTTAATTTATTTCCCAAAACCTTAAGAGAATAGAAGTCTTCTACAGTTTTTCGAGCGTTTTTGCCAAGACGCTCTCTCAAAGCAGCATCTTTAACAAGCCTTTCCATCTGAAAAATAAATTCATCTTTGGTTTGAGCCAATAACCCATTCTCCTCTTGAGCTATTATGGAGACAGGCTCTCCGATAGCGCTTGAAATCGTTGGCTTTGCCATTGCCATATATTCAAAAAGCTTAGTAGGGCTCTTAGCTAGGTTAAACTTTGTTTTCCTCAAAACCGGAAAAAGCCCGACATCTACACCATCCAAGTATTCGGGGATAGCATCTGGCTCAATCCAGCCTTTGAGAACAATATGGTCATCGTAAAAACCAGAAACTATCCTATCCAAATCTTTTTTAAAAATCCCATCTCCAACAATCTCAAAGAAAATATTTGCATAACGATTACGCAAAACTTTAAAACAATCTAAAGCAAATGCAATATTCTCGATATACTCTGGTCTATGAAACGTACCTATCCAAGAAAAAACCACTTTCTCTTTAGCTTTTAGCACCTTATTCGGAGAAAATAAACCGGTATCCACAGCAGAGGGTAAGTAAAATACTATTTTATTAAACTGCAGTAAGAAACTTTCCAGAAAATGGCTTGCAGCAACACAAAAGATACTCTCCTTGGCAAGACGCCTGGTAAGATAATGCGCTTTTGAAGTAGGATATACTCCCAAATGATAGCGAGGATTTTCCCTCATCTCCCAATCATCAAGATCTAGAATAATCTTATTTCTTCGAAAAGCATGCGCTAGGTATGGTCCGAGAAAATGATAATTCAACCGCTGGATATAAAAAATAAAGCTTTTATCTTTTAACAACATCTTAAAAGCTTTAAAATTATAATAAATCTTATTTCCTAAATTTAAGCTGGATTCTTTTTCGCCATCGAAAGCTCCTAATGTATCGGAAAAAGACAAAACTCCTGTATCAGCGCCACGATTCGCAAGCTCTCTAGCAAAGTTATAACATCGCACCCTTGCTCCTGGCAGCCTGTATCCTTCACGACTTATAAAAATTACTTTTTTCATAATATTCAACTCTTTGTCGCCATATATAGATAAACTACGCTTCCGTCTCGCATTATAAAACTGTCAAACAGTGCATAATCTCCTTTTTTTGAAGAATAAACATCTATGTTTTCTAATTTCTCTGGGCTTATTATAAAATCAAGCTGATCTTCAATTATTTTCATTTTGCTAAAATTTACACCAAAAATATCAAAGCGAGACCCGACTAAATACGAATAACCTTTAAACCCTCCATAATTTACTACCTCAAAGTTATCCCTAATCTTTATCCCCCTCCTTAAAAGATAATTTGCATCATGCTCAATAATTAATATTTTGGCGATTTTGCCAGGGCAGTTATGGTTAATCTTCGCAGCAATCTTCCCCATAACATCCCTACCCTGCCTCTCTGACTGAGGGTAATATTCTTTCTTTGCCTGGATACTAGTCAAATTAATAGGTAGAATTCTTACGTAAGGATTTCTCAAGCTAAGCGTCAGCTTATTTTGTTTTAAATTAAAATAAGAGATGACAATAAACTGAAATAAGCCAGCACAGACAACGAACAAAATGACGATTCTTCTAAAAAAAGCTCTTCGAATATTCAAAAGTCCGTACGCAGTAATCAATGCTATCGCCGGCAGATACGATTGAGTGTAGTAATAATACTTATTGCGAAATAAAGTAAAAATAATATATGGGATAATCATCCAGCTTAATAACAAGAAAGAATATCTACGCTCAACTTTTCTAAAGAATATGAAAGCTGAAAAAAGAAATGTTAGGAAGAAAAACAATAATATTTGTCCGTTAAATATTAAATTAAAATAAAATAATATGTTTTTAAACGAAAAACCTAATAAATCTAAGGGTGCCAAACTTGAATCACTTGCTGCAGAAATAAGTAACGGCAACATTTTGCTGAAATTCGGAACATACCACAAAGCAGCTATAGCAACTCCAAGGGATAAAGCAAAGATAAAATTAAGAAAAACCCTTTTTTTTGATCTTTCTTTTAACAAGGAATCGAATAGTAAAAAGAAAGCTGGACCAGCAATAAATACAACATAATACTGTTTCGTTAACATCCCTAATCCCAGAAAGAAACCAAATATAGCGCTAGGGATAACCTTTCTAAATCCTTCAGAATACATTAAAGCTGCTATGCTTGCTATTACAATAGAGCAAACCGCGATTTCCAGCAAAAAGCAACGACTCAAATAGAAAAACATGGGATATAACAATAACAGAAACGAGGCCAATAAGCCAATCCCTCCATCTCCTAGTTTCAAACCGATCAAGTAAAGCGAGAAAAAAGCCAGAGAAACAAAAATAAGATTGCTCATGATCAAAACTACGATACTCTTACCAAAAATAAAAGCACAAATAGCTGCAACAAAATGAAAAAGAGGCGGGTACAAATTGTTATCAAAAATTATTCTAGGAGAATCAAAGAATGGCGAATGAGTTATTATGTTTAGAATTTTTATACACCTTGCTATATGAAAGCCCTCATCATCAAGGGGAGGCATCTGATTAAGCGAAAGCCAAACAAGGTTAGAGATTCCAAGAAACAAAACTAAAATAATCAAAATAGCTATATGCGATTTTTTTATGAACATGGCTTTCTGATTTCGTTAGGCATTGGATTTTTGTTTCCTACCAAACTCATACGCCTTAAGAAGCGTATTAGCAGAATTCTTCCAGTTATATACTTCTTCTGCCCTCGTTCTCGCTTTTTCCCCAAGCTTTATTCTTAATCTATCATCGATTAATAAACTCAATATTCCCTCAGCAAGCGGCTTGCTCTGCCCCGGATCAACTAGTATCCCCGCATCACCAACCATCTTCTCTACTTCCCCTACCCGGCTTGCAACTATAGCCTTACCACAAGCCAGATATTCAGCGATCTTTAGCGGGCTTTTACAACGTGTGACTAAGTTATCCTCAAAACAAGCCACCGCCACATCTGAGCTAGCGATATATTCCGGCATAAGATCTGTATCAACTGCCCCGGTAAAGATGATCTTACGGTCAAGCTTAAGCATTCTCGTAAGTTTACGCAATTCATACCCCCTCGAACCGTCACCAACAATCATAAAATCAGCCTCAACGCCTTTTTCAATAAGGATTTTAGCCGCGTGGATAAAAAGGCTGGCATATTGGCCACCGTGCAGCTGGCCAATATACATGGCTAAGGGACGATTAATGTTATACATCTTCCTTATTCTATCTCCTGAAACTGAAGGACTGAACTTATCGAGATCCGCTCCCACAGGGACAGTAAAGACCCTCTCTTCGTCAAGGCCCATCTCCAAGCATAATCCGCGCAGGCATTCACTTGAAACCGAAATAGTGTCTACCAAAGTAGGAATATTTTTTTCAAGCGTCCTCAAGAATGAGCCTACTCCCCTGATTGCCGGCCTTGCGGATTCATAATAGATCATCTCTTCCCAGTCGTCCCAGTCGTAATGCAATGGCTTATTCTTAAGCATACCGTTGAGTATCGCAGGCAAAGACGCGTAATGAAAACATTTCTGGAAATGCACAATATCCGCCCATTTGACAATCGATGAAAACTTATTGCAATTAAATGCAATATTATATATCCCAGTTCTTCTAGAAAAAGGAAGGAACTCTACACCATCCCTTGTAAAACTTTTCAACTTGGCATTCCATAAAAACGGAAAATATATTACTTTTACAGCATGCCCACCGGCTGCCAAAACGCGCGCCAGATTTATAACCCGCGTTGTCCAAGGCTCTAAAGAAGAATAAACCTCGTGTGGATGCACCATCAGGATATTCACTGCTTACTCTCCCGGGAAAATAGTAATATTGCTTACCAGCCTGCGCAGTTTAAGTATAACGCTATATAAAATAACCACTCCAAACAAATAAAATAAATTAAACCAGCGTTTTATTATCTTAAAGTTACCGACAACTGCACTCTTAAGGCCGATAAACACACGGAGAACTTTTGTAGTAGGATAGAACTTAAGCTTTCTATACATAAAAATATTCCTTGATAGATCATCACATACCCTGAAACAGCCTATATCAGTGCCGCTGCCGTTACCTACCATAGAAAAATATGGGTTTCCGGACTTCAACTTCTGGGCCTGTGATCTAAATTCTTGCGCGAAAGGCGAATTCCAGATCTCTTTAAAACTATTCTGGTAGATATTCCCGAGACTGATACGATGCGACTTTAGACAAGGGTTAACGCTTCCGTCTGCCCTGATCCGAGCAAATAGCCACCCTGTATAGCAGGGGTAATTATTAACTACACCTCTATCATATTCTCCTTTGGATGCGCCATCAGAAGAAACCATCTGCATAAACCTACCCAGATCGGTTATGCGGCTATTATTATTTAGCCCCTTACATTCTTTGATTACAAACTGCCTCTGTTCATCGCTAAGTAAAAGCTCATCCGTAACGCCTGGTATGACATCTACAACTGAAAACCTTACTTCATCTGCGCCAACCAAAATAGCAAAATCAGTCATCTCATTTATTTGACGAAAATTCTTTGAGTTAATAACATTGTGCAGGCAAACAATTGGCTTATTCTTCTTAAGCCCCTGCTTCATTATTCTTAGGTTAATTAGGTTATCCTTAATCCTAAGAAAGTCAGCCTCTTGCCTGTTGGGGTGCAAAATACAATACATCTTGGGATCTGCTGCCCACAGGCTTACTGTCAGGCGATCAACAGCCAATTCAACTAAACTCTTGATTGATTCTTTGTTGATTAGCGTAAAATTTGTATATAACTGAGTAATTAATCCTCTTTTCTTGATCTCAGCAATTACCTCGAATAATCGAGGGTATAGAAATGGTTCTCCTCCTCCGGAAAGAATGATCTCCCGCGTCCCCGCACGCTGCAATTCATCGAAAACACCCAAAATAACTTCATAATCAAGCGATAACTTGTCAGGGCGTACTTCTTCATTTTTTCGTAAAGGAGAATTACACCAGCAGCAGAGGCAATCATTATTGCAGTCATTTGTAAGATCGATCTGAACAGATAAAGGCGAGCAAAAAGCATATATTCTGCTATCAATGCCTTTCAAAATACGGTATTCATCAAAAAGATTGCATAGATTAAGATTGCGCCTGAAGCCTTGTAAAGTGCGTTTTGCGCCGTGATCTCGGCAATAGTGGTTAAGAAAAGAAATCACTGATTTTTCTTTTGAATAGTCTTTCATTTAAAAAACAAGAATTTACGTTTATGCAAGGGTAAAGACTTGATCAACCTATGCATAGGCTCATTCTGCCACAAATTATCACAATTATAGCAACCCGTATCTGTCGAGGCGTCATTCCCAAAAAGGGAGAAATATGGATTTGATTTATCCATATTCTTGGCTTTATTCCTAAATTCACGGTATCGCTTACCATTCCAAATCCTCTTAAAGCTGTCTTCATTGACATTGCCCATAGTCATACGGTGCCCCTTGCAACAGGGCACAACATTTCCGGTTGCCATTATCCGGGCAAAAAGCCAACCAACATAACAAGGTATCATCGCAACACGGAGCTCGTCATAAACGCCGCTTTTTGTATCAAGCTTTTCGATACGCCTGATAAACCCCTCAAAATCTGAAAGAGTAATGCTACGGCCATCCTCGGATAAATATTCAAAGTTATTCCTATTGTATCGCGTCAATATTTTATGGGCTACTTGCAATAACTCAGCCCTTTGACTATCATTAAGCAACAGCGATTCTGTTTTTCCCTTCACAGGATCAATAGGGACAAACTGAATGTCATCCGCTCCTACATCAAGACCAAATTGCAGCATCTCCCACATGTCCCCATAGTTCAGGTTCATAATGACATCGTGCAGGACAATCCGGGGTCTCTTAATGTTTAGCCTGTTCTTTTCTGTAGATATGAACTTAAGATTATCTTTTATTTTATAAAATATATCTTCCTTCTGCATTGGATGGACTGCGACATATGCTTTAAAAGTTCCTGCCCAGAGGCTTACGGTTAATGAATCAACGCCAAGCTCCAACAGCCTCCCAATAATAGATCGGTCAACAAGGCTAAAATTTGTATTGATGTCAATTGCGATATTTTTGTTCTTTCCCTTGATATATTCAACGATTTCCAAGATGTCCGGGTGCATAAATGGCTCTCCGCCGCCAACCAATTTGACCTGCTTTAATCCCCCCATTCCTGCCAGATCGTCAAAGGCTTTCTTTACAACTTCTGTGGACAGCGCTAGCTTCCTTTCCCATTCAGGCATTCCCTTTTCTTCCAAGAGTGGGGAACGACACCAGCATGCAATACAACTAAAATTACAAACGTTAGTTAAATCAACATGAAGGACTTCTGGGCCGATAAAAGCTCTTGAGGAATGAAGTATTCCGCTGACTAAAAAAAATTTATCTCTATCCGCTATGAATTTCTTAAGATTTCGCATTTTTGTTAGTTACAGCATGATATTTTGCGTGCATTTCAATGTTAATCTGGATATTATCGCAACTACTAAGGCAACCTGAGTCCTCGCTGGGGTTATTGCCAATACTTCTCAAATACTGATCGTTTTTCTGGGGCATAAAAGCCTTCTTCCTAAACAACTGCTGCTCTGGGCTGTTCCAAATATTCCTGAACTTTTGCTTATAAATATTACCCGTTGTCACCCGATGGGCCTTAAGACAAGGGGTGACATTACCGTTAGCAAGTATGCGCGCAAAGGCCCATCCTACATAACAAGGCTGCTGCACTATTGTAGTAGACTCGTATTGACCTTTTACGGCATTCTCTGCAGATAGGCGCTTTATAAACGGATCGTACTGTTCAATAAAAGTAACTTTTCCCCCATTTTGCCGGTTAAACTCTTCGAGCCTAATCTTTTGCGCAATTACAGACTCGAGCACTTCTCTTTTCTGGGGCTCATTAAGCAGCAGAACATCTGTCTTTCCGGGAATAACGTCAATAGGTGTAAATTCAAGCGTATTGACCCGCAAATCCATGGCAAGATCAGTCATTGCCCGTATGTCACGATAGTTTTGATTAAAAATCACATAATAAAGATCTACGTGCGGCTGAGGTATAGGCCCGTTTTGGTAGCGCCTGTTTCTTTCTTCAACCATATATCTAAGTACCCGAACTATCCGCAAAAAAGTCTCCTCAGTCTTATTGGGGTGAACCACTGCATAAGTTTTAGGAGTACCTGCGAGAAGACTAACATGAATCAAATCGATCTTTAAATCTACAAGTTTTTTTGCAATTTTCTCATCAATAAGCGTAAAATTCGTATTAATAGAAACGCGAAAATTACATTTCTTTGCTGCGCTTAAAATATCAATAATCTTAGGATGCATAAATGGCTCTCCGCCTCCAGCAAGAACCAAATTCTTAGTACCGAGGCCTTTCAATTCTGCGAAAATCTTCTTTATGAGCTTTAACGGCAGCTCGTCTTCCTTTTCCTTTAGCCTATCCTCAGGTAAATCGCCTAAAAAGGGAGAATTATTCCAACAACACAAGCAATTATTATTACAACGGTTAGTCACATCGAACTGGACTGTCTGAGGCCCAGAAAAAGCCAGAGAACCATCAAGTATCCCCTCTAAGACAAGGTCTTTTTTTGCGACAAAATTGCCTTCTTGATGTTTTTGATAGCCTGAACCTAAAAACCTGCCCATAAACAAATCAAATAGTCGCAGTTTCATAGGATAACCCCAAATGCGTTATTAGCTCTATCACCTTTTCCGCTCTTTGCTTCCGGATCTCATAGGTGTTTTTTCCGTCACTGCTCATCCATTGTTTAGCCGAACTGCTGATCTCGGATGGAGTTACTATACCGAATTCATTCTTTTTACAGCATAATGGACTATTGCCGTTTACCAAACAGACGCTCACTGCGCCTACGCCACTCAGGTACGGCCGGTTTAACTCTAACGCGTCCAGGGTCTCTTGAAAATCTTGCTCAGTCTCGCCCGGAAAACCAACGATAATGTTGATCAAAGATCCTATATCCGCCTTATGGGTACTTTTAAGCACCAGCTCCGCTGTCTCTCTATCGAATATTTTACCCATACGCCTAAGCACGTTATCAGAAAAACTTTCTATTCCATAAATCAAGGTCGTGCACCCGCTTTTTTTCAGCTTACACAGAAACTCATACGTCATCTCCCTACGGGTAATAGCCTGCGAATCCCAGGCTATCTCAAGGCCTGATTCAATAAGCAAGTCACACAGATTCCCTAGCTCCCTAAGGTTTCCGTTACATAGCAAATCCTTAAAAGAGAACGCGTTCACACGGTTATTTTCCACATGGTACCTGATCTCCTTAAAGATATTTTTGGCGTTACGGTAACGGTACGGCTTAGAATAGACCCAGTCATTGCAAAAAGTACAATGCCCTATGCATCCCCTACTGGTAAACAACGGTATAAGCACATTTTTGTAAGATTTCAGATCAAAATCAGAAAATGTCGGCCAGGGAATGGTATTAATATCCGCAATCGGCTTACGCAGCTTAAATTCAGAATTTTCATTTTCTGTAAATATTGCGCCGAGCACGTTTCTATCCTTGCGTTTTCCTCTAAAAACGTCAATCACTTCAACAAGAGTCTGCTCTCCCTCACCTATTACAAAAGCATCTAGCATTTCTTTCGGGAATAGTCCGCGCATGTACTCGTCAATAACCCCCCATCCACCAACAATTATTTTTATGCTCTTATTCTTTTGCCTTATTATATTAAGAAGTTTAATGGCAAAGCGAATACCACCGAAATTAACCGAAAGCCCAATACAAGGCGAACCATTTTTAATCACATCTTCCATAAGAGATAGCACTTCATCTTGTAAGACAGACCACGTGTTCTCAAATAAATCCTCTACAGACCATAAGCAAATATTTTTTTGCTCCCAGTAATGCCGGTATTTTTCCGCGACCGAATTATATAATTTTATATTAAGATCAAAAACGTCAGCTTTGTAACCAAGTTTCTCCAAATAACTAGACAAGTATGCAACCCCCAGAGGTGCCATACTAAAATCCCATGGTGGACACTGAATAAGGAGAATATCCGGACTATTGTCCTTATGCTTATTTTCAGAAATACCTTTCTTAAGCAACGCTTTCGTAAGATAGCCAACTACCCTCTTCAACACATAAGAAATATTGTTTCTTTTCAAAAAATCATAAACCCTCTTTATATTACCCAGAAAACCCCTTCTTTTCTTTACATACTCAAACCATACCTGATAAGCCCTGACTTTAGCTTCTTCAAGATCGCCTGAACCCAGATTCCCCAGTTTGATCACACTGCTAGAATGACCGTCATAACTGGATAAATCTTTAGAGATGATACAGCCGCATTTTTCTAATATTCGATGATACTCGGTCCCGGGAAAAGGGGTAGCTAAAGAAAACTGCACAGAGAAAGGGTCCAGGCTTTTTGCCAAAGCAATCGTCTTCTCGATAGTTTCCCTGGTCTCCCCAGGAAGTCCAAAGGTAAATGTCAGATGTGTCTTGATGCCTATTTTTTGCGTATAGCGAATCATCCTCTGTGCATACTCCAGGTCCATTGCCTTTCCGATATTATCCAATAAATCCTGGACGCCCGATTCAACACCGTATTTTACGGCGTATAATCCGGCTTCCTTAAATTTGTCCAATAGTGATTCATCCATTAGGTCCGGACGCGCCATGATCGCCCACTGAGTATGATTCAATCCTCGTTTAATAATCTGATCGCAAAACTCAAACATTCGTTCTTTGCCGATATTAAATGTATCATCGTCAAAATAAACTGACCTGGATCCCTTCTCCCTGATCAAATATTCCATTTCATCAACAACGTCAATAACATTCCGCGTTCGATAGTGCCGGCCCTGATAGACCACTTGAGGCCACAGGCAAAACTTACACCCAAACGGGCAACCGCGCGATGCAATAATCTGCGCGCTGGGTGTCAACATTCCTCCCGGGGCATCCAAATACTTTAAAAGCGGAAGGCTTTCTCGCTCAGGCCAAGGTAGAAGGTTTATATCAAACGGCTGTCCGGATTCGGTCTTGTAAACTTTCCCGTCTTTTCTATATAATAAGCCACTCACACCTGAAACATCACCCTTGTCTTTAAAGCAGCGCATTAACTGAAGAAGATTGAATTCATATTCTCCGTAAAGAACAAAGTCAATAAACCGATGCTGCTGTAAAAACTCAGGTTTGTAAATCTGGTAATTCGGGCCGCATAAAATTATTGAAACCCTTAATTTGGAAATACCCCCAAGAATACGAAGATCATTGCTAAACGACGGAATAGATGTCTCAGCGACAACATAATCGAATTTATTACCCGAGATAAACTCTAATAATTTGGCTTCTGGCATCTGCTCTGCAACGGCATCAATAATAGTGACACTAAAATCATTATTCTTTAACAATGCAGTAGCATAGCTAAGAAAAAAAGGGAACGGTAAATAGTCCCCTTCACTTACGTCCTTTATATGCGGCCACCGCGAACCAGCTCGTACCCCCCAACAGCCGCGTCTTTGCCACGGGAGATTCACCAAAAGAATTCTTTTGCGGTAGGGCGCTAATAATCCAGTCTTCTCACTAATTGCCTTGGCCACCAATTTTCTTCTAAATAATTCGATTTTTAAATCTAGGTCTGCATCGTTCTCGAAGAAATTTATGGCCTGCGAAAAAGAAACTGACATTCCCCGGCTACATTTTGAGATAGATTTAAGCACGGTGTGCCTGGTACCAATGACGTGAAAACTATTTCCCAGCGTAGAATTCCTAATAAAAGGAAACAACTGGGAATCATTTAATTCTAAAGCCAACGAGGGTAAAGTAGCGCCCTGGACCGGGATTCTCACTCCCAACAAAAAAACAGATACATCTTCGAGATAAATATCTCGCCATTGAGCCCCAAAAGCTGGAAAATCATTCTGCAAATAATCTTTTACCCAACTCTTATATTGAGGATGGACCCCACAGGCTATGCATATCTCGTCAATATGCATAGTTTCTCTTATTTGTATTTTAATCTTCCAAGATATCTTTTCTTCTGCCTCTCGTTTAATAGTCCAAAACTGAGTAATAGGAAATTTATGGTGTCGTATCCGTAAAGTGACGGAATCCCGCTGCTTTTTAACAATTTTAAGGTCAGCCTGCGTTAAATCCTCCCAGACGCCCAAGCTATTTATTGCCACATGCAGACCGGGCCCCGAGGTGACCTGCGTTCCATTAAAAAATAGATGCACAGCTGACTGCTCAAAACAAAGCTTAACTTTTGACCCCAGGGTAATTTCCGCGGGCTTTTTCTGAAAACGTAGAAAAATTGCCCTTAACAAATACAAGAAATATTTAATGGCACGGCGAAAGGCGTAACCGATTCCACCGATTTCCAAATGTTTTCTAAGCTTCTCAATATTATTCTTCAGACTCAACGTGTATCACCCCTTCAAAATACGTATATTGACCAAGGGACGCATCCGCTTTAGGAGAATTCTGATATTGCAGCATACGGGCCCCATATAGATAATCGCTATTCTCTACAATTCCCCTGGTATCTTCATTGCCTGATTTATCCTGGAACAAGACTGAAGAAAGATTAGCACGAACGACTATACCATTTTGCAAAGACTTGCCATACCAAAACCGAAACGGCAGAATATCGTATTGCCGGGTAAACTCATCTAAAAAGTCACCACCAATACCACCGTCAACAGACCATTTTTTATATTCCGCAGAAAGCATAAGATTCGACTGCTCTAACTCCAGATTAAAAGGAGCAAGAACCTTCACATCCACTTTCCAGTAAATTGTTTTGCTATCTAAAAGCTGGATCTGCCATGTCTGGACAATGGGGATATACGGCCAATAGCCAGTAACGCTTATTTTATTATCCCGAACATAATCCTTATCCCATGCCGCCTGATAAGAATCATGCCAAATGCCGGATGAACGCACGGATGTAAAAAGGCCTAATCCAACAGTCACCTCTGTCTCTCCCCAAAAGATTCTCCCTCTTCCTTGATCAAAAACAATCCGCAATTTTTTATTCTCTAATGTTATATCCTCGCCTAATACTGAAGAACTCCGTGGACTAATATCTCTATGTAAGACTATCTTCGCATCAAAAACTTCATGTATCCCGCCTTCAAGCAGTTCATTATTTTTCGAAACGATAATCGAGGAATTCACACACACGCTTTCTTTTTGCGATAAATTCTGTTTATAAATCCCCAATAATTGTTTATGCGGACTCGGTGTTACCTGGAGAAATAAATAATCTGACGCTCCATTGCTCATAGACGCTAGCGATATCTCCCTGACTTTACTTTCACGCAAACGCACAGGAAGGATCCCCAAAACATATTGAGCCTCAGTAAACCCTCCTTCTTCGTATGGTGTCCGCCAACTAATATAACTATCAACAACCTCCAGGACCACATCCTGCTTTTTAAAAACTATTCGTTGCTCAGACTCCATCTTTATTGAGTAGGTAATTGTATTTTCCTGCTCAGCATTGAATATCCACCGCTGAGTAAATGGCATTGCCCCATATTCCATTGTCAATTCCAACAATTGCCCTGAAATTTTGCGAACCTGCCACTGCGCATCTTTAGAGCTATACAAAGAGCCCCCTACGGTTATCAATGCCCGCAAACCGCCCCCGCTGGTTATCTCTGCATCTTTTGAGAAAATCCGCAAAATTTTATTTTCGATATCTACAAAAAAACTTATATCACCGCAGGAAATTCTTTGCACTGCTAACGCTCTCCATTTTTTCAGGTCTTTATTTAGCAATAGCTCTTTCTTCTTAGACTCAACAAAGTTTTGATAGTCTTTTATGCTAGGGATCGTTTTTAAACGGATTGAAATTGCCCCCTCCTGCCCTAAAAAATACTGCAAACCCCGTGATTCCTGATCATAACCCGTATTAAATAATCGTATCTCGCTGTCCTTATAAGTATTTTCAAAAACAATAGAAGGCGTATTTTCTTCCTGCGAGCCTGGACTTAACGCGACCAATCCTTCTTCCGGAACACCAATATTCAAACTCTGCCAATTAGTTTTATGAACATACGGCGGGAATATACCGCTTACATCGAATGTATTCCAGGATACGTATTGAGGCTTAAGCAAGAAATCCATATGAAACTCCTGCTTACACTGATCTTCTATCTTGACCTGAAATGACAAATCACCGCAAGACAACCCTATTGACCATACCTGCGAAAGCTGGCCTTCATGCATCCACCCCTCAGCGATGATTTCAGTTGCAGAAATAGAGCTTATCTGCCAAGAAAGATTTTCGGAAGTTACATAACTGCCAAGCAAACGATCATAGAATATGGTATGAGCACCGACGCCTTTAGTAATCAGGTTGCCGCGATATGAAACGCCTAGCCTGCCATTATTAAACACGACCCTTATCCCGTCATGCTCAAAAGAAGCAATTCCTTTCTTTTCACCAGCTGTTTCCAAATAGTATGAAAGAACCTTCCCCGGTTGGCCTTCCTGGACAATTCTTCCGTGATCCAACAGTATAACGCGGTCGCAGAGCCTGCTTACTATGTTCATGTCGTGACTGACAACAACTATAGTCTTACCGGATTTCTTTAACTCAAATATCTTCTTAATACACCTCTGTTGCGCATCCTCATCCCCTACTGACAATATATCATCGACCAAAAAAATATCGGGCTCGACAAATACAGCAAGAGCAAACGCCAAACGCATATACATGCCTTGCGAATAATATTTTATCGGCGCATCAATGAATCTTCCCAGCCCTGAAAACTCAAGGATTTCCGGAATCTTTTGCGCAAGAACATCCTCATGCAAACCATATACCCGCGCATTAATAATAATATTTTCACGCCCCGTAAACTCAGGATTAAAACCAGCGCCAAGTTCCATCAACGAAGAAACCTTACCCTGTACGGAGATTTCTCCCTTATCCGGCATCAGCATCCCCGCGATCAACCGCAATAACGTAGTCTTGCCTGCGCCATTTTGACCGATAACGCCAAGCACCTCTCCTTTGCACACAGTAATATTAACATCCTGCAAAACCCATAGTTCATCCCAGGCTGTCTTACCATCTATAATAAACTTAATACGATATTTCTCTGAAATATTTCTTAACTCGATTATATTCATATTCTTTTCATAAGGGTTGCTTCATTTTTGATGAAAAACGCATACCCAGCCACAAAAGAACCTAGCGCCAGAAACCCTGCGATAAGCAAAACGTTTAAATCCGGCATCACCGCCTTATAAAGAATGCTATGATACGACACTATAAAATAAGCGACCGGATTCCAAGTGCATACCCATTGATAACGCGCACCGAGCATTTCTGGTGAATAAAATACGGGGGTCATCCACATCCAAAGCATCAGCCAAATAGAGATAAAATGCGAGACATCTTTAAAATAAACATTTACACAGGCTAGGAATAAACCGACGCCAAATACAAAGAAAAATTGCAAAAACATCACCAATAACAACCAAGGCAACAAAATAACTACTTTTGCATTAGCAATGGTGAATAACGGCAAAAGTATGATGAACCCAATGAAAGAATTTAAAAATACAGCGAGGATCTGAGAAAAAGGAATAAATTCTCGAGGAAATTGCCCCTGCCGCATTAAAGGAGCCCGAGCAATAAATGCGCCAGTTGCCTCGGTCAATGCGTTACTAAGAAAAAACCACGGGATAATTCCAGACAGGACAAAGAGCGCATACTGCGGTATTTCTACTTTAAAGGCAATACCAAAGACAAAATTAATACTCGCCGCTAAAACTACCGGAACAATAACCGCCCACCAAAAACCCAGAATAGAACCCGCATACCTTGCCTTTAACAACGACATCGACATATCCCATAGAATACGCCGCTGGGTCAATATTTGCATTAGCCGCTTAATCATTATAGATTACTCCTTAGGAACAGCTTTTACCGCAATCTGTGACTTGAGGCTCTTAAGCTCTCGATCAATAAAATTCACTTGCGCGGAGAGCGACTTTGCCCTAAGCAGAGCCTCTTGGGCCTTGGCAATATTCCCTGTCTTTTCGTAAATCTTAGCCAAAGTAAGCTGTGCCTGACGGTAACCGGGATTAGAGGTTGCGACTTTCTCTATAATCTCTCTTGCCTTATCGCTCTCTCCAATTCCATTCAACGCATAGGCATAATCATTGAGGGTAATCGCGTCTTCGGGATTGACCGCAAGCTTAGCCTTGCAATTAGCTATCTCTTTGTTGAATTCCGAGTCCGCATCGGAATCCCTGCTAAGGTTACGGTAAATATCTCCCAAGTCATTATGAACATTAGGATAGTCTGGTTTTAAAAAGGTGAGCTTGCCGTATTCCCGGATCGCCTCAATAGGCCTACCACTATCCCGATATACGCTAGCCAGACTATATTGCATATCCGCATCCTGAGGAACAAGTTCAACAGCCTTTTTTAAATACGGCAAAGCCTCTTCATAGCGCTCCAGATTCATCAAAGCCAAGCCTAGATTGTGATAAAGACCAGGGTCTTTGTCGTTAGCGGCAACCGCTTTCATATACTGCCCATGTGCCTGTCCAAACTTGCCCTTGCTGAAATATATATCTCCCAAAAGTTTATGCGCCGGCCAAAACCGGTCATCCATCCCAACCGCAGTCATCAGAACTGCTTCCGCAGACGAATACTTGCCTTCCGAATAATAAAATGCAGCCAAAGTATAGTAGGAATAAAGAAACTCCGGACGCAAGTCTATGGCCTTACTTACCAACCGATAGGCCTCTTCCTTATTTCCGGCAAGATAGGCTTCGGTGCCCTTGTCCAGACAATCCTGAGCATATTCCAATACGATCTGATTAAACAAATCATCAAAACTATTGTCCAACGGGCTGATACTGCGGACTTTCTTTAATGTAGCAATCGCTTCGTCGAATAAAGCGCGATCTGCATAAACGCTGCTCAGGGCCCGGTAAGCATCCGCGGCATGCGGGTCCATCTCAATAGCGCTCTTATACTCCGCAATCGCCTCGTTCTCTCTCTTGATCTCCATATAAGCGTTCCCCAAATTAAAGTGAGTCACTGAGGACTTAGGGTTCAAACGCAAAGACTGCTTGAAATATCTAACCGCTTCCTCATATCTGCCGCTGCTATAGCAATCAGCTCCCCGGTTATGCAGATAGATTGCCACCTTCGGAACGCCGACCAACCAAAGAACCAACAAAAGAAACGCGACCAGCAGAAACTGATATACGATCTTGATCATGCGGCTAAGAACTTAGCCTTTCTGCCAATTCTTTGCCTTCCATCAGACAATCCTCCATGGACATATAACGCCAACCGCCGTAACGGCCGCAGGAGATCACGTTGTTAACCCCGAGAAAATCCATGATCCTCTGCCTGGCCAAGCGGTAATTGCGGTCATAAATAGGATAGCCGTAGCTAATATCATTTACATCCTGCGCGCATATCTTATCACCCAAAGCAAGTATTCCGGTTTTCTTCAGATCTCGAATAATAGAGCTGACGATCCTATTCTTATCGATAGGCTTTTCTTTTGAATATGAGACTTCGGTGTATAGTGAACGCGTGCCTTCCGGGGCAATATTCTCGGAGAAATTATGCGCAAAACCCACCCTGAAAAAACAAGATTCCTTTTGCGGAAAATACACCCAGTGCCATCCAGAATCTTCTTTTCTTTCTACTCCCAGGTTAAGATTAAAAACCGAATTCCAACGCAAGCGGGAAAACTCTATAGCCATCCTTTTCGGCAGCCCGTCAATCAAGCGGCTCAATTCCGGCAAAGGTACAGTCGAGATCAAGAAATCAAACTTCTCTTTTCTTCCGCAGGAAAATCTTATCTCTTTATTTTCCAGATCGATCTTCTTAACAGACTGATTCAGGTGGATGTTGCCGACCCCTTTAGCCATAGCTTGGGGCAACTGATCGATTCCACCTCTCTTCGGATACCAAAAGCGGGCGTTGTAACCAAACTGCCTCTTGCTTTCTTCAATCGTTCCCTCGATAACCTGCGCCAAAGTCGGAACCGGTATGATCCCTTCCAGCCAATCGCAAGTCAGCTCTGTCGGAGGCACTGTCCAAAATTTCCTGTTATACGGCACCATGAAATGCCGGGCTATACCTTTGCCGAATACAGCATTAATCCAGTGCGCGAAATTTCCGTTCTTTTTAACATAACCGCTGCTGCGGGCTTTGACAAAAGTAGCAAGACATTCTTTAACAACCCCTGAAGGCATACCATGAAGATTGGCCTGAAACGGATACCGCGTAAACCGGCCATATGAATATATCCAGGCACTCCTCTTGTGCTCAGCGAGATTGTCTCCTAAAAACTCACCCACCAGATCAAAAGCGTAACGGTGCCTAAAATGCAAGAGATGCCCGTCGTAGTCAAAGGTAAAACCTTTAAGCTTCTTTGAACGGCACATCCCTCCGATTTCCGGCTCTTTCTCGAATACCGAACAGCTGATCTTACGCCTTTGCAGATGCCAGGCGACACTTAAACCCGAAAGCCCTGCCCCGATTATAATGATACGTTTATTACCCATCGATTACTACGCGACTCATTCTTTTTGATAAAAATATGCATAAAACAGCGACAATCACCGGAAGAATAAACACATAGACACCCGGCAGCTTAAAAAGCGCTATTCCGCTGACAACAAAAACCAGAGTTGCCGAAAGCATGATCAATAGCGCCCACTGCTTGGAGTATCCGGCCTTAAGAAACCTGAGCGCCAGATGATCATTGCTCTTATTAAAAGCGGGCCTGCCCTTCCTGACACGCATAAAAATAAGAAATAAGGTATCAAAAATAGGAAACCCCAGTATCAAAATAGGCGCCATTAAAGCAAGTTTTGCTTCCAGGGAAGCGTAATGGATGCTTATGGCCATAGAGGCAAAAAGAAACCCCAGGAAATGGCTCCCGGCATTGCCCATATACAGCCTGGCAGGCGGTAGATTGAAGATTAGAAACCCGCTTACAGCAGCGGCTATTCCGCAAGCCAACATAACGTTAGCCGCATCGCCGTTAATCGAGGCGATCACGCAAAAAGCCAGACTGACCAAAAGCGCTACACTTCCGGCCAAGCCATCCATCACATCCAGAAGGTTAATTGCGTTGGTGATCCCCAGCACCCAAATAACCGTGATCAGTATATTAAATGCAGTACCGATATAAACGATATGTGTGCGCACCCCGCTTAAAATCAGAATAGCTACGGCCATCAACTGTACAATTAGCTTTCCGACAACAGACAACTCCCTTACGTCATCAATAAAACCAAACAGCAGCATTACCCCCGAAGCTATCAGAACGCCCTGTGTCTGACTTGGCAAAGCCGCAGGCGCCCAATAATACATGCTGGTCACAATTAAAGCTATGCCGATAGCTATGCCTCCGGCAAGCGGCATACCATCCTTACCCAACGGATCAAACCTGCGCAAGACTATCACCAAAAGCACAGTCAATAAAAAAGCCGTAGCCATAAAGGGAAGGCTAATCAACATACGCCGTCCCTTTATACACAAGCAACTCCGCATAAATATTTTCAGTGGCTCTAGACATGGTTTCTACGCTAAGATCATCAGTAATGCTTTTTGCAGCTGTCTGGCCAAGCGCTACCTTAAGCCCGTTATCTCTTAACACAGCGATTACCGCATCAGACATCTGATTGACATTTCCTCGAGAGACCAAATAACCGTTTACTCCGTTAGAAATAACTTCCCTGATTCCGCCTGTATCAGTGACCACCACCGGCTTTGCCGCAGCCATTGCCTCAAGCACCGATATTGGCAGGCCTTCCCACAGAGAAGTCAGGACAAAAATATCCATTGCCGAGATAACCCGCGGGATATCCCTGCGCCACCCGGCCAGAGTTATGCGGCTACCCAGGCCGTATTCCGAAATCAGCTTACTTATGCTCGGCCGCAACTTTCCGTCACCCACCAAAAGAAACTTTGCGCTTGGAACACGTTTGGCCACGCTTGAAGCCAGCCTTACAAAATCTTCCGGAGATTTCTGCGGCTTAAAACAAGCTATTGATCCAACCACAACATCACTTTCCGCGAAACCAAACTCTTTTCTTATTGAACCCGCCTCTACCGAAAACCCTAGCCTATTTATACCGTAACGCACCAGCCGATATTTTCCGGGTTCACCTATACCATTCCTGAGACCCACTTCTCTATCATGGCGGGAGACTACAATGATCCGGCTGGTAAGTCCGCAGGATATCCGCTCAAGCCATATATACAAAGCCCGCAACCAGGGCGCCTGATATTCGTTAAAAGGCCATCCGTGCACGGTATGCACAATAGTCTTTACCCCCGAAAAATACGCTGCCCAGCGGCCGACGATCCCAGCCTTAGAGCTATGGGTATGAACAATGGTGATCTTGTTTTTCTTTATGTACCTGCGGATTTCCAAGAGTGCCAGAATATCTTTTATAGGGTTGACCGGCCACTCCAGAAACCTTGACCTGTAAACGGCCAAATCTGCGATAGACAGGGCGTCCTCAACTAAAAAGCCCTCCCGGGCAGTGAATAAATGCAGATTAAATCTGCTCCTATCCAGGGAATTGATCAGGCTTAACAATTGCTTCTGAGCGCCGCCTAATTCCAGCTTAGTGATGATAAAGAGTAGGTTGGATTTTGACATGACTTTAAAGACAAATTATACCCTAAATTCCATGAATTTCAAGGAGTTTGGAGAAAAAAATGCCCCTGTCCAGAGACTGAACAGGGGCATTAAAAATAACTTTATAAATTACTTAACTAAGGT
>CAYHBB010000002.1:0-47163 GCA_964354795.1 uncultured Planctomycetales bacterium | reverse complement strand
ATAAATACCTAATACAAGCCATGCCGCAGGTGCTTAGAGAAGTGCCGGATGCGCAATTGCTTATTTGCGGTGACGGGAAAGAAAAAGATAATCTGGTGAAGCTGGTGGATGAGCTGGGAGTGAGTAAGAGCGTATTCTTTAAGCCGCAGGCGCAGGGGACTCAAAGTGTGCTTTCAGTGATGGACGTTTTTGTCATGCCCTCTTTAAAAGAGGGGTTGGGCCTGGCTTTGATGGAGGCGATGGCAGCGGGTGTTCCGGTGGTGGGCTCTAATATCGGCGGAATACGCACGCTTATTCAGGCAGACGTTACCGGATTATTAGCTCAAGCCGCTGACTGCGACGGACTTTCCCGGGTGATACTTGTTTTGCTTAAAGACAGCAACAAGGCACAGTATCTAAGCGACAATGCCCGGCGGTTTATCCGAGAGCATTTCTCAAAAGAGCAGATGATCAGGGAGACGGAAGAGGTTTATGCGCAATGTTTAAGCACAAAAAGATAATCTTTTTTTTCATATTAGTTGTTTTAGCTCTTGCGGCTTTTGCCGCAACCGGGCTACCATTTCTTTCAAAACAGTACGCCGTGCCGATACTTATGTATCATTCGGTGAATCCGGTTATTGAGGAGGAGCGTAAACGGATTATCGTGCCTGTGGATATATTCGAGCGCCAGATGCGCTTCTTAAAAGAGCATCATTATAACGTGGTGAGCTTGGATTCCCTGATACCTCTTTTGGAAGCCAAAAAGAAAATCCCTCCTAAGACTGTGGCTATAACTTTTGACGATGGGTATAAGGATAATTACACCTACGTCTTTCCTGTATTAAAAAAGTATCAGCTTCCCGCAACTATATTTATTATCGTTCAGGAGGTGGGACGCTCTCAGGATGACCGGTTGAACTGGAGTCAGATCCAAGAGATGCAGGATTCCGGGCTGGTAAGGATTGGTAGCCATTCTATCGGGCCTGACCCTTTGTATAAGATGAAGACGGAAGTGGAGTTACGCCGGCAGATCTTTGATTCCAAAAAGATATTGGAAAAGAAGTTGGGAAGCGAGGTGTTGGTTTTCAGCTATCCGGAAGGGATGTTTGATCAGCATATGAAAGAATTGGTCAGGGAGGCCGGGTATAAAATGGCAGTGGCTACTAAGCCCGGGGAAAAGTTCGCTAATGACGACTTGTTTGCCCTGAAAAGGCAGCGCGTCTCGGCTAATTCCGGAGACGGCATTGTATTTTGGGCCCAGGCAAGCGGATACTACCAGTTTTTTAAAGGAAAGAAGCATAAGAAATGATCAAAGACAAGAAGCGTATCCTGATTTTTAATGTCAATTGGCTTGGTGATGTGCTTTTCTCTACCGCGGCTATCCGTAATATCCGTAGGAATTTCCCCGACAGCTTTATCGCCTGCGCCATACCCAGTCGTTGTTACCAGATCCTTAAGGGCAATCCGCATTTGGATGAGATCATTATTTTCGATGAGAAGGACCGGCATAAGGGGATCATGGCTAAGCTGGATTTCATCAAGCTTTTAAAGAGCAGGGGGTTTGATACGGTGTTTCTTCTGCATCGCTCTTTCAGCCGGGCCCTGCTTTGCCGCCTTGCGGATATACCGGAGCGCATCGGCCATCACACCAAGAAGCGCGGCTTTCTCTTGACCAAAAAGATCAAGCCTCTGCGCAGGGATGCGGTACATCGCATAGATTATTACCTGCATGTCTTGGAAAAGGCGGGCCTTAGAATTGAGGATCGGTACTTAGAGTTTTTTTTCAGCGAAGAAGACGCCGGGGCGGTTGAGGAATTCCTGCGGAAAAACGGTATAAAGAAATTTGATTTTCTGGTGGCGCTTAATCCCGGGGGGAACTGGATGCCTAAGCGCTGGCCTAAGGAATTCTGGGCCGAGCTTGCGGATAAGGTCATCGCCGAGATGGGGGCAAAGGTGATCATTACCGGAAGTGTGTCTGATGTCACCTTGGTCAATGAGATAAAAAGCCTGATGCATCAGAAGCCAGTGCTTGCCTGCGGTACGTTGAGCATCAAGCAGCTGGGGGCGCTGTGTAAGCGCCTGGATGTGTTTGTCACTGCTGATACCGGGCCGCTGCATATTGCCAATGCCGTGGGCACAAAGAAGATCATCGCCCTTTTCGGCCCGACTTCAAGGCATATCACCGGGCCTTTCCCTGACAAGAATGTGGTCATCCTGCAAAAGGAAGTCGGTTGCGTTATACCTTGTTACGAAGTGCGCTGCCAGGATAACCGCTGTATGAAGGCGATCGTGCCCGCAGACGTCCTTGAGCATATAAAGTTACCCCACAGGGGTAGGCCTTCCTATCCGATTAAGGAAGGGCCTTATGATTGAGAAAATATTGTTTATAACTCTTAGCAACATAGGCGATGCGATCCTGACTTTGCCGGTATTGGATGTTCTACTTGAGAACTTTCCTGATTCAAAAGTCACGGTGATGTCCGCCCAGCGGCCGCAAGAGTTGTTCCGGAACAATCCTGCTATCTCCCGGGTGATTATTTTTGATAAGCATGCGGGTTTAAGGAAAAATAGAAAATTATTCAATGAGCTTAAGAAGGAAGACTTTGATCTGGTGGTGGATCTGCGTAATACTCTTTACGGAGCGCTGCTGCCGGCAAAATACAAGGTGGGCGCGTTTTTAAAGAGCACGAAAAGCGCGCTGCATATGAAGGATAGGCATTTAAGCAAGATCCCGGTACCGGATCTGCGTATTGCGCATAAGCGCCGGGCTTTATTTATCAGCCAGCAGGATGAGGAACACGCTCAAAGGTTATTGCATGAGTCCGGGATAGGCAAAGATCATTCGCTGGTCATTATAGCCGCGGGAGCGCGCAGCCATACCAAGCAGTGGCCGAAAGAAAGGTTTTCTGAGCTGGCTTTAAGGCTGCTTGATCAGGGCAATAGAATTGCCCTGGTGGGAGACAGCGCGGATATGCAAACTGGCGAATATATCAGGCGATCTTGCGGCGCAGTGATTTTAAATCTTTGCGCCAAGACTAACTTTTCCCAACTTGGGGCGGTGATCAAAAAAGCAAGCCTGGTCATCACCAATGACAGCGCGGTCCTGCATCTGGCTAGTTACCTGAATGTCCCGACAGCGGCGATCTTTGGGCCGACAAGCGATGTAAAATATGGCCCGTGGTCAGATAGAAGCGCGGTAATAAAAAAGGAAATATTCTGTCGTCCGTGCGAGAAGGCGCAGTGCCGTTTCGGGACGCTGGATTGCCTTAAGATGGTAAGTGTCGAAGATGTCTTGCGCCAGGCTAATAATTTATTAAATTCCGATAATCAAGATCCACGCCCCAAGAAATCTCCTGAATATAAGCGGATCCTGATCGTGCGTACGGATAGGATCGGCGATGTGCTTTTGTCCACTCCGGTGGCTAGCGTCCTGCGCGAGGCCTACCCTCAGGCCTATATCGCGATGATGGTCTCACCTTGCGCGAAAGAAATAGTAGAAGCTAATCCTTACGTGGATGAGGCCATCGTTTATGACAAAGACGTCTTACACAAAAGTTGGGGCCACTCGGTAAAGTTTTCGCAAAGTCTTAAGAAAAAGAAATTTGATCTGGCTATTGTTTTGCATCCCACTAACCGGGTGCATCTGGTGACTTATTTTGCCGGCATTAAGCGCAGGGTGGGTTATGACCGCAAGATGAGCTATCTCCTTACCGACAGGGTCAGGCATATCAAGCAGCTGGGCGAGAAACATGAGTCGGAGTATAATCTGGACCTGGTGCGCCATATCGGCATCCATCCTAAGGAGAAGAAGTTATTTATGGGAGTGGGTCCGGAGACTAAAGCCTGGGTCAGGGAATTGTTTATTCGGGAGGGAATAAAGGAAAGCGACAAGCTTCTGGCAATTCATCCCGGGGCAAGCTGTCCCTCAAAGGTCTGGCCTAATGAGCGGTTTGCCCGGGTAGCGGATAGCTTAATAGAGAAAGCAGGTTTTAAGGTCGTCATAGTCGCCGGGCAAAAAGACGCGGCTTTGGCGCAGAGTGTGGTTAAAAATATGCGTTATCCGGCGGTGAACCTTGCTGGCGGGACTTCCGTCGCCCAGCTGGCAGGCGTGTTTAAGCGCTGCCGGTTGCTTATTTCTAATGATTCGGGCCCGGTGCATGTAGCCTGCGCCGTGGGCACGCCGGTAATTTCCGTATTCGGCAGGTCTCAGGCCGGCCTTAGCCCGAAACGCTGGGGGCCATCCGGAGCCAGGGACAAGATCTTGCATAAAGACGTCGGGTGTGTGGAATGCCTGGCGCATGATTGTGTAAAGGAATTTGCCTGTCTTAAGGCGATTACTACAGAAGATGTCTTGCGCGCGGTGGAATTAATGCAAAAAGAAGGAGTCGATTTATGAGAAAATTTGGCTTAGGGCTAAAATTAAGCCTGTTGATCGTTTCCCTTGTCGTTGTGCTTACCTCGAGTATATTCGCGATATACCGCAGGGTGAGCTATCTGCAGGAAAGAGAGCTAAAGCTTCGGATGATCGGCATGGCCCGGATCATGAGCATCAAGATCGAAGCTGATAAGCTTGAGTCGATCAAGCCGGAGCGTGCCAGTGAAAACACAGCTCTTTATCAGGAGATAAAACAGAGTTTGCTTAAGCTTAAGAATACCAGCCCGCTGATCGACAGCGTTTACACCATGGTCAAGTCGAATGAGCCGGATATCTGGCTATTTCTGGTGGATTCCGGAGACGTGAGAAAAGCTCATGCCCGCTGCGGCGAGGCTTATGATGTCTCGAATTTTCCCGACATGCGCGTGGCTTTTGACGGCCCAAGCGTTGACAATAGATTTACTCAGGATAAATGGGGAGTCTTTCAGTCGGCTTACGCGCCCATCTATAATAAGGATGGTTTGGCTATAGCCATTATCGGGCTAGACGTGAAAGCAGAATCAATCCTGGCGATGAAGTTTTTTGTCACCCGGATGTTTCTGGGTATATTGATCCTCGGTATCCTTATCTCTTTATTCCTGGGCTGGTTTTTTAGCCGCTCTATAACCCGGCCGATAAACAGCCTGATGCTGGGGGTTGAGGAATTGGGTAAGGGAAATCTTGACTATAAGGTGATAGTCAAAAGCTCCGATGAGTTGGCTCAGCTTGCTGTAGCTTTTAACAAGATGAGCGCTGAGTTGATCGAAGGAAAGAGTAAATTACAGCGCTATTATATCGAGACCATTAAGTCGCTTATCCGCGCCCTGGAAGCAAAAGATAAATATACCAGCGGTCATTCCGAGAGGGTGGCGCATTACGCCATACACATCGCCCAGCGCCTCGGGCTTCCGGAGAAAGATATTAAGCTCTTGGAAGAAGTGGCGGCTTTGCATGATATTGGAAAGATCGGTATGCCGGCGGAGATATTGAACAAGAACGGCGCGCTTACTAAGGATGAGTTTGAGGTGGTGAAGCAGCATCCGACGGTGGGAGAAGAGATTCTTAAGCCCATTGAGTTCTTAGAGCCGGGATTAAGCGCGGTCAGGGACCATCATGAGCGCCAGGACGGCACAGGATATCCCCACGGGATAAAGGGCGGCCTGATCTCGATTTTTGCGGCTATCGCGGCAGTGGCGGATTCTTACGACGCTATGACTTCTGACCGGCCTTACCGCAAAGCCCTCTCCAAGGAAGAGGCGATAAGTATTTTAGAGAAGTCTAAGGGCACGCAGTTTAATCCTAAGGTTGTGGATGCGTTTGTGGATTATTTAAAGGAGAAATAGGTAGTTATGAACTGCCCTACCTGCGGTAAACCGCTTCAAAACATAAGCTTTGAAGATCAGAGAATTGATATATGTCCTTTTTGCGAGGGGATTTGGTTTGATCAGGATGAGTTGGCAGAAGTTGTAGAAGTAATGCTCTCAGAAGATAGGATAAAGCCTCCTGATGTCAAAGAAATTTACAGGTCAGGCAGCGAGAGTAAAGAGAATATATTGCAGGAAGGCAGGCAATGCCCGTGTTGCAAAGAAAGGCTTAAGACCTTTAATTACTGTTATGATTCTAAGGTCATTCTAGATTCTTGCCCAAAGTGTAAGGGTTTATGGTTAGATAAAGATGAGTTAAGGCTGGTGGCGGAGTATGTAAAGGGAAATCCCAAGATGGATAAATATGCAGCTGCCATGATCAATGCGCAACAGAAAATAATAACTATGAAGTCGCAGGCAAAAGCGGCAGATGTTTTAATGCGGCCAGCTTCTATAGGAAGCGTTTATGGAATATGGTTTACGCTTTTTCCATTGCCATTGCGCGACGAATTAGAGACGCAGCACAAGCCTTGGGCAACGATAACTCTAATCGCGATCAATGCCGTAGTCTTTATTCTTCAGCTTATCTTTGTCCGCGGAGTTGAATCCGATTTAGTATATTTTAATTCGGTAGGACAGATAGCTGCGTATGCCTGGCAACCAGACAGGATGTATACTTTTATTTCTTCTATGTTCGTGCATGCCGGTTTCCTTCATATAATAGGGAATATGTATTTTCTTTGGCTTTTCGGGGACAATGTTGAGGATAAGCTTGGTCAGGTTAAGTTTATATTCTTTTATCTTCTCTGCGGAATTGCCGGAGCTGTGCTTTTTTGTTTGCTGAATCCGTATTCGACAGTTCCGGCAGTAGGCGCAAGTGGCGCCATATCAGGGGTACTTGGTGCGTATTATTTATTCTATCCGCAGCAGACCATTGAAGTGGTTTGGCTTGGCAGGAAGCGTCATATTCTGGCGGCGACATATCTTATTCTCTGGATAGCTATGCAGGTTTTATCTGCAGCCTTGGCCGGAGCAAAGAGTGTAGGTATTGGCTATTGGGCGCATATCGGCGGTTTCTTTTGCGGCTGGTCATTGGCCTATTTGTATTCAAAGTTCAGGCGGGAGTAATATGTCGGTCATACAGGGTCAGGAATATTATATCTCAAAACGCGTTGGTAAAGCCATCATGGATTACAAGCTTTTAGCCGACGGGGACAAGATCGTGGTGGCGGTCTCCGGAGGTAAGGACAGCCTGACTTTGCTTAAAGTCCTGGAAGACCGCAGAAAATTCGTGCCCATAAAATACGAAATCCTCGCGGTGCATGTGGACATGGGTTATCCCTGTCAGCACCCTAAGCTCCTGGCTAAGTATTTCCAGAATTTGGGGGTAAAGTATCACATTGAGAAGATTGATATCCTAAAAGGAAAGAGTAGGAAAGATATTTCTTGTTTCTGGTGCTCCTGGAACAGGCGCAAGGCTCTTTTTGAAGTGGCGGAGAGGTTCGGCTGCGCCAAAGTCGCTCTTGGCCACCATAAGGATGATATTATCGAGACCATACTTTTGAATTTGTTCTTTCAGGGAGAGATCTCGGCGATGTGCCCGAAGCAGGAACTATTTGGAGGAAAGATCACCATTATCAGGCCTCTGGCTTACGTGGATGAGGATATGATCATCAAGTTCGCAAAAACCCTGGATTTTCCCCATCATAAGTGCGCCTGCCCAAATTCCGTAACTTCCAAGCGCACCAAGATGACTGAGATCATTAAAGATTTAAGAAGGATATGTCCCGAGGTCAAGACCAATATTTTTCGCAGCGTCACGAGGATCAAGAAGGAGTACCTGCTTTAGGGAGTGTATGATTGTTAACGTCCGGGTTATCCCCGGGGCAAGTCGGGATCTGGTAAAACCTGAGTCAGGCACCCTGAAAGTCTATGTGACCAAGCCTGCGCAGGACGGGCGGGCTAATGCCCGGGTGATCGAGCTGCTTGCAAAGTATTTCGGCATAAAAAAATATGAGATCAATATCGTTAAAGGAGAAAAAGCCCGCAACAAAGCCGTGCAGATTCCGGATGTCGCAAAGCGCTGAGGTGGTCTATGGCTTCAGCAACCGCACGCATCGGAATATGTCCTTGCATTACGGAGATACTGCCGGCGCGTTGGATAACCGTATCGGTTTCTTATCCGGCTTGGATATTGACTACCGCAAGCTGGTCTGCGCCAAGCAGGTGCATGGCGATAGTGTCAGGGTTGCGGCAAGAAAAGATTCAGGCAGTGGAGCCCTGACTTACGAAAGCGCCATTGACGATACCGACGCTTTTGTGACCGATAAATTAAATCTGCCGCTAGCTATTTTTACCGCTGATTGTCTTTCGATCTTTCTCTATGACCCTGAGACGCCGGCAATAGGCCTGGCCCATGCCGGATGGCGCAGCACTCATGCTGGAATAGCAGGAAAAACCATAAAATTGATGCAGGAGAAATTCGGTACACAAGCGCGGAATTTGATCGTGACCTTCGGGCCGTCGATAAGAAAATGCTGCTATGAGGTGGGAAAAGAGTTTCTGGATTTTTTCCCGCAGGAGTTAACAAAATTCGGCGGCAAATATTACTTGGATATTCCCGGGATAAATAAAGGCGTGCTTTTGGAATCCGGGGTTGAGGAAGGCAATATCTCCGATGCGAATATTTGCACCGGTTGCAGGAATGACCGGTTTTTCTCTTTTCGCAAGGAAGGAAAGGGATGTGGCAGGATGATGTCGGTGATGGTGCTTAGATGATGTTTAAGAATAATTTTAGCTTAGAGTTTATATTGCACGCTCACAATACATCTATGCAGGATATTAGGAATTCTCTGATCGAGTTTGCGCAGGATGTCGAGATCGTTGATATGAGTCCGGAGGTGGCTAGCGGGGGCAAAGACTTCAAGTTGAACATGAGAGTTCAGGAGCCGACGATGATATTTGATCTGTGCGGACAGTTTGGAAGAATAAGGTCCGTTAAAGTAGAAGAAAAATAATAGGAAGACGGAGGAAGAAATGGCGAAAGCAATAGTTATTTATTATTCGGTCAGCGGCAATACTAAGAAAATGGCTCAGCTTGTGGCGGAAGGGATAACTAGCGAAGGAGTTGAGACGATAGTGAAGGATGTGATGGAGGTGACAGTGGATGAATTATTGAAGTATGATGCCATCGTCATCGGTTCTCCTACTTATTACGGAAGTATGGCTGCTGAAATAAAGAAGCTGTTGGATGATTCGGTAAAGTTTCACGGTAAGTTAGACGGCAAAGTGGGGGCGGCATTTTCCTCAAGCGGCAATATCGCCGGAGGCAATGAAACCACAATTCTGGGTATATTGAATGCCATGCTCATCCATGGTATGATCATTCAGGGCGATTGGCAGGGGGATCATTATGGCTCGGTAGCCATCGGTGCACCCGATGCCCGGACCAATAAAGAGTGTCTGAGAATGGGTTCGCGCCTGGCAAAGTTAGTAAAAAGGATAGGTTAAGTTATGCATATCGTGATATTAATAACCGCTTCCAAAAAAGAAGAAGCAAGAAAGATCGCAGCCAAGCTGCTTAAGGAGAAGCTGGTCGCCTGTGTGAACATCATGGATAAGGTGGAGTCGTTTTTCTGGTGGCAGGGTAAAATTGATAAGGCTGCCGAGTCGCTTATAGTGATCAAGTCCACAAAGGCCAAGTTTAAAAAAATAGTCAAATCGGTTTTGTCCGCGCATAGTTACACTGTCCCGGAGATCATCGCGCTTCCCATAATCGCCGGGCATAAGCCGTATCTGGATTGGATCGATGCATCTATCCGGTAGTCCCCTGGATTTCCTGGTCGCTTTTTTCGCCGGTGTGCTGGTAAGTTTTACCCCCTGCGTTTACCCGCTTATCCCGGTGAGCGCTGGGTTCGTGGCTTTGAATGCCGGCGGCTCAAAGCTAAAAGGATTTTTGTTAAGCTTTGTCTATGTCACCGGGGTGGCGGTGACTTATTCGATACTGGGGCTTATAGCTTCTTTTACCGGTTCGATCTTTGGGCAGATAAGCTCGTATCCTGCTACCTATATTATCGTCGGGGTAATGATTCTTTTGTTCGGGTTTTCCATGCTGGATCTATTTTCCATCAACCTGCCTGTATTCGTACGCCGCGGGGCAGTAGGAAAGCATACCTTTATTTCGGTATTTGTGATGGGCCTGGTGTCCGGCTTAGTGGTTTCACCGTGCCTGACTCCGGTGCTTGGGTCAATACTGGCTTATCTAGCCACCAGGAAACAGGTTTTCTATGGCTCGGCTTTGCTTTTTATCTTTGCCTATGGCATGGGTCTGATCTTGATCCTGGCTGGAACATTCAGCTCACTTTTGACTGCGCTCCCTAAGTCCGGGAAATGGATGGTGTTTGTCAAAAGGGTCTTTGCTATTGTGCTATTTATTTCAGGGGCATATTTTATTTACACAGGGATAAGGAGATTTTAAATGAGAGGATATCTTAAGGCGCCACTGGCCTTATTCGCGGTTATTTTTATTTTGTTTTCGGCGGGACTTGCTGCTGAGCCGGTAAAGAGGTCCAGGGTGGCTGTGGATTTTAGCCTTAAGGATAATAAGGGTCAGGTTTACAATTTGTCTGATTACAAAAATAAGCAGGTGGTGGTGCTGGCTTTCTGGACCACCTGGTGCCCTTTCTGCCGTCAGGAATTAAAATTTCTTGATACTTTGTACCCCCAATTGCAAAAAGAGGGTATCGAGGTCCTGGCTATTAATATACAGGAGCCCGGGTATAGGGTGGAGAGTTTCACCAAAGAAAAGGGCTTAAGTTTGAAGATACTTTTAGATTTTGACGCAAAGGTGGCGCGGGACTATTCAGTGATGGGTGTCCCGACATTTATCCTGGTCGATAAACAGGGGAATATCATCTATGAAGGCGACCATTTCCCCAAGGAGAAATACCGAGAACTTTTAAGTGAGTGATCTTGCATGGATGAAAGAATCAATAAGCTGATAGATAGCTGGAAGAAGCGTAATATCCAGGGTCTCTACTGTAACAATAAAGAAGAGGCTGCAAGGAAGATGCTAGAGCTTATTCCGCAGACTGCGAGTATTGGCATTTCCGGATCTGTGACTATGGATCAGCTGGGCATTGTAAAAATGCTTACCGGGCGGGGCAATAGCGTTTTTAATCAGTACACCCCCGGGATCACCCGCGAGGAGAATTTAAGGATCCGCAGGCTTGGCACTCAGGCGGATTATTATTTAAGTAGCCCCAACGCCATATCCGAGACAGGAGAGCTGGTGTTTTTAAGCGCCTACGGTAATCGTATCAGCGGCATCTCAAACGCCAGGAATGTGATCATTGTCGCAGGAATTAATAAAATCACGCAGGATCTGGACAGCGCTTTAAAGCGGGCGCGCGATTACGCCACACCTCTAAATTGCAAGCGCCTTAACTGGAATACTCCATGTTTTAAGGACGGCGCCTGTCATAACGATATTTGTTTGTTTCCCGAATATAAACGCATGTGCTGCCAGATCTTGGTGATCGAGGCAGAAGTTGCCCCTGAGAGATTAAAGGTGATCTTGGTGGGAGAAGAACTGGGTTTTTAATTTGTCACCTGGCTTTAGCCCCTTCCTTAAAGGTATAGGAAGGGCTACCCCTCTGGGGTTAAAGGATAAGCCAGTGTTCCGCTTTCTGCGGAAGGAGGAAACTATGTCTGAAAGAAAATTTTCCTGGGAAGAGGCGGTAAAGTACGGCTGGAGAGCGACTCTGGACCATCTTGGTTTTTTCATCAGGGCCATGATCATTATCTTTGTCATTTCCATCAGCTTAAGCGTGGTGACTAAGATGACCGAAAAGAGCATGCCGGTACTTTCCCTGATCACCAATCTTACGGGAGTATTTTTCAGCCTGCTTTTTGGGGTAGGGCTGATCAAGGTATATCTGAAGATCTGTGACGGTAAGCAGCCGGAACTTCGCGATCTACTTTCCGGGATCACTCCCGGGTTGATGCTCAGGTATTTTTTTGCCGCCCTGCTTTACGCCCTGATATTTATAGGGGGATTGATCCTGCTTATTATTCCGGGCATCATTTGGCTGATGCAATTTCAGTTTTGCACCTATTTGGTCATTGATAAGAGCTTGGGCCCGGTAGCGGCTTTGAAAAAAAGCTCCGGGATCACTAAGGGCGCAAAATGGGATCTGTTTGTTTTAACTTGTCTATCCATATTGATCAATTTGGCGGGGATCTTGGCGTTGGGCATAGGTTTATTTGTCACCGTACCGCTTACTATGCTCGCCTTGACATCGGTATACCGGAAATTGCTTAATGAATCAGGGGTAGCTGCGGGCCAGACAAGCGCGCAGGTTTAAGCGAAAGGAACAAGGCGATGTTCGACAAGATGAAGCATATCACCGGCATGAATATTCCGGGGTTGATCTAGGTTATGGAAGAAAAAAAGGATTTTTATCAGCTGGCAGAAGAGATTTATGCTCAGGATCCGCGCTACAAGCCTGATGCTTACGAGTTTCTCATGCAGGGCCTGTATTTTACTCAGAAGAAACTAAAGCGCTTGGGGCATATTTCAGGAGGAGAGCTTTCCGAGGGCCTGCGCGATTTCGCCATCGAGCAGTTCGGGCCCATGGCCCGGACGGTTTTCTCCCACTGGGGGATCACTCAAACCCAGGACCTGGGGAATATGGTCTATAACATGATCAATAAAGGGATGCTTTCCAAAACTGAGGAAGATTCCCTGGATGATTTTAAGGATGTCTTTGATTTCCAAGAGGCGTTCGCCAACGTGTTGCGTGATAGCGTGATAAAATTGACCAATGAACACCAAAAAGATCCATGAACTGTTAGAAAAAAATGAATTTGACAGGGGTACTTTAAAAAGAGAGATACTATGACCAGGATCAAGGGTTTAGCTACGGGTATCGGCAGCCTGCCGCACAGCGATAATATAGATGAAGCGTTGGACCTTATTTTCCAATCTATCCCCGAGATACCTTTTTGGCCGCAGCTGCCTAAGCGCGATCTGCGCGAGGGGATGGTGGCGCAGTACAGCGAGAATATCCCTTGTTTGAGAGTGGGCCGGGACGGTTTGTTTTTCCAGGCGCGGGATCTAGATAAGGAGCTTGAGCTTTTTTATGAGCGCCTGATCGCAAATGACTTTGAGTATTTTCGCATCGGCCCGGATTTTGCCCGCGGCCTGCACGCTTTTTACAAGCGGCTTGAGCAAAGAGGGACAAGCGGCATAGAGTTTATCAAATGCCATATCACCGGCCCGTTTACCTTCGCGGCATCGGTCAAAGATGAGTTAGGGGCGGCGCTTTTGCACGATCAGGTGTTTATGCAGGTGGTGCTCAAGGCTCTTATGATGAAGGCTATCTGGCAGGTAAAGCATTTTGCCAGGTTTGGCAAGCCTACAATAGTCTTTATTGATGAGCCGTATCTCGGAGCTTTTGGCTCGGCATATACCCCGATAAACCGGGAGGATGTGGTCAGCGGGCTGACAGAGCTGACTGAGGGGATTAAGGCTGAAGGAGCGCTTACCGGAGTGCATTGCTGCGGGAATACCGATTGGTCTATTCTGACAGACACCTTAACCCTTGATATTATTAACTTTGACGCTTATAGCTTTCTGGATAAGTTCATCCTCTATGCGGATAACCTTAAGGGGTTCCTGGAGCGCGGTGGGATCATCTGCTGGGGGGTGGTGCCGACACAGGAATATAGCCCCGAGATCAAGGCTGAAGCGCTGGTGGCCAAGATCAGGGAGGGGATAGATATATTAGGTAAGAAGGGTGTGGATAGGGAACTGCTCTCCCAGAGGCTTCTTATCTCTCCTGCCTGTGGCCTGGGGACTCTGGAGGCCCAGACTGCCAAGGGCATCTTCAGCCTTCTGCGCGAAACCTCCGAAATCCTCAGAAAGTAGTAATAATTTTATGCTTAGTTGTTAAGCCGTGGGTGCCGAGGCTCGTTTTTCGCTAAAGAGCTACTTATGCTATTGTTTAGCGGGCACCTGCCGAAGGCAGGGTGTCTTGGCTTGTCCTGCGCGCGGCTTTTTGCCGTGCTCGGATCAAGCCAAGCCACCCGCTAAACCTACTGAATGAGTCTCTTCAGCTGGCGGGAGGCTTGGCTTGGTTTCGAGCGGGGCGTCCGAGGACCGAGCGGGCATGGATCACCCGCTATCACTTCAGGTGAGAGCGAGGTCCGCAGGCCGAGCGAAGTTTTGCCTCGCAGGGGCAAAACGAGCGCCCCCGCGAGAAACAAGGCAAGACTACCGCCATGAGCGCAAGGTAGCAGCCAGGCGGGGCTGCTAATGTCATGCAAAAATGGGCGAAAAAATTCTATTTGACAAGCTTCGGGAATAGTTATATATTACATAAACCTTTTACATATTATTTAGGAGCTTGAGTTAAATGAAAGAAATCAGAATCCATGCCCGCGCTGGTCAGGGCGCAATCACTACCGCATCACTCTTGGGCTACGCCTATTTCCTGAAGGGGATGTTTCCTTACGCTTTCCCTAGTTTCGGTGCTGCCCGTATGGGCGCTCCCATGAACGCCTTTGTGCGTGTTGATTCTAAGCCCGTGCGCTTACGCAGCCAGATCTATGAGCCGGATTATGTCCTGGTCATGGATTCGACACTAATGCGCGGATTTAATTGTTTTTCCGGTTTGAAAGATAACGGTATCGTGATCATCAGCGGCGATGAAGCTGATGTCACTATTCCCAAGGCCAAGGCAAAGCAGAAGGTCTTTTTTGTTCCGGCTAACGATATCGCTATGAAGCATATCGGCCGCCCATTGGGCAACACCGCGTTGCTGGGCGCTTTTTGCGCGGCGACGGGTGAGCTGACCATGGATGACCTTAATGAGGCTTTGCGCCACAGATTTGCCGAAAAGTTGCAGGATGCTAATATCAAAGCTGCCAAAGAGGGCTTTGATATTGTTAAGAATAAAATAAAGTGAGATTAACAAGATTATCCCTCGCATAAACAAGCCAAAAATCTCTTCGATATTTTTGGCTTATGCTTCGGGATGACTCGCTAGAAGAAAGAGAGAGCTCGTCAATGTTCGGTCCACTAGTATGCAAACCAGGCGCCAGCAGAAACAACAAGACCGGTTCCTGGAGGATGGAAAGCAGGCCAAAGTTCCTTAAAAAAGATTGTATTGCCTGCAATATGTGTTTACTGATCTGTCCTGAGGCTTGCATCAGCGGCCAGGGCAAGAATAATTATGACGCTGATTTTGATTACTGCAAGGGCTGCGGCAATTGCGCCTGGATCTGCCCGAAGAAGGATATCGAAATGGTGAAGGAAGGGCACAACCCCACAGGGGTGGGCCTTCCTGCACCGAAAAAGGAAGGGCCCAACCCCACGGGGGTGGACCTTCCTGCACCTAAGAAGGAAGGGTCCAAAGTTTAAATGAACCCCGCCCTTCATAGGGTGGGGAGCAGATGGAAAGGAAGGGCGGGGTGAAAGAATTACTGGAAGGTTCCTACGCAGTAGCCGAGATAATCAAAAGGTGCAAGCCCGGAGTCATCTCTGCCTACCCTATCACTCCCCAGACCCATATCGTGGAAGGATTAGCTCAGATCGTGGCTAACGGCGAGCTTAATGCCCAGTGTGTGAATGTGGAGTCTGAACATTCCGCAGCTTCGGTGGTTTTGGGCGCATCCGCCACAGGTATACGCACTTTTACCGCTACCAGCTCGCAAGGGCTTTTTTACATGGCGGAAGTGGTCTATAATATCGCGGGCTTAAGGCTTCCGGTAGTGATGACTGTGGCCGCGCGCGCTATATCCGCTCCTATCAATATCTGGAACGACCATCAGGACGTGGTATCCTTGCGTGATGCCGGATGGATCCAGCTGCATGCTGAAGATATTCAGGAAGCAGTTGACCTGCACCTTATCGCTTACAAGATCGCTGAAAATAATTCTATTATGCTTCCGGTAATGGTGATCATGGATGGTTTTATCCTTACCCACGGAGTTGAAACTATCGATATGCCTGAGCAGGTTGATGTGGATAAGTTCCTGCCGCCTTATAAAGCGCCTTATAAATTGGATGTGGAAAAGCCCATGACTCTTGGGCCCTTGGTTGACCCCGATTCTTACATGGAGACCCGTTACGCCATTCAGGAAACCCAGAAGGATGTTCTGAATCTTATTCCCAAGGTCACCGCGGAATTCGCCAAGGTTTTTGGCCGCACCTACAACGGCCTGATTGAGGAGTATAAGACCAAGGATGCCGAGCGGGTGATCGTGGCTGTGGGTTCGGTTTGCGGGACTATTAAAGAAGTGGTAGATGAATTGCGGGTGAAAGGAAAGAAAGTCGGGCTGTTGAGGGTAGTTTCTTACCGGCCATTTCCCGCGCAACAAATTTCTGAAGCATTAAAGAATATTCCTAAAGTCGCGGTGGTTGACCGTGCGGTATCTCTGGGTTCTATTGCGCCTTTAGCCGGCGAAGTCAAAGCAGCGTTTTTTGGCAAGGCCAAAAAGCCCAAGATGATCTCCAGCTTCGTGGTCGGCCTCGGAGGACGCGATATCACCAAGGATTCCATTAAAGAAATATTTCGCCTGCTCACGGGCAAGGAAAAGCAGGGTGAATTCATCGACCTTAAGCCAGAATTATTGAAGGAGAATTATGAAGACCCTGTTTAATTCCGGACACACAGCTTGCGCAGGTTGCGGCCAGTCCATGGCCGCGCGCTTAGTGATCGACGCTGCCGGTCCGAACACTATAGTGGTGAATAACACCGGCTGTTTGGAAGTTTTCTCCACCAAATTCCCTGAGAGTGCCTGGGGAGTGCCCTGGATACATTCTTTGTTCGAGAACGCCGCGGCAGTAGCTTCAGGTGTCGAGTCAGCTTTGACATATTTAGGAAAGAAAGATTCCATTAATGTCATTGCCCAGGGCGGAGATGGCGGAACTGCGGATATCGGTCTGCAGGCCTTATCCGGCATGCTTGAGCGTGGGCATGATATCCTCTATGTTTGTTATGATAATGAAGCTTATATGAATACCGGAGTGCAGCGTAGCGGCCTCACTCCCTTTGATACTAATACTTCTACCAGTCCTACGGGTAAACAGTCAACCGGAAATATCCGACCCAAGAAACCCATGCCGGAGATCGCCAATGCCCACGGTATTCCTTATGTGGCGACAGCTTCCACGGCATTTCCTCAGGATATCCAGAGAAAAGTAAAGAAAGCCTTAAGCATCAAAGGCCCTAAGTATATGCAGATACATGTTCCATGCCCATTAGGCTGGAGGAATGATACCAATCTGACTATATTGGTGGCAAGGCTTGCGGTTGAGACCGGATTATATCCTTTGATCGAGTTTGAAAACGGCGTGTTGGCTGCCAAAAGGCAGATAACTCCTAAGCCGGTGGAGGAATATCTTAAGACTCAAGGGCGATTCAAACATTTATTGAGTAAACCTGAAGAGCTAAAGAAGATTCAGGAAATCGCGGACAGCAATATTAAGAAGTATGGCCTGAGGGTTGAAGCTCAACCGGCAGCAGCTGGCCAGTAAGAAGGAGGCAGTATGGGAAAGCAAGCAAGGGCAATCGTGGATTTAAGCCTTAAGGATCTGGTAAAAGATCTGCAGAAGGCATATGCTGATGAATGGTTAGCGTATTACCTTTACTGGTACATGGCCAAGACTGTTTCCGGCCGCGCGTACGAAGATATGCAGGAGATGCTGGAGAAGGTAGCTAAAGACGAATTAGAGCACGCCGGAGAGCTGGCGGACCTGATCACCAAGCTTGGCGATGTTCCGATAGCTAATCCGATGGACCTGGAAAAAAGCGCTAACGCGCCGTATCTGATCCCGCCGAAGAACACCGCGGATATCAACAGGATCATCCGCATCGTCACCGAGGCTGAGGCCGGGGCTATTGAAGTGTACAATAAGATCGCCAAGAAGACTTTTGGCAAGGATAACGTTACTTACCAGCTGGTGACCCACATACTTTCCGAAGAAGTGACCCACGAAGAGATGTTTGAAAACTTGTTGGAAAGGTAAATCACCTGGCTTTATAGGATAAGCCAGTGTTCCGCTTCTGCGGAAGGAGGGATATTAATGAGTAAGGTTTCCGTAGATGTTTCGACTTGCGTAGGTTGCGGTTTATGCGAGCAGTCCTGCCCCGAGGTTTTCGAGATACAGGGCGATGGCGTGGCCCATCTCAAGGCTCAGAGTTGCACGCAGCATAATTTGCAGGAAGTCGCGGATCAGTGCCCGGTGAATTGTATTAAGGTAGGATAATTCAGCCTATTCATTAAAGGCACAGCCCTTATTGGGGTTGTGCCTTTTTCTTTAGCTCTTCGGCGTATTTGACAAAGAAATCCTGTTTCTTCTGCTGCAGGACTTTTGAGCTGAAGCTCTCTTTATCGGCCTGGAACTTTTTTTCGTCGATAGCGGTGCGGTTTTTGAGCTTGAGGATGTAGAGGCCCGTGGGAATGCTGACTATATCGCTGATTTCATCGGCTTTTAGGCTTTGCGCTGCCATCCACAGGGCGTCCGATGCGCCGATACCTTCGATATAACTGCCGAATTTGAAATTCTGGGTTGCTCCAGCCTTAAGGCCGGAAGTCTTGGCGATTTTTACAAAATCTACGGATTTAGGATTAAGTTTGTAGGCTTCCTGTGCTTTCTTCAGACATTCCGCCATTTTTTCTTTCGCCAGTTTTTCGCAAGTCTCCTTGATGTAGGCGTCTTTGACTTTTGTTTTGATCTTGTTAAAGGTGGGTATATAGGATTCTTTGCGCTCAATCAGCTTCAGGATGTAATAATTATTATCCAGGTGGATGGGTTGGGAATGCTCTCCCGATTTAAGCTTTGAGATGAGGTTAAGAATTTCCGGAGACCAGCCGATGCCGGCAATGGGCTCGTTTTGGGCAAATAGGCCGGTGGTCTTAACGGTAGAGCCTGTGTCCTTAGCGACTTTTTGCATATCGCCTTTTGCGTTCAAGAGCTTTATGGCTTCCAGCACTTTCTTTTCGGAATCAAAGATAAGGTATTCGATATTGAAAGAGAGGGGTTGTTTGAACTGCAGGGAATCTTTCTGGTAATAGCTCTCCAGCTCAGCTTCTTTGGGAATTATGTCTTTGGCGAAATCCGCCAATATCGCGGCAATGAAGCTGACGCTTATTTCTTCGCTAGTCTTGCGGTATTCTTCGCGGATGTCGTTGTCGTCCAGTTTGATGCCAGCAGTGATTTCAATGAAGAGCTTGCCCATTTCGATATTCTGCCGGGTCTGTTCTTCAAAGGCCCGGGGCTGGGTGTGAAAGACGTACTGTAGCATCTCTTGATAGGTACGGTTGTCGAACTGCCCGTTTTTCTGAAAGAATGGGTAGTTTGCGATCAACTCCTCGATTTCTTTGTCGCTGGCAGCGATGCCGCGGCGCCTGACTTCGCCCAGCATGATCAGGCGCTCCCAGGTCTGGTCGTCGAAGTTGATGTACTTTTGCACCTCCTGGAACTTGTCCCCGAACTGGATGATCGCTTGATTTTTGGTGGCTTCCAGCGCCTTTCGATACTCCTCCATGGGAATGTTCCTGCCGTAAAGCTTGCCTGCCACATTTTCTTTTGAGCTTGAGCGTGTCGCGCTTCCGAAGCCCCAGAATACAAACGCTGGGACAATGATCAGCGCCAGACCTATCCAGATCATTTTCGCAGTTTTTTTATTCCTTAATAATTTTAACATAAATTTCTCCTCTTTTTTCTGGCTGGAAATTACCCCACAGGGGTAGATATTATTATCGTTATTATAGTAGAAAACCGTCAAATTGCAATTCTTTTCCCTTTACAAACTAAATTTAGCTTTGTATAATGAATGCTCGTGTGAAAAAGTTGTCAGAATCAGGAAACCATAAGGATGATTAATGGCTAAAGTCAAGGTTTTAAGGTTAGGTTTGCCTAAAGGAAGCCTTCAGGAAGCAACTTTTAAGATGTTCAAGAAGGCGGGGTTTAATGTCTCTCTTCCTTCATCGCGTTCATATTTTCCTTCGATAGACGACGCTGAGATTAAGCCTGTGTTGTTGCGCGCCCAGGAGATGTCCCGCTACGTGCAGGAGGGTGCCCTTGACTGCGGCATCACCGGCAACGACTGGGTCCTGGAGAATAAATCCGACGTGGTCAGGGTCGAGGAGCTGGAGTACGCTAAGCAGAGCATGAATAAGGTGCGCTGGGTGCTGGCTGTGCCGCAGGACTCCGGAATCAAGAGCCCTAAGGATTTGAAAGGCAAGCGCATTGCCACCGAGCTGGTGGGCGTGACAAAAGAATATTTCAAAAAGCTAAGAGTGGATGTGGATGTAGAGTTCAGCTGGGGCGCGACCGAGGTCAAGGTAAGTGCCGGGCTGGTGGATGCCATCGTTGAGCTAACTGAAACCGGAAGCAGCCTGAGGGCGAATAAGTTGGTGGAAATCGCTACTTTATGCGAATCTACCACTCAGTTCATCGCTAACAGAGCCTCTTATAAAGACGCCTGGAAAAAGGCCAAGATGGAGCAGATCGCCCTGCTTTTGAAAGGCGCCATCGCCGCCGAGGAAAAAGTCGGCCTGAAGATGAATGTGCGTAAAGAGAATTTGTTGAAGGTGCTGGCCAAACTGCCGGCGCTTAAGAACCCTACTATTTCAAGCCTTTCCGACGGCGGGTGGCTTGCGATTGAGACTATCATCGATGAGCGGGTGGTGCGCGTATTGATCCCTGAACTGAAAAAAGCAGGAGCCCAGGGTATCATCGAATATCCTTTGAATAAAGTAATATACTAGCAGGAGGAACCATATGCCTTGCGGCAAAAAAAGAAAAAGACAGAAGATCAAGACGCATAAGCGCAAAAAAATGCGCAGAAAGCTGCGTCACCTAAAGAAGAGAGCCTGGGGTTAAAAATCTGTGTTTGAGAAATTATCCAAGTGCGCGCTTGTTCTTATTTGCGCGCTCTTGTTTATATACTCTAAGGCCCAAGCCTTAGACAAGAAGGAATCTCTTGCCTTAAGCCATTATATTATGGGGGTCATGTATGAAGACCTCGGAGATGTGGATAAGGCTATAGAGGAATACCAGAAAGCTGCCAAAGTCGATTCAGGCACCGCGGTAATCCACGTAAGCCTGGCCTCCGGCTATATCAAGAAAAACGATATCTCTCGGGCAATTGAAGAGCTTAAAATGGCTATCGCCATCGACCCTGAGGCGATAGAGCCTCACGCGATCCTGGCGATATTGTATTCTTCTGAGAATAAATTGGATCTGGCGACTGCCGAATACGAACGCGCGCTCAAGAGCGCTTCCAAACTTGAGCCTAAGAACGCCGGAATTTACAAGGGGCTCGGCGCCATATATCTGCAGCAGAGAAAGCTTAAGGATGCCGAGAACGCTTACCGCCTGATCACCGAGCTTGCGCCTGATGACGCCGAGGCGCATTTTTATTTGGGCAGCATTTACAACGAGCTTAAGAATAACGTTTTGGCGGAAAAAGAGCTTAAGCGCGCCATAGAGCTTAAAGCCGATTATGCCGAGGCGCTGAATTTCTTAGGCTACGTTTACGTCGAGGCAGGCAGGAATCTTGGCCGCGCCGAGACTATGATCAAAAAGGCGCTTTTACTTGATCCGGACAACGGCGCCTATATTGACAGCCTGGGTTGGCTTTATTTTAAGAAGGGAAAATTTCCTGAAGCGCTGGTAGAGTTGAACAGGGCTGTGGCGCTGATCGACGACCCGGTGATATTCGATCATTTAGGAGACGTTTACTTAAAGCTAAATTCTCCACAGAAGGCAAGGCAAAGCTTTGAGAGTTCACTTAAGCTAGATCCCAACCAGGATCCCGTAAAAATAAAATTAGAGAAAATAAAATAATGGTTTATACGGACCAGCAGGTAAAAGATCTAGAAGCCAAAGCCAAGGAAGTGCGCAGGTTTATCATCCAGATGCTGGCCAAGGCCGGCTCCGGACATCCCGGGGGAAGCCTTTCTGCTACGGACCTGATCACCGCATTATATTCTTGCGTTTTGCGCCATAATCCCAAAGATCCAAATTGGCCGGACCGCGACAGGTTTCACATGTCCAAGGGGCACTGTTGTCCTTTGTGGTACGCGGTATTGGCGGATTCCGGATATTTTGGGATAGATAAATTGTGGACCCTGCGTCAGCTGGGTTCGATTTTGCAGGGTCATCCGGATAGGCACACCCCGGGAGTGGATGTGGCTTCAGGGTCTTTGGGCCAAGGCCTGTCAGTGGCGTTAGGGATGAGCCTTGCCGGGAAACTGGATAAGTTAGATTACCGAGTGTATGTCTTGATTGGCGACGGAGAGACTCAGGAGGGAAATATCTGGGAAGCGGCTATGGCCTGCGCTCATTTTAAATGTGATAATCTGTGCGCCATGTTGGACAATAACGGAATACAGATAGACGGAAAGACCAAAGACATCATGAACCTTGAGCCGATAGCGGCAAAGTGGCAGGCGTTTGGCTGGCATGTTATCGAGATCAACGGCCACAATATGAAAGAGATCCTTGCGGCGTATGATCAGGCTAAGACCATAAAGGGAAAGCCGACGATAATCATTGCACATACCACTAAGGGCAAGGGCGTATCTTTCATGGAAGGCGTGGTGGATTTTCACGGCCGCGCGCCTACGAAAGATGAGGCCGAGAAGGCGTTAAAGGAATTAGAATAGTATGGCTGAACAACTATATCAACGCGACGTATACGGACAGACTCTGGTCGAGCTGGGAAAGCAGAATAAGGATATCGTGGTCCTGGATGCGGATCTATCCGGCTCAACCCGTACCGCGATATTCGCCAAGGAATTCCCGCAGAGGTTTTTTAATTTCGGGGTGGCTGAGCAGAACATGGTGGCTACTTCCGCAGGCCTTGCTAGCTGCGGCAAGACTGTATTTGTCTCTACCTTCGCGATTTTTGCTACTGGCAGAGCCTGGGATCAGGTGAGGAATTCTGTCTGCTACAGTAATTTCAACGTTAAAATTGTGGTAACTCACGCTGGGCTTACTGTCGGGCCTGACGGAGCCACACACCAGGCGCTGGAAGATATCGCGCTGATGCGGGTTTTGCCGAACATGAATATTATCGTCCCCTGCGACGGGCCGCAGGCCCGCGAGGCAGTGCTCGCCGCAGCCAGTCACAATGGCCCGTTTTATGTGCGCCTGGGAAGGGCGAAGGTTCCGACGATAGAGAATAAGGGCGAATTCAAGCTGGGCAAGGCTCAGGTTTTGACCAGCGGAAACGATTTGGCGATCATCGCCTGCGGCGTGATGGTCACTGAGGCTCTAGTCGCGGTAAAAAGCCTTTTGGGGAAAGGTATCAAGGCCCGGCTGATCAATATGCATACTATCAGGCCTCTGGATACTGAAGAGATATTAAAGGCGGCAAGAGAGACCAAGGGTATCATTGTCTGCGAAGAGCATTCGGTGATCGGGGGCCTTGCTTCCAGTGTCCAGGAAGTGGTGTCAGAAGAGCATCCTACTAAAGTCGTGTGCCTCGGAGTAAAAAACAGGTTTGGCCAGTCAGGCGACCCTGCCGAGCTATTAAAAGAATATAATCTTACGAGTGCTGATATAGAAAAAGCCGCGCTTAAGATATTATCTAAGTAATAATTAGTACCGCACCCACACTACCTCTGTGATTCTCAAATCCTACTCCAAGCTAAACCTCTTCCTGCAAGTCCTCAATAAGCGCCCTGACAACTTCCACAACCTTTTTACCATATTCGAACGCATTGACCTTTGCGATAAGATCGTTTTGAAACCCCGCCGGGACAACTTGATCAGGATCATCTGCCTAGACCCGGCAGTCCCGGTTGACGAAACCAATCTTTGCTACTACGCAGCGGATTTGTTGCGTAAGAAATTTAAGCTCAATAAGGGCGTGGATATCGTCATTAAGAAGAATATTCCGGTGGGCGCTGGTCTTGGGGGAGGCTCAAGCAACGCCGCAACCGTGCTTATGGGTTTAAATAAGTTTTGGAAGCTTGATATTTCTAAAGAAAAACTTAAAGTAATAGGCGCTAAGATCGGAAGCGACGTAGCGTTTTTTATTTACGAGACTCCTTTTGCTCAAGGGCAGGGCCGTGGAGAAAAGATCTTGCCCCTTAGCGCCTTAAAGAAAACAAAGCTTTGGCATGTGCTAGTGGTGCCGAAATTGCACGTTTCTACTCCCTTGATTTATAGAAAATTCGACCTATATTCTAAGTTGACACTACCAAGACAGAGTGCTAAAATGTTAATCCTGGCCTTAAAGAAAACCCACTTTTCGCAGGTTAGCGAAAATCTCTTTAACAGCTTAGAAGCCATCACCATACGGCTCTATCCGAAAGTTCAGCGGGCCAAATTTGAGCTGGAAAAACTCGGGGTAAATTCAATTCTGATGTCCGGTAGCGGTTCGGCGGTTTTCGGTATTGTAACTTCTAAAAAAGAAGCACTTTTTTTATACAGGAAACTTGCTAAAAATAAATCGTTAGGTCGGGTTTTTATCGCTCGGACGGTTTAGCGGAAGGACCGCTAAGTGAGGGGGTTTACTATGGAGCTCACTGAGGCCAGAGTCATACTGAAAGATTCTCCGGATAAGAAGCTTAAGGCCTATGTCACCGTAACATTTGACAATGCCTTTGTGGTGCGTAATATCAAAGTCATCGAAGGCACCTCCGGGCTTTTTATCGCTATGCCTTCGCGTAAGGTCAGGCAGCCTTGTCTCAAGTGTCATTTTAAGAACGAGGTACGTTCTAAATTCTGCAATCAGTGCGGCGTTCAGATTCCGGTTGTTGCGCCTGCAGTGCCTGCAGGCACTGCAGCGGCTGTTGCGGTAACAGCCGCAGCAGAGCATGGACATAGCACACAGCTTGAGCATAAAGATATTGCCCATCCTATTACCCAGAGTTTTCGGGAGTATCTGCAGAAGCAGATATTAGAGGCGTACGAGCGGGAATTGCTCAAAGGGCCGGGCGCTACGCATCATGGGCATGAAGATTTAGATTAAATCAGTAGCACATCAGAATTTTTGAGCTATTGTTTAACGAGTCGCGGCGAAATCCCGAGCCGAAGGCGATCCCGAGCCGAAGGCAAGGGAGGTCTGACATAGTCTTGGGATGTCGTCCAATGGTAGGACACGAGAATTTGGGTCTCGCTATCATGGTTCGAATCCATGCGTCCCAACCAAATTTGTTTTATAGCAGGAGAGTCTAGTGAAGAAAGAATTAGCAGTCGTAATTCTAGCAGCAGGTAAAAGCACGCGCATGAAGTCCAAGACTCCTAAGGTGCTGCATCCTTTGTGCGGCAGGCCGATGCTGGAGTATGTTTTAGACCTGGTAAAAACTCTTAAGCCGAAGAAGACAATCGCGGTTTTAGGCTATAAGCAGGAAGAGGTGCGTAAGCGCCTGGGCACAGGTGTTACCGCAGTAGTTCAGAAGAAGCTTTGCGGTACCGCGGATGCGGTAAAAACCGCGCTGCCGGCGTTAAAAGGATTCAAGGGCACAGTTTTGGTGCTTTACGGGGATACGCCTTTACTGCAGAAAGAAACCGTATCCAAGCTCCTTAAATACCACGTAGAAAACAACGTGGATGCCACGCTGCTTACCGGCAATCTGGAAAAGCCCGCCGGATACGGCAGGATACTGCGCGACAATCTGGCGAATGTCTGTGGCATAGTCGAAGAAAAAGACGCCGATGATTTTGAAAAGGCGATTAAAGAGGTCAATACCGGGATCATCTGCTTCAATAACGAGAAATTACCCGGGGCTTTAAAGCAGGTCAGGCCGGATAACCGTAAAAAAGAATATTATCTTACCGACACGATAAAGATCATGTATAGCTCAGGATGCCTTGTGGATGCGGTGAAGCTAACCGATATCAATGAAGCGCTGGGGATCAACACCCGCGCCGAATTATCCAAGGCAAATTCTGTGATGTGCTCCCGGATCAATGAAAAATATATGTCGGATGGGGTGAGCATAGTGGACCCGGCATCGACTTTCATTTCCTGGGGCACGAAGATCGGCAAAGACAGCGTAATTTATCCCTTTACAGTCATAGAAAATGATGTTAGTATTGGCAAACACTGTGCGGTCGGCCCGTTCTGCCATTTACGTGAAGGAACGCGCCTTGCGGATAATACTCTTATCGGGAACTTCACCGAAATCACCCGCTCGTCCATCGGCCCAAAGACCATCGTAAAGCATTTCTCCTATATCGGTGATGCCCAAATAGGAAAGCTTGTTAATATCGGCGCCGGAACCGTTGTGGCAAATTTTGACGGCTTAGATAAGCACAGGACGAAGATCTCAGACGGCGCGCTTATCGGCTCAGACACAATCCTGGTAGCTCCGGTCAGCGTAGGCAAGAATGCGACCACCGGCGCAGGGAGCGTTGTGACCAGAAACGTACCCGCAAAGACAATTGTTGCCGGAGTGCCGGCAAGATTTTTAAGGAAGAAATAAACCTAACCCGAGGATAATATGGATAAAATTGCGGTATTCAGCGGCAATGCCCATCCGGAATTGGCAAAGGCGATTTGCAAGTGTTTGAAGGTGAAGTTGTCGGATGCTTTGGTGAGCACATTCAGCGAGGGCGAGATACGCGTCAAGATCAACGACAATGTGCGTGGCAAGGACGTGTTTATTGTGCAGCCGACATGCCCTCCGTCTAACGACAACCTGATGGAGCTTTTGATCATGATCGACGCGCTCAAGCGCGCTTCGGCTTGGAGGATCACCGCGGTGATGCCTTATTTCGGATATGCCCGGCAGGACAGAAAAGACCAGCCGCGCGTCCCGATCACCGCTAAATTAGTGGCGAATCTCCTGACTGTCGCCGGAGCAAACCGGGTCCTGACCATGGACCTGCACGCCGGTCAGATCCAGGGTTTCTTTGATATCCCGCTGGACCATCTATTTTCGGTGAATGTCTTTATCGATTATTTCAATAAAAAGAAAATTACCAACGTGGTAGTGGTCTCGCCCGACGTCGGAGGGATCAAGACGGCCCGCGCTTACGCCAAGCGTCTGGGCGCAAGCCTTGCCATTATCGACAAGCGCCGCGAGTCGCCGGAGAAGACCGAGGCCATGCATATATTAGGTACGGTTGCCGGCAAAAACGCCATCATCATCGATGATTTGGTTGCTACCGGAAGCTCTCTGGTCGAGGCTGCTGAGACCTTAAAGAAAGCAAAAGCAAAAAGCGTCATCGCCGCCATTGCCCATGGAGTTTTGTCCGGGCCGGCAATAGAACGTTTGGATAAATGTGTAGCATTAGAGAAGCTGCTTATTTCCGACAGTATACCGCTGGGCGAAGAAAAGAAGCACCGTAAAATTGAAGTCCTGTCGGTGGCAAACCTGATGTGCGAGGCGATAAAGAGGATACATAACGAGGAATCAGTCAGCTGTTTATTTACTAATTAAGACACCCGGCCTTAGCCCCTTCCTATAAGGTGTAGGAAGGGCTACCCCTGTGGGGTTAAAGGATAGGCCGGTGTGCACTTACTGTGCAAGGAGAAGCAATGGAAGAGTTATTTCTGGATGCAGAACAGAGACAGGTTACAGGAAGAGGCAAGGTCAAGGACCTGCGGGACGCGGGGTTTGTGCCGGCAGTGGTCTATTCGGATGGCAAGAATTCCATGCCCATCAAGCTGTCCCACAGGCAGCTGGTGCAGCTGGTGCATCAGCACCGCATTGAAAGCGCGGTCATTAATTTAAAAATTAAAGAGGATAAAAAGGCCAAACGGCCGTGTTTGATAAAAGAGATCCAGTATCATCCGGTGTTGGGTGAGATCGTGCACGTGGATTTCAATGAGATTTCTCTGACCAAGGTGATCAAGGTCAATGTGCCGGTCACTGCCAAGGGCGAGTCTGTCGGCGTCAAGCAGGAGGGCGGTTCCCTTGAGCATATCCTCTGGGAGCTGGAAGTAGAGTGTCTACCTACGGCAATACCTAAGGATATTGAAGTGGATATCACGGCATTAAAGATGGGTGATTCCATTCACGTCAAGGATGTTGTTGCGCCTTCAGGGGTGAAGATCCTTAATGATCCAAGCTCCATTGTGTTGACGGTTGCCGCGCCGATGAAGGAAGAAGTCGTAGCGCCGGTCGAGGGCGAAGTGACTCAGGAGCCGGAAGTCATCAAGGAAAAGAAGGAAGTTCCTACTGAGGGCGAAGCTGCCGAAGGTAAAGAAGGTAAGGAAGGTAAGGAAGGTAAGGAAGGCAAAGAAAAGAAATGAAGTTGATCGTCGGATTAGGGAATCCTGGCGATACCTATATAGATTCGCGGCACAATATCGGTTTTTTCGTAGTGGATTGTTTAAGCAAAGAGGCAAAGTGTTCTTTCAAAAGAGATAGGGGCATGTTCGCCCTGACCTGTCGGGCGAAGCTGGGGTTAAAGGATGTGATCCTGGCAAAGCCGGTGACCTTTATGAATCTTTCCGGAGGCGCGGCCAAGGCGCTGATCAGGAAATATAAAGTCGAGGCAGGCGAGCTACTGGTGGTCTGCGACGATCTGGATTTGGAGCTGGGCCGGATCAGGATCAGGTCAATGGGCTCTGCCGGTGGGCATCACGGTTTAGAGTCTATTATCGGTTCGATTCAAAGTAATGAATTCGCGCGTCTGCGCGTGGGTATTGGCAGGCCGCATCCGGGTGTTGATACTAGCGATTATGTTTTGGCGCGTTTTACCCGGCGCGAATTTGAAGTAGTGGATAAAGCCGTACAAGTTGCGACAGCTTGTGTTAATTCTTGGGCTGCAGGCAATATGCAGGAAACCATGAACGTATTCAACAAAAGAAGTAGAGAGGAGTAGAAGAAGATGAACAGGTATGAAGCAATGTTTATCGTCAAACCGGAGTTATCAGAGGAAGAGCGCAAATCTCTTTTTGCCCATTTGCATGACGCGGTGACTAAGTATCACGGCACTGTTTCTCAGGGCGCTGTCTGGGCAGAAAAGAAGAAGTTGTATTTTCCCATCAAGAAGCATAGTGAGGGAGTTTACTATCTGATGAATTTCCAGTCTCCCGGTGAGGCGATCAAGGATATCAATCACGCCTACACGCTCAATGAGAATGTATTGCGTGTGCTTATATCGAGATTAGAGTGAGAGGAATATATTGTACCCCTCCTCATAATCGCCGCAAAGTTTCCTTCGTAAACTTTGCAGGCATTCGGAGGGGTGATTCCATGAAGGAAAAAGAGAGGAATCTATGGCCAGTATAAATAAAGTACTTTTGATGGGTAACCTTACTAAGGATCCGGAATTGCGCTACACCCCGCAAGGGATGGCTGTAGTGAATCTTCGTCTTGCGGTGAACAGAAAGTACCGCACCAAGACGCAGGAGATGAAGGAAGAAGTGTGCTTCATCACTGTGGTGGTTTGGAACAAGCAGGCGGAGGCCTGTAATCAATACCTGCATAAAGGAAGCCCGGTATTTGTCGAGGGTATGCTGCAGTCGCGTTCCTGGGACGATGCGTCGGGACAGAAGCGCAGCGTTATCGATGTGCGGGCGGACCGCGTCCAGTTCATGGGTCAGGCTCCGTCGAAGGGCGCGGCAGTCGGGGCGCCTTCGGCAGCGATAGCGGCAGCGGCAGAGGATTTATCTCAAGAACCGTCAACTGAGGCAGCATGGTTAGAAGAAAGTGAGGGCGATTCACATGAAGGTTAAGCAAAAATCAACTACACGTACAGGCGGCCGCGGCGGCAAGATGGGCGCTAAGGGAGCTAAGGGCGGCCGCGGCGGCAAGACAGCTTTTAAAAAGCGTGATACTTTAGGGCTGCGCAAGAAATTCTGCCGGCTCTGCCAGGATAAAGTCCACAATTTGGATTATAAGGATTCAAAGAAGCTTGAGATGTATATCCGCGACCGCGCCAAGATGGTTCCCCGCCGCGTATCTGGAGCCTGCGCCAAACATCAGCGCTGTATTGCTGAGGCGATCAAAAAGGCGCGGTTTATCTCACTTATACCGTACGTTCGTTAACTAAGGATTTATTAAAGAGGTGCATTATGGAAGTTATCTTGAAACAGGATGTGGTAAAGCTGGGAAAGCTCGGAGAGGTGGTCAAGGTCAAGGATGGCTTTGCCCATAATTTTCTTATACCCAAAGGCCTGGCGATCCCCGTCTCCTCTTCAAACTTAAAAAGGCTTGAGCAGGAAAAGCAGCATAAAGCTGTGGCTCAGGAGAAGCTTAAGAAAGAAGCCTTGCAGTTAAAGGAAAAATTAGCCGGGCTGTCTTTGACTATCGCTGCTTTGGTGCAGGAAGATGAGAAATTGTACGGCAGCATTGCTAGCCACGATATCGCCCAGGCCTTAAAAGAAGAGGGGCTGGAGATCGATAAGAATATCATCTCACTTGCTGAGCCGATCAAGGCTCTTGGCATCTACGAAGTGGATGTAAAGCTGCATCCGGAAGTGCCGGCAAAAGTAAAAGTCTGGATCGTCAAGAAATAGACGCCATGCCTAACGAAATGATCCTCGATAAGATCCCGCCTCAGAATCTTGAGGCTGAGATGGCGGTGCTGGGTTCCCTGCTTATTGATGAGGAGGCCATATCTACCGCCGCCGAAAGACTCACCGCGGATTCCTTTTATAAAGACACGCATCGCAAGATCTTTGAGGCGATGCTTAATCTTTACGCCGCCAATAAAGCGGTGGACCTGATCACCCTGACTGACGCGCTCAAGCGTAGCGCTGTCCTTGATGCCGTGGGAGGGGGGAGTTTTCTGACTGCATTGGCAAACGCCGTTCCCACTGCCGCCAATATTAATCACTACATCACAATCGTCAAAGAAAAAAGCATTCTGCGCTCCCTTATCACCAACTCCACAAAGATTGTTTCCATGTGTTATGAATCTGACGGCAATATCGCTGAGGTTGTAGATAATGCCGAGCAGCTTATCTTTGAGGTGCGCGACACCAAGACCAACACCAGCAGCTATGTCCCGCTTAAAGAGATCATCAAGGATGGGATCGAAAAGATAGATTTATTGTACCAGCAGAAGGCACACGTTACCGGAATTCCGACAGGCTACATTGATTTCGATATCAAGACCGCAGGCCTCCAGTCGTCAGACCTGATTATTATTGCCGGAAGGCCTTCCATGGGTAAGAGTGCTTTTGCTTTAGGTATAGCTGAATATGCTGGGGTGGTGGAAAAGATTCCCACCGCGGTGTTTAGCTTGGAAATGTCAAAGGAGCAGCTGGTGCAAAGGCTTCTGTGCGCTCACGCCAAGGTGGATGCGCATAAGGTGCGTACCGGATATCTTGCGACATCCGACTGGCCTCGGCTTACCGCGGCAGCGGGAAAGCTATCTGAAGCCCCGATATTTATTGATGACACCCCTGCGATCTCAGTTATGGAATTACGCGCTAAGGCGCGCCGCCTGAAATTACAGCAGGACATTAAGCTCATCATTTTAGACTACTTACAGCTTATGCGCGGTACCACCAGCAGCGCGGAAAGCCGCCAGCAGGAGATCTCCGAGATATCCCGTTCGCTTAAGGCTCTGGCCCGCGAGCTGAATGTCCCGATCATTGCCATCAGCCAGCTTTCGCGCGCGGTTGAGTCGCGTACTGACCACCGGCCGCAGCTTTCGGACTTAAGGGAATCGGGTGCCATTGAGCAGGACGCGGATGTGGTGGTCCTGATCTTGCGTGAGGAGTATTATAATCCTACTCCGGATAATCAGGGTATAGCCGAGATCATGATCGCCAAGCAGCGCAACGGCCCGGCTGGTATCTCGGTTAAGCTGGCATTTATCAAGGAATACACGCGCTTTGAGAATATAGCGCATATTGAATAAGTGAGGACATAAGTTATGGAGCCCTATGGATGGGCGACATAACTTATATGTCCGAACTTATCCCCCCTGTTTTGCTTTCGCAAGAAAGCAAGGGGGGATAGATTCTTATTGCTTTTCCCTCTTAAATCCTATATAATACTCACAATGCGAAAAACAATTTTTGTCTTTTTTCTACTGTTTTTGCTTCTAGGCATCAGCCTGCCTGCCATTGCCGCTTCCGACTCTGAGCCCGGGATAACTACTACTGAAGCTTCTTCCGAGAAGTTGGTCACCGGAATCGAGATCCAGGGTAACAAGAATATCTCCACCAACACCGTAGTCTCCAAGATGAAGACCAAGATCGGCACCCCATATATAGAGACCGTGGTCAGCGATGACTTAAAACGCCTGTATTTATTAGGGTTCTTCAGCGATATTAAGATCGATACCCAGGATTACAAGGACGGGGTCAAGGTGATTGTCCGGGTAGTGGAGCGTCCGATCATCGAAAAGATCACTTTTACCGGTATGGTGCACATCACCAAGAAAGATGAGACCCTTAAGAAAGAGCTAAAGTCAAAAGAAGGCCAGTACCTGGATTACCCCACATTAGCCGAAGACGTGCATATTTTAAAGAAGATGTATGAGAAGGTCGGTTTTAATCAGGCGGATATCCAGTACACCGTGGATATAGACAAGGAAAAGAATAAAGCTAAGGTGCTTTTTGCCGTCAACGAAAGCAAGAAGGTCAGAGTCAAGGATACTTATTTTGAAGGAAACATTGCCTTTAACTCTAAGCGCCTCCAGAAGATCATTAAGACTAAGCGGGCCTGGCTTTTTAACGCCGGCGTTTTAAAGGATGACGTTCTTAAGGATGACGTTGAGCGCCTGAAGGCGTTTTACCGCCATAGTGGTTACGCTGACGTGGCAGTGGAATACGTGGTCTCACCGGATGCCGCCAAGATTTACCTTTTGTACATAACTTTCAAGATCAGCGAAGGCAAGCTTTATAAGGTCGGCAATATTACTGTCCAGGGGAATAAGGATGTTGTGGAAAAAGAAGTTTTAAGCAAGCTTGAGGAGTGTCCGACTGGTAAAGTTTTCAGCGAAGAGGGGGTAAAGGGGGATCTTTCTAATATCCAGAGTCTTTATTTCGACCGTGGCTATATTTCATGTTTAGTACAGGATACTACTGCGGTGAATGACGCTTCCGGCCGCGTGGATGTAAATTATACGATAGTTGAGAATCAGGTCTCTTACGTGGATAAGGTCAAGGTGCGCGGCAACATTAAGACTAAGGATCTGGTCATTCGCAGGGAACTGCGGATTCATCCGGGTGATAGATTTGATGGCACTAAATTAAAGCGCAGCAAAGAGCGCCTGCAGAACTTAGGGTTTTTTGATGAGGTCAGTTACGATACCGAGGATACCGATGTCGCGGATAAGAAGGACCTGGTGGTAGATGTCAAGGAGTCAAAGACCGGAGCCTTCAGCTTCGGCGGGGGCTACAGTACGGTCGATCAGTTCGTGGGATTTGTGGAAGTCGAACAGAAGAATTTTGATTGGAAGAACTGGCCTTATTTTACCGGCGCCGGGCAGAATCTGAAGTTTCGCGGTTCTTTTGGAAGCATCACTACCGGGTTTGATTTAAGTTTTACCGAGCCCTGGCTCTTCGATTATCCTATTTCATTCGGATTCGACGGGTATCATAATGAGCATAAAAGAGACGAGGATAGCGGTTATGGCTATGACCAGACGGTCACCGGTGGCGACCTGCGTATAGGCAAGGAGCTGACTGAGTTTTGGAGGGCTAGTGGTGTTTATAGGCTAGACCGCATCACCATCAGCAATATCACCACCAACGCTTCCTGGGACCTGCAGCAGGAGTATGGTACTAATTACGTCAGCAGCGTCACTCCTGGCGTCGCTTTTGACAGCCGGGACAATATTTTCGATACTCATTCGGGAAATCTGGTCACTGCTTCCATGATGATGGCCGGCGGGCCATTTGGCGGGGATAAGGATTTCTGGAAGTTTTACGGCCGGGCATCCCACTACTTTCCCATGTTTCGTAAATCTACCCTTGAGATCCGCGGTAGGATGGGGTTGGAAGAGGCATACAGCGATACAAACAGCATTCCGATATATGAACGTTTCTTCGCCGGAGGCGCAGATACCATCCGCGGTTACGAGGAAAGAATGGTTGGCCCTATCGATCCTGTATCTAAGGATCCCCTGGGCGGCAATGCTATGTTAATCGGCAACATTGAATATTTATATCCGCTTTTCGATTTTCTAAAAGTTGCAGCTTTTTATGATATGGGTAATGTCTGGGCGAAGTTGGGTGATATAGGCACAGAAAATCTTAAATCAGGCATGGGTTTGGGCGTGCGGGTTAAGACGCCTATCGGGCCTATCCGTCTTGATTACGGTATTCCGATGAGTAAAGATGAGGGTGATGATACTAAAGGTGGAAGGTTCCATTTTAGCGCGAGTAACACGTTTTAAAAACACCCGGCCTTATAGGAAAGGCCGGTGTGCACTTACTGTGCACACCCAATCTTATTGGATAGATTGGTGTGCATTTACTATGCAAGGAGGAGAGTAAAGATGAGAAAGGCAGCGGTAGTTTTAGCGTTAGGGATTGTCGGTATTCTTGCTTTTGCCGGATTCGCACAGGCAGCGGATAAATTCGCGGCGGTCGACCTGATCCGGGTGGCCAGCGAGTATAATAAATTTAAAGACTACAACAAGTCACTCGACGATAAGGCTAAGTCCTACGAAGGAGATATTGATAAAAAGATAACTGAGTTCAAGGGGCTGCAGGATAAGGTCAATCTTTTAAGCGACAAGGAAAAAGAGACCAAGAGGTCTGAGCTTGAGACAAAATATAAGGCTTTGGAAGATTTTAAGAACGAGAAAGAGAATGAGCTACGTAAGAAAGATTTTGACAACAGGAAAGAGGTGGCCGAGGATATCCGCGGGGTGATCAAGCAGTTTGCGGAGAAAGACGGCTTTACCTTTATCTTTGACGACCGGATGTTGGCGTACCAGCCCAAGGGCGTGGAGATCACCGAAAAGATCATCGAGATCCTGAACAAAGGCTACGTAAAGAAATAAGGCCCATCTTTCGGTCCTGATACAAATCATTAATCCCGCATCTTGGAAGCAAGGTGCGGGATTAATTTAAGAAAGCGGTCCATGCATAAGACTCTTAAGGAAATAGCGCAGCTGGTGGATGGAGAAGTGGTGGGCGATGCCGCAACTATAGTCACCGGAGTCTCCGGAATCAAGGAGGCTTGTCCGGGAGATATCACCTTTCTGGCTAATTCTAAGTACCTGCCGTTGATGGATAAGACTCGGGCTTCGGCTGTTGTCACCGGACGGGATATTCAGGCCTGCGGTAAGCCGATCATCCGCACGGATAATCCTTCTTTAGCTTTTGTGAAGATTGTTTCTTCGTTGGCGCCTGCTCAATCGACCCATCCTAAAGGGGTCCACTCGACAGCAGTGGTGGGCAAGGGAGCGTCATTGGGCAAGGGTGTCTCAATCGGGCCTTACGCGGTGATCGACGATGGCGCGGTTATCGGGGATGATTGCATAATCTATGCGCATTGCTTTATCGGAAATTCCTCCAAGATCGGTAGCTCCACTTTGATATACGCTAATACTTCAATACGCGAGCGGGTGGTGATCGGCAAGCGTTGCATCATCCATAGCGGTGCGGTGATCGGTTCGGACGGATTCGGGTTTGTCACGGTAGAGGGTAAGCATGAGAAGATCCCGCAGTCAGGGATAGTCGAGATAGGCGATGATGTGGAGATCGGCGCCAATACCGCCATTGACCGGGCGCGTTTTGATAAGACGGTGATAGCCAGCGGCACGAAGATCGACAACTTGGTGCATATCGCGCATAATGTCGAGGTGGGAGAGAATGCGCTGATCGTGGCGCAGGCTGGGATCTCCGGAAGCACGGTGATCGGTAGGGGCGCGATTATCGCCGGCCAGGCCGGGCTCGTGGGGCACATTACTATCGGAGATAATGCGATATGCGCGGCGCAGGCTGGGGTGACGAAGTCTGTGGCGCCTGACACCATGGTCTCAGGATATCCGGCGCAGCCGCATGATAAAGCTCTGCGGGTCAATGCCTGCATACAGAATCTGCCTAAGCTCTACGAGACGATCAAAGAGTTACGTAAGAAAATAGAAGAATTGGAATCTAAGCTCAAGAGTTCATAAATGGAAAAACAAAAGACAGTTGCTTCTGAGGTGTGTTTAAACGGCTCAGGCTTGCATACGGCAAACAAGGTGAATGTCCTAATCAAACCGGCTGATGTGGATACCGGCATAATTTTCGTGCGTACTGATTTGCCGGGCAAGCCGTCATTTAAGGCTACGGTTGATTTTCTTCTTCCGCCTGAGCGCTCGCCGCGGCGCACCTCAGTGGGCATGGATTCTACGGAAGTGCAGACAGTGGAGCATATATTGGCCGCGCTTTACGGCTTTAGCATTGATAACGCGCTTATCGAAATAGACAACAACGAATTGCCCGGCCTTGACGGAAGCGCTACCATGTATTTGGAGGCTTTAAGCGCCGTTGGGATGAAAGAGTTGGATAAGGAGCGTCATTTCTTTGCCCTGCGCGACCCCATCGTGCTTGAGGAAAACGGGGCGACTCTGATGGCTTTGCCCTGCAATGATTTTAAGATTTCCTACACCTTAGATTATGATCATCCCGGGCTAAGAACAGAGTTTCTAGAGCTGAATCTTACTCCGGAGACTTTTAAGAATGAAGTGGCTCCCGCGCGCACATTCTGTTTAGAGGAAGAGGCGGCCCAGCTGCAAAAGGAAGGTCTTGGGCTGGGCGCGAATTACGAGAACACCCTCGTCGTCGGAAAAAACGGGATAATCAATAATACTTTGCGTTTTCCAAACGAATGCATCCGGCATAAGGTGCTGGATTTGATCGGAGATCTTTATCTGGTAGGTTGCCCTATCAGGGCGCACATTATCGCTTTACGTAGCGGCCACTCCTTGAATCTTAAGCTGGCCAAGAAAATCGCGCAACAGCGGACCAAATATATTTCCGGAGGCATGGAAGCGCAGTTTCAGCCCAAAGACGGGGAGAGCCTGAATATTACCGAAATCATGAAGATCCTGCCGCATCGCGAGCCTTTTCTTTTTGTGGATAAGATCATCAATTTGGAAAAGGGTAAGCGCGCCACTGGCATCAAGAATGTAACCATCAACGATTATTTTTTCAAAGGGCATTTCCCCGGCCGTCCGGTAATGCCGGGAGTGATCATAGTGGAAGCCATGGCGCAGGTGGGCGGGGTGATGATGCTGGCCCAGGATGAGAATCGGGGAAAATTGGCTTTTTTTATGGCCATCGATAATGTAAAATTCAGGAAGCCGGTGGTGCCGGGCGACCAGCTGGTTTTGGAAGTGGAGTTAGTCAAGGCCCGTTCCCGCACCGGTCAGGTGCGCGGCCAGGCGTTGGTGGACGGCAAGGTGGTATGCGAAGCGGATCTGATGTTTGCTATTATCGAGTCTTAACATGAATATACATCCTACAGCTATAGTTTCTAAGAGCGCGAAATTAGGCGATGACGTAGTCGTCGGACCTTATACGCTGATCGCCGACAATGTGGTAATAGGCGCAAAGACCAAGATCGGTAATCATTGCGTTATCGAAGGCAATACTACTGTCGGGAGCGGTTGTGAGATATTTACGGGTGCTGTGGTGGGGAGCAGGCCGCAGGACTTAAAATATAAGGGAGAGAACAGCCTCCTGATCATCGGCGATAATAATATCATCCGCGAATATTGCACGTTTAATCCCGGCACAGAGGATGTCGGCATCACCCGTGTAGGCAGCAATAATCTTTTTATGGCTTATTCGCATATCGCTCATGATTGCATCGTGGGCGATAACTGCGTCTTTGCCAATAACGCTACCCTTGCCGGACACGTGACTATCGAAGACCGGGCAGTGATCGGCGGGTTAGTCGCGATCCATCAGTTTGTGCGCATGGGCCAACTTTCTATCGTCGGAGGATGTTCCAAAGTGGTGCAGGATATCCCGCCGTATTCTACCTGCGACGGGCATCCGGCCAGAGTTTACGGATTGAATCTGGTGGGCTTGCGCCGGCAGAAAATCAGCCGTGATACCGTGCATCAGCTGGACCACGCTTTCAGAATACTTTTTAATTCAGGGCAATCTATCCGCCATGCTCTGGAGCAGCTAGAAAAAGAATTGACCAGCCGCACTCCGGAAGTCACCCATCTGATAGAGTTTGTTAAGAAATCAGTTCGCGGCCTCTCGCGCTCCTGCAGGACAGAATAACTTATTATGGAAAAGATCGGCCTTATCGCCGGCAACAAAAAATTTCCACTTCTTTTCGCTGAGGCAGCCCGCAAAAGGGGCGTTTCTATTGTGGCTATCGCTATCAAAGGCGATACTGATCCTCAGCTAAAGAGGTTCGTCGACAATATACACTGGCTGGGCCTAAGGGAATTTCGCAGGATGTTTGAGATCTTTAAGCAGGAGGGGGTCAGCAAAGTGATCATGGCCGGTCAGATCTCGCCACACAGGCTTTTCAGCAAAGAGGTCCAGAAAGACGCCGTGCTTAAGGAGATGCTCGATAGCATCAAGGATAAGCGGGCGGATACTATCTTCGGTGCGATCGCGGATAAATTGAAAGCTGAGGGCCTTGAGCTGATCGACTCCACTACCTATATTACGGATTTCCTTCCTCAGAAAGGCACGCTTACTAAACGCGCTCCTGATTTCGCAGAATGGGAAGATATATATTTCGGTTTGGAGATGGCCAAGGCCATAGGATATCTGGATATTGGACAGACTGTAGCGGTAAAGCATAAGGCTATAGTGGCGGTAGAGGCTCTGGAAGGAACGGATAACCTGATTCGTCGCGCAGGCAGGCTTAGCCGCGGCAGTTTTGTAATAGTCAAGGTTTCTAAACCCAAGCAGGACAAACGCTTTGATATACCGGTGATCGGATTGAATACCGTAAAGACAATTCTTTCCTGCGGCGGGAAATGCCTGGCTATTGAAGCGCAGAAGACTCTTTTCATTGACCGGGAGAAAAGCCTTGCTCTTGCAGATAGAAAAGGTATGACGATAGTTTCGGTGTAGTCCCCTGCGGGGAGGTAATTTTTCTTGACAGTATTTTAGGTATTGTGCGATAATAATCACATAACAAGGAGGATGGATATGTCACGTATTACTAATGGGAAGCCGAAAGAGTTCAAGCTCTATGCACCTTCGGCAAAGAAGGTCAGTATCGCAGGCAGCTTCAATAACTGGGACACCAAGAAGTTTTCCGCTAAAAAGGACACCAAGGGAAACTGGACGGTGAAGCTGAGCCTTAAACCAGGAACGCATGAGTATAAGTTTTTTGTGGATGGCTCATGGTGGAATGATCCGAGCTGCGGATCATGTGTCACTAATTCCTTCGGCACCAGCAATTGCCTCGTCGAAGTAAAGTAGCCATCACCAGGGAATACCGCTTAAAATAATAGACTAAGGGCGTCACTATCGTGACGCCCTTGTCGGTTTCTAGAGGTTAACCCCCTCCGCAAAATCCCCGGACTTTAGCCCGGGGATAGAAATTTGCGGAATTGATTTTGCTTCGCACCCATTCCTAAGGGATGGAATGGTGTTCGCTTGCTGCGAAGGGAGGGAGCCTTGGTTAGCCGCCGTAGGCGGCACGCCGAGGGGCTCCACTAATTATGAGATACATTTATGGGCCAGTAGAGTCCCGTAGGCTGGGTTTATCTTTAGGGATAAGCCTCACGCCCTGGAAGATGTGTAATTTTGATTGCGTATATTGCCAGCTGGGGGGTACCCGCCAGACAGTATCAGAGCGCAAAGCCTATGTGCCGGTTGAAGATATCGTCAGTGAATTAAAGTCTTGGCTTATCTATAACGCGCAGGAATCCGTTAAGCTTAATTTTATCACTTTATCTGGTATGGGTGAACCTACGTTGAATACCGGCATAGGAGAACTTATTAAAGAGATAAGAAAGCTCTCCCCGGCAAAAGTCGCGGTGATCACCAACGCATCTTTATTGTCAGAACCTTTGGTGCGCCAGGGGCTGGTAAATGCAGATTTAATTGTGCCGTCTTTGGATACTGTCGATGAGGAGATTTTTAGAAAGATCGATCGTCCGGACGGCTCCATCCATGTCGAGGGTATTATTAACGGATTGATAGCTTTACGCAGGGAATTTCGTGGAGCCATCTGGCTTGAGGTGATGCTGGTCAAAGGCATAAACGACAGCCGTGAACACATCCGTAAATTGAAAGAGAAGATCGAGCTGATCAATCCGGATAAGATCCAGCTTAATTCTCCGGTTCGCACCACTGCCGAGAGAGGGGTAGAAGCATTGGATAAAGAGAAGCTGGAAGAAATAAGAAAAATGCTTGGTGAGAGGTGTGAAATATATTGAAGAAATTTGCTTGCTTCGCCTCGTATGCGCTGCGAGAATTTACCGAAGTAGAATTATCGAAATTTTAGCGCCTGTGGTCCTTTAGGATTCTCTGACCACTGGCGCCTGAAGAAAAGTTCAGCGCCTGTAGCTCAACTGGATAGAGCGCTAGCCTTCGGAGCTAGGCGTTGCAGGTTCGACTCCTGCCAGGCGCATAGATTCGCTAGAGAACTAAGAATGGAGAGGAAAATGAGAGAGAAAGTCTTATTTATATTTTTTGTGTTGTTATCAATGTCCGTTTCTGCTTTTGCAGAGATTATTATTTTGGACTCTGGGGAAAAGATCGAGGCCAACGTGGTGAAGAAAGACGATACCTACGTTATAATTGATTACAAAGGTGTAACTGTTTCCTATTACGTTTTCGAGGTTAAAAGTATCGACGGAGAAAAGGTGGAGGTTGCGCCAAAGAAGAAGGCGCAAGGGCCAAATGAAGAACCATCCGCGATAGCTTCAATGCATGCGGTAAGCGCTGAGGAATATCTAAGACGAGGGGCAGCTTATTACAGCCGGGGTAATTTTGAGATGGCGATTTCCGATTTTAATAGAGCTATTAAAATCAAGCCGGATTATGCCGAGGCCTATCTTAACCGAGGGTTGGCTGAGATTAATAAAGAAGACGCTCAGAAAGCTTTTGCTGATTACGACATGGCTATCCAACTTAACCCTAAGTACGAAGAGGCCTATTATGTGCGCGGCCTGGGCTATGCCAGCAAGGGGAAGTTTGATGAAGCGGTCAGTGATTACACTAAGGCAATCGAGCTTAACCCGCAGTATGTGCAGGCCTATCTTAATCGTGGTTACATCATTTTGAATAAGGGGAATTCCGAGGCAGCGATCATTGATTTTAACAAGATCATTAAGATCAATTCTTCCATCCCTGCGGTGTATTATTTGCGTGGTGTAGCTTACGCGAATAAGGGTAATTTGCAGCAGGGGATCGCTGATTACGGCAAGGCGATTGAGCTTGAGCCGAAATACGTCGAGGCTTATGTCAACCGCGCTCTTGCCTATTTGTATAAAGGCAGCCTTGAGCAATCAAAGCTGGACCCTAATTCACCAAGAGCTTTTGTAAATATCGGGCCGACCTATAGCAACAAGGCGGATATTGAGCGCGCGCTTAGCGACTGCACCAAAGCTATAGAGGTCAATCCCAAATACGCCGAAGGCTATATTGTGCGCAGCCGTATCTATTTGATCCAGCGTGATTTCGATAAAGCCTGGGTGGATGTGCATAAGGCCGAAGAGCTGGAGGCTCAAATCAACCCCCAGATCATTGAGGAGCTTAAGCGCGCTTCGGGACGGGATAAGTAAGGCTCTAAGGGATAAATGAGATGAAAAAATGCCCGTATTGCGCAGAAGGAATACAAGATGAAGCGATATTGTGTAGGTTTTGTGGGAAGGAATTAAAAGAGAAACTTCCAGAAATCAGGTGGTATTTTAAAACCTTTTCAATATTGATTGCTTTTTTATGTGTAGGTCCGCTAGCCTTGCCTTTAGTCTGGTTAAACCCTCATTTTGGCCAGAAAAAGAAGGTAATCATAACTATAATAATTATTATTTTAGGCTGGTATTTAGGGTCTCTGCTTGTTAATTCCTTAAAATCTATAAAACAATATTACGGGGTAATCTTAGAGAACAATCTTTAATTATTTTTTAAAGATGGCAATGAGCACATTAAGGTCAAAAGACTAAAAACAATGGCAAGAATAAAGTTAGATTTACACGATATTTTTAACAAAGGGCGGTCAATTGACGCGGAGCTTAATCGGGTCATTAGAGAAGCTATCGAGAAAAGGATTTCTTTGGTAGAGATTATTCCCGGCAAGGGAAGCGGGCAATTGAAGAAAAGTGTGTTGCGTTTCTTGGAGCAGCCGGAGATAAAAAGGCTCTATCATCGGGTAGAAAAAGACGATAAGAACTTTGGCAGGGTTTTTGTGCACTTTAGGCACTAATGACATTAGGGGAGAAGTGAACGGGGATAGGGTGAAAGAAGAAATCTGGGCGTTGGAAGAGGCATATTTCGCAAACCTCTACAAAGCGGATTACGAGGCGCTCCTTGCCATTACGCATAGTCAATTCCTTGGATGGCCGGGTACTATGCCGCAGCCGGTTGATAAGGAGGGAAGCGCTCGCTTCATGAAACAATTGATCCCCAAGCCTACTTCATGCATCTTCAAGATCGAGCGAGAGGGTATTCGGGTGCTGGGAGAGGTCGTGTTGACCCAATATATCATTCACGTTAATTGTAATGATAACGCCAGTGTAGCGAAAACGCAATCATCGCGGATAACCCATACGTGGGTGAAAGAGGGCGATCGCTGGAAGCTGCTGGGGGGCATGAGCTACGATCAGTAATACAATTTGCCCAGGGTGTTAGGGGGACGGTTCTAATTATTCTAATGGACAGTCTTTGGACACCGTCGATACAAGTAAACAATCTTCTTGATTTTGCTATTTATCTAAGTTATACTCTCTACTACATTTAACGATATTGGGGCCATTAGCTCAACCCTAGGAAGTCATAGAGTTAGGGTGAGCTATGGCATGCAAGTAAAATCAGGGCCATTAGCTCAATTGGCAGAGCAGGACACTCTTAATGTCAAGGTCGATGGTTCGACTCCATCATGGCCCAATTAATTCTAATCCCACCAAGTGCAAAACTACGAAGTTTTTGAGCATACCGCGGATATCGGCCTAAGGATAAAAGGTAAGGATCTAAAAGAGCTGTTTCAGAACGCCGGCCTCGCGGTTTTTCAAGTTTCCTCCCGTAGGCAATACGTCAAAAACAAAGAACACACCAATATAATCATCAAACAAAAAGCTGAAAACCTCGATGAGCTTTTTGTAAATTGGCTCAATGAGCTGCTTTCTATCTCTGCGGCCAAGGGAATAATATTTCATAACATAAAAGTAAAGTTCATTCAGGATAATGCTTTGGAGGCACTAGCTACCGGAAGCAGTGTAGAAAACTATAGGGTGAATACGGAGATCAAAGCCGCGACTTATCATCAGCTGAAGATTGAAGAAAAATACGGCGCATGGACGGCGGAGGTGATCTTAGATGTCTGAAATCCAGGGGTGTCCTTTAGAGAAAATTGATGACTATCGTTGGCGTATCCCTAAATCCTATAAAGGCGGGATGCGTGTTCCCGGGATCATTTATGCCGATGAGAAACTGCTCAAAGATATCCGTCAGGATAAGGCTGTAGAGCAGGTGGCGAATGTGGCGTTTTTGCCGGGCATTGTCAATGCCTCGCTGGCTATGCCGGATATCCACTGGGGATATGGATTCTGCATAGGTGGTGTAGCGGCAACTGATATCGAAAATGGTGGCGTGATTTCTCCGGCGGGCGTAGGCTATGATATAAATTGCGGCGTCAGAATGCTTAAGACTAGCCTTTTTTATGATGAGATCAAAGATAAAATAAAGGACCTGACTTATGCGCTTTTTAACGATGTCCCTTCAGGTGTAGGTTCTAAAGGGGATATCCGGGTAGGTGTTAAAGAAGAGAAAGAGATTTTGGTAAAGGGCGCTGCTTGGGCAGTGGCAAAGGGCTACGGCACACAGGATGATTTGGAGTGCACCGAGGAATTCGGCGCGATCCAGGGTGCGGATCCGCAAGCGGTTTCAGAGCGGGCTTATGAAAGAGGTAAGGCGCAGTCCGGAACGCTTGGTTCTGGGAATCATTTTTTGGAAATTCAGGTGATCGACCAGCTTTATGACCGGGAGCTCTGCGACACCTTCGGCTTAAACCTTGGCCAGATCACGGTAATGATCCATTCCGGTTCCCGGGGCCTGGGTTATCAAGTTTGCGATGATTATGTCAGGAGTATGGTGCATTGCCTGCAAAAATATAATATCAGCGTGCCGGACAGGCAACTTGGCTGCGCACCGGTGAATTCTCCGGAAGGTAAGGAGTATCTTGCGGCGATGAAGTGTGCCGCGAATTATGCCTGGGCAAACCGCCAATGCCTGATGCATCTGACGCGAGGTGTCTTTGAGAAAGTTTTGAATAAGTCATGGCAGAAGATGGGCATGGAGCTTATCTATGACGTTGCCCACAACATCGCAAAAATAGAAAAGTATAATATCGACGGAAAAGAAAAGTGTCTCTGTGTGCACAGAAAAGGTGCCACCCGCGCCTTTGGCCCGGGGAATCCGGCTTTGCCGGCAAGGTATAAAAAAACCGGCCAGCCGGTGATCATTCCCGGAGATATGGGTAGGAATTCGTATCTTTTGGTGGGGACAAAGAAGGCAGAGGAAGAGACTTTTGGCTCTACTTGTCATGGCGCCGGCCGCCTGAAGTCGCGCACCGCTGCCAGTCGCTCAATAAATGCAGGAGTGTTGTTGAAAGATTTGGAATCTAAGGGTATAATAGTCAAAGCTTCCGGAAGGGATACCCTGGTCGAGGAAGCGCCCCAGGTGTATAAGGATGTGAATGAAGTGGTGAATGTCGTGCATAACGCCGGCATCTCCAGGCGCGTCTGCAGGATGCGACCGCTTGGCGTAATCAAAGGATAAATTATGCTAGATATCAGATTCATCAGAGAAAATACGAATGCAGTCAGGACTTCGCTGGTAAATCGCAACTCCAAGGTTGATTTGGATGGCCTGATTAAAATCGATGATTCTCGTCGGTCTGTTTTAAACGAGCTGGAGGCTTTGCGCGCCCAGCGCAATAAGGCTAATGACCAGATCAGTGTTCTTTTGAAGGAAAAGAAAGACGCCAAGGACATGATCGCTTCCATGAAAGAGGTATCCACTAAAATTGGAAGCCTTGAGGCGGAATTAAAAGTATTGGATGCGGATGTGGATAAATTCCTGCTTAACATCCCGAATGTCCCGCATGCTTCAGTGCCCCTAGGGGATCCGACCAAGAATACAATTGTGCGCACCTGGGGAGAGCCTAAAAAGTTGGATTTCAAGCCGGCAACCCATATCGATATCGCCCAGAATCTGGATATCATAGATTTTAACCGGGCCGCAAAGATCACCGGATCAAACTTCATTTTATTTAAAGGCATGGGTGCCAGATTAGAGCGAGCGCTGATCAATTTTATGCTCGATCTGCATACTAGTAAACACGGGTATACCGAAGTGTTCCCGCCTTTTCTGGTTAACCGCGCTTCTATGATCGGCACAGGCCAGTTGCCTAAGATGGAAGAGGATATGTATAAGCTTAAGGATGATGATCTTTATCTTATTCCTACCGCTGAAGTTCCGGTGACTAATATTTTCCGCGATGAGATTTTGGATGAGGAGCAGCTGCCGATTTGCTACACCGCTTACACTGCCTGTTTTAGGAGAGAGGCGGGTTCATACGGCAAAGATACCAAAGGTTTGATTCGTGTACATGAGTTTGATAAAGTAGAAATGGTGAAGTTTGTGAGGCCGGAGAGCTCCTATGATGAACTGGAGAAACTGGTCAATGACGCTGAGGAAGTATTGCAGCTTTTAGGTATTGCTTATAGGGTAGTTGCATTATCTACGCAGGATATCAGTTTTGCCGCGAGTAAGTGTTATGATCTTGAAGCGTATGCTTTGGGAATCGATAAGTGGCTTGAGGTTTCAAGCTGTAGCAATTTCGAAAGTTTCCAGGCTCGCCGGGCTAATATCCGCTTTAAAAGGAAAGAAGGCAAAAAGCCGGAATTCGTGCACACTTTAAATGGTTCCGGTGTTGCGTTGGCGCGCACGGTTGTCGCGATACTGGAGAATTATCAGCAGGCTGATGGATCCGTGATCATTCCTGAAGTATTAAGGCCATATATGAACGGGAAGGAAAGAATAAGTTAATGGATAGAAAAGTGGTTCCAAATAAAAAAGAAGTCTTCGGGCAGACAAAGGAGCTGAAGGAGAAAGGTGCTAGAAAATCTTCCGGCTCTTTCGGCATCCCGGATAAGATTTTTGGGGTGGTGAAGTTTATTCTGGGTTTGTGCTTGTTGCCTTTTGTCTATGCGGTGTCGGCGGTATTTGTACGCCAGATCAGCATAGTGGAGGGCGCTATTCAGGGATATTTCTGGGCCGGAGTGGTCACCTTTATAGCTTTCCATATTTTTATCGGTGAGTTGGCGATAATTTATGATTCCGGGCATCGGCTTTTAGAGGCGATTTTCAGTTTCTTCGCGCCCTTAGTGAAAGTGGCGCCGTATCTATTACCGGTTTACACGATCATATTGTGCCTGGTGTACGCGATTTTGTCTTTGTTTATTAAGTCGGTTTGGTTGCTGCAATATACATTATTTCTTTTAGGGTTTACCACCATGTTGCACCTGGTGTTTTCCGCTAAGACCGTGCGTTCTCAGGAAGACGATTTCCTTAAAGGGAATTATATTTTCGGTTTCTCGTTTATTTATATCGTCAATGTGGGATTTATCGCGCTTATTTTGAGTTTTCTGGTGAGCAGTTTCAACTTCGGCGACTTTGTCGGCCGCTCGCTTACATTATATAAAGATATTTTTTACGCGATATTCAAACAACTGTTTGTGTATTAGAGGGTTGTGTCCCACCTCATAGTATGTGCCGAAATTCTCTTCGATAATTTTGGCACATTCGGTGGGGCGAATTTACTGAAGTAGAATTATCGAAATTCAGGTGGGGTGGCTGAGCGGCTGCCGAGCCCTGAAAGGGCGAGGCATCCTGAGGAGCGAAGCGACGAAGGATTGAAAGCGGCAGAAGCCGCTTTGCTTGAATAATTGTAATTTTCCGGTGGGGTGGCTGAGCGGTTGAAAGCGGCAGTCTTGAAAACTGTTGTGGGCGTAAGTCCACCCTGGGTTCGAATCCCAGCCCCACCGTTAGAATTTTTGAGTTTTTCTTCATAAAATTCACCCCTGCGAATACCCCAAAATTATGGAACAGAATTTTGGGGTGCATATGAGCAGGGGTAATGCATGAGGTGGAGTATATGAATCCATTGGAGAGTTGGCAGAGTGGTTGAATGCGGCGGTCTCGAAAACCGTTGTCGTCGTAAGACGACCGGAGGTTCAAATCCTCCACTCTCCGAAAAATTTTGCGACAAGCAAAATTTTGAGGACACTCAAGCGAGCGTTAAACAGCCCGACAAGGGCTGTAGCGAGCGGAGTGTCCGAAATTGCGGAGCGGTTAGGCGAGGGGAGAATGCAGT
>CAYHBB010000001.1:0-51221 GCA_964354795.1 uncultured Planctomycetales bacterium | reverse complement strand
CTATCACTATCGCAACCGGAAATACCGGTCTCATACTCGCAACTGGTTCCACGGTTACGAGTGGCACGCTTATTTTCACCACCAACTCCACCGCCGGATCCGCTCAAGTTGTCGAATTGCAAGGAAGTGCGAGTTTCAGCCCATCCGCGATCACCATGCCGGCAACGACAAGTACAGGTACGGCAAAGATCACCGCCACAAACACTCCGAGCGGTACATTGACCGTTTCCGGAACGACAGCGATTACCGGCTCATCAACAGCCAGTGGAGGCCTTTCAAGCATCGATTTCTCCGGTACCGCAAAGAACTTCACCACGAGAACACTCACAATTGCGGGAGGAACGGTAGGTACTGCGCTTGTGAATATGGGTACGGGAAACCTTACTATCAACGGAGCGGTGACTTTTGGTACTGCAGGGAACGCGGCACGCTCCCAGCTCACCACCGGCGCAAACACAATTCTTCTCAACAACTGTAATACCTTTGGCGCCAACGGTACTCTGTCTATCGCTACCGCTACTCTCAATACTCAAGGTACAACCACTATCGCCGGAGCATACACACTGCCTAACCTCAATGTGCTCGCTGGTACGACGACAGCAGGTGCTGTCATCAATATCACAAACGCACTCTCTATTTCAGATGGAGCAACATTGCAATTGGGAGCGTTTGCGTTTACCGTGACCGGCACGACCACCGTTGGTGGCGGAACAAACGGCATCTTGACCATATCTTCGGCTACCGGCACAAAGACATTCAGCGGAGCCGTGACGATCAATAACGGAGCAAGCTTTACAGAGACTGCCGCTGCCCAGCTTGCTTTTGGCTCGGATGTCACTATCACAGGCACATTAACCGAGAATGGGGCAGCGGTTGTGGGTATTGCCGGAAGTCTCACTAATAACGGAACGTACAATGCCAGCACAGGCTTACATACCTTTACCGGTACAGGAAAAACCATTAGCGGGGCTAACGCCATTGTCATACCAAGCCTAACTATAAGCGGAACAACAACAAATAATGGCACCTTGACTGTGAGCACCGCTCTGGCGGGGCTTAGCACACTGACTCAAGAAGCAGGTTCAATATTAAATATAGGTGGTACTTCAGGCATTACAGGGTTAGATGCATCAACCAATGCCAACACCGTAAACTATACCGGTGCCGCGCAGACAGTTAAGGCAACAACCTACGACAACCTCACGCTTTCGGGCTCTGGCGCAAAATCTTTAGCTACTGGAACTTCGATTACCGGAAACTTAAGCATCGCTCCTACAGGAACTGCTACGGCCAGCGTAGGAGCTGGACTTGATCTCAGCGTAGGCAGCCTTACTCTTGGCGGACTGGGCCGAATTAACGGCACTTGGGGAGGAACCGGCTCTGGCGCTACTTACATAAATACGGCGTTCTTCGCTGCGACAAGCGGCATACTGACTGTTGCAACGGATACGCGAGTTACCCCGACTGCGACCTTGGCCATAGACAATTCACCACAGACCTACGATGGCAGCGCGAAGAGCGCGACGGTTAGTATCACTGTTAGCTCTGTGCCCGGCACAGTCAGCAATATCTTGACCGGTGGCGTAACCAATCAAACTAATGCCAATACCTATGCCGTCACCGCAGATTTTGTACCCACCGACACGACCAGCTACAATACCCTTATTGGTCTTTCGGCGGGAAATTTCGTGATCGATAAAGCCACTCCTACTGCAACCCTGGCTGTGAACAATTCACCACAGACCTATAACGGCTCAGGACAAGCTGCTACTGTCGGCATCACCGTCTCCTCCGTACCCGGCTCGGTGATTAACATCTTAACCGGCGGCGCAGCCACCAAGACTACTGCCGGCACCTATGCAGTGACCGCAGATTTTGTGCCTACTGACTCAACCAACTACAATACCCTGACCGGGCTTGGCGCAGGGAATTTCACGATCAACACCAAATCTCTAACGGTAAGCGGAATTACGGCAGATAACAAGGTCTATGACGGTTCCTCTTCCGCAGTTCTGAATGTCACAAGCGCTACATTGATAGGTGTAATCATAGGAGACACTGTCTCTTTAAATACAGCAGGAGCTTCCGGCACCTTTGCTGATAGCGATCCAGGACTTGCTAAGACCGTAACGATTTCCGGCCTTACAATCTCAGGCGCTGACGCAGGAAACTATTCACTCATCCAACCCACTACCACCGCCGATATCACAGCGAAAGAAAACCCGAATCCTTCGCAGAAAGATGTCGAGCAATCCATCAAGAACGAATATACTCTGATTAAAGTGAATGAAGTGTTTCTAGAAGATAACTTCTGGAGAATGGCTAACTTTATCGTAAGAATCTATCTTGATAAAAGCCTGGGGAGGGAACAGGGATTCGACAAGAAGGCTTTATACGACGAATCCGCGCACCAGAAGAAAGCATCATTCCCTTCCCGCTATACCATAAAATAAAGAAGCGGCGCCTCTTTTAAAAGCGCCGCTCTTTTATAAACCGAATCTATTTTAAATTACTTCCCTATCTCTTTTAACTCCTGCTGCATTTCTTTTTTGCGCTGCTCTTCAAGGCGCTTCTGTTCAGCCTCCTGCTCCTTCATAGCCTCTTTTAAACGCTTAGCCTCTTCTTTCTTTAGGCGCTCGATACGGGCCTTTTCTTCCTTGGCCTTGCGGGCTTTTTCTTTCTTTGCCAGCGCTTCCTGACGAACCTGGTCTTTTGTCTTTTCTTTATCGGTTATCTGCGCTTCCTTAGCAGCTATTTTCTCCTGCTTTACATTTTCTTTTGCTTCGCGGGCTATGCGCGCATTTTCTTCTTTTTCTAAACGCACCTTTTCTTTGGCAGCTGAGGCTTCTTCTTTAGCCTTCTCTTTTGCTGCAATAGCTTCCTGCTTAGCCTGCTCCTTGGCCTTCTGCGCGTCGGTCATGGAAACCTGCTTAGCTTTCTCTTTTTCTTCTTTAGCTATGCGAGCCTGTTCTTCTTTTTCCCGGCGCATAGCTTCTTTACGGGCCAATGCCTCCTGCTTGACCTGCTCTTTGGCTCTCTGTGCATCGGTCATGGATGCTTCTTTGGCTACAGCAGCTTCCTGACGGGCTTTTTCTTTTTCTTCGCGGGCTATACGCGCCTGTTCTTCTTTTTCGCGGCGCATAGCTTCTTTGCGGACTAATGCCTCCTGCTTGACCTGCTCTTTGGCTCTTTGCTCATCAGTCATGGAAGCCTCTTTTGCGGCCTGAGCTTCCTGACGGGCTTTTTCTTTTTCTTCGCGAACAATGCGAGCTTGCTCCTCTTTTTCCACGCGCATAGCTTCCTTGCGGGCTAATACCTCCTGCTTGACCTGCTCTTTAGCTCTTTGCTCATCAGTCATGGAAGCCTCTTTGGTAGCCTGAGCTTCCTGACGGGCTTTCTCTTTTTCTTCGCGAGCTATGCGGGCTTTTTCTTCCTTCTCACGACGCTCCGCTTCTTTGCGGACTAGCCCTTCTTGATTGGCTCTTTCTTTTTCTTCTTTAACTATACGCGCCTGCTCTTCTTTTTCCCGACGCTCGGCCTCCTGGCGCGACAACTTCTCCAATTTTATCTTTTCCTTCTCTTCCTTGGCCAAATTCTCCTGGTTTTCTTTCTCCCTGCCCTCAGCTTCTTTGCGGGCCAGACCTTCCTGACGAACTCTCTCTTTTTGCTCTTTCTCTAGTCTTGCCTGCTCTTCTTTAGACTGAACCTCAGCATCTTTAATCTTGCGCGCCTCTTCCTTAGTTGACAGCTCTTGCGCGCGTTGCGCTTTCTTAGCTGTGGCTGCTTCCTGCTGGGCTTTTTCTTTCTCAGCGGCTAATTCTTTCTTCTTAGCTTCCGCATCCTGCCTTTGCTTCACAATTTCCGCTTCTTTGGCTATGCGCTCAGCATTCCGATCAGCCTCTTCCTTGGCTCGTCTAGCCTCAGCATCTTCCTTAGCCTTTTGGACCTGCTCCTGATGGGCTTTTTCCTCGGCCTTACGCAAATGCTCTTTCATCGCCGGATCTTTAGAAAGATCCACTGCCTGCTTCCATTCATCGCGGGCTTCCTGCAATCTACCCTGCCGATAGAGGCTGTCACCTTTTTCCACGCGCTCGCGTATGGCGGTCTCGGTGTCGCGATTAGATATCTCCTGATCCACCTGCTTTATACTGCTCTCGGTCCGCTCAAGTAACTGCTTAAGGTTCAGGTTATGCGTAGAAAGTTTTTTCTCTATAGTCTGGGGGCTGACCTCAGCCGTATCTTTGGCCGCTGAACTTTGAGTTGCTTCTGCCTGAGACTCGCCTTCCACGCCTTGAGCAAAAACATTGCCGCGGCCGGATAAGATTAAACTTAACCCAAGTATAAATATTAAGAAAGTCAATTTCTGCTTACGCATCTGGTGCCTCCATTAGATATTAACGGGATTTTTGCTTTTCAATTTTAGAATTCAAAGATGAGCGGCTCAGGCTTTGCTTCGTGATAAAGCTTCTCCCACATCTGTTTAGCTTCCTGCAGTTTACCTTCGTTATATTTTACAAGGGCTAACTTAGAGCGCTCCAGCAGCTTATCTTCTTTGGCAAAGAGAGTGCGCACATAATCCTCAGCCTGCTGGTAGCAGTTTTTACCGATCTGGTTTACCCGCTCATAAAGCGCTTTGGCCTCTTCAAATTTACCTGTTTCCTGGGCAACCTTAGCCAGGGCCATATAATTCTCGACCCGCTCTCTCAAAACGCTAGTCTCGCGCTTTAATTCTTCATCGACTATCTCTGTGGCCAGCTTTTTGGCTGCCTCTTCATCGCGAAATTTCTTGATGCGGGCTAATTCTTCAGGAAGTTTCTCCTGGAAATCTACGGAAAAATGAAACTGCGATTTGGCTGCTTCTGTGATAACTCCATCAGCAACCGGAAAGCCCCATTCAAGGCGCACCAGCGCCTGATTAAACAAGCTGAATCTCAAACCACCGCCCACACCTAAGTCATCGACGGACTTAGCTTCTCCCTGCACCGCGCCCCTGCGTTTGCCCCAACCATAATCCACAAATGCCACAACTGTGGTCTGGTCGCGCAGTGTTTCCACAGACCAGGGCAGGCGCCAATCTTTAGGTATGAATACACTGGGCATCAAAAGCTCGGTGTTGCTGACAAAAGAATCATCCGCCAGATAATCTCCCGAAGGATATCCGCGCACCGAATCAATGCCGCCGATAGAGAACTCTTCCTGCGGAGTAAGCCTTGAGGAAGCAAACTGATTCCTGAACCTCTGGCTAAGCTGCATATTCATAGGGAGCAATTTCTTGTAGCTGGTAGATAGGGTAAACTTGGTAAAGCGGGCAATCGCTCCGCGCGAGGCATAAGGATTATTCTTTCCGCTTGAACCAAAGCCATTGACGCCCTGGTCTAGTTCCGGCGCGATAGTCAGGCTGCTTCCGAACCCACGCTTGACGTAACTGCCGCCGATGTTAAAGACCCTTAGGCGATCTTTGGTGTAGGTCCCAGTATCAAGCTTGGTGACCTTATCTTTGGCGTTAAAGCCGGCATAGACTTCACCCAGATATTCGTCTTTCTTAAAAAGGTCCTGGTGCACGGAGAAACTTATGTCTTTAGATTCGGAAACTATTCCGAAAACAGCAAACTCTTTCTTGGGGATAGATTTACTGATACTGTAGCCGTACATCACGGTGGTGCCGTTAGACGTGACCGGGATGCTGTGATAAACATACTGGCCCCAGAAACTCTGGCCAAAGGTACGGCCGGTGATCATGGTGTCGTCAAGCCCCAGGAAATTATTGTGGCGGATGCCTAAGCCTATCCTGGCCTTTCCTGTGGAAGTAGAGCCTTCCTTGTCAAAAGAAGAGGTCAAATGCCCCGGGAAATTGGTCTGGGGAGTAAGGATAACGTCGGTAGTCCCAGGCTTTTTCCCGGCGGTGAGCGCGGCCTTGACCTCGCGGTCAGGGTTCTTGTTCATCATCTGGATGCTTTTTGAGATCTTATCGTAGCGCAGGGTCTCACCGGCATACAATTTCCAGTAATAATAAAGCTTGGATTTCTTAAAATACTTGGCGTCCTGGATCTTAAGCTCCCCCATCTTGGCCTCGACCACCTGCAGGGTGACCTTCTTTTCCTTGATATCCTGGGGAGGCACAAACACAGCGGCGATGATCCCGCGGCGCAGGTACTCGCGCTCTATCTGCTTGGCCAGAGTATTAAGTTCAGTCAGGGTGACTTCCTTATTTTTGTAGGGAGAGACTATCGAAGAGAAATCTTCCGCAGGAAAGGACTCGCAGCCGACAAGGTTAATATTTTCAATAAGGAACTTCTCTTCGTCGGTAGCCGGGACAGGCTCAATAGGCTCGATCTCTTTCTGCTTACGGGGAGTTTCTTTAAGTTTATCCGTGTATCTCCCAGAATCAGTAAGTGTGTCGCTTTGACGGGTAGCTGATTCTACTCGGTTCTGCGGCACCTGCTGGGCATAAAGCCGCCCCGCAGGACAGGTCAATCCCAGCCCTATAAACAGAATAAAAAATAATGATTTTTGAGTAGTATTTGACATAATATATTACTTTGTATTATAAAGCCTACCTATAGCAATTGTCAAGAAAAGATTCACGTAACCCATTGCCAATGGAGCAACTACGATAGATTTAGGTTCGAGAATTTAGAATTGCATTTTGGCCTGATTTATGGTATATTTTATTAGAAGGAGGGGTATGATGAAAACAGCAAAAGTCTTAATGATTCTAGGATTAGTTCTGACAGTATGCACCCTGGCGATGGCTGCCGATGCGAAGCGCACCGCTTCTATCACCGATTTAAAGGGAAAAGTGGAAGTGCGTTTGATGAAAGACAAGGCTTGGGCTGAAGCGAAGATCGGTACAGAGCTTAGTCAAGGAGACATGATCCGCACCATAGGGGATTCCTGGGCGCTTTTGAACGTTGACGGGCAAGCGGAAACCGCTACCGTCGAGGTAAAAGCGAACAGCCAGCTGAAAATGGCTCAGCTCCTTGAAAATAAGCAAGCCTCTTCCCAGACCACGCTTCTGGACCTGGCAATGGGAGAGGTCCTCATCAAGGCAAAGAAACTGCACTCTGAGAAATCGAAGTTCGAGGTGAAGACCCCGACTTCCATCGTTGCCGTACGCGGCACGACTTTCTCGGTCTCCGTAAAGACAGTCGAATAAGCTTTTCTGTCGGAAGAATAAAACCGCAAAAGCGCATAATCGTAAAGAAAGATTGCGCTAATGCGGTTTTTTTTATATAATCAAAGCTGTGAAATTACTCAACCGCGTCATCCTTAATATATCTCTTGCCGGCACCATCGCCCTCCTTATTTTCACCGCCTATCAAAACGGCCTGCTCAGGCGCCTGGAAAACGCTGGCCTTGATTTTGCCTTTAACTTAAGGGGCTCGCTGGCCGCCAACCCTCATATCGTCATCATCGAGATCACCGACGACGATATCGCAAAAGTCGGGCGCTGGCCGTGGAAAAGGACGTGGCACGCGGCGCTCACCCAAGCACTGACAGACCTGGGCGCTAAATCCATCTACTTCGATATTATTTTCTCTGAAAGTTCCGACGAACAAGATGACCTAGTCTTTGAAGAAGCCTTAAAGCGCAGTAAGAACGTTTATCTTCCTTTCGCCTTTCAATCCGGTAAATTCGATATACAATCAGCCTTTGTGCCCATCAAACGTTTTGCCTCCCACATTAAAGGCACCGGCACCACCAATATCTGGCCGGACGATGACGGTATCATCCGGCGCATCCCCCTGCTCATCCCGGCGGATAAGACTATCTATCCGCACATCGCCCTCAAGATCGCCCTCGACTACACCGACTTCACCCTGCAGGAGATCGATCCCAGATATCTACGCATCAACCGTCCGGGAGCGCAATATTTTATACCCCTGGATGACAAAAACACCTTCCTGATCAACTGGATAGGCAAATGGCAGCGCACATTCAAACACTACTCCTTTCTTGATGTGCTGGCCAAATATAAAGACCATTTGGATGACAAACTTCCCGGAGAAGAACTGCAGGACTTTAAAGACTCTATATGCCTCATCGGCCTGACTGCCGTAGGGCTCTACGATATCAAAGCGGTCCCAGTACAACCGGAGTACCCGGGGCTTGGAGTAGTAGCCACCACCATCAGTGACATCATCAACCGCAAATTCATCTACACCCCGCTTCCCTGGATAAACCTCCTGATCCTTTTCATTATGACCCTACTTCCGGCATTCCTTATCTCAGGAGAACACCCAATCCGAGAAACCGTGATACTCATCTCCCTGGCAATAGTATATTTTATCATCAACTTCATCCTCTTCGCACAAGGCCTGTGGATGGACTTTGTGACCTGCCTATTCGGATTCTCCTTAAGCGCTTTTTGCGTAGGTACTTATAACTTCGTGCGCATCGCCATTGAGCGGCAGAATTTCTTCAAAATGTCGGTCACCGACGGGCTCACCGGGCTCTTCAACATCCGCTATTTCAAATTACTCGTTGAAACCGAGATGCTCATGGCCCGGTCGGATGCCACCAAAAAATTCGCCATCGTAATGAGCGACGTGGACCATTTCAAGAAATTTAACGACACCTACGGCCATCAGGTAGGGGATCTGGTCTTAAAAGAAGTGTCCAACGCGCTCAAAGTCACGGCCCGCTCCTCAGATATTGTAGCCCGCTACGGCGGCGAGGAGATGATAGTATTATTGCGCGGCGTAGGGATCAAAGACGCCATGATCGTGGCGGATAAATTCCGCAAAGCCATCGAAAACCAGGTGGTAAAGGATGATTTAAATTCTTACAAGGTCACCGCAAGTTTTGGGGTTTCGATCTTTAGAAATGACGATACCGTGGATTCTCTGATCAAACGCGCTGATGACGGGTTATATAAGTCTAAGGAAGGCGGCAGGAACTGTACTTCCTGTACCGAGGAATCAGGATAGCATTATCTCATCACCGGTGCTCGTGCCGGTGGCATCAATCACTCCCGCAGCAAGCTCAATCACATAAAAACTCTTCCAAAAGACCGGACTGACGCTCCAGGGCCGCATATTTTTGCGCGCCGCGACCACATGATCACACTTATCCACGAATAGCGCGTCAATGGCAAAGCACATAAAAAACATATGGATAGAGTTCGACGGCCGGATCACCAACGCCTCCCCTTCCTTGAGGCCATTTCTGCCTAAAAGACCCCTGAGACGAGTGAGCGCCGTATCGGCCATAGCCGCATTATCGGCCAAAACAATGTTGCGGGTAATATTTATGATTTTCATTACGGCTTCGGGGGAGCTTTGAAGATTTCTTCGGAAAGAGGTATACCTTTCATCTTTATCTCATCGTAAAAAGACGGGACATAGCCGGTGGCCTGGAAGTTTCCGATGACTTTACCGCCTTCCCCAATACCGGTCTGTTTAAAGACAAAAATATCCTTAAGGTTTATATGTATCTCATCAGCCATACCGGCAAGCTCGGTGATCTGGGTGACTTTACGCGAACCGTCGGATAATCGGGCGGTATGCACTACCACATCCACGGCAGAGGTGACCATCTCCCGGATCGCGCGCACCGGTAATTCTATCCCTGACATCAAAATCATAGAGTCAAGCCTGGATAACACATCGTAAGTAGAGTTGGCATGGATCGTGGTCATGGAGCCATCATGTCCGGTATTCATCGCCTGAAGCATGTCCAGGGATTCCAATCCGCGGCACTCGCCGACTATAATACGGTCAGGACGCATACGCAAAGTGTTGCGGAAAAGGTCACGGATAGTGATAGAACCCTTGCCTTCGATGTTCGGGGGGCGGGATTCCAGGCGTACCCAATGCTCCTGATGCAACTTTAATTCCGCGGCGTCTTCTATGGTGATGATCCGCTCTCCTTCGGGGATAAAGCTGGAAAGTGTATTTAATACTGTAGTCTTTCCCGAGCCCGTGCCTCCGGAGACGATCGTGTTCTTGCGGCAGATAACGCAAGCCTTGATGAATTCCGCCATGTCCGGGGTAAGGGCTCCGAAATCAAGCAGATCCTTTATCTCCATGCGCTCTTTCCTGAATTTTCTGATGGTCAGCGCCGGGCCGGTGAGGGCAAGCGGCGGGATAATGGCGTTGACGCGCGAACCGTCGGTAAGGCGGGCGTCCACCATGGGCACACTCTCATCAATGCGCCTTCCGATGGGTGCTATGATGCGCTCAATAATGGTGCGCAGCTGCTCGTTAGAAATGAATTTCTTGCTGGTAAGCTCGATCTTGCCGTTCTTTTCTATATAGATCTCATCTTTATTGTTGACCATGATATCGGCGATGCCGTCATCCGCCAATAGATCTTCCAGCGCCCCAAGCCCCAGAGCTTCATCGAGGATCTCTTTGACGATCTTTTTGCGGATCTCCTGAGAGGAGATCAGGCTTCCAGCCTCATCAGCCAAAAGGTTAGTCACCAATATCTGCGCTTTATCCTTTAACTCCTTGGCTTTCTTAGCGTCAGAGAATACTTTTAAGTCCATCTTCTTGATATTCAACTCTTCGATAAGGCGGTTATGTATGCGGCGCTTCAATATCAGGATCTCATCCATCTCATCGGCAATGGCCTCTTTAGGCGACTCTTCCACCATTTCCTGAGCCATCCAGAAAGCCCCTGTCTTCTCCGCTTCCGCCTCTTTGAGCCTTATTTGATCGAGCTCCTTGCGCTCGATATAAATTTTCGGCTGGGCAACCAGGGCGCGGGCAAACTTCTTGATATCCAGACTGATGCGCGCCTTTGGATTATCCACCACTACCGGCACCCCGCGGTTTACCGCCTGCCCGACGAATTTACCCTCGGAAGAGATCTGAGCGATGATATCCGCAGGCAGGGTGATTTTTACTTCCTGCCAGCTGATGCCGGCAACGGACTCGGCGCGGTTTAAGACCACCTTGATCATATTTAAAGGAAAGTGCAAAAACTGCAGAGTATCCAGCGCCCACTTGGTCTGATACACCGATAGGACGTCGGGAGTGACCACTAAAAGAATAAGATTCGCCTGATTTAATGTATTAAGGAATATGTCGTTAAAATTCTTCCCGGCGTCAACCACGATAAAATCATAATCCGGGTCAATAGCAGTGAATACATCGCGGATCGCTGCAATATCGATATTAGGAGATTGCTGGGGCCTGAGCACGCCGGGAAGGAAGTCGATACCGTACTGGCAGGGGGTCATAAAATCTGCCTTCTTGTAGAGCTGCGGATGCTTCTTGATCAGGTTGATCACGTCAACCATGGTCTTCTGCGGCTTAAGGTTGAGCATCTGGGCCATGTCGCCGATAACTTGAGTATCCAGGTCGACCAGGCATACCCGCTTAAGCTCATCAGTAGCAAGGCTGACCGCAAGATTGCTTGCGATAAGCGACTTGCCGACTCCGCCTTTTGTGCTGAAAATGACTATGCGCTTGGCCATACTATTCCAGCTGATAGCTTACCGGTACCTCTATCCAAAGCTCTTCTTGCGGTATAGCGGGAGGAAACGGAGGATATATTGCAGTTGATTTGGCGGCTGCCAGCGCGTTGTCGTCGAGAAGCTTATAACCGGAGGACTTTTTTACCGCTGCGTCCAAAAGCTCTCCCCGGTATGAAAGTTTGATGTTTAGCCTGGTTGTGCCCTGAAACCCGGCATCGCGGGCCTGCTGTGGATATATAACATTTTCCATGATCCGCTGTTGGATGACCCGTGAATACCGGGCAGCGGGGTCTAAAGCTGCTTCACTTTCCTGCGCAGGCGGATAAAAAGCAACCGGTGGTTCTTTTGCTTTCGGTTTGACTTCCGGAGACGCATCCTTGACAATATGCGGAGTTAAAGTAATAAAAAGCTCAGAGTCATTTCCCTTATTAATACCGCCTCCCACCTTAGAGATTTTTTGCCTAAAGAACCCTCCGATCATCGGAAGATCAGCAAGCCAGGGAAACTTGCGCACCGTCTCCTCGTTCCTTTGCTTGATCAAACCGCCGATGGCCATAGTCTCTCCATCATTCACCCACAATTCAGTTTCGGCATTACGCTTGGTAAAAGTATACGCGGCGGCGTATGTAGTAGTGATAAGATCTCCCAGCTCGCTTACTTCAACATTTAAATTGATATGGATACGTTTTTTATCATCCACTACCGGCTTGATTTTCAAAACAATGCCGTATTCCTTGTACTCAATGGAGCCCGGAGTTGCTGACGGAGAACCTCCGCCTACGGCGCCGCCGCCGGCCATACTAGAGCTTAATATAGGTACTTCGCCTCCGACAACAAGCTTTGCCTCTTTACTGCTCTGGCAGGACATCCTCGGGCGGGACAAAATACGCGCCTTTCCTTCCTCTATCAACATATCCACCTTAAATGAAAAGGTAGACGAAGCGCGATTCCATCTATCAAAGGTGAAAAGCTGGGAAAATGGCACTCCGGAAAGGGTGGCGACAGCCTTGGACGCAGCATCATTGATGTCAAGCGTCGCGCTGCCTGGCCAGGAAAATCCCAAAGTATCCGTAGCCCCCTTCGTCAGCTCCAGCACCTGCACGTCTATTTCGATTATGGTTTCATCCTTGACAGAAGTAAGATCAACCGTTTTAGCCTTTAAGTCCCCCAGCGCAGTGCTCATCCGCTCTTTTTCCTGGGCATTCCTAAGCTCACCCTCTAAATAAACTTTTGCCTCTTCATCCTCAGCCTTAGTAAAAACTCCGGGAATATTCAATTTTTTAAGGAGATTATCAATGCGGCGCTTGTATTCATTCATATTCTCGGCATAAACCCGCACCATATAAGAATTCTCGCCGAAATTATCCCAGACCACCAGCGTAGTATACCCGGAGGACTTGGCGTTAACCGTCAGCTCGGACTTACTGACGCTGCTACTGACATCGGCAACTACAGGGTTTCCCACGACAATGCGCGTGGGATTGTTTACCGATATATTCTTGGTCTGGCCCACGTACATCTTAATATCACCAGAGGCTTCATCAAGCGCGAAATTAGAAATCGGAAAAACTATAAAACTACCAAACATCAGACTTGCGATTAAGAATATTTTTTTCATCATGCCCCTTATTTGGATAGAGGAACTGTTTCTTTATTTAAGCCGCGGTAGATATCCACGGTCGGCCCCTGCTCGACCACCGGCTGCGGCATTCCTTCGCCCTTAGGCTGCTGCGGCATAATATAACGGAATAATGTTTCCCAGCTTGCCGGTTGAATTGGCTCTACATTAGCGTCCGCCGGTGAACGCAGCGTCAGGCGGATCTTACCCTGCTCCTGCACAAAAGTGATCAGGCTGGCTTCCTGGGGAGTAAGCGCTACAGTAATAAGCGGATTGCTGCTTTCACTTGTCTCGCCCTTGGCATAACGGCTCCCGGACTGTACAATCATGCCGCCGGAGGTGTCCTGCCCCACAGCAAGCACTAGAACATTCTGAAACAGCGGGACCACCGCGACCTGCCCCGCGGTCTTTCCGTCGGGAGTCTGGACCGGCACCTGGATCATGGCGATGACATCCACGTAATTTCCCGCCTTGATCATCCCTGATAATGAAGCAATATTATCCACAGCAACAGAAATGGCGCGCTTGCCCATAGGAGTCACCGAAGCCAAGCCGCCACCCATGCCCTTGCCGCTTGAGACCTTTGCCAAAGTGATCTGGTCATCCTGGGGAATATCCATGACAGTGATCATACCTGAGACCCTGTCCAAAGATGTGACTGCCTGCGGCTGCACGTATTTATTGGGGAATATCTTGGTATCCAGCATCGAAGTTTCGATGACTGTCCCTTTTGGAATATTCTTTTTAGCGATCAGCACCGCAGTCTGATCCGCCTGCATCTCCTTGAACTTATTTTTTGCCTGCTGCATCGCCGCCTGCTGCTGACGCTGAAACTCGGTATTAATAAGCACAAACGCGACCACTAACAAAACCACTCCCCCAACGATGAAAATAAGCTTTTTCTTTTGCGGCGGTAATTGTGGTAGCGCCATTACTTTATCTCTCCTTCTTTGATTTCGATCTTGGTTTGGGTGGAGAGCTTACCGATAAGGTCTTCGATCTTTTTCTGCTGCTTAAGGAATGTGAGCCCCCGCTTGATATCGTCCCACATATCTGATAAAGACTTTACTTTTCCGCCCTTCTTAGCTTCCAGCTTGAGAATACAATATCCATCCGGGCCGCGGAAGTAACTGGATACTTTTCCGACCTCCAGGGAATCAGAGAAAGCCACTGCGTCAAATTCCTTTGATTTCTTACCCTTGGCGATCATCCCTATGTCTCCGCCGTTTTTAGCGCTGGCAGATTTTGATCTTTCCTTCGCCAGAGTCGCGAAATCCGCTCCCTGCATAAGCTGGATCACCACATCTTTTCCTTCCTGCTCAGTAGAAACCACGATTTCGCGTAACTGCCTCTCTTCAGGCTCTTTTAGCTGCTCTTTAAAAGTATTGTAGTAGTCTTCGATCTCCTTAGAGGTGACATCGACATTTTCAGTTTCTTTTTTTACCAGCTCAAGCACCAACATATTCATCTTGGCTTTTTCCAAAGCATCAATCACTTCTTGGCTTCTTTCCAGCCCGCGGTCAAGCGCCTCCTGATACAATAGCGCCCGGCGCACCAACTCATTCTTGAGATAACTGATCTTCTGGTCGCGGGTAGTGATCTTAAGCTCCGGCTTTTCCGCCGGGACATTGGCGTTGAAAAAATCTATTTCCTGATTCAGGTCTTCGAGAGTTATAGGGACATTACCCACCTGGGCAATGATAGTTCCGGTGACCACCCTGGTCGTCTCGGTTGATCTCTGAGAGCCCTTTTTAGATTTAAAGAAATCCAACTTATCGCAGCCGATAAGGCCGCCCAACACAAAAGCGCACAGAACTAATAAGATAGCGTACTTCTTCACAAAATCCTCCTTTGTATTCTTTTTGCCCTGAAAAGCAAAAAAATCCAAGCAGTAATTTTCACTACCGCACTGGATGTGTTTATTAAGCTTAAATGTTCACGCATTCAGTCTCCTATTATTTAACTCTTTATAGCAGAAACTGTTAGAAAAAGCAAGAGTTTTTTAATTTGGCCTTCACTCAATCTATGTAAAAATATCCTGTAGTAAAAATCGGGCTAACCCTACGGCGATAGAGGCTCCATGCCGAAGAATCCCGCAGTAACGATAGGATCTGGTTCACCTGGAAAATAATTTATAAAAATTCTGGCCCGGTCGCCATTTTTATAATTTGTTTTTACCCAGGACGGATAGAAACCTGAAGCTGACCAGTTAGCGTAATACCCCACATATGCTTGGATAGTATCATATGGGCAGCTTCCGCGCTCAACAGATTCGACAGAGATGCTAAAATAGAATCGCGCTTCTTCGTCACTGGCACCGCTATACTTATGCTTACTGCTTGAAGATTCTATCCTGCCCACTATAACTAAATCAGCCCTGTCTTTTATTGCCTTTACGAGGCTACCCAATTCTTCGAACTTAGACTCCTCACATAAAATATTCAATTCCTCATTTAGATCTAATAAACTAGCGTTTTCGTAAGGATCGCTGAACATGCCGGGCTGCGAAGAATTCATTTGCGCAGACTCTCCGGCGCCATAACGGTAAGGATAATATTTTTTGAGAGAAAGGGAAAGGACTAAGGCTACAGTAACAATTAAGATTATTATGAATGCATTTTGCAGCATATTGGTTGATAAGGGTTCGGTTATCCCTCGCCTAAGCGCGCCAAATTGTATCCCGCTCGTAAACGCTTGAATTGTATCCCTCGCCTAAGCGCGCCAAAAATCTCTTTGATATTTTTGGCGCAGGCTTCGGGATGGTTTTGCCTGAAGAAGGCTACAGCAAAACTTACCCCCAACCGGATTTTCAGTGAGCAGATGATTTATGGAGCGCATAACGCGACATAAATCATAGGGCGAAGCCCGTCTGCGAACTGATCCCGTCAGCTACGAGCAGATTTCAAAGAAATCTGCGAAGTGCCTAGCTGACGGGAGAACCGGCGAAGCCGGCCTCAACCCAGACAGGGTAAATTTTGCCAGCTGATTAAACATTATTGTTGGCAAAATTTTACCCCCAACCGGATTTGAACCGGTGTTTAGTGGCTGAGAACCACGCGTCCTAGACCAGGCTAGACGATGGGGGCATATTTAAAAATTACCAAGTCCCAATTTCCAAATCCCAAATTCGTTTGTATTTTACCTATATTATAGGGCCTAGTCAACAAATTTTGTTGACCAGGGTATATAATATGTTATGATTTTAACTATGCACATCGGGATAGGAACAAGTACCCGCCGCGACCATATTCAGGCGGCGCAGGAAGCGGCAGAATCCGCACGCAAACAACTGGGAAACAAAAAAATAGATACCGCGATGGTATTCAGCACTATAGAGTTTGCCCATCCCCAGGTCCTTAAATCTATCCGCAAGGCGCTAAACGACATCCCGCTCTTTGGCGCAAGCAGCCTGGGAATAATCACCAGCGAAGGAATACTCAAATACGGTATCGCGGTCTGCCTGCTCTCTCTTCCCGAAGATTCATATTTCAACACCGCCTGCGTTAAAGAGATCAGTAAAAAATCCGCGGCTCTTGCCGGCCAGGAGCTGGGAGAAAAGCTCCTCTACGGCTGTAAGGGCGTGCGCCGCACCATAAGCATCGTCTTCTCCGACGGCCTGCTCCTAAAAGGCTCTGAACTTATCGCCGGCCTACAGGAGCGCTTAGGCAGAAGTTTCCCTCTAATAGGCGCTTCAGCATCGGATAATTTCACTTTCACTAAAACCTGTGTTTATTTCAACGATGAGGTTTTGCCAGACGCCGCCTGCGGGATACTTTTCGGGGGAAAACTGCATTTTGGATTAGGCATCCAGCACGGATGGAAACCGCTGGGCAAACCCCGGAAAGTGACAAAGTCAAACGCGGGCAGAGTCAGTGAGATCGATAATGCTGCGGCAGCCAAGATTTACGAAGATTATTTTGCCAAAAACATCACCGCGATCAAAAAGGACCTGCGGCACCTGACTATGCTCTATCCTATCGGTATCAAAATACCGGGAGAAAAAGAGTACCTCTTACACAATATCATTGACATTGACGGTAGCGGCATCCTCTTTCAGGGGGAAGTCCCCGAAGCAAGCACTATCAGGCTGATGATCGGCACTAAAGACTCCTGCCTCCAGGCGGCAGCGCAGTCCGCGCAAGAGGCCCGCAAAAACCTGGGGACCCACACGCCAAAATTCGCGCTGGTCTTTGATTCTGCCTCGCGCTTTGCCTTATTCACACGGCAGGCGCACAAAGAACTGGATAGCATCAGGGAAAAGCTGGGACATAATATCCCGATAATCGGCATCTACACTTACGCGGAACAGGCCCCGCTTTCCGCGATCAATTATTTAGGCAAGACTTATTTTCAAAGCCATACCATGACTACGCTGGCGGTGGCTGGATAAATTAAATGAGCTCAGACACCATCACAATTTTATTTCTGGCTTCCTGTATCGGCCTCATCGGCCTTGGCCTGTTTCTATTCTACAAGATGAAACAGATGCGTAAGCTGCAGGCAGAAGCATCCAGCCTTCGTCAATCCCTTGAAGAAATGGACGAGCAGGCCAAGCTCATCGTACGCACCGACATGGAACTCAATAAAACCCAGGAAGAGCTGGATAAAAAAGTCGCCGGCCTTTATGCCCTACAGCGTTTCTCGCGCGCGGTAAGCACCACCTTAGAAGAGAACCAGATATTTTCGCGCATCGAGACCGGCTTTCTTGAAGACCTTGGGTTTGAAAAAGCCCTGGTATTTTTATGGGAAGGTCCTTCAAAATTCCGCAATTACCTGAACATCGGGTATTCCGACGAAGCCCTGCTGACTATCCAGACCTTTATGGAAATACACAAAGACCTCCACCGCACCCTTATCGAGGAAGAAAAGACTATCTCTTCCATCTCCAAGCTCTCTGTAGGCAAAGAACAGATGAACCGCGTCCTGAAAGTAAGCTCCTTTGTCATTTCCCCCATCATCCCCCGGGAGGGCGCGAAAGGATTCCTTCTGGTGGGTACGGAAAACACCGACGTCATCATCACCGAAGGAGATGAGGAGTTGATCGTGGTCCTGGCAAACCAGCTGGGCCAGGCCCTGGAAAACGCTCGGCTGTTTGAAAAGACCTGGAAAGCCCAGCAGGAACTGGAGATCAAAGTCGAGCAACGCACCCACGAATTGCGTAACGTGCTTTCTGAAGTGGAAAAAATAAGCAAACGCAAAAGCGATTTTATCTCAAGCGTCTCCCATGAGCTGCGCACCCCCCTTACCTCCATCAAAGGGTATGCGGCAATACTTCTGGCGGGAAAGCTGGGAGCGGTGCCTTTGGAGATAAAAGAGCGCCTTGAGAAAATCAACCGCCACAGCGATGAGCTTGCGCACATGGTAAACGACCTGTTGGATATCTCGCGCATCGAGGCGGGCAAAGTGACCATGAAACTGGAACCACAAAAGCTAAGAGACATACTTGAAAAGGTAACAGATCTATTAGCTGTACAGGCAAAGGAAAAACAGATAGAATTGAAATTTGGCTTGGCTTCGGAAGCGGAAACTGTGTTCGCCGACCGTAACCAGATCGAGCGGGTGCTGATCAATCTTATCGGCAACGCCCTGAAATTTACTCCGGCCGCAGGCTCGATCACTGTTGTAGCCCGGGCGACGACAAACAACATGGCCGAAGTCGAAGTAATGGACACCGGCTGCGGCATACCGCAGGAATCCCTTGATGCGGTATTTGAGGAATTTTACCGGGTGGAAAACCAGATCAATCAGGAAGTCAAGGGCACCGGCCTTGGCCTTTCGCTGGTCAAGCATATCATTGAGGCGCACGGCGGCAAGATCTGGGCAAAAAGCGTAGTCGGTAAAGGCTCGACGTTCAGTTTTACGTTACCGTTAGGATAAATAAAGGTTCAATAATATACATGTCAGTTAAAATCTTAATAGTAGACGACGACCCCGATATCAGAGACATCCTCAAGATCACCCTCTCTGAGGAAAACTACGAAGTCCTTGAGGCAGGCGACGGAGAAGAAGCACTAAGAATCATCAACTCCAAACCGCTTGATCTGGTACTGATAGATTATAAAATGCCCAAGATGGATGGCCGCAAAGTGTGTCAGGCAGTAAAGAAAGACCTGCTCTTAAGCCACCTGCCGATCATCATGGTCACCGGAAAAGGCGACATCAACGATAAGGTGAACGGGATCGAATCCGGAGCGGATGATTATGTAGTCAAGCCCTTTGAGCCTAAAGAACTTCTGGCGCGTATCCGCATGATATTGCGGCGGACCAAGCGCGATTTAGAAGCCAACCCCCTTACCCGGCTGCCCGGCAACATCTCTATCCTCAACGAATTATCCAAGCGCCTGGAGAATAAATCCGTTTTCTCCGTGTGCTATATCGATCTGGATAAATTTAAGGCTTTTAACGACACTTATGGGTTTGAACACGGGGATGATGTCATACGCGAGACCGGCCGCATACTGATCCGCGCCACTAAGGGGCTCGGCAACCCTGATGATTTTATCGGTCACATCGGAGGCGATGACTTTGTGGTCATCACCACTCCGGATAAATCTGATGAGCTTTGTCAGAAGATCATTGACGATTTTGACACAACAGCTCCCGGATTTTACAATGAAACCGATCGCAAAAAAGGCTATATTACGGCCAAGGACCGTAAAGGTGGGGAACAAAAGATCCGGTTGTTATCGGTTTCAATAGGCATAGTCAGCAATGAATCGCGTACTATAACCCACGTAGCGCAGGTAGGAGAGATCGGCGCGGAATTAAAATCCCTGGCCAAATCTGAGGAAAGAAGTAATTTTGTAAAGGACAGGCGAAACGGGTATAATCGGCAGAAACTTTAAAATAAAGGGGACGGTTCTAATTTTCAGGTTACTTAAGAAAATAGAACCGTCCTTTTAATTTCTTCTGCCCCTTGCATAATCACCCCGAAATTCTCTTCGACCCCAGTCTGGGGTCTTCGATAATTTCGGGGTATGCTTCGGGGCAAATTTTGCTACTATTTAAATCACAAGCAAAATTTGCGCGAGGGGGGAGTTGAACCCCCAAGCCTTACGGCACAAGCCCCTCATGCTTGCGTGTCTGCCATTCCACCACCCGCGCGTGTAGTCTAAGTAAAAAGAGCAGGGTTTCATCGACCCGGAGAATGAACCGGAGTGTCAACAGTAAGTAAAATTACAATTGGTGTCAAGCAAATCGGCAAATGAATCGAGGTGTCAAAAATGAGTGGAATTACAAATGGTGTCAATCAGACCGTAAAACGAACCACTGGTGTCATTGACACCCCTTCAATTTTCCGGACCGTTGACACTCTTATATTATTCCAGTTTCTCTACAGTCACTGAGAACGTTGCTTTCCCGACTACCTCGATAAATGATGTCGGTGTCTTTACTTCGAACTTCGCCTTACCGCCGTTTAACCTCTCGGCATTTATCATCGCCTCGCCCAGCGCCAGATCTAAAATTATGGACTTCTCCGGCTTAAGAAGAGTAAGCTTAAGCTCGCTGAACTGCCTGACCTCAACTGAAGCCAGGCGCTTCTCACCTTCGTAAATATCAAACACTACCCAGGAATCACCCTTGGTCCTGATAATATCTCCCTGACCGACGGACATCCCGCCCTTTGCGCTAGACCAAGCAACTCCTTTAGACTTGACTTCCGCATTCCCCTGAATACTGGCGATCACCGCATAACCCTGCGGCTTCTCGGCATACGCCGGACAGGCCACAACCAGAACTAACAACAATAATCCTAGGATCCTTAGCTTAGTCATCATTTTATATTGATCAGCGCAGGTTTATCCTTGACCTCTTCCTGACGGGTAGTGACCTGCTGCATTATTTCCTTGCCCTGATCTTCCTTGACCCCGTAGTATTTTTCCTTATCCCCGTCTTTAACAATAAATACACAGCCGCTTAAAGATAACGCCAAAACCGCTAAAATTAATTTTTTCATACCCATCCTCCTACTCTTTTAAGGGAATAACGTTATTATATACTTCTTTACTCAAATATCAAGGAACAAATTCCTGTTGAAATTTATTTATTAGGGGAGGTTTGGCTTGGTTTCGAGCAGGGCATGGAAGCCCCGAGCGGGCATGGCGCACGCCTTCGGCGTGCAGGCGAGGTCCGCAGGCCGAGCGAAGTTTTGCCTCGCAGGGGCAAAACAAACGTCCCTGCGAGAAACAAGCCAAGCCTCCCCGCTACACCGCAGCAGTGACATATATATATTCCAAGATATCCCCGCCTATATTCTTCACATCATGCGCAGTATCAGGCGGCACGTAAACCACCGAGCGCTCACAGGCTACAATCGGCTCATCGTCATTACCGCACAAGATCATAGCCTTGCCCTTAAGCACGATGATCACCTCTTCCTTAGCCTCGGTGACATGCTCTCCCACATTTTCTCCGGGCTTAAGGATCACGTGCCCAGACTTGATCCCCATGGTCTCAGGAAACCCGCTTAAAATGCGGGTGGACTTTTCTTGCCCCTTAAGCGTGACCAAAATCGGTTTGGATTTAGCCATATAATTTACCTCCTATGCATTAGCCCGGCCCCAAGCGCAGTGAGCAGATAAAACCCCGCGCAGAACAAAACAATGGTCGCACCCGTAGCCGTCCCCAGATAATAGGAAAGCGCCAGCCCGCCCAGCGCAGAGACAATGCTAATGGCAATACTCCATGCTGTATAATCGCGCATATTCCCCGAAATATTGCGGGCTGCGGCAGCCGGAAGTATCAAAAGAGAATTAACCATTAGTATTCCGATCAGGCGTATAGATACCGCCACCACTACCGCTAAAAGCACTACAAATCCCGTCTCCATCCAGAAAACCCTCACTCCCCGGGTGCGCGCCAAGACCGGATTCACGCTGATCAACATGAGATTGTTCCCGAAAAACATCCAGTACCAAAGCACGACAACGCTTATTCCGATCAAGCCGTAAATCTGCACACGGGAAATAGCCAGAATATCGCCGATAAGGTAGCCGGTGAATTTATTAAACCCTCCCCAACGGCTGAGGATCACCACGCCTAAAGCCACAGTTATGGCAAAAAAAACTCCTAGCACCGTATCGGATGAAGCTTGAGTCAGGCCTTTAAATAAATTTATCAAAAGCGCTAAAACTACGATAAATATCAGCATCGGCCAGAAGGGTTCGCGCAGCCCCAGCACCACGCCCAATGCGATCCCGGTAAGCGCAGAGTGCCCTAAAACATCCGAGAAAAATGCCATGCGCTTGCCCACCACCAGCGTTCCTAAAAGCGCAAAAAGCGGGGCCACAAAAAGCATGGCCAGCAGCGCGTTTTTCATGAAGGCGTACTGCGCCCAAGAGAAAGGAAACAGCATTTCAATGATCTTATAGTAGGTATCAATCATTTATTAGGCTTGATATATTCCAAAGGCTAAGCTGGAAAATTTCCAATAGCTTCTTATTAGCAAAAACTTCCTTGGGCGTACCTTCGACGACGATAGTGCGGTTTAAAAGCACCATGCGGTCTGCGTGCGGGGCAATCCCAGCCAGGTCATGCGTAGCCATGATCACAGAAATATCATACTCCTGCTTTAAGCGCGAAACGATCTCGTAGAATAAGGATAGCCCCTGCACATCCACTGCCGAAACCGGCTCATCCAAGAGCAACAGATCCGGAACCGGAGTCATGGCCATGGCCAAGAGCACCCGCTGCAGCTCTCCTCCGGAAAGCTCACCTATCCTGCGATACATGAGACGCTCAGCGGAAAACTTGGTCAACACTGCCTTAGCTTCCTCGCGCACAGAACGTTTTACCCCAAGCCACACCGGACAGCGCTTGATAGCCGCGGCTATCAGATCTAAAACACTGATCGGAGAATCAGCGTCAAGGTTGAGCTTCTGGGGGACATACCCGATCGCTGGCCGCTTTTTCGGTGAAGACCTAACTAAAAAGTTTATTTCTCCGCTATAAGGAATTTCTCCGAGTATGGCGCGTAAAAGCGTGGTCTTACCTGCGCCGTTGGGACCGATCAAAGCCAGCAACTCCCTGCAATTTAAATGCAAGTTGACCTTTTCTAAAACCAGGCGATCGGCAAACTTTACCCCCAACCCTTCGATTTTAGTACAGCAATGCGCGCAGGAATTCTGCAATTTACCCTCTCCGATTATTTCAACGCTTCCATAATAGTTTGAGCGTTCTTTTGCATGATCTGAATATAGGCCTCAGAATCATCCGGCCCACTCACCGCCAGATCCAAAACGTAATTAGGCACGCCGGTTTCCAAAGTCACGGTCTGAAGCGCCGGAACCAAAGCCCACTGGTCGGCGAATATCGCCTTTACCCCACACTTCCTGACCACCTCGATTATCTGGGCCAACTCCTGGGCGCTTGGCTGCGCTCCCGGCTCTCTTTCTATCACCGCGACGATCTCAAAGCCGAATTCACGGGCAAAATAAACAAAAGCATCATGTAAAGTGATTATCTTGGCACCCTTATGCGGGGACAATTGAGAATACATCTTCATGCCGAGCTTCTCCAGCTTCAAAACATAATCATCGGTATTCTTTTGATACAGCCCGGCGCGATCCGGATCCAACTCCTGCATTATACGGCCCAGATTCTTTGCCCCCACGACCGCGCCGCTGATACTCAACCAGACATGCGGGTTATTTTCTACAAGCGGCACTGCATCAGTTAGCCTTACTATGCTTAACTTAGGATATTGTTTGGCTACTTCCTCCAAAAAACCCTCTGTCCCGGAGCCGTTAACCACAAAAATATCCCCCTGAGAAAGCGTGCGCATATCGTTAGTAGTGAGCGCGTAGTCATGCAGACAACCTTGCGCACCGTGCGTAAGGTTGACCACTTTGACTCCCGAGATATCTTTAGCCACATTAAGCGCTGTTATATAGGCAGGATAAAATGAAGCCACCACCGTGATCTCTTTTGCCTGCGCGCCAGAGCGCATGCCAGTAAGAAAAACAGTAAGAAAAACCAGAAAGATTGATTTACGGAAGGTAATCACAAGACCATTATACAACTGCGCGGTATTTTTATCAACAACGGTTACTCGTAGCGCAAAGCTTCGATTGGATTAAGTTGAGCGGCTTTCTGCGCCGGCCAGAGCCCAAAGACTATTCCCACCATAAAAGAAAAACCTGTCGCAAGAATAACGGAAGATAACGAGATCTTTACCGACCATCCGGCAAAAAGCGTGATCAGCACGGCTATGCCGCTTCCCAATAGAATCCCGGCGATCCCTCCGATAAGGGACATCAATACAGCCTCGATAAGGAATTGCGCCATGATATCTTTATTGCTTGCGCCTATGGCCTTGCGCAAGCCGATCTCCCGGGTGCGCTCCGTCACAGAAACCAGCATGATGTTCATGATCCCAATGCCTCCCACCAAAAGCGATATGGCGGCAATAACGCCCAACAATATAGACATTATTTTTGTGGTGGCCTCCAGAGTCTGCTTGATGTCCGCCATGTTACGGATAGTAAACGTATCCTCATCTTCTTTAGTAAGCCGGTGCTGCTTGTTGATGATCGCGGTTATCTCCTCTGTCACAGAATCTGTCAGGCCAGGGCTGGCCACCTCGACAAATATCGAGTCCAGATACTGTTTGCCGAAAACCCGGTACATGGCAGTGGTCACCGGTATCACCACCACATCATCCTGATCCCGGAATGTGCTGGCACCCTTGGAAGGAAGTATACCGATCACCTTAAAATTAATCAAGTTGATCTTGACGGTTTGTCCTATGGGATTAGCCTCTCCAAAAAGTTCTCTGGCCACCGTCGTGCCCAAAACCGCCACCTTTTCCCGCATGCGCAATTCCTGCTCAGTAAAAAATCTCCCTACGGCAGGTACTGACGCGCGCATCTCAGGGAAATCTATACCCACGCCGTCGACCTGAGTATTCCAGTTATTATTTGCATAGACAAGCTGTCCGCGGCCGGTTACCGAAGGATATATTCTGCTGACTTTACTCCCAAGCCTGCTGATTGCCGCAACATCGCTGAAGGTAAAGCGGGTGACGGTGCCTGTTTCCGTAGCTACGCCGTGTACTTTTGAAGAGCCCGAATGCACGATCAAAAGATTTGACCCCAGGCTAGCCAGCTGTTTCTCAATTGACTCTTTCGCCCCCTGTCCCAAAGCCAGCATGGCAATGACTGCCGCCACACCGATCAGGATTCCCAGAATCGACAGTAAAGAGCGCATCTTATGGGAGAGCATTGCAAATATCGCCTGCCGGGAATAATCAAAAAACTGCCCTTGGCCGGCAACCCGGTGCGGCTGGGCTAAAGCCTTTTTTACCAAGCTATCTTCCAAGCTTACGACTTCCGAAACTTTCTTCTCTTCTTGCCTGCGCTCATCGGAGATTATTTTTCCATCGCACATCTGGATCACACGGCGGGCGCACTCGGCGATATCTTTCTCATGGGTGACAATGACTATCGTTTTGCCTTCCTGATTAAGCTTTTTTAAAATAGCGATTATCTCATCTTTGCTCTTAGAATCTAGATTCCCCGTAGGCTCATCGGCAAATATGATCAAGGGATCATTGACGAGGGAGCGGGCGATAGCCACCCGCTGCTGCTGGCCTCCGGACATTTCATTGGGCCAGTGCCCTGACCTATCTTTTAGACCCACCCGCTCAATTGCCTGAACCGCCTTTTCTTTTAGATGCCTCCTGCCTCCGTAAATCAGAGGAAGCTCGGCATTCTCAAGAGCGGTCATCCTGGGCAATAAATGAAACTGCTGAAAAACAAAACCGATCAGCCTGTTTCTTAAAGAAGCTAGCTCTTCATCAGATAATTTGGTTATTTCTTTATCCCCAAGAAAATACGAGCCTTCACTCGGCCTATCCAAAAGCCCGAGGATATGCATGAGCGTGGATTTTCCCGAACCCGACGCGCCCATGATAGCCACAAACTCTCCGGCAGAGATCTTCAGAGAAACATCCACCAGGGCATTGACCTGGACCTTGCCCATCTGGTAGGTCTTAGAGATATTTTTTATTTCGATCATAAGCTTTTATTTTGGTTTACGCTCTGGCTCTTTTCTGTTGCCAAACGGAGTAAAGGGATTCTTGCCTATATCAGCCGTTGGCAGGGAAAACTTCTTTGTCTTTACGACCACCATGTCGCTTTCGCTTAATCCTGAGACAATCTCGATATTTTTGTCGTCCGAAACCCCCAAAACTACAACCTGCCTGACCGGCTCACTTTCCCCCTCTTTTATAACCGACACAAAACTTTCATCCTTATTCTTTTGCACTGCCTCAAGAGGGACGATTAAAATATTATCCTTACTTTCGATGATAAAATTTATGGTGGCATTCATCCCGGAGCGGAAAAATGACGGCATATCCTCATCAGGGGTAAGATCAGCCTCATAAATAGTGACGTTATTCACTGTCTTTGATTCGTAATAAATATGCTCCACCTTGGCCTTGATCTTCGTATCAGGATAAGCGTCAAGGCTGAGTACAGTCATTTGTCCTAGCGCGATCTTTCCAATATCGGTCTCATCCACCTGGGCGCGCACGATCAGCTGATCCGAGAGTACCACCACCGCATCGGCAGTAGTCACGGTAGTTCCGGGCTGAATGGTAGCGACGATTACCTCGCCGGCGATAGGCGCAAGCAATGCTACGGGCTTATAAGCCTCCTGCCAATATTTCAGCTGTTCAGGGCCTTGTGCCTGAGCCGCATCTAACAAGGCCGCTCTTTCAGTAGAGCTCATCCAGGCCAATATCTGGCCTACTTTGACCACCTTTCCCTCTTTTACTAGGATGCTCTCCACCCGGCCGTTAACCGGAGGTTTTATCTCTAGGCGGTTTTTCGGCAACACTATCCCAGTAGTAGAAATCATTGTTTGAATTGAGCCGATGGTTGGATTGATTTCTTTGACCACTTGCCCGGAATCTTTCTTAGGTTTTAATTTCATCATCGTAAAAACTATAATAGCGATCACCACCGCAATAATAACAAGCCACTTGATAAATTTAATCATATTCTAAAGTTTCTCCTTTTGCCTGGATCCAGTTCGCCTCTGCCAACAATGCGGCGGCCTGCGCATTCAGATAAGTGCGCTTGGCGTTCACCAGGTTATCTTCTATGATCGTCCAGTTATCGAATGAGATGAATCCCAATGAATACTGCGCCTGGGATATCCGCGAGCGCTCAACGGTAGCAGTCAGGACATCTTTCTGCACTCCCACGTTATCCATTGCATCCTGCAAAGCGGCCCAGGACTGCTCCAGGGTTAAAACTATCCCGTCTCTGGTGCTTCTTTCATTCTCTTTAAGTTGATTCAATAAAGCCTTGGCCTGTGAAACCTGCGCGTTACGTAAGCCCCCCTCGAATATGGGAAGCGACAAAGTAAGTCCCATATTCCATTCATCCTGCTTAGGGCTCCAGTGGGAATCGGTTTTTCCGGCTCCAGCATTTCCTGAAAGCGTAGGGGCATAAGCTCCATATGTAGATTTAAGGCTAAACTCGGCCGCGTTTTTCTGGGCGAGGATCTGTTGCAAAGAAGGATTTTTTACGGCCAAAGATTCAAAATCCGGCTTTGCTCTTGCGTTGTCCGCTACATCAAAATCCCCCTTTACCTGCATCGGAATAAGCTGGGGCCTTCCCATCTCTTTAGTAAGATTTCTTTGGGCTACTTCCACCTGTCTTTTGGCTTGAGAGATCTCATATTTTGCCTGTGCCAAGTTCGCTTCCGCAGTCAACAGCGCGCCCCTATTTTCAAGCCCGGATTCATAACGCAAAGCTATCAACTCAAGATTCCCCCGCCTTATATCATAGATCTCCTGGGTGATATTAAGCATATCCTGAGTTTTAAGCAGGCTGATAAAAGCCGAACGCAGCCTATATCTTACCGTCGCGGAAGTAAACCGGAAATTCTGTTTTGCCGCTTTTATATTCTCAGAAGCTGACTTCACATTGTTAACTGTCTGCATCCCGTCAAAAATCAGCTGGGAACCTGTCGCTCCATAAGAATAAGAGTCACCGCTAGAGTGTGAGATGCCTGTATCGTTCCTCGCGCTAGAGCCGCTTAGGGTAGCGTCCACCTGAGGGTAAAGTGTACTAGCAGTGATCTTTTTGCTGGCTTCAGATTCCTTGACCTGCTCCTGAGCGGCGATAAGATCAGGATGGTTTTTTGCCGCCTCTTTTATGCAGGCTTCCCAGGTAAGCAACTCTTCAGCCCTTAGCCCTACGGCAGGCGCGCTTAAAACCAAATATAGTAAAATTAAAAATCCTGTGATTTTTCGCATAAATTCTCTAACGCTTTCTTGGGGCCTTTTTTTCCAGCTCTTCAATAAACCTGGAGGCTTTCTCCAGAAATGCGCTGAAGTCCTTTGCCGGCATAAGGTTGATCACCTTTTTATCCGGATGAGAAAATACCATCAGCTGGTCTCCGGATTTAATCCCCAGCGTTTTGCGTAATTCCGCAGGAATAACCAACTGCCCCCGCTCCCCCACTGTGACTGAGCCATAAGCCTTGCCTTTAAAAAATGCTGTCATAAAATACCTCCGCCTTAGTAAATCCCGCCTCGTAATATGCGGCAGGACAAATTCCCCCGCCAAAGGCGGGGTCATTTGATTGTATGAAATGTATGAATTGTATGATATAGCAGACTCGGGGCTTTGTCAATAAAAAGATATGGATTGGCTGACTAACGGTAGGGGTTCCGGGCAGGACAAAAATACGTCAAACAGAAGTTTTGTTTATCTCCTTAAATACCGGGTCAAACCTCGTGGGCTCCAGAAACGGTTTAAGAAGCTTTACAATGGGGTTAATAAACGGATTAAGGTGCTTGATATAGAAATAGAGCCGGATAAAATCAAAGCCCAGCCTCCTCTTTGCCTCATAACCAGTGACCCCCATTTCGTATTTCTTGATCCCCCGATCAATGCACCACAGCATCATATCCCGGAAGCGCACTAAATAAAGATTATGTTGATAGGCCAGCGCATAATCAAACCCAAGGTAATAGTCGATGAATAATTCTGGGGAAACTAAACAAAAAGCAAACGCCGCCATCTTGCCATTTATGCGCCAAAGGAAAAACTTAACCCTGTCCGGCATATTCTTGGCTACATTCTTAAAGAATTCTTCGGGCAGTTCTTCAACGGTGATACCCTCGTGCTTGTTAAGCGTCTGTAGATACAACCCATGGGCTTCAGATACTTCGCTATCTGTCATGGAATCAACGATCTCTAAATCGATCTTGATCCCGGCATCCACCTTCTTAAACTTTCTTCTTAGGCCGGACCGGGAAACCGGGCTTAAAGTATCGAGATACTCATCAAAACTTTTAAAACTAATATCCATATCCGTAGAAGGCAGACTTTCGATCTTAGTAAAACCCCGCCTAAGAAGCGGCTCAAAAAACGGAGTGTAATCCTTGGAGAAATCCTTTAAAATCAGCAGGGATGCTTTTTCCCGGTGCGCCACCTCTTCAAGGCCAGCGATTATAGCCTTAATCACGCCTTCATGATCCCCGGCTATTCCGATACGACCCTGGGCCATAGGCATACCGCACATTAAAACCTTATGGTCAAGTGCAGAGGGGAAAATTCTTTTGAAAATCACTAAAACTTTCTTGAGCATCCCCTGCACCGTCATATCAAAAGCAAAATGCATGGTAAAGCTTGGGGCTGCGCCAACAGGCGTATCCCCGTCATAAACCATTATGTAAGAAAAAGAAAACTGGGGAAACGGCGAGTCGTCTAAGGAGGCGAGAAAATTATAACCCTCCAGCATATCAGGAAAGACCGCATCCCAGTCCTGACGAGGTATCTGACGGATCTTGCGGAATATCTTCGTCTTAAAGTTTTTATTATTTTGCATCCGGTGAGATAAATTTATTGAATTGGCTACTATCCTGCGGCAACCATAGCGATACCTATGACTACAGAAAGTATCCCCATCCAGCGCACAGCCCCCACCTTTTCCTTTAACACAATTACCGAGGCAAGCGCGATCATCACATAGCGCATGCTGTCCAGGGAATAAGCGAAATTAAGCGGCGCCTTGGTAAGTACAAAAAGCCATACCCCTAAAGAAACAGTGCTGAACAAGAACCCGCACCACACCAGCGGAGAACGGACCAATCGCAGCACAAACCTCAAAGCCTTTCTAATAGTGTCAATATGCAGATCCAGGGTGTTGATAGAATGCTTCAGCAGCAGCTGGCTTATGGTGTCGCAGGCATCAGTCAGCGCGATCAGGCCTATAATAGCAAAAATGCCATACATCATCGGGGCTCCTCTTTATGCACGCTGCTCATAGACACTAAGATTACTCCGATAAGTATGAAACCTATCCCGCCCCAGCGTAAAATCGATATTTTCTCATGAAAGAATAGCGCGGAAACCAGCGGCACGGTGATATAGCTGAAGCTGCACACCGGCACAGCCACGCTTAAATCTACCCTGGAAAGAACTGTTGACCAGATGATAAAAATAATGATCACCGAAAACAGGCCTACCCACAAATATACTGATGGAATCACCGCCTGGATAAACTGAATAGCCCCAAGAAAAGAACTGATCTCCAATTGCACATGGCCCAACGCGCTCTTTTTAAAACAAAACTGGGCTACGGTCTCCAGAAGGTCAATACTTATAAGAAAACACAGTATCTTGAATGTTAATCGGCTTTTCTTGGGCATGGGATATTAAAGACTTTCCTCACCTACCTGAAACGTTAAGCACTTTGGTTTTCTTCTTGAGGATGTAAAAGGTCCAATACAGAATAAATCCGGTGAGAAAAAATGCTACCCACGGTCCATCTACCAATGGCTTCTTCCCGGTCAAGATATTACCGGCCAACTCCAGGAAGAAATATGAGGCGACAATGGAGAAAAATGTGGAAAACTCTCTTCTTAGGACAGTCTTAAAGGAAAACGGTAATGTCGGCTTCTTCCAATTCCTAAAGCGCGGGATGATCAAAGGTGTTTTCTTGGCCCATTCAATGAACTGATCTGCGAATTTCTTCCTCAAAAACTCCTCTTCGGTGAACATGATCCGCTCATAATACAGCCAAAAAATAACACAAGTAGACAAAGCAAACCACAACGACTGAATAAATAAGGTAATACCGAAGATGATAATGAAATTTGACAAATAAAGCGGATTCCTGACAACAGAATACATTCCGGTAGTATTGAGGGTTTCGGCTACCTGCGACTTTGTATTTCTTCCCGACGTCCCCCGCGGCACATATCCTACCGTGGCGCAGCGCAGCCCAAACCCAAGAAAAGATATGATTATAGAGCATACTCCCCAAAAAGCGCTAAAAGTTTCGCCGTATATCTGCTCGAACGCCTTTACGTCTTTCAACGCAAAAAAAAGCATCGGCAGATATATGGCCGGAAGGTAGCTTCGCCACTTAAAAAGCCACGCGCCCTGTCTTTCAAAATCTTCACGTAGTGCCATGATTTTATCCTTTGAATAAGTTTGGTTGCGTAGACAGGCTTATTATACGACAAATAGCCAAAATCTCAACCATAATCGGCTAAACTGAGATAGATACGTATGAGTTTAGGACTTTTATTTATGAAACTTAGGAGGGGAATATCGTCCTTTGCTTATAGCGATAGAAATAATGGAATTTGCCCGATCCTCATCCGGATATGAAAGTCCGGGGCTATTGCTTTCCCATAAAGCCAACCCGTCTATTAGATATTTCTTTTGTAAAATTACATTATTAAAGTTATTACGGTAAGAAATAAGATTAAACAAGATCGAGCAAGTCAATAAAATTGGAAACAGACGTTTCATTCTCCCTTCTGAAAGAATTTCCATAAACGACAAATAAGATAAGACCAGGATTAACGTAGAAATTATCTTGTACCTGGAAGGGAATGAATCAAACCCCGAACGGCATAGCGCCGTAACGCAACTTGTTAGAATCAGGAACAAAAAAAATGAAGCTATAGCTATATTCCGTTTGTAAAACTTGATTTTGATCAGATAAATAAAATATAAACTGAATAATACCCCCGAGAGCAATGCCAAGAAGTAAACGGGTTTTGCATGATTAAATCCGCTATTAAGGAAGCACGAACCTAGAAAACTAAATAAATATATTATAGTGTGGATGGGGTGGACAAAAATCGGATCAGCTATACTCGGATGATGAGGAGGCTTTGTATATCCGTGGAAGTAAAACAAAATGCATCCCGTCCCTACAAAGATCCATATAATTATTTTCAAATATTTTTTTTCGTAAATCAATGTGAGCAAACCAGCAAAAAAAACTATCATTCCGTTTCCACCTGTAAATGACGCAAGCAGCGCTAATAATAACGAAAATATGAAATATTTCAGGGATTCTTTTTTTAATAGGTATAAAGAGGCGAATGCGAAAAATAATACACACAAACTAGATAATGATGACGTCGCAAAATAAATATCACCCCAATATTGTGGCTGAAAGAGCAGGAATATGGCTGGAATAAAATATAAAAACTTCTTTTTAGCAAATGCTGCGGATCTCAGAAAGATTATCAATAAGCCGATCAAACTGATATTGCCGATGAATATCAAAAACTTGAAGTTAATTTTTCCGGTCAGATAGTAAGAGGCTAACGTGCTGATCCGGGTAAAGACGATCCTGTGTTCATTATGTTGCGAAAAAATAAGAGGGACTTTATCCTTCAAGCTTGACCCGAGGAAATTATTGCTGAAATTTAATATCGAATCATAATCATCCCAATAGGGGATGTTTACTGCAAATGCAAATATTGAAAAATAAAAAACATAAATTGCTAAAAAACCCAAAGCTATCAGAATAACTGGCTTAAGCTTTAAATTATCAGTAAATCTATTATTGAGTTTGTGGATGAATGACATTAAATTTACCTCAAATTTATTTCTTATAATTTATGCTTAATTACGCGGCTATCGCTATTCAGCACCTCTGGATACCTTTTACCAATAAACTCACGAACACTATTTTCTATGTCAACCATCCTACAGGTGTCCAAAAAGTATCCACTTTATTAACAGAGTATAAATAGCCCAATAATGCCATTAACTAGGAGTCATTAACTAAAGCACGATTTAGAGATAAAGAGATAAGCTAGTGAGATTTGGCGGATGGCCCCTTGCCTGGGAAGTCCCGACAGCATACCGCTTCGAAAATTTGTGTCGCTTCGCTCCTAAAATTTTCTCGCAGCTGTCGGGATAAATTCGCCCAAATAACTTACGGCCCCAGTTCGGGACGCCGTAAGTTATGGGCTCATTTATTGCCCCGCATGGATTCGAACCATGATAGTCAGATCCAGAATCTGAAGTCCTACCATTAGACGACAGGGCAGATGATTGTCTTCCGAGGCCCCTAAAAGAAGAGTAGCTTTTTCTTAGGGGGGTCTTTTGGCGCTGCAGTAGGGGGTGTCTCTGCCTGAGGCTTTGGCGCGGGAGCGCTCTGCTTGGCCTTGAGCGTCTCGTTTTCTTTGGTTAAGGTTGCATTCTCTTGTTTAAGCTGCTCCAGCTTCCACTGCGCGTCTTTTAAATCCGCTTCCATGGCAACAGACCTTTCTTCGCCTGCCTTAAGCTTGGCTTCCAGGTCCGCCTTTAGTTGGGTAAAATTCTGCTGCATCTCTTTATTGGCTTCCAGGTCCCTCTTAAGCCCATCATTTTCTCCGGTCAGCTTCTGGTTCTCTTCCTCCACCACGTCTATCTGAAACTGCTTTTCGTTAAGCTGCTGCAAAAGCGCAACCTTTTGCTTAAGCAGAAAAGCACACGCCGCTACGCAGGCGATAGCGATAACGATTAAGAAGATGTTTAGGATTGTTCTGAAGTTCTTCATTACCAGAGATTTTTCTTTATCCAGCTATCCAACCCCATAATAAAATTGTAATCGCACTTGGCGCCCGCAGCTGCCCCAGTGCCTGCCCCTATTGCCGCTCCGGTCAAAGCCCCAGCTCCGGCTCCAGCAGCTGTGCCTGCCGCTGTAGCGCAACCACTGACAAATACTGCCAGACTGACCACAACTAAGAAAAAAATGGATTTTTTCTTCATATTTATTATTCTCCTCTGAATATTCATTTTATATTACTTGACCCACTTTTGCAATCTTTCTTTGGAGCGCTCTTTGCCTAAATGATAGATCACCTCGAATAAGCCCGGACCGATGGTCTTACCGGTCAAAGCCACTCTTATAGGATGGATCAGCACTTTTGCCTCTAAGCCCAGCTCCGCCATCATATCGCGGAAACATTTCTCAATATTCTCAACAGTAAAATCCTGCAGTGCATCCATCCGCTGCACAAACAAGCTGAATTCTTTGGAGAGATCCTTAGAAAGGTGTTTGGCCTGCGCAGCCGGGTCCATTTTGACTTCGTTCAGGAAGAAAAAATCCGCCCAGTCCACGAAATCATTGACATGCGCCAGGCGCGGCTGAAATAATTTTACCAAAGACAGAACATACGCGTGATCAAAATTGTCTTTATCGATATGTTTTGCCTCGATCAGCATCGGAACAATATCATCAGTCAGTTTTTCCGAATCAGCGTTTTTTAAATACTGATTGTTCATCCAGTCCAGCTTCTTTAAGTCAAAGGTGGCTGCGGTTTTATTTACGTCGGTAATATCAAACAATTTTATCGCCTCATTGATGTCAATGACTTCCCGGTCCTCTCCCGGAGCCCAGCTCAAAAGCAATAAATAATTCACCAGCGCTTCGGGTAAGTATCCCATTTTGCGGTAATCGGATATCGCGGTTGCCCCCGTGCGCTTGGACAACCTTCCTCCTTCCATACCCATGATAAGCGGCAGATGCGCGAAAGCCGGCAAAGGCAGGCCCAAAGCTTCATATAAAAGCACCTGTTTCGGAGTATTAGAGATATGATCCTCCCCGCGAATGACATGAGTGATATTCATTAGCGCATCATCCACTACGCAGGCGAAATTATAAGTGGGAGTTCCGTCGGATTTCATCAGCACCTGGTCCTTAATATTCTCGGCGTCAAACTCGATATCTCCCCGGATCAGATCTTTGATCTTTATTTTCTGGGGCATGACTTTAAAGATTATCGCCTCTCCCGGCTTATCCGGAAGCTTTTCGGCATAGGCCTTGCCTTCTTTTAATAGTTTCTGGGCATATTCGCGGTAGATGTCAAAGCGCTGGCTTTGATAATAGATCTCATCCCACTTAAACCCGAGCCAGGCAAGGCTACCGAGGATCTCATCCACAAATTCTTTTTTTGAACGCTCTTTGTCCGTATCTTCGATACGCAGGATGAACTTGCCGCCCTTTGCCTGTATATAAAGCCAATTAAAAAGCGCGGTGCGGCCACCTCCGATATGCAGATTTCCCGTAGGTGATGGAGCGAAGCGAACCCTGATCATTTTAGCCTGGCCCCTTCTTTTAAAGCTTGCGCATTGATCTCAATAAGTTCTTTCTTTCCTTGCGGAGCTATATCTTGGAAAACCTTTAAAACCGTATCCGAGCTTACGATTTTCTTCTGGGCTAGATATGCACCCAAAGCGACCATGTTAGCTACTTTGATATTACCGAGTTTTAAGGCGATATCGGTAAAAGCATGGTGCAAAACTTTCAATTTCCCTTGCGCGTACCGAGGAGCCAAGGAGCTATTGGTGATTAATAAGCCCTGAGCGCTGATGCGGCTCTTGAAACGCTCCAGCGATGGGGAGTTCATAATTATTAATGTATCTGCAATATCAATAAAAGGAGAGCCTATTTCGGTATCCGATATGATCACCATGCAGTAGGCAGTGCCTCCGCGCACTTCTGCCCCGTAAGCGGGAAGCCAGGTGACAGACTTTTTCTCGCGCATAGCCGCCTCGGCAAGCACCTTGCCCAAAAGCATCACGCCTTGCCCCCCGGCTCCAGAAATAATTATTTTCTCGGTCATTTGATTCTTCCCAAAGGAAATTCCTTAACCATCACATCCCTGATCCATTCCAACGATTGTTTCGGGCTAAGGCCCCAGTAAGTCGGGCAAGGGGATAAAATCTCAACCAACGAAAATCCCGCGCCGTCTATCTGATTCTGAAACGCCTGCTTGATAGCTTTCTTGGCCCTAAGTATCTCCTGCGGGCTGGATAGCGAGGTCCGCTCGATATATTTAACTCCGGCAAGATGGGCCAGCATCTCAGAGATCTTTAACGGATATCCGTGAGTTTTAATATCCCTGCCGGCAATAGTGGTCGCGGTCCTCTGGCCCACCAATGTTGTGGGCGCCATCTGGCCGCCGGTCATTCCGTAAACCGCGTTATTGATAAAAACTACAGTGAGGTTTTCTCCACGGTTGGCCGCATGAATGGTCTCATTAGTGCCGATCGCCGCCAAGTCTCCGTCACCCTGATAGGTAAAGACAATGTTCTCGGGACGCACCCTCTTTATGGCCGTAGCTACTGCTAAAGCCCGTCCGTGCGCTGCCTCTGAACAATCAAAATCCCAGTAATCGTAAGCTATTACCGCGCACCCCACAGGCGCAATAGCAATAATCTTCTCCCTGATCCCCAGCTCATCAACCACCTCTGCTACAAGTCGATGGGCAATACCGTGACCGCATCCCGGACAATAGTGGGTGGAGACATCTCGTAATGACTTGGGACGAGTGAAAATAGTATCCATATTTACATTTTCCTTATTTTGCTACAAATTTCCGCTTCCGTCGGTATTCCGCCGCCTGCGCGGCCGAGGAATTCTACCTCAGCCTTGCCATTCACGGCTAATTTCACATCTTCCAGCATCTGGCCGTAGGACATCTCCACAACCAGAAATTTGACTTTCTTTTTAGCCGCTTTAGTAAAAACCCCATCGGGAAACGGCCACAAAGTCACGGGCCGGATCAAGCCGATCTTCTTACCCTTCTCTCTCAATTTGTTCATCGCACTTCTGGCGACTCTGGCCATTGTCCCGTACGCAACTAAAATGATATCGGAGCCAGATAAATTCATCTCCTCCCAGCGCTCTTCTTTCTGCTGGATAACACGGTATTTCTTCTGTAAAGCAAGATTGAGCTTCTCCAAAACGCCTTCTTTTAAATAAAGAGACCTTATGATATTTGGCTTTCTTCCCTGGCATCCTGTTAATGCCCACGGTTTTTTATAGTTTTGCGTTTTTCGTTTTGCGTTTTGCGTTTCTAACGGTTCCATCATCTGCCCAAGCATGCCATCACTTAAAATAATTACGGGGGTGCGATATTTATCTGCCAGATCAAATGCCGCAGACATAAGATCATACGCCTCCTGAACCGATGCTGGCGCAAGAACTATAGAGCGATAATCTCCGTGGCCTCCGCCTTTTGTCGCTTGGAAATAGTCGGATTGCGAAGGCTCGATATTGCCTAAACCCGGCCCTGCGCGCATTACATTGATAATCACCGCCGGCAATTCTGCTCCGGCAATATAGGAGATACCTTCCTGCTTCAGGCTGATGCCCGGGCTTGAGGAGGAAGTCAGGGCCCTTGCGCCGGTAAGCGCCGCCCCAAAAACCATATTTATTGCAGCTAACTCTGACTCTGCCTGGATAAATATACCGCCGGCTTCAAGCATACGCCAAGACATATAGGCCGGGATTTCATTCTGCGGAGTAATCGGATATCCGGCATAGAAGAAGCAGCCGGCCTGAATCGCTCCCTCAGCCATCGCTTCGTTGCCGCTCATTAAAATTTTCTTGCGCATTTTATTTGTAAACCTCAATACAACAATCTGGACAGATTATAGCACACATTGAGCAACCGATACACTCGGCGCCCTCTTTGAACTTCACTGGCTTCACCCCTTTACGATTTAATTCTTTATCAACGACGATTGCGCCTTTAGGGCAGAAGCTGACACAGAGCAGGCAACCTTTGCATCTTTCTTGGTTAATCGTTATTTTAGGCATGATTTAATTTTATTGGCTATACCTTGCGCGTTCAAGCCGTATTTTTCTAGCAACTGATCCCGCTTGCCGTGTGGGATAAATTCATCAGGCAGGCCAATCTTGACTACCGGGACACCTACCACCTCATTTACCGCGCTCCCAAAACCTCCTTCGATGATACCTTCCTCAACAGCGAATATTTTCCTTGTCTTTAGGCTTATACTTTTGAGGAGATCCACATCCAGTGGCTTGGCAAAACGGGCATTAACCAAAGTCCCTGATAAGCCCTCCTTAGCCAACAACTCCAGCGCATCCAATGAAGGTACTACCATGGCACCTAAGGCAATAACCGCGAAATCTTTTCCTTCCCGCAATACCTCTGCCCTTCCCAGCTCAATGCTTTTTGCGGATGGCGCTGTAACATTATGGATTGTTGACCTGGGATAGCGGATGGCTACCGGTTTATCCAGCTTCACGGCAAATTCAAGCATGTTCTCTAGTTCTACGCCGTCCTTTGGCGCCATTACCACTAAATTAGGGATATTACGTAGATACGTCAAATCAAAAATTCCCTGATGAGTGACCCCATCTTCTCCGACTATCCCAGCGCGGTCAACGGCAAAAACCACTCCCATATTCTGCAACGCCACATCTTCGATTATCTGGTCATAAGCCCGCTGCAAAAATGTGGAATACACCGCGATCACCGGCTTCAATCCTGCCCGGGCCAGGCCCGAAGCAAAACATACCGCGTGCGCCTCGGCAATCCCCACATCAAAGAATCTCTGCGGATACGCATCGCGGAATTTATCCAACCCCGTGCCTTCGGGCATAGCCGCGGTAATGGCTATAATTTTCTTGTTCTCTTCGGCCAGGCTTACTAATTTATCCCCAAAAACATCGGTATAGGACCTGCCTGCCCCTGCAAGATTTCCGACGGAAAAAGACTGGCCGGAAGCTACCTCAAATGGCCCGGTACCGTGGAATCTCACCGGATCATTCTCCGACGGAGAATACCCCTTACCTTTTTTGGTGATCACATGCAAAAGCCTTGGGCCCTTTATGTACAGGATATTCTTAATCGCCGGGATCAATGTATGCAAGTCATGGCCATCAAAGGGCCCGAAATAGCGAAACCCCATTTCTTCAAAAAGCATCCCCGGCACAAACAACCCCTTAAGCCCCTCCTCAAACCTATTCACCAACTTAAGTATGCGGCTCTCCCTAGGTATACGCGAACGGACAAAGCTTTCCAGTTGATCCTTAAACCGGTTATATATAGGGAGTGAGATGATCTTATTTAAATAAGTGCTGATCGCCCCCACATTCGGGGCAATGCTTAACTCGTTGGTGTTTAACACTACCAGTATATCTTTTTTCAGATGGCCGGTGTTGTTCAGCCCCTCGAAACACAGGCCCCCGCTTAATGAGCCGTCCCCTATTACCGCTACGACTTTATAATGCTCCCGGGTAAAATCCCGGGCGCAGGCCAGACCTAAAGCCAGAGAAACCGCGCTTGAAGAATGCCCGGTAGTGAAGGGATCGTAAACAGACTCGTCTTTCGAAGGAAAACCGCTTATCCCCTTTAGCTGGCGCAAGGTCTCAAAAGTCGCGTTTCTTCCGGTTAGCAATTTATGCGCATAGGCCTGATGCCCAACATCAAAGATTATCTTATCCGCCGGCATATCCAGGCAATAGTGCAGAGCAATGGTCAGCTCCACCGCGCCCAAAGAAGAAGCCAGATGCCCTCCGGTCCTGGAGACTACATCCACCATGCGCTCCCTGACTTCCGCAGCCAATTGTGGCAGCTGCTCAAGCGGCACTTTATGCAGATCCTGCGGATTATAAATATTTTCTAACAGCATTAGCCCTCTGACTTTGCCTCATCAAATGATTTCACCTCAAACTCACCCTTCTTATTCTTTACCAGGGTATCGATTTTCTTCTTAGCGCTCTCAAGCCTTACGCTACACATTCGGGAAAGCTCGACGCCTTCCTGATATTTTTTCAGCGCCTCATCCAACGATAATTCGCCTTTTTCCAGGTCCTCTACTATCTTTTCTAATTTCTTCAACGCCTCTTCAAATTTGACTTCCGCCATCTAAACTCCCCCCTATTCTTAGGGACACCCATCAAACTAAAGCAAAGGGTGTCCCCTTTTAAATTGCCCCGGGGACACCCTTCCGATTGGCTTCATGGGTGTCCCTTATATTTGTATCTGTAACTGTACTGATCACTTCGCCTTTATGCAGCCTGGTTTTGATGCTGTCTCCTGCCTTCAGGCCGGCCGCATCTTTGATCACCGCTGCGTCGGAAACCCTGAAAGTGATACTGTATCCGCGGCCCAGAATATTCAAAGGGCTTAAGGAAGATAGCTTTTCCACCGCGGTAGAAAACTGCGCCTGCCTTAATTCCAGAAAATGCCCGGCTCGCACATATATCTGCCGGGCCAAGTCTAAAAGCTTTAACTGATAATCTTCAATTTGTGCCGCGGGATTAAGCAGGGTGAGCTTATGCCTAAAAGTATCCAGCTTGCCGGCGCTTCGCTCAAAAATACGCTCCGCCCCGCTTTTAAGATGGTGCAAAAGATTCTCTAATTCCTCCTGAAAATTACGGGCGATATCGGAAAAGGCTCCCCGCAACATCTCATTCAGATTTCCTACCCTGTCTAAAAGATCCTCTTTTCTTGGGATGACCAGCTCCGCGGCAACTGACGGAGTAGCAGCGCGCACATCTGCCACCAGGTCCGAAATAGTCCAGTCCCGCTCATGCCCTACCGCCGAGATCACCGGGATCATAGAATTATATATAGCCCGGGCAACTATCTCTTCATTGAAAGCCCACAGATCCTCGATGCTGCCTCCGCCGCGGCCGACGATCATCACCTCGATACGATCATCTTTAGCCAGTGTCTCATTGTAGGCATTTAGATCCTGGATCCCCTGCGCAATATCCTTTCCTGCCGCCTCTCCCTGCACCAGGGCGGAGCGAATGACTACTGCCAGGCCGCTAAAACGCCTGTCCAGGACCTTAAGGATATCTTTGATCGCCGCCCCTGACTCAGAGGTGACTATACCGATTTTGTCGGGCAAATACGGCAGCTGTCGTTTGTGCTCCGGGGAAAATAATCCTTCTTTTTCCAGTTTCACCTTGAGCTGTTCAAGGGCCAACTGCAGGCTGCCAATGCCTTTGGGCTCGATCTTATCAATAATTATCTGATATTGCCCGTAAGGGCCATAAACGCTGATCTTGCCGAAGCAGATCACCTTGAGCCCGTTCTCCAGCTTGAACTTCACATCTTTATTGGCGCGGGCGAACATTACCGAGCTTAAAACCGCGGAGTCGTCTTTAAGGCTAAAATAAAAATGCCCGGAAGCGTGGCTCTTAAAGTTGGAGACCTCCCCTTCCACCCAGATATCCGAAAAAGAGCTTTCCAGAATAAGCTTTATATCCTGAGTGATCTGGGAAACGGTGAGGACATGCCGCTGTTTTTTTGTATCGAATGCCGAAGCAATTAGATCCTGGTCTTCTTTTGACATTTAAGGATTGCTGTTTTTCTTCTTCAATAATACAAGATGCACCGAATAAGGAGTCAGCTCCAAATTCTCCTCAAAAACGCCTGACGTGACAACGGCATCCTTCTCTTCCTGCGGCCTGAACTCTAAATCGGCCTTGGAAGAGGCATCCACGGTATAACGCGCGTAAAGATATTCTTCCTTGAGGTTCTTTAAAGATATTTTAATTGTCCGGCCGGCCTCGATGAACTTTTTAGCCTTGTCATTGACCTCCACCACGCTGCTCAAAAGCGCGCGAAGCTTCTTATTCACTCCAAGGCTCGACACCGATATCTCATGATTCAGTAGCTTTTTCATGCGGCCCGAGCGGATAAAGTTTAAGAGGATCTTGCGGCCTGTAGAATTAAGGCTACAGATATTGCGGACAAGATAATTATCCACCGAGTCGGGGTCGATATAATTATAGATCATGATCGCATAGCCATCATCTGTCCTGGTGGCGACAGCTCCGACAAACTCATCTTCAAGCTTTACCGGATACTTGGCCTTGCCAAGTGAAGAAAGCATTTTAAAGACATTGTAGATATTTTTTGGCCTTCCTTTATATTCGCTATAGTCCGGGTCAAAAGAAAATACCCCCACATTGCGCACCACGCCTTCTTTGTTCCCCTGAAAATCCTCTAAGCAGAAATACAGCTGGTAATCAATGCCTGCCTCGTACATGTTTCTTATGTGGCTGGGAATAAAGCTCGCGGTGATGTATGATTTCCCGTCACGCTCCGGAAGCATGTTGGAGCTACGGTCATAATTCCACTCGTCCACTATCAAGGGGATCTTATTGTCCTGGCGAAAATATGTAAGCCAATTGCGGATAAGGCTGCTTGCGGTCTTGCCGTAAATAGTAGTGGCTTTTTCCGCGCGGGGGTCGCTGGAATAACTGTGCCAGCTGATAAAATCCAGAGGCATGCGATAATGATAGGCCCAGCGGATAAGCTCATAGATCAGGCTGTTTTCAGGAGTGATGATAGTGTTGCCCTCGGTATTCTGGAACCACCAACTGACGCTTGGCCCCCCTAAGGGGATATGCATCTTATACTCCCGCTCCAGATCCTTGACCGCTTGACCCACAAAGCGATAGACTTGCAGATACTCCTGCCACTTGCCGATAAAAAACTCATCGGAATCCGCAGAATTCCATACCTCATACCAAACATTATATTTATTCTTGCAGCTTAAATTCCTGATGATTTCTTTGATCTTGGCCTTATACTGGCGCAGGTCGCGCGGGGGGCTGCGGATATCCAGGACCCGTCCGGTACCGACAGGGGTACCAAACAGATTCACGATCACGATGCCGCCGGCATCACTGATAGTCTTGATGATCTGCTCGTAATTATTGATGAGTTTATTCTGCAGGTCTTTATTCTTGGAGAGCTGAGAGATCTCCCAGAGATTATATTGCAGCCGATAGATCCCGCCAAAGCCGATTTCTTTTTGCCAGGACTCTAAAACCCGCTTGTCCGCCACAGTCTGCGGCCAGACCATCTCCCGGTTAAACCCACGGCCGCTCAAATCCACATTGGGCTTGAATACGTTCGGCAAGGGGATAGTCTCTGCCGCGGTATCTATGGTTAATTCCAAATCCGCATTCTCGGCACAGGAATTAGACATAAGGCCTAAAACGCAAAGCCCTAAACAAAAGCTAATAAATATCGCGGCTTTTTTCATTTTACTTTTCTCTGCACCCTGACTATTGACCTGGCCCTGCCTGTCGACTCATCAACATCCACCACAGCCCCAGCCAGCTGCACATTTTCCTCAGCCACTTCGAACTTTACCGGAACACAACTTAAAAACCTTTCCAGCACATCCTCCACCCGCCTGCCGATGACCGAATCATACGGACCGGTCATCCCGGCGTCAGTCAGATACGCTGTCCCGTCGGGAAGGATGCGCTCATCCGCGGTCTGAATATGCGTGTGCGTCCCCAAAACCGCCGAGGCCTTGCCGTCCATATACCAGCCCAGCGCTACTTTTTCGCTAGTCGCCTCAGCGTGGATATCCACAATGATCACTTTCGTCTCCCTGGATAGCTCCTGCCGGGCAGCCAGCGTGGTGCGGAACGGACACTCCAGCGCCTGCATAAACACCCGTCCGTTGACATTTATTACTCCGACTTTGGCCCCGGACTTGGTCTTATAAACGCATGCCCCGCGGCCGGCGGCACCCGCCGGGAAATTCGCCGGGCGCAAAATCCGCTCCTCGGCATTGATCAGCTCAAAAATATCCTTCTTCTTCCAGATGTGATCTCCGGAAGTCAACACATCGCAGCCAGAAGCAAAAAGCTCTTCAGCCACCTTCGGGGTGATACCTGAACCACCGGCAGCGTTTTCCGCATTGGCGATGACAAAATCCAAAGCGAATTCCTTCTTTAGTTCAGGGAGAAGGTTTCTAACCGCCTCTCTTCCAGGGCTGCCGACTATATCTCCGATAAATAATATTTTCATTATTAATGAGCGCATAACTTATGGAGGGCTCGTTTCACTCGCTCCGACATAAGTTATTTGCGCGAATTAACCCCACAGGGGTAGCCCTTCCTACACCTATTAAGGAAGGGGCTAATCCCCCCTGTTTGCATTCTGCAAGAATGCAGGGGGGATAAGGTTAAACTTATTTTGCGTACTCTATGGCACGTATTTCCCTGACGACCGTGACCTTGATCGTTCCGGGATATTCCATGCCTTCTTCGATCTTCTTACGGATATCCCGCGCCATGTTAATAGCCTCGGCGTCATTGATCTTTTCCGGTTGTACAATTACGCGTATTTCGCGCCCTGCCTGTATGGCGAAAGATTTCTCCACACCCTTAAAAAGATTGGCGATAGACTCAAGTTTCTCCAAGCGCTTGATATAGGTTTCCAGGGTTTCGCGCCGGGCGCCCGGTCGAGCGGCACTGATAGCGTCAGCAGCGATAGCCAGCACCGCGTACATAGTCGTCGGCTGGGCCTCTTCGTGATGCGCCTCTATGGCTGAAACCACATCCGGGGACTCATTATATTTTCTGGCCAGATCCGCTCCTAACTTCGCGTGGGTGCCTTCGATCTGGTGATCCACAGCTTTACCTATATCATGCAACAGGCCGATCCTGCGCGCCAGCTTAAAATCAAGCTTCAACTCCGAAGCCATTACCCCTAAAAGAAAAGCCACTTCTTTGGAGTGCTGCAGGGCGTTCTGTCCAAAGCTGGTGCGGTATTTCAGGCGCCCGAGCAGCTTGATGATCTCAGGGTGCAGGCCGTTTATCCCGATTTCGAATGCCACGCGCTCCCCTTCTTCGCGGATCTTGTCGTCCATTTCTTTCTTGGTCTTCTCGACTATCTCCTCGATCCTTCCGGGATGGATGCGTCCGTCTGAAATAAGTTTCTCTAAGGACATGCGGGCGATCTCGCGGCGCACCGTATCAAACGCCGACAAAGTAACTGCCCCGGGAGTATCGTCAATTATCACGTCCACGCCTGTGGCCATTTCCAAGGCGCGAATATTGCGGCCTTCGCGGCCGATGACCCGGCCCTTCATCTCGTCATTGGGAAGAGTGACTACGCTTACCGTTGACTCTACCGCATGTTCCGCGGCACAGCGCTGTATTGCCAGGCTCACCACTTCCTGCGCCTTCTTATCAGAAATACTGCGCAGCTCTTCCTCCTGCCTCTTGATAAACACCGCCTTCTCGTTATTCAACTCTTCATTCAAGCGGCTAAGCAAGATCTGCTTGGCCTCTTCCGCGGACAAGGAAGAAATCTTTTGCAATCTTTCTTTCTCCTCGGCGACCAAAGCCTGCAGCTGGCCTTCCTTGACTTTCAGGCCTTCCTCGGCCTTGCGCATAAACTCATTTTTCCCCTCGATATCTCTTTCTTTCTTCTCTAAGAGGTCCAGGCGGCGGTCAATATTCTCTTCTTTCTGAGACAACCGCTTCTCCAGATTCGACAACTCAAAGCGCCTGTCTTTGGTCTCACGCTCAAAATCCTGGCGCATGCGGTGCAAAAGGTCCTTTGCCTCAAGCTCAGCTTCCCGGCGCTTATCCAGAGCGTCTTTTTTCGCCTGCTCCATGATATGCTGAGCCTGGGCCTCGGCAGCCTGGAGCTTTTTCTCCGCAATTGTCTTACGCAAAACATAACCTGCGCCCGCGGCAAACAGGGCAATACCTATACATACAATTATGGTAATCATGTTTACTAACCTCCTTTATTTGTTACAGGCGTTGCGATTTACGCAGAAATGACGTGAGTGACGCTTACATCGTGGGACGCAGTGGGGACAGTTGGTAAGATCTGAAAATCGTATGCCAGGCCGATAGAGGGAGTATCCTTGGGGAGCGAGCCTAAAAAACGGTCATAATAACCCTTGCCGCGGCCGAGGCGGTTGCCTTTTTTGTCAAAGGCCAGGCCCGGCACGATGATCAGGTCCAAATCCCTGAGCCGCGCAGGCCTCTTTACCGCCGGTTCAACCACGCCATAGGGACCTTTACGCATCCCCCCGTGGCCATCTAATATACATGGCTTGATGGATATTCTATCGCTTATGCAGACTGGCACAGCCACTATCTTACCTAATTGTTTTGCCGCTTTTATCATCTGATCTGTATTTACTTCCCCACGAAGCGCGATGTAAAACATCACTATCTTCGCCTTTTTAAACTCGATTGTTTTTAAAAGTTTGGAACCGATAGCCTTGATTTTCTGGGATCTATCTTCCTCCTTCTGTCTTTTTAACCTTAAAAGGATTTTACTACGCAACAGCTTCTTTGTCAACGCGACTTCCTTAATGTCCATGCCCGTGTTCATCGTGTCCGCGCTTTTTTATCTCGAAAGGCACGGGAATTCCTTGTTTTTCGTAATAATTCTGCAGAGCCGAGCGCAAGGCCTCTTCAGCCAACACCGAGCAGTGCATCTTCACTGCCGGCAGGCCACCTAAGGCCTCAGCCACCGCCTTATTAGAGATCTGCAACGCTTCGCTAATGGTCTTTCCCTTGACCATCTCTGTGACCATGGAGCTGGTAGCAATGGCCGCTCCGCAACCAAAAGTCTTAAATTTAACCTCCACAATCACATCGTTTTCTATTCTCAAAAACATCTTCATCACATCCCCGCAGATAGGGTTTCCCACGGTGCCTACGCCGTTTGCATCCGGAATATCCCCGACGTTGCGCGGGTTGGTAAAGTGGTCCATTACTTTATCTGAATACGGATGCTGATCTGCCATCTTTAAAAAATTACTGATTACTAGTTACTGATTTACTAGTTACTAACCGATGCGGCTTGGTTTGCTTCTTGAAATCCCTGGGTTTTTGGATCTCTAACAAATCCCCTAGCTTCTTTTTCTTCTCCAGCTCTTTATAAATCAATACCCAGACGCAATCTATGTCTTTATCTACCTCGCATTTACCCTTATCCACTCCGCCGCACGGCCCATTCATCAGGCCCTTAGGGCACAAGGTAACCGGACAGATCCCCGCGGTTTTATCAAGGACGCATTCCCCGCATAAAGAACATTTCTCAAAGAAATCACCCTTTGCGTCCATCACCGCGGAAAAAACAGAATTAAGCGCCGGCAGCACAGCAAGCCCTAACCGGTCATTATCTTTTACCGACTGCGCACCCAGGCCGCAGGCTAAAACTAAGATTGCCTCAGCCTCGCACAAGGATTTCATATTCTTAGCAAATTCAGCCTTGACCTGGCTGGCTACACAGGGAGCAGAAGGCATGCACATACCCACGATCCTTTTGCCGGCTGCTTCCAGCACCTCTTTCATCTTAGCCAGCTCCGGCTCTCCGCCAGTCTTGCAAGTGGCTGCGCACTCGCCGCAGCCTACCAGAAAAATCCTGGTATAGCCTTTTAAGCTATCTATAATCTGGACAACGGGTTTAGTTTCTGAAATGATCATGGTTTTCTCTCTAAACCCTTAAATTTTAGCACGAATACGGTACAGGGGCAAGGAAAAATACCTTAATCCTCAAAGCATTCCCGCATCTTCCCGAAGAATTCCCGGTCGCCGGGAAGACTCTTACCTATAATATCCTCGACATCAATATCCGAAAAATCATCCCTATCCCCGGCGCTCTCTATTTCTACCAGCTTTCCCAGGATATTCCCCTGCTCCAGAAAACGCGACACCTGGGTAAAAACGTGCCCCCCGCCATCCATAAATGAGCGCGGAGAGCGGTCAAGGTGCGGCTTAAGTAAAAACAGGTTTTCTTTGGCCCGGGTAGCAGCCACATAAAATAAACGGCGCTCCTCCTCTATATCTTCCTCGCTCTCCAGCGATAAATAAGAAGGTAAGTGCCCTTCTGCCACATAAATCAGAAATACTGTATGCCACTCCAGGCCTTTTGCCGAATGTATCGTGGAAAGCGTAAGCGTGGAATCATCCTGATCTTTTCTACCTGCCTCGACTAGCCCTCTCTCCGGAGGCTCCAATGCCATATCTGCCAAAAAATGCTCCAGAGAATCATAACGGGAGGCAATGCCTAACAGTGAATTTAGATCATTGATCCTTTTATGGAAATCGTCGTATTTTTCTTTTAACAACGGCTGATAGTATTCCAGAAACTTTTCTATTAAATCCGCGGGAGCAAAATCTTCCGGGTCGCTTTCCTTAAGCAAAGAAAAAAGTTTCTTTAGCTCCTCGGTTTTCTGTAATAATTTTTCATCTTTTGCCTCACCGTCATTGCCTTTAGCGATAGCGGCAATAATGCGCTCAGCGGTCTTTGGCCCGATCCCCGGCAACAAAAGCAAGGCCCTAAGCCAGCTTACCTCGTCGTTATGATTATAAACGATGCGCAAGTACGAAAGCATGTCCTTGATGTGCGCAGCTTCCACGAATTTCTGGCCGCCGTATTTGACAAAAGGGATATTGCGGCTGGCTAACTCCACCTCCAGATCATTGGAATGCCATCCGGAGCGGAATAATACCGCGATATCCTCTAGCTCCACCCCCTCTTCCCGCAATTCCAGGATCTTGTCCGCTACAAATCTTGACTGCGCATGGTCATCCTGAGCATCCACAAATACAGGCAACACTTTTCCGCTTTTTTTGGTGAAGAGATTTTTCTCGAACTTTTCCTGCGCCGGGCGGATCAAGGCATTAGCCAAATTCAGGATGGGTTGAGTTGAGCGGTAATTTTCTTCTAGGGTAATAATCCGGGTATCTTTAAATATTTTGGGAAAGTCTATTATATTTTTAAAGTTGGCTCCGCGGAATGAATAAATACTCTGGGCGTCATCTCCCACCACCATAATATTTTTATGCTCTGACGCCAAAAGGCAGGCGATATAAGCCTGAAGTTTATTAGTGTCCTGATACTCGTCAATCATGATGTATTGATATTGCCGGGATAGCCGCACGCGCACATCCTCATGGGTAAGCAGAAGCTGTTTTAAATAAACCAGCAAATCGTCATAATCCACCAAAGATTTAAGCTGCTTGTATTTGACGTATCCATCGCGGATTTTTTTGATATCGTCGGAGAATTCCATGAAATGCGGATATTCGTCATAAATAACTTCCTCCAGTCCTTGAGATTTATTGATACTTTTGGAGATAGTCTCCAGGATGGCTTTTTTGCGGGGAAAGCGCTTCTCGGACTTGTGAAACCCCATCTGGGTGCGCACCAGATTCACCGTATCCTGGGCATCGGATTCATCAAGGATAGTGAAACTGTTGGAGAGATTGACTAATTTAGCGTACTTACGCAGGATAGAGTTGGCGAAAGAATGAAACGTACCTCCGGAGACCCGGCTGCAACGGTCATCCAGCAAAAGAGTCGCCCGGCGCAGCATCTCATCCGCTGCCCGACGGGTAAAGGTGAGTAAAAGGACCTGCTCCGGCTTCACCCCCTGCTCGACCAGATAAGCCACCCGGTGCACCAGGACCCGGGTCTTACCGCTTCCCGCGCCGGCAATGACTAAGTGCGGTCCGAGAGTGGATTGCACAGCATCCAATTGAGCGGGATTCAACTCGCTCTTATAGTTGATTTTGGCTTTCATTTTTAGAAACCAGAATTCGGACTAAGGCGTGGTTTTTACGTAGGCCTTGATAATCTTTTGCTCAGCTAGCGGGCGGTCTTGCGAATCAGAAGCGGTATTTTCAATCTTCTCTACGACGTCATAGCCTATTATGACCTCGCCGAAGATGGTGTGGAGCATATTTAACCAGGGAGTTTTGGCAACAGTGATAAAAAACTGGCTGCCGTTGGTATTGGGTCCAGAATTAGCCATGGCTAAAAGTCCCGGCTTATCAAAAGTGACATCCGCTTTCACCTCATCACCGAAAGGCTTGCCCCAGATAGAGGTCCCGCCGCGGCCGGTACCGGTAGGGTCTCCGCACTGAAGCATGAAGCCTTTGATCACCCGGTGAAAAATGATCCCGTTATAATAACCTTTCTCAACCAGCTTAGTAAAATTCTCGCAGGCCTTTGGCGCGACATCAGGCATGAGTTTGATCTCAATCGCCCCTTGTGTGGTTTCCAAAACTACGGTGTTATGCTCCATGGCAAAGACTCCTGTGGTTAGTAAGGCTACGGTGATTAAAAAGGCGCAAATAACGTTCTTCATGCCTTTATTATAGTAATATTGGGTTGATTGTCAACGAAAAGGCGGAGTTTGAAAAATTGGCAGGAATATAAATTTTATGCTTTAAGGCACGATATTATTGAAGCTATCTCTGGCCTATATAGTGGATTCTAGGATATCCGGGGCTTGTGTGCGGTCATTAATAGCTGCTGGCATAGCTGTTGTCCAAGGTATTGGAGGCGGTCTCAGGGGTGGTGCCGTCATGCTGAAGCCTTTCAGAAAGGGCAAGATTATTGTTGGTTGCGTTCTGCCCAATCTGATCGCACTCATCCTGAGTAATCAATCCTTGTTCACGGTCTTTATGGGCTTGGGTAATGTCATCGCCATTCAAGTCTGCGAAGTCAGGATTATAGGTAAACCCTTCTGATAGTTCTGCTTCATTGCTTTCCGGCAGATGGCTGGCATAATAACGCGAATAACCCTCTAAGTCTGTGTATGATATACTCGGATACTTACCTTGTAAAGACTTCTGAATAACCTTGCTATACATAGTATCCCGATTTACTTCTGAAATCTGCCATAAGTTATCTGACCCGTAACTCCCCTTGCCATTATCCCCTATATTTATGGTTGGGGGTGGGTCGAAGGTATAATTAAGGTCTGCCATGTACCCCTTGGCGGTATCCATATAATCAAGCATCTTTTCTGCATCCTGGGTGTCTCCAGTAATATTGCAGGGGGAGCCTTTTACATTCCAGTTGAAATTGTTATTACTCGTCACCCTCTGGAATTCTTCTGTATTTACCGAGCCATTTTTGTCACCGTCAAACTGCTTTATTTGATCTAGCGTAAGAAAGGAACCATGTTCACCTATCTGCACCCTACCCACCGTATTCGTCCTAGAATTAACCCCCACGTAAACCGGTATATTGTTACGATTTTGTGTATTCTGGTTGGTGTTTGATGTCTGATTCTGATTGGCGCTGTTTAAATTACTCGCCTTGTAAACGGATGAGGAGTTGTGTATGTTAGAAAAATTTTGGCTTGTCGCGTTGCTGGATTGATGAGAGTCACCTGAACTCGAAGAGGGAACCCCAATACCTACCCCGATTCCCACGCCGATTTTTTCGGCATAAGCCTGAAATGGCAGGAAAATCAAAGCCAATAATATGACCCATGCGCCCTTAGAATTGTATATTCTCATCCCCACCTCCGTACAAAAAGTTTACACTATTTTGCCGGTAGCTCAAGG